>NZ_JAKSEE010000001.1:0-18892 GCF_022359915.1 Stenotrophomonas sp. NLF4-10
GTTCGCTGTTCCTCGAACGCCCTGCGCTGGCGCAAGGGCCGGGACGCGGGCGGGGGTTGGGTGAGGGGCAATGGAGTACGAATGATCAACCATCACGGACTACGTTCGCCCCTCATCCGCCCTTCGGGCACCTTCTCCCGGAGGGAGAAGGGAGCATCCACAGCTCACTGCACCACCGCCGGGCACAACGCCGGCGGGGCATCAGCAACATGCGTTCCCCACCCCTGCGTATCCGGCGCGGCATCCAGCACATAGGCCAGCGTGCCGCCCTGCTGCAAACGGCCCACGTCCACCCACGTCGCCGACTGCGGCCTGCCGTCGAGGCTGGCCGAGCGGATGTAGCGCACGCCGTCGTTGGCGCCCGGCGCACGCACGCTCAGGGTGCGGCCGTTCTCCAGCGCGATGTCGATGCGGTCGAAGCGCGGCGGGTGCAGCAGCATCTGCCCGCTGCCGGGCATCAGCGGTGAGAAGCCCATCGCGCCGAACAGGTACCACGCCGACATGGTGCCGAGGTCGTCGTTGCCGGTGACGCCGTTGGGTGCGTTGGTGAACAGCGTCTGCGCCGCGCGCAGCACGGTGGCGGTCTTCCACGGCTGGCCGATCAGGCTGTACAGCCCCGGCACGTGCATGGTCGGCTCGTTGTTCGGGTTGAAGCGGTACTGGCCGTAGTAGCTGTACGGCCCGGCCACCCACGCCTTGCGCGCTGCGCCATCCGGGTCGGCGAGCAGTTCGTCGTAGGCGAAGAACGCGTCCAGCCGCCTGCCCATCGCCTCGCGCCCGCCCATCGCCTGCGCCAGCGACGGCAGGTCCTGCGGCACCAGCCATTGGTACTGCCAGCTGGTGCCTTCGTGGAAGCCATAGTGCGAGCGCGGGTCGTAGCTGCCGGTGGGCGGGGTGAACCATTCGCCACCTTCCATGCGCGGCCGCGGGAAGCCGGCGAAACCGGTATCGGCCTCGGCGAGGTCGGCATCCCACACCTTGCGCCAGTTGCCGGCGCGCGCACGCAGCGTCGCGGCGGCATCGGCATGGCCGAGCGCGGCGGCCATCGGCGCCAGCGCGCAGTCGGCCAGCGCGTATTCCAGCGTCGCCGAACCACCCTGGTGCGGATCGACGTCCATGCCCTTGGCCGGGAAGGTGCGGTCGTAGAACACGAAGCCGTCCTTCAGGTAGTTGGCGTTGCCGGCGCGGCCCTCGTGGCGCGATTCCAGCGGCGGCACGCCTTCGGCGTTCTTCCACAGCGCCTGCCACGCTTCCTGCTCCATGCCCTGCAGTGCGCCGTAGCGCCACAGGTCGGCGAGGAACGGGGTGACCGGGTCGCCGGTCATCACGTTGCTGTCGAAATCGGCATAGCCCCAGCGCGGCAGCCAGCCGCCCTGCGCGTCGATCGCCAGCAGGCTGCGGCCGATGTCGCGGGCGCGCTGCGGGCGCAGCAGCGCCAGCAGCTGGTTCTGGCTGCGGTAGGTGTCCCACAGCGAGAAATACTCGTGGTAGGTCCAGCCGTCGGCCATATGGATGGCGTTGTCGTAGCCGCGGTAGCGGCCGTCGGCGTCGCTGCCGGTCATCGGTTGCAGCAGGGCGTGGTACAGCGCGGTGTAGAACACGCTGCGCTCGTCCTTGCTGCCGCCATGCACCTTGACGCTGGACAGCTCGCGCGCCCAGTCGGCCTGCGCGCGCTTGCGCATGGCGTCGAAGCCGAGCAGGCGGCCGTTGCCGTCGCTGCCCTCGCGGCGCAGGTTTTCGCGCGCGCCTTCGATGTCCACGTGCGAGATCGCGCTGACCGCGGTGACGCGCTGCGCCCGTCCTCCAGGTCGAAGCTGAGCCACGCGCCGTTGTACGGGTCGTGCTCGCTTTCCATGCTGAAGCGCGCGCCGGGCGTGCCGCCGGCCTGGCCCCAGACGCCGAACGCCTTGAACGGCCGGTCGAACTCGATGTGGAACCAGGTGGTGTACTGGTGGCCGCCGCAGAAGCTGAGCGTGGTCAGTTGCCCTTCCACCGCGCGGTCGCCGACCACGCGCACCTGGCTGCCGGTGACGCGGTGGCGGTTGTTGGCCTGGCTGACGTTGACCAGCACGTGGCCGCTACCGGCATCGGCGGCGAAGGTGTAGCGCTCGGCGGCGGCGCGGGTGAGCGCGGTGGCCTCGGCGTCGATGCCGCCGTAGTCGGTCAGGCGCACCCTGTAGTAGCCGGCCTGGCCGACCTCGCCATCGTGGGTGTAGCGCGCGCCGTAGCGCTTCTGGTCGAAGCTCTTCGCATCGCCGGTATCGAAATCGCCACCGGGGGCGATGCTGCCGGTCACCGGCAATACCGACACCTGCCCGCCCTGTTCCCAGCAGCCCGCGCCGGAGACGAAGGAGTGGCCGAAGCCGAGGATCTTGTCCTCGTCATAGCGCCAGCCGGCGTAATGCAGGCCAATCGAGCTGACCTGGATCAATCCGAACGGCGCCGACGCACCGGGGAAGGTATTGCCGTCGTCCTGGGTGCCGATGAAGGTGTTGACCTCGCGCTCGGGCGTGGCCGGGGCGGCCTGCGACAGCGGGGCAAGCGACACCGCCAGCAGGCAGGCGGCCGCGGCCAGCGGGCGGCGGAAACGGGAAGCGGTGGCGGACGGCATTCGGCTCACGGGCTGGATTCTCTGGGGCGATGTCGGTGCGGCGATAGGGTGGCCCGGCAATGCCGGGCCGTTGATGGCCGGCCCGCCCTTGCGGGACGGGGAGAGTGCCGGGCACCAGTGAATTTAGATCGATCCAAGTAAAGCATGGCCATTTCGGCCGATGCATTCTGCAACGCAACATCCACGGCCCGGCGCGCCTCTGCCCGCGCCTGATCGCGGCGCTGCCCTTCCGGCAGGATCGGCCGGCCCTTCCCCTTCATCCGGCCTCTCCGGGACCAGCGCCATATTGCGCAGCAACATGCGTCGGCCCCGGCACTGTGTTAAAATTTCGCACCAATCGTTTAGATCGATCCAAATCAATTCGACGGCGATTGCAGGACAACCACGGGTCGGACCGCCCCTTCGGGGGCAGGCGAAGTACCCGCCTCGTCCGGCTTCAAATTTAGATCGATTCAATACCTTCGTGCAGTTACCGACTTCAATCCAGGAGAGGGAGAGCGGATGAAACAGATGTCACGCACGCACGGCCGCCATGCGTTGTCCGCGGCCATCACGGCCGCACTGGTCGCCACGGCAATGCTGCCGGCCGGCGCCTTCGCACAGCAGGCCGGCACCCAGAACGCCGACGCCACCACGCTCGACGCGGTCACCGTCACCGGCTATCGCTACGCCATCGAGAAGAGCCTGGACCAGAAGCGCGACGCCAATGCGATCGTTGAGGTGATCAATGCCGAGGACGTCGGCAAGTTCCCCGACAAGAACGTGGCCGACGCGCTGCAGCGCGTGCCGGGCGTGATCGTCACCCGCAGTGGTGGCGAAGGCAAGAACGTCAGCGTGCGCGGCCTGTCCTCGGAGCTGACCCTGACCGAGTTGAACGGCAACTACATCGCCACCGCCGAATCCAACGGCGACCCGACCCGTTCGTTCAACTACACGCTGCTGCCGTCGAACATGCTGGGCAGCGCCGAACTGTTCAAGTCGCCGGAAGCGCGCATCGACGAGGGCGGCATCGGCGGCACGGTGATCCTGCACACCCGCCGTCCGCTGGACATGGAATCCAATACCGGCTTCGTCTCCGTCGAGGGCACCCGGGCCGACACCACCCAAAAGACCGACGGGCAGCTCTCCGCCTCGTACGCCTGGCATGACAAGGACGACCGCTTCGGCGTGTTCGTCGGCTATACCGACCAGAAGCGCACCACCCGCACGATGGGCGCCAGCACCGAGAGCTGGCAGTGGTATGGCCGCGATGAAGGCGGCACCGCGGTCGACGTCAACGGCAACCCTTCGGACTTCAACTCGAACTGGTGGGGCGGCACCGGCTTCTACGACCAGAACGGCAAGTACTACACCGGCTTCATGATGCCGACGTCGGTGAACCTCGACGTCAAGGAAGAGGAACGCGAGCGCAAGGGCGGCCAGTTGACCTTCCAGTTCAAGCCGCTGGACAACCTGACCCTGACCGCGAACTACTTCCGCTTCGAGCTGTCGCAGGACTCCCAGACCCACACCATCAAGGTGCCGGAATGGAACATCGCCCGCTATTGGGGCGACGGCAACTGGGCCGGCGGGCGCCTGCTCGACGGGATGACGATGGACCCCAGCGGCACCATCGTCACCGGCGCCGACTACAGCCTGCACCCGGGCAAGGCCTATTACTGCAGCGAGGACGAGGCCGCCGACGCCGGCATGGCGCCGGGCGGTTGGGGCTCGGATGACTGCACCATCCCGACCCCGCAGATCACCGGCAGCTACAACCTCGAGAAGGCACTGTCGCAGACCGTCGACTTTTCGGCCGAATGGCGCGGCGAGTCGGTCGACGTCGCCTTCAAGGGCGGGCGCACCTGGGCCAAGGGCGGTCCTTCGCTGCAGTTCTCGCTGCCGCTCAAGCCGCGTCGCCAGAATGCGGACGGCAGCTGGAGCCTGGGCAACCTGGCCAGTTCCTGGGACCTGACCGGCACCCCGTCGATGGTGTTCTCGCCGGAGCTGATGCAGAACCTGAAGGACGGCATCCTGCAGGTCGACCTCGGCTCCACCGGTTCGTCCTGGACCCGCAACACCAACGAGCAGAAGTACGCCCAGATCGACACCACCTGGCATACCGAGGCCGGCTTCTTCGAGTCGTTCCAGTTCGGCGTCAAGTACCGCGATGGCGGCATCCACCGCAGCACCGGCAACAGCTACTGGGCCTGCCCGGGCACCGACCCGAGCGACTACGAAAACCGCTATTGGAACGGCGGCTGCAACGACCTGGCCCTGCAGTTCTCGCCCGACTTCCTGTACGGCATGGGCAACCTGGCCGGCGGCATCAATGCCAGCGCGTTCCGGCCATCGACTACCCGGCCTACATCGCCTACCTGAACAAGACCTACGGGCGATGCAGACCCGCAACGAGGACAACTTCGTCTACAACGTCGACGAAAAGATCTACTCCACCTACCTGCAGGCCAACTTCCGCACCGAGCGCCTGCGCGGCAACGTCGGCGTGCGCGTGGTCAGCACCCGCCAGCACGCCGACTCCACGACAAGGTCACCCTCTACAACGACTACTTCTACGACGACGCCAACGGCGACGACGAAAAGATCTACTCCACCTACCTGCAGGCCAACTTCCGCACCGAGCGCCTGCGCGGCAACGTCGGCGTGCGCGTGGTCAGCACCCGCCAGCACGCCGACTCCACCGACAAGGTCACCCTCTACAACGACTACTTCTACGACGACGCCAACGGCGATCCGCTGGCGTGCCAGGCGGGCGATGCGGTACCGGGCGGCGCGCCCGACCGTACCTACTGCGGCACCGAGGGCTACTGGCGGCTTTCGGACAGCGTGGCCCGGCCGGAGACCTTCGCGGTCAGCAGCCTGGAGCGCACCTACACCGACGTGCTGCCGAGCTTCAACCTGGCCTATGACCTGAGCGAGAACCTGCTGCTGCGCGCGGCGGCCTCCAAGGTGATCTCGCGCCCGAGCTACGGCAACATCGCCGCCCCGGGCAGCCTGGAATACTTCAGCCCCGAATACGTCAACGATCGCCGCCTGACCGGCGGCGCCGGCGAACAGGGCTGGTACGGCTCGGGCAGCAACAAGAACCTGGAGGCCTACAAGGCCACCCAGTACGACATCGGCCTGGAGTGGTACTTCCGCCCCGGCTCGGTGGTGGGCCTGGACCTGTTCCGCAAGGACGTCAGCAACTTCTCGGTGCCGGTGGTGCAGGACGTGACGCAGGACATCGGTGGCGAAACCGTGGTCGTGCAGAACTACTCGACCACCGCCGGCGGTCGCGACGCGGTTTCGCAGGGCGCGGAGTTCTATGCCCAGCACACGCTGGATTTCGGCCTGGGCTTCCAGGCGAACTACACCTGGAACGACACCAACGAAGCGGCCATCACCCTCGAGGACGGCACCGAGATCGGCAAGTCGCCGCTGGTCGGCAGCGCCAAGAACCAGGCCAACTTTACCGTGTTCTACGAAGTGGAGAAGCTGCTGCTGCGTGCCTCGTGGAACCGTCGTGGCGAAGTGGTGCAGGGCCTGGTCAGCGGCCTGAACCTCTACCAGGAGCCCTACCAGCAGATCGACCTGAACGCCGCCTACAACGTCACCCCGGCGCTCAGCCTGAGCGCCTCGGTGTTGAACCTGACCAAGGAAGAGACGCGTACCCACCTGGGCAACGACACCAAAAACCGCTTCTACTCCAACGGTTATGCCGGTCGCGTTGTCTACCTCGGCTTGAACTACAAGTTCTGACCCCTGCCCTTCGGGGCAGCCTACGTCGACAGCCGCGCTGGTACAGGCGGCTGTCGTCGTTTGTGCACCAGCCCACTCATGGCTCGTGGGAGCGGGTTATCCCCCGACACGGGGGCAAGCATCGCCGGGGGCGTGGCACCGGCCTACTCGTAGATGCGGGGCTTGCCCCGCATGGGCTTCACCGGGAGCGCATCATGCGGGGCAAGCCCCGCATCCACGGCATTCCGGCAAGCCTCAGGTCAGCGGCGTCATCACGCCCTTGCGGTAAGCCGGGCGCACCTGCAGGCGCGCATACCAGCCGGCCAGGTGCGGCAGGTCCGGGCGCTGGATCGGCATCTCGAACCACGCATAGGCGAAGGCGCCCAGCGGGATGTCGCCCATCGCGAACGACTCGCCGGAAAGCCACGGTTGCCGCTCCAGCTCGGCATCGGCCAGCGCCAGCAACTCGCCGCAGCGCACCAGTGCCGCGTCGATGCGCGCGGCGTCGCGGTCGGCCGGTGCGGTGCGCACCACGCCCCAGAACAGGTCGCGGAAGGCGACGGCGAAGCTCGATATGGTCCAGTCCATCCACTTCTCGCTCTGCGCGCGCAATGCCGGGTCTTCCGGGTACAGCGTGCCCAGCGCGTAGCGCGCCGACAGGTAGCGGACGATGGCGTTGGATTCCCATACCGGCAGGCCGTGGTCCTCGATCACCGGCACCAGCCCGTTGGGGTTCATCGCCCGGTAGTCGGCGCTCTGCGTGCCGCCGAACGCGCCGCCCACCTCGATCGACTCATAAGGCAGGCCGATTTCCTCGGCGCACCACAGCACCTTGCGCACGTTGCTCGAATTGCGGCGTCCCCAGATCTTCAGCATCCCGGTTCCCGTTGTGACCGACGCAGGACCCGCACCATACGCCGGAGTGGCCGCCGTCATCGTCATGCCGCGCCCGCCTTGGCGGCCTTGGCGGCTTTCTTCGGCAACACCCGTACCTGCGTGGACTTGTCGTCCTTCTTCAACTCGAACAGGCCGATCGCCGCGAGCAGGTCGCTGAGCTTGCGGTAGCCGTAGTTGCGCGAATCGAACGAGGCACGGTTGCCGATCTGGTTGCCCACCGCACTCAATGCCGCCCAACCCTGCTCGTCGGCGGCCGCGTCCACCGCGCCGCGCAGCAGGTTGAGCAGGCGGGTGTCGCCGCGCAATTCGTTGCCCGGGCGCGGCTGGATCGGCGGTTGCGCCCCGCCCGGCGCGGCAGGCGCATCCGCGGCGGCCTCGCCATGCCCCGGCTGCCCCGCATCCGCCGCTACCCGGCCGGCATCCTCCTGCCCCAGCGCCTCCAGGTAGGTGAACTGCGAGCAGGCGTTGACGAAGGGATCGGGCGTCTTCTTCTCGCCGAAGCCGTAGACCTTCACCCCGTCGGTCAGCAGCCGCATCACCAGCGGGGTGAAATCGGCGTCGCTGGAGACGATGGCGAACCCATCGAGGTTGCGCGCGTAGAGCAGGTCCATCGCGTCGATCACCATCGCCATGTCCGAGGCGTTCTTGCCCTTGGAATAGGCGAACTGCTGGATCGGGCGGATCGCGTATTCGTGCAGCACCGCCTCCCAGCCCTTCAGCCGCGGGCTCTTCCAGTTGCCGTAGGCGCGGCGCACGTTGGCCACGCCGAAGCGCGCCACCTCGGCCAGCACCTCGTCGATCTTCGCCGCCGGCGCATTGTCGGCGTCGATCAGCAGGGCGATACGCTTTTCGGGATCGGACACGGCATTCCCTCCACGGCATTCGGCTCGGAGCCAGTATCGACCATCGGCCCGAGCATGCGCACCCCATGCGATGATGGCGGCCGGTTGTCCACGCCCTCCAACCGGCATCCGCCGGCCCCCACCGGAGTACCGCATGCCCCACGACCGCCCTCCCCGCCTGCTGGTCATCGGCGGCGGCTTCGCCGGCCTCCGGGCCACCCGCGCGCTGGCCAACGCGAAGCTGCGCATCACCCTGGTCGACCGCCGCAACCACCACCTGTTCCAGCCGCTGCTGTACCAGGTGGCCACCGCCGGCCTGTCGGCGCCGGACATCGCCGCACCATTGCGGCACATCCTCGGCCGGCAGCGCAACGTCGAGGTCAGGCTCGGCGAGGTGGATGCCATCGACAAGCACCAACGCCAGGTGCGGCTGCGCGACGGCACCACGCTGGACTACGACCTGCTGCTGGTCGCCAGCGGCGCCACCCATGCCTATTTCGGCAACGACCAATGGGCGCCGCACGCCCCCGGCCTGAAGACGCTGGACGATGCGCTGGCGCTGCGGCGCCGGCTGCTGCTGGCCTTCGAGAAGGCCGAGGCCGAACCCGACCCGGCGAAGAAGGCGGCCTGGCTCAGCTTCGCCATCGTCGGCGGCGGCCCCACCGGCGTCGAGCTGGCCGGCACCCTGGCCGAGATCGCGCGCCACACCCTGCGCAACGAGTTCCGCCACATCGATCCGGCCTCGGCGAAGGTGCGGCTGGTCGAGGCCGGGCCGCGGGTGCTGTCCAGCTTCCCGGAGGTGCTGTCGCTGAAGGCGCGCCGGCAGCTGGAGCGGCTCGGCGTGGAAGTGCATGCCGGCGCGCCGGTGACCGCCATCGACGCCGAGGGCTTCCACCTCGGCGAGCGGTTCGTCCCTGCCCGCACCGTGGTCTGGGCCGCCGGCGTGGCCGCCTCGCCGCTGGCGCGCACGCTGGACACGCCACTGGACCGCGCCGGCCGCGTGCAGGTGCAGCCGGACCTGACGCTGCCCGGCCACCCCGAGGTCTTCGTCGCCGGCGACCTGGCCGCGCTGGCGCAGGCCGACGGCCGCCCGGTGCCGGGCGTGGCGCCGGCCGCCAAGCAGATGGGCAGGTACGTGGCCGCGGTGATCCGCGCGCGGCTGCAACAGCACCCGGCGCCGCCACCGTTCCGCTATCGCGACCAGGGCAACCTGGCGACCATCGGGCGCATGGCCGCCATCGTGCACATGGGTCGGCTGAAGCTCTCCGGCCTGCTGGCCTGGTGGTTCTGGCTGGCCGCGCACGTGTTCTTCCTGATCGGCTTCCGCAACCGGCTGGTGGTGCTGCTCAACTGGGCGGTCGCCTACTGGAGCTACCAGCGCGGCGCGCGGATCATCTTCGGCGATGCCGATGGCGAACCGCACGATGGCGATCCGCCGCCGCGGGAGTGAACGACGTCAGCCGTTGCCGGAGGCGAAGCGCTCGAACACCTGCTGGCCGGTCAGCACTTCGGTGTCGTTGCTCAGTTCGTAGAACGCCGGCTTCTCGTCGATGAATATCTGGCTTTCGAGCCGGAATTCCTGCTGCTGGAACAACCCGGCCGGCAGCATGTACTCGCCGGTCGGCAACAGCCGATAGAACAGGTGGGTACCGCAGGCCGGGCAGAAGCCGCGCTCGGCCCAGTCCGAGGAACGATAGGCGCTGGGCTGCGCGCCATCGAAGCGCACATCGCTGCCGCAGTGCACCGCGAACATCGGCCCGCCCGACCAGCGCCGGCACGTCGCGCAATGGCAGAGGCCGACGTCGGCATGGTCGGAGGCCGTGACTTCAATGGCGCCGCACAGGCAGGTTCCCTTCATGGCATTCCCCTTATGGCTGGGCATCGTGCCCGGAAACGGAAAAGGCCCGGTACGACCGGGCCTTTCCAGCAGACGTGCAACACCGGCACCGCGACTCAGGCGGTGAACAGTGCCTTCATCTTCTTCAGCGCATTGGCCTCGATCTGGCGGATGCGCTCGGCGGACACACCGTATTCGTCGGCCAGCTCCTGCAGGGTGACCTTGCTGTCGGCGTCCAGCCAGCGGCGGGCGATGATGTCGCGCGAACGCTGGTCGAGGTTGGCCAGGCCCTCGCGCAGCAGCTGCAGCTGGTTGTCCTCGCTGTCGGCACGCTCGTAGGCCTGCGACGGGTCTTCGTCGTGCGCGACCAGGTAGGCGGCCGGCGCCGGCGGCGCATGGTCGTCACTCTCGTCGCTGGGCGCGTCGAAGCCGACGTCGCGGCCGGACAGGCGCGACTCCATCTCCATCACCTCACGCTCGGAGACGTTCAGGTCCTTCGCCACCGCGCTGACCTCGGCCGCGTTCATCCAGCCCAGCCGGGTCTTGGACTTGCGCAGGTTGAAGAACAGCTTGCGCTGCGCCTTGGTGGTGGCGACCTTGACGATGCGCCAGTTCTTGAGGATGAACTCGTGCATCTCGGCACGGATCCAGTGCACCGCGAAGGACACCAGGCGCACGCCCATATCCGGGTCGAAGCGCTTGACCGCCTTCATCAGGCCGATGTTGCCTTCCTGGATCAGATCGCCCAGTTGCAGGCCATAGCCGTTGTAGCCGCGGGCCACGTGCACGACGAAGCGCAGGTGCGAATGCACCAGCTCGCGCGCGGCGTCCAGGTCCTGCTCATCGCGGAAGCGGCGCGCCAGGTCCTGCTCGTCGTCCACCGACAGCACCGGGATCCGGTGCACGGCGCCGATGTAGGCATCCAGCGAGCCGAGCGCGCTGGGAACCGGAAGATTGTTTGCCACAAGGGCAGTAGAAGTATTCGGGTTCATGGGGCTCATCTTAGCAGTCCAAGCTATTGGACTGGCCGGTATAGAAAAAGTTCCAGTGTTCCGCTTTTGTCGTCAATTCCGTCAAATGGCCGGATTTTAAACACCAACAGCATCCTCGGTTTCCCGACTTCGCTACCGTATCAGAGGCGATGTTGCGGCGGCATGACCGGGATTCAAGCCGGTTCACGCTCCGGCGAGCCGGGCCTCCAGCTCCGCCCGCGGCGGCAGCCGCCAGTCGACCGGGGGCTGGCCGTGGCGCTGCAGGTAGTCGTTGGCCTGCGAGAAATGCCGGCAGCCGAAGAAACCGCGGTGCGCCGACAGCGGCGAGGGGTGCGGGGCCTTCAGCACGCGGTGGCGGCGGGTGTCGATGACCTTGCCCTTCTGCTGGGCGTAGCTGCCCCACAGCAGGAACACCAACCCTTCGCGCTCGCGGTTGAGCACGTCGACCACATGGTCGGTAAAGCCCTCCCAGCCCTTGCCCTGGTGCGCGCCGGCGCGGCCTTCCTCCACCGTCAGCACCGCGTTGAGCAGCAGCACGCCCTGCCACGCCCACGGCAGCAGGCAGCCGTGGTCCGGGCGCCGGAACGGCGGCACCACGCCGGTGTCGTCCTCCAGCTCCTTGTAGATGTTCAGCAGCGACGGCGGCACCGGCACGCCCGGCATCACCGAGAAGCACAGGCCATGCGCCTGGCCGTAGCCGTGATAGGGGTCCTGCCCCAGCACCACCACCTTGACCTGCTCGAACGGGGTGGCGTCGAACGCGGCGAAGATCTGCGGCCCCGGCGGGAACACCCGCGCGCCGGCGGCCTTGCGCTGGCGCAGGAAGGCGGCCAGTTCGCGCATTTCCGGGCGCAGCAGCCAGTCGCCGACGTGGGCCTTCCAGCTCGGTTCGAGCTGGATGTTGGGTGCCGCCCCGCTCACAGCATCACCGCCGGCTGCGACAGGCGCGCCAGCCGCAGCTGGAACAGCACCTTGGTCACCAGCAGGCGTTCCTCGATGGGCTTCTGCACCAGGTCGTTGGCGCCGGCCTGCAACAGCGCGGACTGGTTATGCGGGTTGCTGTCGCCGGTCATCACCAGCACCGGCAGGCGGCGCTTGCCGTAGCCGAAGTCGATACGCACGCGCTCGACCACGTCGCGGCCATTCAGCTCGCCCTTGAGGGTAACGTCGGTCAGCACCAGGTCGATGCGGCGCACGGTGCGACCCAGCGACTCGGCGGTGAGCAGCGAGAACGCGTCCTCGGCGGTGAGCACGTGCACCACGTGCAGGTCGTGGCGTTCGAGCATGCGCTTGGTGGCCTCGGCGACCACGCGGCTGTCCTCGACGTAGAGCACGGTGGCGCCGGGCATCGGCTCGGGCTGCACGTAGCCGCGGATGAACGCGGCCAGCGCCTCGTGGCCCAGCGCCTTGTCGAAGTAGTCGGTGACGTATTCGTTGAAGCGGCGCTGCTCCAGGTGCTGCTGGGCATCGGCGGAGACCACGATCACCGGCACGTAGGCCTGCCCGGCGGCGTCGCGCACGCTGCGCGCCAGCGCCAGGCCATCGCCGTCGGGCAGCGCCAGCGAGGTGGTGACCAGGTGCACCGGCCCGGCGGCGAGCGCTTCGCGCGCCTCCTCGATGCTGGCGCAGCCGACGACTTCCACGTCCGGCAACTCGCGTTGCAGCACGTCGGAAATCAGCTTGCGCACCAGCTTGGAGCCGTCGACCACCATCACCCGGGGGGCGTCGCTGATCAGGTGCTTGAGTTCATGCGTGGGCATGCGCGCCTCAGGTTTCGGTCGGGCGAGTCTGCCTGAGGAAGTGGCCGGTCACCAGCCACGCCCCCAGCCAACCCAGCAACACTGTGCCCAGCAGCACGAAACCCGAATGCAGGGCATCCAGCCCATGCAGCACGAACGGGCTGCCGTAGCTCCGCGACAACGCCGCCAGCGGCGCGCGCAGCGCCAGCCCGCAGGCGCCGACCAGCGCCAGCGCCAGCACGCCCGCGCCCAGCCCGTACCACGCGCCGAGGTAGACGAACGGGCGGCGGATGAAGCCGTCGCTGGCGCCCAGCAGCTGCAGCACGCCGATTTCCTCGCGCCGCGCCTGGATGTCCAAGCGCACGGTATTGCCGACCACCAGCACCGCGCCCAGCCCCAGCAGCAGCGACAGCACCTGCACCAGCCGCGCGCCGAAGCCGAGCCAGGCATCCAGCCGCTGCCGCCACAGGGCGTCGTGCTGCACCAGGTCGGCCTGCGGCAGGGCTTCCAGCGCCTTGGCGAGTGCGGCGTCGTCATCGCCGGCCGGGGTGACGATCAGCAGGCTCGGCAGCGGATTCTCGCCGAGCGCATCGATGGCTTCGCCCAGCCCCGCGCTCTGGCGCAGTTCGGCCAGGCCCTCTTCCGGGGTGCGCAGCACCACTCCGGCGACGTCGTCGCGCGCGCGCAGGCTGGCGGCCAGGTCCTGCGCGGTGGCGCCGTCGATCGCCGGTTTCAGGAACAGGCTGATGTCGCGCGACTGCTGCACGCTGCCGGTGAATACCTTGAGGTTGTCCAGCGCGATCGACAGCCCCAGCGGCAGCGCCAGCGCCAGCGCCATCACCGCCACGGTCAGCGCGGTCGCCCACGGCTTGCGCAGCGCGCGGCCGAGGCTGAACACCACGCTGTGCAGGTGGTGGGCGAACCACGCGCCCAGCCGCGACGGTGCGGCGGCTTCACCATTCCGGGGCATTGCTTCCTTCCTGCTCATTCGGCCAGGTCCTGCGGCGAGATGTCGTCGACCAACCGCCCGTGGTCGAGGATCAGCACTCGCTTGCGCATGCGCTTGAGCAGCGGCAGGTCGTGGCTGACCACCAGCACGCTGGTGCCGCGGCCGGGCAACTCGGCAAACAGGGCCATGATCTCCGCGGCCAGCGTGGGGTCGAGGTTGCCGGTGGGCTCGTCGGCGACCAGCAGCTTCGGCTCGGCGACGATGGCGCGGGCGATGCCGACGCGCTGCTGCTCGCCGGCCGACAGCTGCGTGGGCAGCGCCTTCTCGCGGTGGCCCAGGCCCATGCGTTCGAGCACCGAGCGCACACGCTTGCCGACGTCGCCGCGGCGGTCACCGCGCAGGATCAGCGGCAGCGCCACGTTCTCGCCGATGCTGCGGTCGGTCAGCAGGCGGTGGTCCTGGTGGACCGCGCCGACCTCGCGCCGATGCAGCGCCACCTTGCCGCCGCGCACCTTGAGCAGGTTGCGCTGGCCGAACAGCACCGCGCCGCGGGTCGGGCGCTCGCTCAGGTGGATCAGTTTCAGCAGCGTGCTCTTGCCGGCGCCGGAATGCCCGGTGACGAACAGCATCTCGCCCGCGCCCACCTCGAAGCTGACGTCCACCAGCGCCTGGTGGCCGCCCGCATAGTGCTTGCTGACATTGTCGAAACGCAGAACGCTCATGCGCCGATTATGCCGGAGGCGAAGGCGGCGGTGCGGCGCATCGGCGCGCGATCGGCTTCACGCGCCGGTGGCACCCGACCGTTGGTCGGGCGGCGGCGCAACATGCCGGGGATCGGTTGCGCGCGGATGGATGCGTGCCGACCAACGGTCGGCACCCACCGGGAGCCGCATCAAGAATCGACGCGGTAGTGCCGGCCGCTGGCCGACATCTGCGAGAAGGTCGGGTGATGCGAGGTTGCCGGCCAGCGGCCGGCACTGCCGCGATCAATCGCCCGCGAGCATGCGGCGGATCTTGCGGCCCAGGCGGGTCAGGAACGAATCGCTGTCGTTGCCGGACGCGCGCATCGGCTTGGCCTGCACCTGCACCGGGCTGCCGTTGGCGGTCACCTGCACGGCGGCCTCGGCACCCTCGACCGGGCGGCCGTGGCGACGACGACGACGCTTGCGCGGTGCGCGCTCGCCTTCGGCCTGCGGTTGTTGAGCGGGCTTGGCCTGCTGCAGCGGCTGCGCTGCGGCGGCATTGGCCTGCGCGCCCTCGCCTTCCACGCGCGGCTTGCGCGGGCCACGGCCGCGGCCTTCACCACTACTGCGCGCCCCGCCATCGCGGCGACGCTCGCCATGCCCGCCGCCGGAACGCCCGCCGCGACCACTGCCACCGCCACGGCGCGCCTCGTCGGCGGCCTTCTGCTCGCGCGCCTCGCGGAAGATCGCGCCGACGCTCTCGTTTTCCTCGCCCTCCGGCAGCGGCGCACGCTCCGGCCGCGGCAGCGCGACCAGCAGCTCGCTGGTGACCTGCTCGACCGGGATCTTCTGCTCGATGTAGGCCTCGATGTCCGGCAGGCCCATCGCATAGCGCTCGCAGGCGAAGCTGATCGCGTCGCCTTCCTCGCCCAGCCGCGCGGTGCGGCCGATGCGGTGCACGTAGTCCTCGGCGTCGAACGGCAGGTCGTAGTTGTAGACGTACTTGATGCCGTCGATGTGCAGGCCGCGCGCGGCCACGTCGGTGGCGACCAGGATTTCCAGCTGGCCCTTCTGGAAGCGGTTGAGCAGGCTCTCGCGCTTCTTCTGCGGCACGTCGCCGGAGAGCACGCCGACCCGGTAGCCGGCGCGCTCCAGCGCCCGCGCCACGCGCTCGACGAACACCTTGGTGTTGACGAAGATCATCGTGCGCGCGCCTTCGCTGCGCGACAGCAGGCCCAGCAGCAGCGGCAGCTTTTCCTCGTCGGCGGGGAAGTAGATGCGCTGGCGCACGCGGTCGGCGGTGATGTTGTCGGTTTCCACCACCAGCTTCTGCGGCTCGTTCATGTGCTCGTAGGCCAGCTCCAGCACGCGGTGGCTGAGGGTGGCGCTGAACAACAACGTCTGCCGGGTGGTGCGCTCGGGCATGCGCCGCAGCAGGAAGCGGATGTCCTTGATGAAGCCCAGGTCGAACATGCGGTCGGCCTCGTCCAGCACGCAGACCTCGCAGGCGTGCAGGCTGACGACCTTGTGCTGCTTGACGTAGTCGATCAGGCGGCCGGGGGTGGCGATGATCACGTCCACGCCCTGCTGCAGCAGTTCGCGCTGCTTGTCGTAGTCCACGCCGCCATAGACCAGCGCGAAGCGCAGGCCCAGGTCGGAGGCGAACTTCACCGCGTCCTTGTGGATCTGGATGGCCAGCTCGCGGGTCGGCGCCAGGATCAGCGCGCGCGGGTCTTCCGGCTTGCGGTCGGCCAGCGCCGGGCGGCTCATCAGGCGGTTGATCACCGCCACCAGGAACGCCAGCGTCTTGCCGGTGCCGGTCTGCGCCTGGCCGGCGACGTCGCCGCCGGGCAAGGCCACCGGCAGGGTCAACGCCTGGATCGGGGTACAGCGGGTGAATCCGGCTCCTTCCAGCCCGGCCAGCAGCGCCGGTTGCAGTTCGAAGGAGGAAAAAGTCACATCAGTCAGCGGTTTGTCGCTCATCGTCCAGTCTTGGTAGTGCCGGCTGGCCGGGAGCGGCCAGGCGGCTTGCATCGATACGGGCACCGTCGCACACTGCGGCCCCTGCGCCGGGTCGCGCGACGCCAAGGCGATGGCCTTCTGTCCGCGCAATGCCCCAGTTTAGCGCAATGCAGCGGCCAACCCGGCATGGGCCGTCGCATTGCCCCAGGAGACTCATCAAGTGAGTGACAAGGTTCTACACGTCGGCGATGCCGATTTCGACGCCGCCGTGCTGCAGTCCGACACCCCGGTGCTGGTGGACTTCTGGGCCGAATGGTGCGGCCCGTGCAAGATGATTTCCCCGGTGCTCGACGAGCTGGCCGACGCCTACGACGGCAAATTGAAGATCGCCAAGCTCAACGTCGACGAAAACCGCGCCACCGCGGTCAAGTACCACGTGCGCTCGATCCCGATGCTGCTGCTGTTCAAGGATGGCCAGATCCAGGCCACCCAGATCGGCGCCGTCGGCAAGGGCCAGCTGAGCCAGATGGTCGACAAGGCGCTGGCCTGACCTTCCCCGCGGCGGCCACGGCCGCCGGCCCCGGGCCAGCCATACCGTGGCCCAACAGGCGTTTCCCGGCACCTTGCGCCGTTGCGCGCGGCGGTGTTAGTGTCGCTCGTCCGGCAGCATTCGCCTGCCGCACCCTCCGGCCGGTTCTCGTCCGGCCCATTCCCACCAGTTCGCCGCCCGCACAGGGCGCTCGCACGTATCAGCGAGAGGAATCAACACTTGTCCGAGAACACTCCTTCCGAAACCGGGAGCACCGACGCGCCCGTCGAAAAGCGCGTGCGCAAGCCGCGCGCCGCCAAGGCCGCCGTCGAAACCAGCGACACCGCTCCCGCCGCGGCGCCGGCCCAGTCCGCGCTGCCGCTGCCGGCCACGCCGCCGGCTCCCGCCGCACCCCGTGAAGACGCGCCCCGCCGCTCCGGCTGCCGCCCCGAACACCGATGCCGGCGAACGTTCGCCGCGCCTGCCGCCGCCCAGGGCGGGCAGGACAATGGCGAGCCGCGCAACGACGGCAACAACCACCCGCGCCAAGGCCAGCAGAACCCGCAGGGCCAAGGCCAGGGCAACCGCCGCGACCGCTTCCGCAACCGCCGCGACCGCAACCGCGATCGTTTCCGCGACGACGGCCTGCCCAGCGACAACGGCAACGAGACCTTCGTGCCGCGCCCGCATCCGAACGTACCCGAAGGCTTCCCGGTCTACTCGCTCAGCGACCTGAAGCGGATGCCGGCGCACAAGCTGCTGGAAATCGCCGAGCAGCTGAGCATCCACGAGGGCGTGGCGCGCGCGCGCAAGCAGGACGTGATCTTCGCGCTGCTGAAGGTGCTGACCCCGCCACGGCGAGGGCGTGGCCGCCGACGGCGTGCTGGAGATCCTGCCGGACGGCTTCGGCTTCCTGCGCGCGGCCGAGGCCAGCTACCTGGCCGGCCCGGACGACACCTACATCTCGCCCAGCCAGATCCGCCGCTTCAACTGCGCACCGGCGACCACCGCGGCCACATCGCCGGCCGCATCCGCTTCCCCAAGGACGGCGAGCGCTACTTCGCACTGAACATCGTGGACACCATCAACGGTGAACCGATCGAAGCGTCGAAGAACAAGGTGCTGTTCGAGAACCTGACCCCGCTGTTCCCGCGCAAGCGCTTCCGCCTGGAGCGCGGCGACGGCTCCACCGAGGACATCACCGGCCGCATCCTCGATCTGATGGCGCCGCAGGGCAAGGGCCAGCGCGCGCTGATCGTCTCCCCGCCCAAGGCGGGCAAGACGATGATGATGCAGCAGATCGCCAGCGCCATCACCTACAACCACCCGGACGTGCACCTGATCGTGCTGCTGGTGGACGAGCGCCCGGAGGAAGTGACCGAGATGCAGCGCACCGTGCGCGGCGAAGTGGTCAGCTCCACCTTCGACGAACCGGCCGCGCGCCACGTGCAGGTCGCCGAAATGGTGATCGAGCGCGCCAAGCGCCTGGTCGAGCACAAGAAGGACGTGGTGATCCTGCTCGACTCGATCACCCGCCTGGCGCGCGCCTACAACAACGTGGTGCCGTCCTCGGGCAAGGTGCTGACCGGCGGCGTCGACGCCAACGCCCTGCACCGCCCGAAGCGCTTCTTCGGCGCGGCGCGCAACGTCGAGGAAGGCGGCTCGCTGACCATCATCGCCACCGCGCTGGTCGAAACCGGCAGCAAGATGGACGAGGTGATCTACGAGGAATTCAAGGGCACCGGCAACAGCGAAGTGCACCTGAACCGCCGCATCACCGAGAAGCGCGTCTACCCGGCCATCGACATCAACCGCTCCGGCACCCGCCGCGAGGACCTGCTGATCGAGCCGGAACTGCTGCAGAAGATCTGGATCCTGCGCAAACTGCTGCACCCGATGGACGAGATCGCGGCGATGGAGTTCCTGCTCGACAAGATGAAGAGCACCAAGTCCAACGACGAGTTCTTCAATTCGATGAAGCGGTAATCCATCGGAAAACGCTTGAAAAACAGGGCCTTCGGACAACCGGAGGCCCTATTCGTATCGGGATAGTAATGCGCCGGATTGGCGGTCTGACCACCGGTTTGACCACCAACCTTGACCACCAGACAGCTCAAGGACCCCTTGACCG
>NZ_JAKSEE010000002.1:0-32158 GCF_022359915.1 Stenotrophomonas sp. NLF4-10
GTTCGGCCAGGTCCGCATGCTCGCGGCGCCGTGCTGTCGTCATACACAGGCGCAGGTCATCGCGCATCTCCTCCAAGCAGCCTGACGATCTCCCGCAGCGGCCATGTTCGTCCCGGCGCCTGCTCGACCCGCGCTGATCGCGCCGACCAGTGGTGCCGCCGAAGCCGTCGTGCAGGTCGCGCACCAGTTGCAGGCGTTCGCCGGCCCGGCCATGCGCCAGCTCCAGCGCGTGTTGTTGCCGCAAGGTCTCGCCAACTGGCCGGTGGCCTGCCGCACCTCTCGGCTCAGCTCGGCATTGAAGCCTTCCACCCGCTTCATGGTGTTGGCGAAGCGGTAGGCCAGCACGAAGCCCATGCCCAACAGCATCAGCGGCGAGGTGAACGAGCCAAGGTAGCTGACGCCGCCGTACCAGCCCATGTACACGCCGAGGTCGTGCAGCGAAACCACCACGGGCAGGACGATGCACAGGGCCAGCACCTGGCAGTCGCGGCGGTCGCTGCGCACGGCGTAGCCCATGAAGACGAACGACACCAGGTACAAGAACGCGATGACCGGCACCAGGTAGACGTTGCGGTACGGCCCCATCCACTGCGGCCACAGCAGCGCCGCGGCCATCAGCGCCACCGCGATGCCCAGCAGCAGGCGCTCGAAGCGCGGCCAGCGCCGTTGGCTGAAGCGCAGCAGGAACACCGTGTGCGCCGCGGCCGACATCACGTAGCAACCGCCGATGAAGGCCTGCCAGCCATCGGTGCTGGCGAACGGCCACGGGCTGGCGGCGAAGAAATTGGTGTCGTACAGGCGCCCGAACACCGCGCTCAGCGCGTACCAGCCGTACATCGTCTCCTGCCGGCGCAGCAGCCAGAACAGGCCGATCACCGCCGCCAGCACGAAGCCGATGGCGCTGTCGAGCAGTTGCAGGTCGTGGCGGACCAGCACCCCTTGGCGATACCGCGCCTGCAGCACCTGCGGGTCGCCCACGTCCACCACGCCGAACGACGGCTGGTAGGCGGCCAGGCCCGACACGCGCACCAGCAGCTCGTTCTCGCCCGGTTCGAGCAACGGCGCCTGCAGCAGGAAATAGCGCGGCATGTGCCAGCTGCGCGACAGCGGCTCGACCAGCGAGGGGTCGCGGTCGATCAGGCTGCCGTTGAGGTATACCGCGGCCGCCATGCAGGTGTAGTCGAGCAGCAGGCCGGTCGGCTGCCGCGCATCGTCCTGCCGCCAGCGCAGCCGGTACCAGACCACGCCGTCGTGCCCGGCCCAACGGGTCTGCCACTGGTCGGCCAGCGTCACCGGCACCCAGCCCCGTTCGGGCGGCCGCGTCGAATCCCAGCCGGCGCGCGCGGCCTCGGCGTGGACGATGCGCACGACCGGCTCCGCCCGGGCCGCGCCCGCCGCCATGCAGAGAGCAGCAGGAGCAGCCAGTGCCAGCGCCTCACGGCAACAACCCGAGTACGCGCGCCTCGAACACCGCCGCCGTGCGCGAACCCACGGCCAGCTTGCGGTAGATGTTGCGCGTGTGCGCTTCCACGGTGAGCCGCGAGAGCCCGAGCAGCTCGGCGATCTCGCGGTTGCCATAGCCCTGCGCCACCATGCCGAGGATGCCGCGCTCGCGCTCGGAGAGGTTGACCGCCTGCGCGTCGCCGGCACCGGCGCCGTTTCCTCCGGAAAGCAGGGCGAGGATGCGGCGGGCGATCATCGGGTCGATCGGGGCGCCGCCGCGCTGCAGGCTGCGCAGGGCGACGACCAGTTCCACGTCGTCGCGGTCCTTCATCAGGTAGCCGATGGCCCCGGCCCGCAGCGCGGTGAAGGTCAGTTGTTCCTCGGCGTAGGCGGACACGATCACCGACTGCACCTGCGGCGCATGCGATTGGATCCAGCCGATCAGCTCGATGCCGTTGCCGTCGGGGAGCTGCATGTCCACCAGCGCCAGGTCGAAGCGTTCGGCTTCCAGCAACGCGCGCGCCTGCCCCAGGTCCGCCGCCGTGCGCACGCTGGCCGGTGCCTCGTCCAGCGCCTCGCGCACCAGCCCGGCAAGGCGTACCTGCGTGGCCGCATCGTCGTCGACTATCAGGATGGAAGACAACGCCAACGCCCCTGCTCCCCGGATTGCGATGGGCAGAGTGTACCTTTCCTCTCCCATGCTCTCAGGCGACGCCGAACCTGCGCCGCCGGCCGCAGTGGACGCCATCGCAAACATGGCGGACAGGCCCGGATGCCTGCCCGCCATGCCGGGTGCCGCCTTACCAGGTGCGGCGCAGCGGGTGGGCCTCGGTGTTGAAGACGATGGCGTCGAAGTCCAGCGCGGTGGCCGGCGCGAACAGCAGGTAGTAGTACTTGAACGTCTCGGCGAACAGGAAGCTCTCCATCGAGTCGTCCTTCTCCTTGCTGCGCACGTCCTTCAGCGCGGCGAAACCGTGTTCGGTGCGGGTGTACTTCACGAAATCGTCGAAGAACTCCCTGCCCATGCCGCGGTAGCGCGCGTCGCCGGTGTAGTGGTGCAGGTAATACGCGGACTCGACGATCTCCGGGCGCAGCGCATAGCCGGGCGAGCGCACTTCCATCGCCGCGTAGTCCAGCGATTCCGGCTCGATGCCGTTCAGGCGCCACATCTTCAGGTTGGATTCCTGCAGGCGCTTGGCGCGGTCGAGGTCGCCGCCCAGCGCAAGCAGGCCCGGCATGAACGCATCCAGCGCGCCGTAGGTGGTGGAGGTGCGCGCGCCGCTGTCCATGTCGGCGTGGCCGTACCACAGCTCGCCCTCGCGCACCTCGTCGGCCAGGTACTGGTTGAGCGGGCCGATGCTGTCCTCCCACATGCGCTTGCAGTCCTCGTCGCCGAACAGCTTCCAGCACTTGAGCAGGTATTCGTAGTACGAGTCGATGCCGCCGGCGATCGAGGCGTCCTTGTCGGTCCACTCGCCGGTCTCGACGTTGATGTTCAGGCCGACCAGGCCGATCTTCGAGCGACGGTTGTACGTTTCCACCAGCGCGCGCTTGGCCTTGTCGTAGTACGCCTGCTTGCCGGTGAGCTTGGCCAGGGTGCCGAACTCCAGCAGCAGGGTACCGGTCTCGGCCGGGTTGCTGATGGTGCCGCTGGTCTTGCCGGTGCGCAGGTTGACGTGGGTGTACGGCAGGCCGGTGGGGCTGTCGAACACCGGCGACAGGCGCGTGCCGAGGTCGTCGGCGAGCTTGAGCAGGTGCTCGTCGCCGGTCATCTGGTAGCCGGACAGCAGGCCGCCGAGCAGGCGGATGGTGACCTCGAAGTTCTGCACGTCGATGTCCTGGTCGAACGAGAGCCGGGTGACGATCAGCTCGCGCGCCTCGGCGGCCTCCTTGTCCAGGCCGAGCAGCAGCAGCGTGTCCAGCGCATCGACCGGCGACATCAGCAGCGGCACCGGGTACCAGTCGCGCGGCTGCGCGCTGATCGGTTTCAGGTCGTCGTGGCCCTTGGCGTATTGCATGTAGCCCTGCCACGCATGGCGGGTGGCCTCACGCACCTGCTCGGCCATGCGCGCGGCCTCGGCGTCGTCGACGGCCGGCACTTCGGTGGCTGCCGCCGTGGCGGCAGCGGCATCGGTCGCCGCGGGCACGGCGCTCAGGGCGGGGGCCTGCGGGTCGTTGCAGGCGGACAGTGCCAGCACCAGGGCGGCAACCAGGGGGGCGGTACGCAGGGCTCGGGTCATCATCGGGTCCTCGGGGTGGGAGTGGTTCAGCGGGATGGAACGGAAGGAGCGTGCAGGGTGTCGCCCAGCGTCCGCAGCTGCAGCGCGGCACGCAGGGTGGGCAGGTCGGCGCGGCTGCGCACGGCCAGTTCGCGGGTTTCGCCGGGCAGCAGGTCGAAGGCGTTGTCTTCCGGCTCGGCGGCGACGTCGCCGAAGTCGATCCACGCCGCGCGCACGAGGCCGCGTGCCTGCAACCGCAGGCGATAGCGGTCGCCATCGGCGCGCAGTTCGGCCTGCAGCTGGCCGGCGGCCAGCGCCTGTTCCTTCGCCGGCACGAAATGCACCAGCCGCCGCGCCAGCACCGTGCCGTCGTGCAGCAGCTCGAACACGGCCACGCTGCGCGCCGGGTCGTGGCCCTTGAGCAGGTCGGCATCGACGAAGCGCGCCACGTCGGTCACGCCCATCGGCGACAGGGTGACGGTTTCCTGCTGGCGCGCGGACTCGCGGCCATCGACGTCCATCACCCGCACGCGCCACTGCGCGGTGATCGCGTCGCGGCCATCGTTGAGCAGGCTGAAGCGGGTAACGCCGTCATCGTCGCGCAGTGCCGCCACCGCCACCCCGGCGAAGAAGCGGCGCGCATGAAAGTGCAGCGCCTTCCAGTTGCCGTAATAGTCGAGGCTCGACCACGACGCGCCCGGCCACACGTCGTTGAGCTGCCAGTACAGCGAGCCCATGGTGTACGGACGCGAGGCACGGTGGTGCAGCGCGGCCAGCTCGATGCCCTCGGCCTGCATCACCTGGCTCAGATAGACGAAATCGGGGAAGGAGCGCGGCGTGCCGTATTCGCGCTCGATGTAGTGCAGCAGGCGTTCGTTGCCCTTGCCGGCCATGAACTTCTGGTGGGCGCGGATCACCGGGCCGTCGATGGCCTGCTCGTCGCGCGCGGCGAACGCATCCACGGTGGAAAGCCGCGGCCATGCCTGCAGGCCGTATTCGGACATGAAGCGCGGCGTCTCGCGCAGGTAGGCGGTCGCCGGCAGCGCCGGGCCGCCCCACACGTCCCAGTAGTGCTTGTCGCCGCGCCGGGAGTCGTTGGCCTTCGCGTCGAGGTCATTGCCCGGCGAGCTGGACCAGTACGGCACGCCCAGCCCTTCTTCGGCCACCACCTGCCGCAGGTCGTTGCCGAACAGGTCGACGTAGCCCTGCCACACCTGCGCGGCGAACGCGGGGTCGGCCTCGGCCAGCTGCTTGCCGTGGCCCCAGTCCTTCCACGCGGTTTCTTCCTCGTTGTTGCCGCACCACAGCACGATGCTGGGGTGGTGGCGCAGGCGGCGGACGTTGTCGCGCGCCTCGGCCACCACGCTGGCGCGGAACGCCGGGTCGTAACCGGGCTGCATGCCGCCGCCGAACATGAAGTCCTGCCAGACCAGCAGCCCCAGTTCGTCGGCGATGTCGAAGAAATCGTCGCTCTCGTAGTAGCCGCCGCCCCAGTTGCGCAGCATGTTCATGTTGGCGTCGCGCGCGGCCTGCAGGTCGCGGCGCAGGCGCTCGCGGGTGACCCGTGCCGGGAACGCATCGAACGGGATCACGTTGGCGCCCTTGGCGAACACCGGCACGCCGTTGATGACGAAGGCGAAACCCTGCCCGCCCTCGGCGTCGGCGTCGCGCTGCAACTGCACCGTGCGCAGGCCGGTGCGCCGGGTGACGGCATCCGCACCCTGCACGCTGGCGCGCACCGTGTAGCGGTCCTGCACGCCATAGCCCACCGGCCACCAGCGGCGCGGCTGCGCGATTTCCAGCGGCAGCTGCACGCGGTTGTCGCCGGGCCGCAACGCCACCTCGCGTTCGACGGCGGCAACGCGCTTGCCGTCCGGGTCGAACGCTTCCACGGTCACGCGGGCGCTGCCGGCGGCTTCCCCCTGCTCCACCTGCAGCTGCGCGGTCAGTGCGGCGCGCTGGTCGTCGAGCACGTCGGTGCGCACCGCCAGATCGGTGATGCGGCGCGCATCCCAGCTGTCCAGACGCACCTCGCGCCACACGCCGGCGGTGACGTAGCGCGGCCCCCAGTCCCAGCCGAAGTGGTAGGCCGGCTTGCGCGCGAAGTTGCCGACCATCGCGTCGGCGGGCTCGTCGCCATAGGGCGAGGGATAGTTGCCGGCGATCCTGTGCGGCATCGCCTGCACCTGCGGCAACAGGGTACGGATCGGCGAGCGGAACACGATGCGCAGCTCGTTGCCCTGCGCGCGCAGGCGGCCATCGACGCGCGCACGCCAGCTGCGGTGCGCGTTGTCGGCCCGCAGCAGCGGCTGGCCGTTGAGGCTGACCTCGGCGAAGGTGTCCAGCCCGTCGAAGCGCAGCTCGGCATGGCGACGGGCCAGCGTCGCCGCATCGACGTCGAAGCGCGCGCGGTATTCCCAGTCAGCCAGGCCGATCCATTGCAGCCCGGCTTCGGCCGCGCCGACGTAGGGGTCGCCGATCACGCCGGCCGCCAGCAGGTCGGTGTGCACGCTGCCGGGCACCTGCGCCGGCCGCCACGCGTCCAGCCCGGGATGCGCCTGCGACTGCGCATCGCCCGGCAGCAGGCGGAAGCTCCATTGCGCCGGCAGCGGCGCGGCCAGCGCGATGCCGGCAAGCGCGCACAGGGCGAGCAGCAGTACATATCGCCAGAAGACCCGGGCTTGCATCGATCCAAATCGAATGCGTCTGTGCTGCACGTTGTTTGTCTCCTGCCCTGTCATTCCCCGCGAAGGCGGGATTCGCCATTTGACGGACGAGCGTTCGCCCGTTGCCGCCGTCTCGTGCCCCCTCCCTTTCGCCGCAGGCAAAGGGGAGGAGCAAAGCTCAGCCCACCACGTTCAACACTTCGTGACAGGCGCCCATCGTGTGGTAGTCGGTCTTGCCGGCCGGGCTCTTCTCGTCGTCGTACTTGCGGTTGTCGGCGTCGAGGATGCGGAACCATGCACCGTATTGGTGATCGACGAGATGCTTCCACGAATACGCCCACAGCTTTTCGTACCACTGCCAGTACGCGTCGTCGCCGGTGCGGTGGGCGAGCAGCGCGGCAGCGGCCAGCGACTCGGCCTGCACCCAGAAATACTTGTCGTCGTCGCAGACGAAGCTGTCGCCGCCGATGGCCGCACCGTGCATGCCCGGCTGGCGCCGCGCTTCCGGCGCGAAGCCGTAGTACAGGCCGCCGCGCGCCTCGTCCCACGAACGCGCGACCGCCGTGTCGAACAGGTGGCGCGCGGTCGGCAGCAGCCAGTCGGCCGCGACGTGGCGGTCGAGGATCATCAGCAGTTTGGCCCATTCGGTCTGGTGGCCGGGCTGGAAGCCCCACGGCCGGAACAGGTGCTTCGGGTTGTCGAGGTTGTAGTCCCAGTCGATGTTCCAGTCGCTGTCGTAGTGTTCCCACACCAGTCCGCCGGCCTTGGCCGCCTGCCGGCGGGTCATGTTGTCGGCCAGTTGCAATGCGCGTTGCAGGTAGCGTTGCTCGCCACTGGCCTCGAACGCGGCCAGCATCGCCTCGCACATGTGCATGTTGGCGTTCTGGCCGCGGTAGCCGGTGAAGTTCCAGTGCGCGTCGGCCTCGTCGCGGTACAGGCCGTGCTGCGGTTCCCAGAAGTGCTTCTCCAGTAGTTGCCAGGTCTCGTCCATCCACTCGCGCCCCTGCTCGATGCCGGCCTTGAGCGCGCAGCTGTAGGCCAGCAGCACGAAGGCCACGCCGTAGCAGTGGTTCATGTCGTCCTCGACCTGCCCATCGCGCAGCGTCCACGCGTAGCCGCCGGTGGCCGGGTTGCGGTGCACCTCGCGCAGGTAGCGCAGGCCGTGCTTCACCGCGTCCAGATACTCGGCATTGCCGAACGCGCGCCAGGCCATCGCGTAGTTGAAGACGAAGCGGGTGCTGCTGACCAGGTGGCGATGGCCGGCGTCGTACACCGTGCCGTCGTCCTTGTAGTAGTGGAAGAAGCCGCCGGCCGGGTCGATGCAGCGCGGGTGGTAGAAGGCCATCGTGTCGGCGACGTGCGCGCGCAGGAAGGCGGGCGAACGGAAATCGGGAGCGTTCATGCGGTGGCCTCTTGTTGGCTCAGCAGTCGTTGTACTTCGTCCAGCGTGGGCATCGCGGCGAAGGCGCCCTTGCGGGTGACCGCCAGCGCGCCCACCGCCGCGGCGAAGCGCAGGGTGTCGTTGATCGCCACCGGGTCGTGGCAGAAGGCGGCGAAGGCGGCGCCGGTGCCGCCGCGCTCGGCCAGCCCGTACAGCACGCCGCCGACGAAGGCGTCGCCGGCCGCAGTGGTATCGGCCACCGGCACGCGGAAGCTCGGCACCTCGCCGTTAGCGTCGCGGGTATGCCAGCGCAGCGGCGCGGCGCCGTCGGTGACCACCACCCAGCGCGCCTGCGCGGCCAGCAACCGGCGCAGCACCTGCGCCTGGCCGTCGCTGCCCAGCGGCCGTGCCAGGTAGTCCAGTTCCTCGTGCGAGAGCTTGACCAGGTCGGCGCGTTCCAGTGCCTGCCACAGCCGCGGCGTCGGGTCGGTGCCGGCCGGCCACAGCGCCGGGCGCAGGTTGAGGTCGAGGCTGACCACCGCGCCGGCGGCGCGGGCGCGGTCCATGCCGGCGAAGGTGGCCGCGGCGATCTCCGGCTCGGTCAGGCTGTTGGAGCAGACGTGGAAGCAGCCGGTGCCGTCGAAGCAGGCCGGCTGGAAGTGCTCGGCGCGGAACAGCAGGTCCGCCGCCGGCGGCCGGTAAAAGCTGAAGCTGCGCTCGCCGGCGGCGTCCAGCGCGACGAAGGCCAGCGCGGTCTTGGCTGCGTCGGTGCGGACGATGCAGTCGGTGAGCACCCCGGCCTCGGCCAGGCTGTCGGCGAGGAAGTCGCCGAACATGTCGCGCCCCAGCATGCCGGCGAAATGGCTGCGCGCGCCCAGCCGCGCCACCGCCACCGCGACGTTGGCCGGGGCGCCGCCGGCGTACTGCAGGAAGGCGCGCGGCGTTTCCGGCGTGGCCGGCGGCTGCGCCAGTAGATCGATCAAAATTTCGCCGAAACAAACGATCTTGCCCATCTGGACTCAGCCCCCCTGGCTGCTGCCGCTGGCGGCACGCGCGCCGACCATGCCGTAGAAGATGATGTAGCCGTAGCACAGCAACGGCAGAATGAAACTGGCCTGCACGCCGATGCGATCGGCCAGCTGGCCCTGCAGGTACGGCACCACCGCGCCGCCGACGATGGCCATGATCAGCAGGCTCGACCCCTTGTTGGTCAGCGGCCCCAGCCGCTCGATGCCGAGCGCGAAGATGGTCGGGAACATGATCGAGTTGAACAGGCCGATCGCCACCACCGAATACAGAGCGGTACCGCCCGTGTTGGTCATGGTCAGCGCCAGCAGGCCGACGTTGACCAGCGCGAAGATCGCCAGCAGCCGGCTCGGCGAGAAGCGGGCCAGCAGCGCCGAGCCGGCGAAGCGGCCGATCATCGCCATCGTCCAGTACGCCGACACGTAGCCGGTGGCCTCCTGCTCGCTGAAGCCGCCGATGTCGGGCATCGACAGGTAGTTGACCAGGAAACTGCCGATCGACACTTCCGCGCCGACGTAGAAGAAGATGCCGAGCACGCCGAGCAGCAGGTGGCGGTGGCGCAGCGCGTCGGCATAGGTATGCCGCGCATGGTCGGCCCGTTCGCTGCTTTCGCTCAGGGTCGGCAGGCGGAACAGGAACACGAACAGCGCCAGCAGGAACAGCGCGACCGCCAGCCCGAGGTACGGCCCCTGCACCGACTGCGCCTCGGCCGCGCGGTAGGCCGCCTGCTCGGCCAGCGGCAGCGCGGCGATGTCGTCGGCGCCCTTGACCGTGTTGCCGAGGATCAGCAGGCCGCCGAAGATCGGCGCGATCGCCGTACCCAGCGAATTGAGCGCCTGCGCCAGCGTCAGCCGGCTGGAGCTGGTGCGCTCCGGCCCCAGCAGCGCCACGTAGGGGTTGGCCGCCACCTGCAGCACGGTGATGCCGGTGGCCAGCACGAACAATGCGGCGAGGAAGGCCGGGTATTCGCGCAGCGCCGCCGCCGGCCAGAAGCCGAGCGCGCCGATGCCGGCGATCACCAGCCCGGCGACGATGCCCTGCTTGTAGCCCAGCCGCGCCACCAGCCGCCCAGCCGGCAGCGACATCAGGAAGTAGGTGCCGAAGAAGGTGAACTGCACCAGCATCGCGCGCGCGTAGTTCAGCTCGAACACCGCCTTCAGGTGCGGGATCAGGATGTCGTTGAGGCAGGTCAGGAAGCCCCACATGAAGAAGATGCTGGTGACCACCGCCAGCGCGGCGCGCGGCGTGATCGGCGGCGCGGCCGCGGCGGACAGGGGTGGAACGGGAGTGGGAGTGGCAGGCATGCGCTACGGACCTCGGGATGCGTGGGAAGGAAACGGGCTCACGTGCGCGGGCTGCCGCTGCTTTCGCGGATGCACAGCGATACCGGCGCGATGGTGCGCACCGCGGGGGCGTCGGGCTTGTCCACGCGCTGCAGCAGCAGCGTGGCGGCCTGGCGGCCGCGCTCGCGTGGCGCCACCGACAGCGTGGTCAGGGTGGGCATGCTGACCGATGCCTCGGGAATGTCGTCGAAGCCGGTGACGGCGAAGCCCTTGCCCGGCTGGATGCCGCGCGAGGCCAGGCCCAGCATCAGCCCCAGCGCCACCGTGTCGTTGTAGCAGACCGCCGCGGTGGGGCTGGCGCCCTCGCCGAACAGCTCGGCGGTGCGCGAGGCCGCTTCCAGCCGGGTCGGCGCCGATTCGATCAGCCACTCCGGCACCACCTCCAGCCCAGCGCGCGCCATCGCGGCCTGGAAGCCGGCGCGACGCTGGCGGCACGAGCTGGAATCGGCATGGCCGCCGAAGAAGGCGATGCGGCGGTGGCCCAGCCCGATCAGGTGCTCGGTCGCCATGCGCGCGCCGCGCTCGTTGTCCAGCGCCAGGAAATCCCAGTCGTCGGCGCCGTCCAGTTCGCGGTTGAACAGCAGCACGTGACCGCGCAGGCCGAGCACCGGGCGCAGCATGGCCGCATCGCTGCCTTCGGCCGGCGACAGGATCACCCCGGCCGGCGAATGCTCCATCAACGAGGACAGCACCGCCTGCTGCCGCTGCGGCGATTCGCCGGTGCTGCCGAGCAGGGTGACGTAGCCGCGCTCGCCCAGCGCCTCGTCCACGCCGGCGGCGAATTCGGCGAAGAACGGGTTGGACAGGTCGTTGATCACCAGCGCCACGCTGGACGAGGTGCGCCGCCGCAGGTTGGCCGCGGCGCGGTTGTAGACATAGTCCTGGCGCTTGAGTTCGGCCTCGACCAGCGCGCGGGTGTCGGCGTGCACCAGCGGGCTGCCGCGCAGCACCAGCGACACCGTCGCCCGCGACACGCCGATGGCGCCGGCGATGTCCGACAAGGTGACGTTGCGGCGCGCGCCATGCTCCTTGCGCGGTGCCTTGGCGGCGGTTGCGGCATTGCCCGCGGAGGCCTTGGTGGCGGGCTTGCGTGGGGAAGAGGGGGACTTTCGGGTCACGACAGGCAGCTCCTGGCAGCCGGCGCACCGGCGCCCTGCTGGATGGGAAGGAAGGCCGGCACGTATCGCGCCGGGGTCCCCGCGCCGACAACTTGCGCGCGGGCTGCAGACGATACGGGATGAAGGCCGGTGCCGACGGACCGGGCACGATGTACGGCCCTGCGTGCCGCGACACGGCACGGCGCACGTTGCGATCCGGCACTGGCGGCAGGCGCGGTCATGCGAGCCGGTCCAGCGCGTCGCGCAGCGCACGCACGCGCGCCGGATCGGTCTGCTGCCAATCCGGCGCGAGCCCGGCCAGCGCCCGGTTGCGGAAGCGCATCGACGAGGCCCGCACGGCCTTGGCCGAGGCATGGAACTCGCGCGCGCCGGTGGCCCGCGCCAGCGCGGCGATATTGCCTGCGTCGATGCCCGCGCCGGGCATCACCGCCAACCGCTCGCCGGCCTGCTGCACGCAGGCGGCCAGCAGCGCCGCGCCCTGCGGCGCGCCGGCCTGCGCGCCGGAACTGAGCACGCGCCGGCAGCCCAGATCGATGATGTTTTCCAGCGCCCGCAGCGGCGCGCGCGCCGCGTCGAACGCGCGGTGGAAGGTGACCGCCAGCGGTCCGGCGGCTGCTACCAGCGCACGGCAGCGCGGCATGTCCACCCCGCCCTCGGCATTGAGCGCGCCGATCACCACGCCGTCGCAACCCAGCCGCACGCACTGCTCGATGTCGTGCAGCATGACCTCGGTTTCGGCATCGTCGTAAAGAAAATCACCCGGACGCGGCCGCACCAGCACGAACAGCGGCAGGCGCACGCGCTCGCGCGCCGAGGCCAGGGTGCCGTACGACGGCGTGGTGCCGCCGTATTCCAGTCCTTCGCACAGCTCCACGCGATCGGCACCGCCTGCCTGCGCGGCCAGCGCCGAGGCCAGCGAACCGGCGGCGATCTCCAGCGTGAAGCGCGCGGCCATGCTCACGCGCCTTCGCCCGGATACACCGCGCCCGAGTCCAGCAGCGCGTCCTGCCGCTGCGCGTCGCAGACCGCATAGACGAAGCCCGGGTGCAGCGCGAACGCGCCGACCTCGCCGTGGCGGTTGATCGCCAGGAAACACACCTGCAGCGACTTGCTCGCCTCCGGGCGCTTGCGCACCACGCGGTCGATGGCCTCGCGGCAGGCGTCCATCGGCGAGTGGCCCTGCCGCATCAGTTCGACGACGAGGAAGCTGGCGGCGTTACGGATCATCTCCTCGCCCACGCCCGAGGCGGTGGCCGCGCCGACCTCGTTGTCCACGTACAGGCCGGCGCCGACGATCGGGCTGTCGCCGACGCGGCCGCGCAGCTTCCATGCCATGCCGCTGGTGGTGCAGGCGCCGGCGAGGTTGCCGCGCTGGTCGATGGCGAGCATGCCAAGGGTGTCGTGGTTCTGGCTGTTGCCGGGAATCAGGCGGCGCTCGGCGTTGATCTGCGGCTGGTAGCGCGAGGTCTTCTTCCACTCTTCCCACGCCTGCACCGCTTCCGGGGTCAGCAGCGATTGTTTCTCGAAGCCCTGTTCGACCGCGAACTGCTGCGCGCCCTGCCCGACCAGCAGCACGTGCGGGGTCTGCTCCATCACGCGCCGCGCGACGCTGACCGGGTGGTCGATGTCTTCCAGCGCGGCGACCGCGCCGCAGCGGCCGTCGCCGTCCATGATGCTGGCGTCCAGGGTCAGCACGCCGTCGCGGTCGGGGTAGCCGCAATGGCCGACGGTGCTGTTGCACAGACCGGTTTCGGCCCAGCGCGCGCCCTGCTCCACCGCGTCCAGCGCGGTGCCGCCCGCGTGCAGCACATTCCATGCGGCCTGGTTGGCGGGCACGCCGAAATCCCATGTGGAGACGACGCGCGCACCGTTGGCGGCGGCGATGACTGGTTGTTTGCTGGTCGCGCTTGCGATGCCCGGCAGCGCCAATGCGCCGCCGGCCAAGGCCATCTGTTGCAGGAATTCGCGTCGGGTGTTCATGGGATGGCTCCAGCTTTACAAAGCCCCTCTCCCTTCGGGGTGAGAGGGACAGTTCGCGAACCACTGGTTCGCTGTTCCTCGAACGCCCTTGCGCTGGCGCAAGGGCCGGGACGCGGAGCGGGGGTTGGGGTGAGGGGCAATGGAGTACGAATGATCAACCATCACGGACTACGTTCGCCCCTCATCCGCCCTTCGGGCACCTTCTCCCGGAGGGAGAAGGGAGCATCCACAGCTCACTGCACCACCGCCGGGCACAACGCCGGCGGGGCATCAGCAACATGCGTTCCCCACCCCTGCGTATCCGGCGCGGCATCCAGCACATAGGCCAGCGTGCCGCCCTGCTGCAAACGGCCCACGTCCACCCACGTCGCCGACTGCGGCCTGCCGTCGAGGCTGGCCGAGCGGATGTAGCGCACGCCGTCGTTGGCGCCCGGCGCACGCACGCTCAGGGTGCGGCCGTTCTCCAGCGCGATGTCGATGCGGTCGAAGCGCGGCGGGTGCAGCAGCATCTGCCCGCTGCCGGGCATCAGCGGTGAGAAGCCCATCGCGCCGAACAGGTACCACGCCGACATGGTGCCGAGGTCGTCGTTGCCGGTGACGCCGTTGGGTGCGTTGGTGAACAGCGTCTGCGCCGCGCGCAGCACGGTGGCGGTCTTCCACGGCTGGCCGATCAGGCTGTACAGCCCCGGCACGTGCATGGTCGGCTCGTTGTTCGGGTTGAAGCGGTACTGGCCGTAGTAGCTGTACGGCCCGGCCACCCACGCCTTGCGCGCTGCGCCATCCGGGTCGGCGAGCAGTTCGTCGTAGGCGAAGAACGCGTCCAGCCGCCTGCCCATCGCCTCGCGCCCGCCCATCGCCTGCGCCAGCGACGGCAGGTCCTGCGGCACCAGCCATTGGTACTGCCAGCTGGTGCCTTCGTGGAAGCCATAGTGCGAGCGCGGGTCGTAGCTGCCGGTGGGCGGGGTGAACCATTCGCCACCTTCCATGCGCGGCCGCGGGAAGCCGGCGAAACCGGTATCGGCCTCGGCGAGGTCGGCATCCCACACCTTGCGCCAGTTGCCGGCGCGCGCACGCAGCGTCGCGGCGGCATCGGCATGGCCGAGCGCGGCGGCCATCGGCGCCAGCGCGCAGTCGGCCAGCGCGTATTCCAGCGTCGCCGAACCACCCTGGTGCGGATCGACGTCCATGCCCTTGGCCGGGAAGGTGCGGTCGTAGAACACGAAGCCGTCCTTCAGGTAGTTGGCGTTGCCGGCGCGGCCCTCGTGGCGCGATTCCAGCGGCGGCACGCCTTCGGCGTTCTTCCACAGCGCCTGCCACGCTTCCTGCTCCATGCCCTGCAGTGCGCCGTAGCGCCACAGGTCGGCGAGGAACGGGGTGACCGGGTCGCCGGTCATCACGTTGCTGTCGAAATCGGCATAGCCCCAGCGCGGCAGCCAGCCGCCCTGCGCGTCGATCGCCAGCAGGCTGCGGCCGATGTCGCGGGCGCGCTGCGGGCGCAGCAGCGCCAGCAGCTGGTTCTGGCTGCGGTAGGTGTCCCACAGCGAGAAATACTCGTGGTAGGTCCAGCCGTCGGCCATATGGATGGCGTTGTCGTAGCCGCGGTAGCGGCCGTCGGCGTCGCTGCCGGTCATCGGTTGCAGCAGGGCGTGGTACAGCGCGGTGTAGAACACGCTGCGCTCGTCCTTGCTGCCGCCATGCACCTTGACGCTGGACAGCTCGCGCGCCCAGTCGGCCTGCGCGCGCTTGCGCATGGCGTCGAAGCCGAGCAGGCGGCCGTTGCCGTCGCTGCCCTCGCGGCGCAGGTTTTCGCGCGCGCCTTCGATGTCCACGTGCGAGATCGCGCTGACCGCGGTGACGCTGCGCCCGTCCTCCAGGTCGAAGCTGAGCCACGCGCCGTTGTACGGGTCGTGCTCGCTTTCCATGCTGAAGCGCGCGCCGGGCGTGCCGCCGGCCTGGCCCCAGACGCCGAACGCCTTGAACGGCCGGTCGAACTCGATGTGGAACCAGGTGGTGTACTGGTGGCCGCCGCAGAAGCTGAGCGTGGTCAGTTGCCCTTCCACCGCGCGGTCGCCGACCACGCGCACCTGGCTGCCGGTGACGCGGTGGCGGTTGTTGGCCTGGCTGACGTTGACCAGCACGTGGCCGCTACCGGCATCGGCGGCGAAGGTGTAGCGCTCGGCGGCGGCGCGGGTGAGCGCGGTGGCCTCGGCGTCGATGCCGCCGTAGTCGGTCAGGCGCACCCTGTAGTAGCCGGCCTGGCCGACCTCGCCATCGTGGGTGTAGCGCGCGCCGTAGCGCTTCTGGTCGAAGCTCTTCGCATCGCCGGTATCGAAATCGCCACCGGGGGCGATGCTGCCGGTCACCGGCAATACCGACACCTGCCCGCCCTGTTCCCAGCAGCCCGCGCCGGAGACGAAGGAGTGGCCGAAGCCGAGGATCTTGTCCTCGTCATAGCGCCAGCCGGCGTAATGCAGGCCAATCGAGCTGACCTGGATCAATCCGAACGGCGCCGACGCACCGGGGAAGGTATTGCCGTCGTCCTGGGTGCCGATGAAGGTGTTGACCTCGCGCTCGGGCGTGGCCGGGGCGGCCTGCGACAGCGGGGCAAGCGACACCGCCAGCAGGCAGGCGGCCGCGGCCAGCGGGCGGCGGAAACGGGAAGCGGTGGCGGACGGCATTCGGCTCACGGGCTGGATTCTCTGGGGCGATGTCGGTGCGGCGATAGGGTGGCCCGGCAATGCCGGGCCGTTGATGGCCGGCCCGCCCTTGCGGGACGGGGAGAGTGCCGGGCACCAGTGAATTTAGATCGATCCAAGTAAAGCATGGCCATTTCGGCCGATGCATTCTGCAACGCAACATCCACGGCCCGGCGCGCCTCTGCCCGCGCCTGATCGCGGCGCTGCCCTTCCGGCAGGATCGGCCGGCCCTTCCCCTTCATCCGGCCTCTCCGGGACCAGCGCCATATTGCGCAGCAACATGCGTCGGCCCCGGCACTGTGTTAAAAATTTCGCACCAATCGTTTAGATCGATCCAAATCAATTCGACGGCGATTGCAGGACAACCACGGGTCGGACCGCCCCTTCGGGGGCAGGCGAAGTACCCGCCTCGTCCGGCTTCAAATTTAGATCGATTCAATACCTTCGTGCAGTTACCGACTTCAATCCAGGAGAGGGAGAGCGGAATGAAACAGATGTCACGCACGCACGGCCGCCATGCGTTGTCCGCGGCCATCACGGCCGCACTGGTCGCCACGGCAATGCTGCCGGCCGGCGCCTTCGCACAGCAGGCCGGCACCCAGAACGCCGACGCCACCACGCTCGACGCGGTCACCGTCACCGGCTATCGCTACGCCATCGAGAAGAGCCTGGACCAGAAGCGCGACGCCAATGCGATCGTTGAGGTGATCAATGCCGAGGACGTCGGCAAGTTCCCCGACAAGAACGTGGCCGACGCGCTGCAGCGCGTGCCGGGCGTGATCGTCACCCGCAGTGGTGGCGAAGGCAAGAACGTCAGCGTGCGCGGCCTGTCCTCGGAGCTGACCCTGACCGAGTTGAACGGCAACTACATCGCCACCGCCGAATCCAACGGCGACCCGACCCGTTCGTTCAACTACACGCTGCTGCCGTCGAACATGCTGGGCAGCGCCGAACTGTTCAAGTCGCCGGAAGCGCGCATCGACGAGGGCGGCATCGGCGGCACGGTGATCCTGCACACCCGCCGTCCGCTGGACATGGAATCCAATACCGGCTTCGTCTCCGTCGAGGGCACCCGGGCCGACACCACCCAAAAGACCGACGGGCAGCTCTCCGCCTCGTACGCCTGGCATGACAAGGACGACCGCTTCGGCGTGTTCGTCGGCTATACCGACCAGAAGCGCACCACCCGCACGATGGGCGCCAGCACCGAGAGCTGGCAGTGGTATGGCCGCGATGAAGGCGGCACCGCGGTCGACGTCAACGGCAACCCTTCGGACTTCAACTCGAACTGGTGGGGCGGCACCGGCTTCTACGACCAGAACGGCAAGTACTACACCGGCTTCATGATGCCGACGTCGGTGAACCTCGACGTCAAGGAAGAGGAACGCGAGCGCAAGGGCGGCCAGTTGACCTTCCAGTTCAAGCCGCTGGACAACCTGACCCTGACCGCGAACTACTTCCGCTTCGAGCTGTCGCAGGACTCCCAGACCCACACCATCAAGGTGCCGGAATGGAACATCGCCCGCTATTGGGGCGACGGCAACTGGGCCGGCGGGCGCCTGCTCGACGGGATGACGATGGACCCCAGCGGCACCATCGTCACCGGCGCCGACTACAGCCTGCACCCGGGCAAGGCCTATTACTGCAGCGAGGACGAGGCCGCCGACGCCGGCATGGCGCCGGGCGGTTGGGGCTCGGATGACTGCACCATCCCGACCCCGCAGATCACCGGCAGCTACAACCTCGAGAAGGCACTGTCGCAGACCGTCGACTTTTCGGCCGAATGGCGCGGCGAGTCGGTCGACGTCGCCTTCAAGGGCGGGCGCACCTGGGCCAAGGGCGGTCCTTCGCTGCAGTTCTCGCTGCCGCTCAAGCCGCGTCGCCAGAATGCGGACGGCAGCTGGAGCCTGGGCAACCTGGCCAGTTCCTGGGACCTGACCGGCACCCCGTCGATGGTGTTCTCGCCGGAGCTGATGCAGAACCTGAAGGACGGCATCCTGCAGGTCGACCTCGGCTCCACCGGTTCGTCCTGGACCCGCAACACCAACGAGCAGAAGTACGCCCAGATCGACACCACCTGGCATACCGAGGCCGGCTTCTTCGAGTCGTTCCAGTTCGGCGTCAAGTACCGCGATGGCGGCATCCACCGCAGCACCGGCAACAGCTACTGGGCCTGCCCGGGCACCGACCCGAGCGACTACGAAAACCGCTATTGGAACGGCGGCTGCAACGACCTGGCCCTGCAGTTCTCGCCCGACTTCCTGTACGGCATGGGCAACCTGGCCGGCGGCATCAATGCCAGCGCGTTCCCGGCCATCGACTACCCGGCCTACATCGCCTACCTGAACAAGACCTACGGGCCGATGCAGACCCGCAACGAGGACAACTTCGTCTACAACGTCGACGAAAAGATCTACTCCACCTACCTGCAGGCCAACTTCCGCACCGAGCGCCTGCGCGGCAACGTCGGCGTGCGCGTGGTCAGCACCCGCCAGCACGCCGACTCCACCGACAAGGTCACCCTCTACAACGACTACTTCTACGACGACGCCAACGGCGATCCGCTGGCGTGCCAGGCGGGCGATGCGGTACCGGGCGGCGCGCCCGACCGTACCTACTGCGGCACCGAGGGCTACTGGCGGCTTTCGGACAGCGTGGCCCGGCCGGAGACCTTCGCGGTCAGCAGCCTGGAGCGCACCTACACCGACGTGCTGCCGAGCTTCAACCTGGCCTATGACCTGAGCGAGAACCTGCTGCTGCGCGCGGCGGCCTCCAAGGTGATCTCGCGCCCGAGCTACGGCAACATCGCCGCCCCGGGCAGCCTGGAATACTTCAGCCCCGAATACGTCAACGATCGCCGCCTGACCGGCGGCGCCGGCGAACAGGGCTGGTACGGCTCGGGCAGCAACAAGAACCTGGAGGCCTACAAGGCCACCCAGTACGACATCGGCCTGGAGTGGTACTTCCGCCCCGGCTCGGTGGTGGGCCTGGACCTGTTCCGCAAGGACGTCAGCAACTTCTCGGTGCCGGTGGTGCAGGACGTGACGCAGGACATCGGTGGCGAAACCGTGGTCGTGCAGAACTACTCGACCACCGCCGGCGGTCGCGACGCGGTTTCGCAGGGCGCGGAGTTCTATGCCCAGCACACGCTGGATTTCGGCCTGGGCTTCCAGGCGAACTACACCTGGAACGACACCAACGAAGCGGCCATCACCCTCGAGGACGGCACCGAGATCGGCAAGTCGCCGCTGGTCGGCAGCGCCAAGAACCAGGCCAACTTTACCGTGTTCTACGAAGTGGAGAAGCTGCTGCTGCGTGCCTCGTGGAACCGTCGTGGCGAAGTGGTGCAGGGCCTGGTCAGCGGCCTGAACCTCTACCAGGAGCCCTACCAGCAGATCGACCTGAACGCCGCCTACAACGTCACCCCGGCGCTCAGCCTGAGCGCCTCGGTGTTGAACCTGACCAAGGAAGAGACGCGTACCCACCTGGGCAACGACACCAAAAACCGCTTCTACTCCAACGGTTATGCCGGTCGCGTTGTCTACCTCGGCTTGAACTACAAGTTCTGACCCCTGCCCTTCGGGGCAGCCTACGTCGACAGCCGCGCTGGTACAGGCGGCTGTCGTCGTTTGTGCACCAGCCCACTCATGGCTCGTGGGAGCGGGTTATCCCCCGACACGGGGGCAAGCATCGCCGGGGGCGTGGCACCGGCCTACTCGTAGATGCGGGGCTTGCCCCGCATGGGCTTCACCGGGAGCGCATCATGCGGGGCAAGCCCCGCATCCACGGCATTCCGGCAAGCCTCAGGTCAGCGGCGTCATCACGCCCTTGCGGTAAGCCGGGCGCACCTGCAGGCGCGCATACCAGCCGGCCAGGTGCGGCAGGTCCGGGCGCTGGATCGGCATCTCGAACCACGCATAGGCGAAGGCGCCCAGCGGGATGTCGCCCATCGCGAACGACTCGCCGGAAAGCCACGGTTGCCGCTCCAGCTCGGCATCGGCCAGCGCCAGCAACTCGCCGCAGCGCACCAGTGCCGCGTCGATGCGCGCGGCGTCGCGGTCGGCCGGTGCGGTGCGCACCACGCCCCAGAACAGGTCGCGGAAGGCGACGGCGAAGCTCGATATGGTCCAGTCCATCCACTTCTCGCTCTGCGCGCGCAATGCCGGGTCTTCCGGGTACAGCGTGCCCAGCGCGTAGCGCGCCGACAGGTAGCGGACGATGGCGTTGGATTCCCATACCGGCAGGCCGTGGTCCTCGATCACCGGCACCAGCCCGTTGGGGTTCATCGCCCGGTAGTCGGCGCTCTGCGTGCCGCCGAACGCGCCGCCCACCTCGATCGACTCATAAGGCAGGCCGATTTCCTCGGCGCACCACAGCACCTTGCGCACGTTGCTCGAATTGCGGCGTCCCCAGATCTTCAGCATCCCGGTTCCCGTTGTGACCGACGCAGGACCCGCACCATACGCCGGAGTGGCCGCCGTCATCGTCATGCCGCGCCCGCCTTGGCGGCCTTGGCGGCTTTCTTCGGCAACACCCGTACCTGCGTGGACTTGTCGTCCTTCTTCAACTCGAACAGGCCGATCGCCGCGAGCAGGTCGCTGAGCTTGCGGTAGCCGTAGTTGCGCGAATCGAACGAGGCACGGTTGCCGATCTGGTTGCCCACCGCACTCAATGCCGCCCAACCCTGCTCGTCGGCGGCCGCGTCCACCGCGCCGCGCAGCAGGTTGAGCAGGCGGGTGTCGCCGCGCAATTCGTTGCCCGGGCGCGGCTGGATCGGCGGTTGCGCCCCGCCCGGCGCGGCAGGCGCATCCGCGGCGGCCTCGCCATGCCCCGGCTGCCCCGCATCCGCCGCTACCCGGCCGGCATCCTCCTGCCCCAGCGCCTCCAGGTAGGTGAACTGCGAGCAGGCGTTGACGAAGGGATCGGGCGTCTTCTTCTCGCCGAAGCCGTAGACCTTCACCCCGTCGGTCAGCAGCCGCATCACCAGCGGGGTGAAATCGGCGTCGCTGGAGACGATGGCGAACCCATCGAGGTTGCGCGCGTAGAGCAGGTCCATCGCGTCGATCACCATCGCCATGTCCGAGGCGTTCTTGCCCTTGGAATAGGCGAACTGCTGGATCGGGCGGATCGCGTATTCGTGCAGCACCGCCTCCCAGCCCTTCAGCCGCGGGCTCTTCCAGTTGCCGTAGGCGCGGCGCACGTTGGCCACGCCGAAGCGCGCCACCTCGGCCAGCACCTCGTCGATCTTCGCCGCCGGCGCATTGTCGGCGTCGATCAGCAGGGCGATACGCTTTTCGGGATCGGACACGGCATTCCCTCCACGGCATTCGGCTCGGAGCCAGTATCGACCATCGGCCCGAGCATGCGCACCCCATGCGATGATGGCGGCCGGTTGTCCACGCCCTCCAACCGGCATCCGCCGGCCCCCACCGGAGTACCGCATGCCCCACGACCGCCCTCCCCGCCTGCTGGTCATCGGCGGCGGCTTCGCCGGCCTCCGGGCCACCCGCGCGCTGGCCAACGCGAAGCTGCGCATCACCCTGGTCGACCGCCGCAACCACCACCTGTTCCAGCCGCTGCTGTACCAGGTGGCCACCGCCGGCCTGTCGGCGCCGGACATCGCCGCACCATTGCGGCACATCCTCGGCCGGCAGCGCAACGTCGAGGTCAGGCTCGGCGAGGTGGATGCCATCGACAAGCACCAACGCCAGGTGCGGCTGCGCGACGGCACCACGCTGGACTACGACCTGCTGCTGGTCGCCAGCGGCGCCACCCATGCCTATTTCGGCAACGACCAATGGGCGCCGCACGCCCCCGGCCTGAAGACGCTGGACGATGCGCTGGCGCTGCGGCGCCGGCTGCTGCTGGCCTTCGAGAAGGCCGAGGCCGAACCCGACCCGGCGAAGAAGGCGGCCTGGCTCAGCTTCGCCATCGTCGGCGGCGGCCCCACCGGCGTCGAGCTGGCCGGCACCCTGGCCGAGATCGCGCGCCACACCCTGCGCAACGAGTTCCGCCACATCGATCCGGCCTCGGCGAAGGTGCGGCTGGTCGAGGCCGGGCCGCGGGTGCTGTCCAGCTTCCCGGAGGTGCTGTCGCTGAAGGCGCGCCGGCAGCTGGAGCGGCTCGGCGTGGAAGTGCATGCCGGCGCGCCGGTGACCGCCATCGACGCCGAGGGCTTCCACCTCGGCGAGCGGTTCGTCCCTGCCCGCACCGTGGTCTGGGCCGCCGGCGTGGCCGCCTCGCCGCTGGCGCGCACGCTGGACACGCCACTGGACCGCGCCGGCCGCGTGCAGGTGCAGCCGGACCTGACGCTGCCCGGCCACCCCGAGGTCTTCGTCGCCGGCGACCTGGCCGCGCTGGCGCAGGCCGACGGCCGCCCGGTGCCGGGCGTGGCGCCGGCCGCCAAGCAGATGGGCAGGTACGTGGCCGCGGTGATCCGCGCGCGGCTGCAACAGCACCCGGCGCCGCCACCGTTCCGCTATCGCGACCAGGGCAACCTGGCGACCATCGGGCGCATGGCCGCCATCGTGCACATGGGTCGGCTGAAGCTCTCCGGCCTGCTGGCCTGGTGGTTCTGGCTGGCCGCGCACGTGTTCTTCCTGATCGGCTTCCGCAACCGGCTGGTGGTGCTGCTCAACTGGGCGGTCGCCTACTGGAGCTACCAGCGCGGCGCGCGGATCATCTTCGGCGATGCCGATGGCGAACCGCACGATGGCGATCCGCCGCCGCGGGAGTGAACGACGTCAGCCGTTGCCGGAGGCGAAGCGCTCGAACACCTGCTGGCCGGTCAGCACTTCGGTGTCGTTGCTCAGTTCGTAGAACGCCGGCTTCTCGTCGATGAATATCTGGCTTTCGAGCCGGAATTCCTGCTGCTGGAACAACCCGGCCGGCAGCATGTACTCGCCGGTCGGCAACAGCCGATAGAACAGGTGGGTACCGCAGGCCGGGCAGAAGCCGCGCTCGGCCCAGTCCGAGGAACGATAGGCGCTGGGCTGCGCGCCATCGAAGCGCACATCGCTGCCGCAGTGCACCGCGAACATCGGCCCGCCCGACCAGCGCCGGCACGTCGCGCAATGGCAGAGGCCGACGTCGGCATGGTCGGAGGCCGTGACTTCAATGGCGCCGCACAGGCAGGTTCCCTTCATGGCATTCCCCTTATGGCTGGGCATCGTGCCCGGAAACGGAAAAGGCCCGGTACGACCGGGCCTTTCCAGCAGACGTGCAACACCGGCACCGCGACTCAGGCGGTGAACAGTGCCTTCATCTTCTTCAGCGCATTGGCCTCGATCTGGCGGATGCGCTCGGCGGACACACCGTATTCGTCGGCCAGCTCCTGCAGGGTGACCTTGCTGTCGGCGTCCAGCCAGCGGCGGGCGATGATGTCGCGCGAACGCTGGTCGAGGTTGGCCAGGCCCTCGCGCAGCAGCTGCAGCTGGTTGTCCTCGCTGTCGGCACGCTCGTAGGCCTGCGACGGGTCTTCGTCGTGCGCGACCAGGTAGGCGGCCGGCGCCGGCGGCGCATGGTCGTCACTCTCGTCGCTGGGCGCGTCGAAGCCGACGTCGCGGCCGGACAGGCGCGACTCCATCTCCATCACCTCACGCTCGGAGACGTTCAGGTCCTTCGCCACCGCGCTGACCTCGGCCGCGTTCATCCAGCCCAGCCGGGTCTTGGACTTGCGCAGGTTGAAGAACAGCTTGCGCTGCGCCTTGGTGGTGGCGACCTTGACGATGCGCCAGTTCTTGAGGATGAACTCGTGCATCTCGGCACGGATCCAGTGCACCGCGAAGGACACCAGGCGCACGCCCATATCCGGGTCGAAGCGCTTGACCGCCTTCATCAGGCCGATGTTGCCTTCCTGGATCAGATCGCCCAGTTGCAGGCCATAGCCGTTGTAGCCGCGGGCCACGTGCACGACGAAGCGCAGGTGCGAATGCACCAGCTCGCGCGCGGCGTCCAGGTCCTGCTCATCGCGGAAGCGGCGCGCCAGGTCCTGCTCGTCGTCCACCGACAGCACCGGGATCCGGTGCACGGCGCCGATGTAGGCATCCAGCGAGCCGAGCGCGCTGGGAACCGGAAGATTGTTTGCCACAAGGGCAGTAGAAGTATTCGGGTTCATGGGGCTCATCTTAGCAGTCCAAGCTATTGGACTGGCCGGTATAGAAAAAGTTCCAGTGTTCCGCTTTTGTCGTCAATTCCGTCAAATGGCCGGATTTTAAACACCAACAGCATCCTCGGTTTCCCGACTTCGCTACCGTATCAGAGGCGATGTTGCGGCGGCATGACCGGGATTCAAGCCGGTTCACGCTCCGGCGAGCCGGGCCTCCAGCTCCGCCCGCGGCGGCAGCCGCCAGTCGACCGGGGGCTGGCCGTGGCGCTGCAGGTAGTCGTTGGCCTGCGAGAAATGCCGGCAGCCGAAGAAACCGCGGTGCGCCGACAGCGGCGAGGGGTGCGGGGCCTTCAGCACGCGGTGGCGGCGGGTGTCGATGACCTTGCCCTTCTGCTGGGCGTAGCTGCCCCACAGCAGGAACACCAACCCTTCGCGCTCGCGGTTGAGCACGTCGACCACATGGTCGGTAAAGCCCTCCCAGCCCTTGCCCTGGTGCGCGCCGGCGCGGCCTTCCTCCACCGTCAGCACCGCGTTGAGCAGCAGCACGCCCTGCCACGCCCACGGCAGCAGGCAGCCGTGGTCCGGGCGCCGGAACGGCGGCACCACGCCGGTGTCGTCCTCCAGCTCCTTGTAGATGTTCAGCAGCGACGGCGGCACCGGCACGCCCGGCATCACCGAGAAGCACAGGCCATGCGCCTGGCCGTAGCCGTGATAGGGGTCCTGCCCCAGCACCACCACCTTGACCTGCTCGAACGGGGTGGCGTCGAACGCGGCGAAGATCTGCGGCCCCGGCGGGAACACCCGCGCGCCGGCGGCCTTGCGCTGGCGCAGGAAGGCGGCCAGTTCGCGCATTTCCGGGCGCAGCAGCCAGTCGCCGACGTGGGCCTTCCAGCTCGGTTCGAGCTGGATGTTGGGTGCCGCCCCGCTCACAGCATCACCGCCGGCTGCGACAGGCGCGCCAGCCGCAGCTGGAACAGCACCTTGGTCACCAGCAGGCGTTCCTCGATGGGCTTCTGCACCAGGTCGTTGGCGCCGGCCTGCAACAGCGCGGACTGGTTATGCGGGTTGCTGTCGCCGGTCATCACCAGCACCGGCAGGCGGCGCTTGCCGTAGCCGAAGTCGATACGCACGCGCTCGACCACGTCGCGGCCATTCAGCTCGCCCTTGAGGGTAACGTCGGTCAGCACCAGGTCGATGCGGCGCACGGTGCGACCCAGCGACTCGGCGGTGAGCAGCGAGAACGCGTCCTCGGCGGTGAGCACGTGCACCACGTGCAGGTCGTGGCGTTCGAGCATGCGCTTGGTGGCCTCGGCGACCACGCGGCTGTCCTCGACGTAGAGCACGGTGGCGCCGGGCATCGGCTCGGGCTGCACGTAGCCGCGGATGAACGCGGCCAGCGCCTCGTGGCCCAGCGCCTTGTCGAAGTAGTCGGTGACGTATTCGTTGAAGCGGCGCTGCTCCAGGTGCTGCTGGGCATCGGCGGAGACCACGATCACCGGCACGTAGGCCTGCCCGGCGGCGTCGCGCACGCTGCGCGCCAGCGCCAGGCCATCGCCGTCGGGCAGCGCCAGCGAGGTGGTGACCAGGTGCACCGGCCCGGCGGCGAGCGCTTCGCGCGCCTCCTCGATGCTGGCGCAGCCGACGACTTCCACGTCCGGCAACTCGCGTTGCAGCACGTCGGAAATCAGCTTGCGCACCAGCTTGGAGCCGTCGACCACCATCACCCGGGGGGCGTCGCTGATCAGGTGCTTGAGTTCATGCGTGGGCATGCGCGCCTCAGGTTTCGGTCGGGCGAGTCTGCCTGAGGAAGTGGCCGGTCACCAGCCACGCCCCCAGCCAACCCAGCAACACTGTGCCCAGCAGCACGAAACCCGAATGCAGGGCATCCAGCCCATGCAGCACGAACGGGCTGCCGTAGCTCCGCGACAACGCCGCCAGCGGCGCGCGCAGCGCCAGCCCGCAGGCGCCGACCAGCGCCAGCGCCAGCACGCCCGCGCCCAGCCCGTACCACGCGCCGAGGTAGACGAACGGGCGGCGGATGAAGCCGTCGCTGGCGCCCAGCAGCTGCAGCACGCCGATTTCCTCGCGCCGCGCCTGGATGTCCAAGCGCACGGTATTGCCGACCACCAGCACCGCGCCCAGCCCCAGCAGCAGCGACAGCACCTGCACCAGCCGCGCGCCGAAGCCGAGCCAGGCATCCAGCCGCTGCCGCCACAGGGCGTCGTGCTGCACCAGGTCGGCCTGCGGCAGGGCTTCCAGCGCCTTGGCGAGTGCGGCGTCGTCATCGCCGGCCGGGGTGACGATCAGCAGGCTCGGCAGCGGATTCTCGCCGAGCGCATCGATGGCTTCGCCCAGCCCCGCGCTCTGGCGCAGTTCGGCCAGGCCCTCTTCCGGGGTGCGCAGCACCACTCCGGCGACGTCGTCGCGCGCGCGCAGGCTGGCGGCCAGGTCCTGCGCGGTGGCGCCGTCGATCGCCGGTTTCAGGAACAGGCTGATGTCGCGCGACTGCTGCACGCTGCCGGTGAATACCTTGAGGTTGTCCAGCGCGATCGACAGCCCCAGCGGCAGCGCCAGCGCCAGCGCCATCACCGCCACGGTCAGCGCGGTCGCCCACGGCTTGCGCAGCGCGCGGCCGAGGCTGAACACCACGCTGTGCAGGTGGTGGGCGAACCACGCGCCCAGCCGCGACGGTGCGGCGGCTTCACCATTCCGGGGCATTGCTTCCTTCCTGCTCATTCGGCCAGGTCCTGCGGCGAGATGTCGTCGACCAACCGCCCGTGGTCGAGGATCAGCACTCGCTTGCGCATGCGCTTGAGCAGCGGCAGGTCGTGGCTGACCACCAGCACGCTGGTGCCGCGGCCGGGCAACTCGGCAAACAGGGCCATGATCTCCGCGGCCAGCGTGGGGTCGAGGTTGCCGGTGGGCTCGTCGGCGACCAGCAGCTTCGGCTCGGCGACGATGGCGCGGGCGATGCCGACGCGCTGCTGCTCGCCGGCCGACAGCTGCGTGGGCAGCGCCTTCTCGCGGTGGCCCAGGCCCATGCGTTCGAGCACCGAGCGCACACGCTTGCCGACGTCGCCGCGGCGGTCACCGCGCAGGATCAGCGGCAGCGCCACGTTCTCGCCGATGCTGCGGTCGGTCAGCAGGCGGTGGTCCTGGTGGACCGCGCCGACCTCGCGCCGATGCAGCGCCACCTTGCCGCCGCGCACCTTGAGCAGGTTGCGCTGGCCGAACAGCACCGCGCCGCGGGTCGGGCGCTCGCTCAGGTGGATCAGTTTCAGCAGCGTGCTCTTGCCGGCGCCGGAATGCCCGGTGACGAACAGCATCTCGCCCGCGCCCACCTCGAAGCTGACGTCCACCAGCGCCTGGTGGCCGCCCGCATAGTGCTTGCTGACATTGTCGAAACGCAGAACGCTCATGCGCCGATTATGCCGGAGGCGAAGGCGGCGGTGCGGCGCATCGGCGCGCGATCGGCTTCACGCGCCGGTGGCACCCGACCGTTGGTCGGGCGGCGGCGCAACATGCCGGGGATCGGTTGCGCGCGGATGGATGCGTGCCGACCAACGGTCGGCACCCACCGGGAGCCGCATCAAGAATCGACGCGGTAGTGCCGGCCGCTGGCCGACATCTGCGAGAAGGTCGGGTGATGCGAGGTTGCCGGCCAGCGGCCGGCACTGCCGCGATCAATCGCCCGCGAGCATGCGGCGGATCTTGCGGCCCAGGCGGGTCAGGAACGAATCGCTGTCGTTGCCGGACGCGCGCATCGGCTTGGCCTGCACCTGCACCGGGCTGCCGTTGGCGGTCACCTGCACGGCGGCCTCGGCACCCTCGACCGGGCGGCCGTGGCGACGACGACGACGCTTGCGCGGTGCGCGCTCGCCTTCGGCCTGCGGTTGTTGAGCGGGCTTGGCCTGCTGCAGCGGCTGCGCTGCGGCGGCATTGGCCTGCGCGCCCTCGCCTTCCACGCGCGGCTTGCGCGGGCCACGGCCGCGGCCTTCACCACTACTGCGCGCCCCGCCATCGCGGCGACGCTCGCCATGCCCGCCGCCGGAACGCCCGCCGCGACCACTGCCACCGCCACGGCGCGCCTCGTCGGCGGCCTTCTGCTCGCGCGCCTCGCGGAAGATCGCGCCGACGCTCTCGTTTTCCTCGCCCTCCGGCAGCGGCGCACGCTCCGGCCGCGGCAGCGCGACCAGCAGCTCGCTGGTGACCTGCTCGACCGGGATCTTCTGCTCGATGTAGGCCTCGATGTCCGGCAGGCCCATCGCATAGCGCTCGCAGGCGAAGCTGATCGCGTCGCCTTCCTCGCCCAGCCGCGCGGTGCGGCCGATGCGGTGCACGTAGTCCTCGGCGTCGAACGGCAGGTCGTAGTTGTAGACGTACTTGATGCCGTCGATGTGCAGGCCGCGCGCGGCCACGTCGGTGGCGACCAGGATTTCCAGCTGGCCCTTCTGGAAGCGGTTGAGCAGGCTCTCGCGCTTCTTCTGCGGCACGTCGCCGGAGAGCACGCCGACCCGGTAGCCGGCGCGCTCCAGCGCCCGCGCCACGCGCTCGACGAACACCTTGGTGTTGACGAAGATCATCGTGCGCGCGCCTTCGCTGCGCGACAGCAGGCCCAGCAGCAGCGGCAGCTTTTCCTCGTCGGCGGGGAAGTAGATGCGCTGGCGCACGCGGTCGGCGGTGATGTTGTCGGTTTCCACCACCAGCTTCTGCGGCTCGTTCATGTGCTCGTAGGCCAGCTCCAGCACGCGGTGGCTGAGGGTGGCGCTGAACAACAACGTCTGCCGGGTGGTGCGCTCGGGCATGCGCCGCAGCAGGAAGCGGATGTCCTTGATGAAGCCCAGGTCGAACATGCGGTCGGCCTCGTCCAGCACGCAGACCTCGCAGGCGTGCAGGCTGACGACCTTGTGCTGCTTGACGTAGTCGATCAGGCGGCCGGGGGTGGCGATGATCACGTCCACGCCCTGCTGCAGCAGTTCGCGCTGCTTGTCGTAGTCCACGCCGCCATAGACCAGCGCGAAGCGCAGGCCCAGGTCGGAGGCGAACTTCACCGCGTCCTTGTGGATCTGGATGGCCAGCTCGCGGGTCGGCGCCAGGATCAGCGCGCGCGGGTCTTCCGGCTTGCGGTCGGCCAGCGCCGGGCGGCTCATCAGGCGGTTGATCACCGCCACCAGGAACGCCAGCGTCTTGCCGGTGCCGGTCTGCGCCTGGCCGGCGACGTCGCCGCCGGGCAAGGCCACCGGCAGGGTCAACGCCTGGATCGGGGTACAGCGGGTGAATCCGGCTCCTTCCAGCCCGGCCAGCAGCGCCGGTTGCAGTTCGAAGGAGGAAAAAGTCACATCAGTCAGCGGTTTGTCGCTCATCGTCCAGTCTTGGTAGTGCCGGCTGGCCGGGAGCGGCCAGGCGGCTTGCATCGATACGGGCACCGTCGCACACTGCGGCCCCTGCGCCGGGTCGCGCGACGCCAAGGCGATGGCCTTCTGTCCGCGCAATGCCCCAGTTTAGCGCAATGCAGCGGCCAACCCGGCATGGGCCGTCGCATTGCCCCAGGAGACTCATCAAGTGAGTGACAAGGTTCTACACGTCGGCGATGCCGATTTCGACGCCGCCGTGCTGCAGTCCGACACCCCGGTGCTGGTGGACTTCTGGGCCGAATGGTGCGGCCCGTGCAAGATGATTTCCCCGGTGCTCGACGAGCTGGCCGACGCCTACGACGGCAAATTGAAGATCGCCAAGCTCAACGTCGACGAAAACCGCGCCACCGCGGTCAAGTACCACGTGCGCTCGATCCCGATGCTGCTGCTGTTCAAGGATGGCCAGATCCAGGCCACCCAGATCGGCGCCGTCGGCAAGGGCCAGCTGAGCCAGATGGTCGACAAGGCGCTGGCCTGACCTTCCCCGCCGGCGGCCACGGCCGCCGGCCCCGGGCCAGCCATACCGTGGCCCAACAGGCGTTTCCCGGCACCTTGCGCCGTTGCGCGCGGCGGTGTTAGTGTCGCTCGTCCGGCAGCATTCGCCTGCCGCACCCTCCGGCCGGGTTCTCGTCCGGCCCATTCCCACCAGTTCGCCGCCCGCACAGGGCGCTCGCACGTATCAGCGAGAGGAATCAACACTTGTCCGAGAACACTCCTTCCGAAACCGGGAGCACCGACGCGCCCGTCGAAAAGCGCGTGCGCAAGCCGCGCGCCGCCAAGGCCGCCGTCGAAACCAGCGACACCGCTCCCGCCGCGGCGCCGGCCCAGTCCGCGCTGCCGCTGCCGGCCACGCCGCCGGCTCCCGCCGCACCCCGTGAAGACGCGCCCGCCGCTCCGGCTGCCGCCCCGAACACCGATGCCGGCGAACGTTCGCCCGCGCCTGCCGCCGCCCAGGGCGGGCAGGACAATGGCGAGCCGCGCAACGACGGCAACAACCACCCGCGCCAAGGCCAGCAGAACCCGCAGGGCCAAGGCCAGGGCAACCGCCGCGACCGCTTCCGCAACCGCCGCGACCGCAACCGCGATCGTTTCCGCGACGACGGCCTGCCCAGCGACAACGGCAACGAGACCTTCGTGCCGCGCCCGCATCCGAACGTACCCGAAGGCTTCCCGGTCTACTCGCTCAGCGACCTGAAGCGGATGCCGGCGCACAAGCTGCTGGAAATCGCCGAGCAGCTGAGCATCCACGAGGGCGTGGCGCGCGCGCGCAAGCAGGACGTGATCTTCGCGCTGCTGAAGGTGCTGACCCGCCACGGCGAGGGCGTGGCCGCCGACGGCGTGCTGGAGATCCTGCCGGACGGCTTCGGCTTCCTGCGCGCGGCCGAGGCCAGCTACCTGGCCGGCCCGGACGACACCTACATCTCGCCCAGCCAGATCCGCCGCTTCAACCTGCGCACCGGCGACCACATCGCCGGCCGCATCCGCTTCCCCAAGGACGGCGAGCGCTACTTCGCACTGAACATCGTGGACACCATCAACGGTGAACCGATCGAAGCGTCGAAGAACAAGGTGCTGTTCGAGAACCTGACCCCGCTGTTCCCGCGCAAGCGCTTCCGCCTGGAGCGCGGCGACGGCTCCACCGAGGACATCACCGGCCGCATCCTCGATCTGATGGCGCCGCAGGGCAAGGGCCAGCGCGCGCTGATCGTCTCCCCGCCCAAGGCGGGCAAGACGATGATGATGCAGCAGATCGCCAGCGCCATCACCTACAACCACCCGGACGTGCACCTGATCGTGCTGCTGGTGGACGAGCGCCCGGAGGAAGTGACCGAGATGCAGCGCACCGTGCGCGGCGAAGTGGTCAGCTCCACCTTCGACGAACCGGCCGCGCGCCACGTGCAGGTCGCCGAAATGGTGATCGAGCGCGCCAAGCGCCTGGTCGAGCACAAGAAGGACGTGGTGATCCTGCTCGACTCGATCACCCGCCTGGCGCGCGCCTACAACAACGTGGTGCCGTCCTCGGGCAAGGTGCTGACCGGCGGCGTCGACGCCAACGCCCTGCACCGCCCGAAGCGCTTCTTCGGCGCGGCGCGCAACGTCGAGGAAGGCGGCTCGCTGACCATCATCGCCACCGCGCTGGTCGAAACCGGCAGCAAGATGGACGAGGTGATCTACGAGGAATTCAAGGGCACCGGCAACAGCGAAGTGCACCTGAACCGCCGCATCACCGAGAAGCGCGTCTACCCGGCCATCGACATCAACCGCTCCGGCACCCGCCGCGAGGACCTGCTGATCGAGCCGGAACTGCTGCAGAAGATCTGGATCCTGCGCAAACTGCTGCACCCGATGGACGAGATCGCGGCGATGGAGTTCCTGCTCGACAAGATGAAGAGCACCAAGTCCAACGACGAGTTCTTCAATTCGATGAAGCGGTAATCCATCGGAAAACGCTTGAAAAACAGGGCCTTCGGACAACCGGAGGCCCTATTCGTATCGGGGATAGTAATGCGCCGGGATTGGCGGTCTGACCACCGGGTTTGACCACCAACCTTGACCACCAGACAGCTCAAGGACCCCTTGACCGCGAGGACAGGGGATTGGGCAAGAGACATTACCTACAGCAGCTAGGCCAGTCTTGGTACATCCGTATCAAGGTACCTGCCGCGCTACGCGGCAGGGTCGGGAACACGCACATCCGACGTGCCCTGCATACCCGCGACCTTGACGAAGCGAACCGCGAAAGTGGCTGGCCCTCGCCCAAGTCC
>NZ_JAKSEE010000003.1:0-345000 GCF_022359915.1 Stenotrophomonas sp. NLF4-10
AGCGAGGACGAGGCCGCCGACGCCCGGCATGCGCCGGGCGGTTGGGGCTCGGATGACTGCACCATCCGGACCCCGCAGATCACCGGCAGCTACAACCTCGAGAAGGCACTGTCGCAGACCGTCGACTTTTCGGCCGAATGGCGCGGCGAGTCGGTCGACGTCGCCTTCAAGGGCGGGCGCACCTGGGCCAAGGGCGGTCCTTCGCTGCAGTTCTCGCTGCCGCTCAAGCCGCGTCGCCAGAATGCGGACGGCAGCTGGAGCCTGGGCAACCTGGCCAGTTCCTGGGACCTGACGGCACCCCGTCGATGGTGTTCTCGCCGGAGCTGATGCAGAACCTGAAGGACGGCATCCTGCAGGTCGACCTCGGCTCCACCGGTTCGTCCTGGACCCGCAACACCAACGAGCAGAAGTACGCCCAGATCGACACCACCTGGCATACCGAGGCCGGCTTCTTCGAGTCGTTCCAGTTCGGCGTCAAGTACCGCGATGGCGGCATCCACCGCAGCACCGGCAACAGCTACTGGGCCTGCCCGGGCACCGACCCGAGCGACTACGAAAACCGCTATTGGAACGGCGGCTGCAACGACCTGGCCCTGCAGTTCTCGCCCGACTTCCTGTACGGCATGGGCAACCTGGCCGGCGGCATCAATGCCAGCGCGTTCCCGGCCATCGACTACCCGGCCTACATCGCCTACCTGAACAAGACCTACGGGCCGATGCAGACCCGCAACGAGGACAACTTCGTCTACAACGTCGACGAAAAGATCTACTCCACCTACCTGCAGGCCAACTTCCGCACCGAGCGCCTGCGCGGCAACGTCGGCGTGCGCGTGGTCAGCACCCGCCAGCACGCCGACTCCACCGACAAGGTCACCCTCTACAACGACTACTTCTACGACGACGCCAACGGCGATCCGCTGGCGTGCCAGGCGGGCGATGCGGTACCGGGCGGCGCGCCCGACCGTACCTACTGCGGCACCGAGGGCTACTGGCGGCTTTCGGACAGCGTGGCCCGGCCGGAGACCTTCGCGGTCAGCAGCCTGGAGCGCACCTACACCGACGTGCTGCCGAGCTTCAACCTGGCCTATGACCTGAGCGAGAACCTGCTGCTGCGCGCGGCGGCCTCCAAGGTGATCTCGCGCCCGAGCTACGGCAACATCGCCGCCCCGGGCAGCCTGGAATACTTCAGCCCCGAATACGTCAACGATCGCCGCCTGACCGGCGGCGCCGGCGAACAGGGCTGGTACGGCTCGGGCAGCAACAAGAACCTGGAGGCCTACAAGGCCACCCAGTACGACATCGGCCTGGAGTGGTACTTCCGCCCCGGCTCGGTGGTGGGCCTGGACCTGTTCCGCAAGGACGTCAGCAACTTCTCGGTGCCGGTGGTGCAGGACGTGACGCAGGACATCGGTGGCGAAACCGTGGTCGTGCAGAACTACTCGACCACCGCCGGCGGTCGCGACGCGGTTTCGCAGGGCGCGGAGTTCTATGCCCAGCACACGCTGGATTTCGGCCTGGGCTTCCAGGCGAACTACACCTGGAACGACACCAACGAAGCGGCCATCACCCTCGAGGACGGCACCGAGATCGGCAAGTCGCCGCTGGTCGGCAGCGCCAAGAACCAGGCCAACTTTACCGTGTTCTACGAAGTGGAGAAGCTGCTGCTGCGTGCCTCGTGGAACCGTCGTGGCGAAGTGGTGCAGGGCCTGGTCAGCGGCCTGAACCTCTACCAGGAGCCCTACCAGCAGATCGACCTGAACGCCGCCTACAACGTCACCCCGGCGCTCAGCCTGAGCGCCTCGGTGTTGAACCTGACCAAGGAAGAGACGCGTACCCACCTGGGCAACGACACCAAAAACCGCTTCTACTCCAACGGTTATGCCGGTCGCGTTGTCTACCTCGGCTTGAACTACAAGTTCTGACCCCTGCCCTTCGGGGCAGCCTACGTCGACAGCCGCGCTGGTACAGGCGGCTGTCGTCGTTTGTGCACCAGCCCACTCATGGCTCGTGGGAGCGGGTTATCCCCCGACACGGGGGCAAGCATCGCCGGGGGCGTGGCACCGGCCTACTCGTAGATGCGGGGCTTGCCCCGCATGGGCTTCACCGGGAGCGCATCATGCGGGGCAAGCCCCGCATCCACGGCATTCCGGCAAGCCTCAGGTCAGCGGCGTCATCACGCCCTTGCGGTAAGCCGGGCGCACCTGCAGGCGCGCATACCAGCCGGCCAGGTGCGGCAGGTCCGGGCGCTGGATCGGCATCTCGAACCACGCATAGGCGAAGGCGCCCAGCGGGATGTCGCCCATCGCGAACGACTCGCCGGAAAGCCACGGTTGCCGCTCCAGCTCGGCATCGGCCAGCGCCAGCAACTCGCCGCAGCGCACCAGTGCCGCGTCGATGCGCGCGGCGTCGCGGTCGGCCGGTGCGGTGCGCACCACGCCCCAGAACAGGTCGCGGAAGGCGACGGCGAAGCTCGATATGGTCCAGTCCATCCACTTCTCGCTCTGCGCGCGCAATGCCGGGTCTTCCGGGTACAGCGTGCCCAGCGCGTAGCGCGCCGACAGGTAGCGGACGATGGCGTTGGATTCCCATACCGGCAGGCCGTGGTCCTCGATCACCGGCACCAGCCCGTTGGGGTTCATCGCCCGGTAGTCGGCGCTCTGCGTGCCGCCGAACGCGCCGCCCACCTCGATCGACTCATAAGGCAGGCCGATTTCCTCGGCGCACCACAGCACCTTGCGCACGTTGCTCGAATTGCGGCGTCCCCAGATCTTCAGCATCCCGGTTCCCGTTGTGACCGACGCAGGACCCGCACCATACGCCGGAGTGGCCGCCGTCATCGTCATGCCGCGCCCGCCTTGGCGGCCTTGGCGGCTTTCTTCGGCAACACCCGTACCTGCGTGGACTTGTCGTCCTTCTTCAACTCGAACAGGCCGATCGCCGCGAGCAGGTCGCTGAGCTTGCGGTAGCCGTAGTTGCGCGAATCGAACGAGGCACGGTTGCCGATCTGGTTGCCCACCGCACTCAATGCCGCCCAACCCTGCTCGTCGGCGGCCGCGTCCACCGCGCCGCGCAGCAGGTTGAGCAGGCGGGTGTCGCCGCGCAATTCGTTGCCCGGGCGCGGCTGGATCGGCGGTTGCGCCCCGCCCGGCGCGGCAGGCGCATCCGCGGCGGCCTCGCCATGCCCCGGCTGCCCCGCATCCGCCGCTACCCGGCCGGCATCCTCCTGCCCCAGCGCCTCCAGGTAGGTGAACTGCGAGCAGGCGTTGACGAAGGGATCGGGCGTCTTCTTCTCGCCGAAGCCGTAGACCTTCACCCCGTCGGTCAGCAGCCGCATCACCAGCGGGGTGAAATCGGCGTCGCTGGAGACGATGGCGAACCCATCGAGGTTGCGCGCGTAGAGCAGGTCCATCGCGTCGATCACCATCGCCATGTCCGAGGCGTTCTTGCCCTTGGAATAGGCGAACTGCTGGATCGGGCGGATCGCGTATTCGTGCAGCACCGCCTCCCAGCCCTTCAGCCGCGGGCTCTTCCAGTTGCCGTAGGCGCGGCGCACGTTGGCCACGCCGAAGCGCGCCACCTCGGCCAGCACCTCGTCGATCTTCGCCGCCGGCGCATTGTCGGCGTCGATCAGCAGGGCGATACGCTTTTCGGGATCGGACACGGCATTCCCTCCACGGCATTCGGCTCGGAGCCAGTATCGACCATCGGCCCGAGCATGCGCACCCCATGCGATGATGGCGGCCGGTTGTCCACGCCCTCCAACCGGCATCCGCCGGCCCCCACCGGAGTACCGCATGCCCCACGACCGCCCTCCCCGCCTGCTGGTCATCGGCGGCGGCTTCGCCGGCCTCCGGGCCACCCGCGCGCTGGCCAACGCGAAGCTGCGCATCACCCTGGTCGACCGCCGCAACCACCACCTGTTCCAGCCGCTGCTGTACCAGGTGGCCACCGCCGGCCTGTCGGCGCCGGACATCGCCGCACCATTGCGGCACATCCTCGGCCGGCAGCGCAACGTCGAGGTCAGGCTCGGCGAGGTGGATGCCATCGACAAGCACCAACGCCAGGTGCGGCTGCGCGACGGCACCACGCTGGACTACGACCTGCTGCTGGTCGCCAGCGGCGCCACCCATGCCTATTTCGGCAACGACCAATGGGCGCCGCACGCCCCCGGCCTGAAGACGCTGGACGATGCGCTGGCGCTGCGGCGCCGGCTGCTGCTGGCCTTCGAGAAGGCCGAGGCCGAACCCGACCCGGCGAAGAAGGCGGCCTGGCTCAGCTTCGCCATCGTCGGCGGCGGCCCCACCGGCGTCGAGCTGGCCGGCACCCTGGCCGAGATCGCGCGCCACACCCTGCGCAACGAGTTCCGCCACATCGATCCGGCCTCGGCGAAGGTGCGGCTGGTCGAGGCCGGGCCGCGGGTGCTGTCCAGCTTCCCGGAGGTGCTGTCGCTGAAGGCGCGCCGGCAGCTGGAGCGGCTCGGCGTGGAAGTGCATGCCGGCGCGCCGGTGACCGCCATCGACGCCGAGGGCTTCCACCTCGGCGAGCGGTTCGTCCCTGCCCGCACCGTGGTCTGGGCCGCCGGCGTGGCCGCCTCGCCGCTGGCGCGCACGCTGGACACGCCACTGGACCGCGCCGGCCGCGTGCAGGTGCAGCCGGACCTGACGCTGCCCGGCCACCCCGAGGTCTTCGTCGCCGGCGACCTGGCCGCGCTGGCGCAGGCCGACGGCCGCCCGGTGCCGGGCGTGGCGCCGGCCGCCAAGCAGATGGGCAGGTACGTGGCCGCGGTGATCCGCGCGCGGCTGCAACAGCACCCGGCGCCGCCACCGTTCCGCTATCGCGACCAGGGCAACCTGGCGACCATCGGGCGCATGGCCGCCATCGTGCACATGGGTCGGCTGAAGCTCTCCGGCCTGCTGGCCTGGTGGTTCTGGCTGGCCGCGCACGTGTTCTTCCTGATCGGCTTCCGCAACCGGCTGGTGGTGCTGCTCAACTGGGCGGTCGCCTACTGGAGCTACCAGCGCGGCGCGCGGATCATCTTCGGCGATGCCGATGGCGAACCGCACGATGGCGATCCGCCGCCGCGGGAGTGAACGACGTCAGCCGTTGCCGGAGGCGAAGCGCTCGAACACCTGCTGGCCGGTCAGCACTTCGGTGTCGTTGCTCAGTTCGTAGAACGCCGGCTTCTCGTCGATGAATATCTGGCTTTCGAGCCGGAATTCCTGCTGCTGGAACAACCCGGCCGGCAGCATGTACTCGCCGGTCGGCAACAGCCGATAGAACAGGTGGGTACCGCAGGCCGGGCAGAAGCCGCGCTCGGCCCAGTCCGAGGAACGATAGGCGCTGGGCTGCGCGCCATCGAAGCGCACATCGCTGCCGCAGTGCACCGCGAACATCGGCCCGCCCGACCAGCGCCGGCACGTCGCGCAATGGCAGAGGCCGACGTCGGCATGGTCGGAGGCCGTGACTTCAATGGCGCCGCACAGGCAGGTTCCCTTCATGGCATTCCCCTTATGGCTGGGCATCGTGCCCGGAAACGGAAAAGGCCCGGTACGACCGGGCCTTTCCAGCAGACGTGCAACACCGGCACCGCGACTCAGGCGGTGAACAGTGCCTTCATCTTCTTCAGCGCATTGGCCTCGATCTGGCGGATGCGCTCGGCGGACACACCGTATTCGTCGGCCAGCTCCTGCAGGGTGACCTTGCTGTCGGCGTCCAGCCAGCGGCGGGCGATGATGTCGCGCGAACGCTGGTCGAGGTTGGCCAGGCCCTCGCGCAGCAGCTGCAGCTGGTTGTCCTCGCTGTCGGCACGCTCGTAGGCCTGCGACGGGTCTTCGTCGTGCGCGACCAGGTAGGCGGCCGGCGCCGGCGGCGCATGGTCGTCACTCTCGTCGCTGGGCGCGTCGAAGCCGACGTCGCGGCCGGACAGGCGCGACTCCATCTCCATCACCTCACGCTCGGAGACGTTCAGGTCCTTCGCCACCGCGCTGACCTCGGCCGCGTTCATCCAGCCCAGCCGGGTCTTGGACTTGCGCAGGTTGAAGAACAGCTTGCGCTGCGCCTTGGTGGTGGCGACCTTGACGATGCGCCAGTTCTTGAGGATGAACTCGTGCATCTCGGCACGGATCCAGTGCACCGCGAAGGACACCAGGCGCACGCCCATATCCGGGTCGAAGCGCTTGACCGCCTTCATCAGGCCGATGTTGCCTTCCTGGATCAGATCGCCCAGTTGCAGGCCATAGCCGTTGTAGCCGCGGGCCACGTGCACGACGAAGCGCAGGTGCGAATGCACCAGCTCGCGCGCGGCGTCCAGGTCCTGCTCATCGCGGAAGCGGCGCGCCAGGTCCTGCTCGTCGTCCACCGACAGCACCGGGATCCGGTGCACGGCGCCGATGTAGGCATCCAGCGAGCCGAGCGCGCTGGGAACCGGAAGATTGTTTGCCACAAGGGCAGTAGAAGTATTCGGGTTCATGGGGCTCATCTTAGCAGTCCAAGCTATTGGACTGGCCGGTATAGAAAAAGTTCCAGTGTTCCGCTTTTGTCGTCAATTCCGTCAAATGGCCGGATTTTAAACACCAACAGCATCCTCGGTTTCCCGACTTCGCTACCGTATCAGAGGCGATGTTGCGGCGGCATGACCGGGATTCAAGCCGGTTCACGCTCCGGCGAGCCGGGCCTCCAGCTCCGCCCGCGGCGGCAGCCGCCAGTCGACCGGGGGCTGGCCGTGGCGCTGCAGGTAGTCGTTGGCCTGCGAGAAATGCCGGCAGCCGAAGAAACCGCGGTGCGCCGACAGCGGCGAGGGGTGCGGGGCCTTCAGCACGCGGTGGCGGCGGGTGTCGATGACCTTGCCCTTCTGCTGGGCGTAGCTGCCCCACAGCAGGAACACCAACCCTTCGCGCTCGCGGTTGAGCACGTCGACCACATGGTCGGTAAAGCCCTCCCAGCCCTTGCCCTGGTGCGCGCCGGCGCGGCCTTCCTCCACCGTCAGCACCGCGTTGAGCAGCAGCACGCCCTGCCACGCCCACGGCAGCAGGCAGCCGTGGTCCGGGCGCCGGAACGGCGGCACCACGCCGGTGTCGTCCTCCAGCTCCTTGTAGATGTTCAGCAGCGACGGCGGCACCGGCACGCCCGGCATCACCGAGAAGCACAGGCCATGCGCCTGGCCGTAGCCGTGATAGGGGTCCTGCCCCAGCACCACCACCTTGACCTGCTCGAACGGGGTGGCGTCGAACGCGGCGAAGATCTGCGGCCCCGGCGGGAACACCCGCGCGCCGGCGGCCTTGCGCTGGCGCAGGAAGGCGGCCAGTTCGCGCATTTCCGGGCGCAGCAGCCAGTCGCCGACGTGGGCCTTCCAGCTCGGTTCGAGCTGGATGTTGGGTGCCGCCCCGCTCACAGCATCACCGCCGGCTGCGACAGGCGCGCCAGCCGCAGCTGGAACAGCACCTTGGTCACCAGCAGGCGTTCCTCGATGGGCTTCTGCACCAGGTCGTTGGCGCCGGCCTGCAACAGCGCGGACTGGTTATGCGGGTTGCTGTCGCCGGTCATCACCAGCACCGGCAGGCGGCGCTTGCCGTAGCCGAAGTCGATACGCACGCGCTCGACCACGTCGCGGCCATTCAGCTCGCCCTTGAGGGTAACGTCGGTCAGCACCAGGTCGATGCGGCGCACGGTGCGACCCAGCGACTCGGCGGTGAGCAGCGAGAACGCGTCCTCGGCGGTGAGCACGTGCACCACGTGCAGGTCGTGGCGTTCGAGCATGCGCTTGGTGGCCTCGGCGACCACGCGGCTGTCCTCGACGTAGAGCACGGTGGCGCCGGGCATCGGCTCGGGCTGCACGTAGCCGCGGATGAACGCGGCCAGCGCCTCGTGGCCCAGCGCCTTGTCGAAGTAGTCGGTGACGTATTCGTTGAAGCGGCGCTGCTCCAGGTGCTGCTGGGCATCGGCGGAGACCACGATCACCGGCACGTAGGCCTGCCCGGCGGCGTCGCGCACGCTGCGCGCCAGCGCCAGGCCATCGCCGTCGGGCAGCGCCAGCGAGGTGGTGACCAGGTGCACCGGCCCGGCGGCGAGCGCTTCGCGCGCCTCCTCGATGCTGGCGCAGCCGACGACTTCCACGTCCGGCAACTCGCGTTGCAGCACGTCGGAAATCAGCTTGCGCACCAGCTTGGAGCCGTCGACCACCATCACCCGGGGGGCGTCGCTGATCAGGTGCTTGAGTTCATGCGTGGGCATGCGCGCCTCAGGTTTCGGTCGGGCGAGTCTGCCTGAGGAAGTGGCCGGTCACCAGCCACGCCCCCAGCCAACCCAGCAACACTGTGCCCAGCAGCACGAAACCCGAATGCAGGGCATCCAGCCCATGCAGCACGAACGGGCTGCCGTAGCTCCGCGACAACGCCGCCAGCGGCGCGCGCAGCGCCAGCCCGCAGGCGCCGACCAGCGCCAGCGCCAGCACGCCCGCGCCCAGCCCGTACCACGCGCCGAGGTAGACGAACGGGCGGCGGATGAAGCCGTCGCTGGCGCCCAGCAGCTGCAGCACGCCGATTTCCTCGCGCCGCGCCTGGATGTCCAAGCGCACGGTATTGCCGACCACCAGCACCGCGCCCAGCCCCAGCAGCAGCGACAGCACCTGCACCAGCCGCGCGCCGAAGCCGAGCCAGGCATCCAGCCGCTGCCGCCACAGGGCGTCGTGCTGCACCAGGTCGGCCTGCGGCAGGGCTTCCAGCGCCTTGGCGAGTGCGGCGTCGTCATCGCCGGCCGGGGTGACGATCAGCAGGCTCGGCAGCGGATTCTCGCCGAGCGCATCGATGGCTTCGCCCAGCCCCGCGCTCTGGCGCAGTTCGGCCAGGCCCTCTTCCGGGGTGCGCAGCACCACTCCGGCGACGTCGTCGCGCGCGCGCAGGCTGGCGGCCAGGTCCTGCGCGGTGGCGCCGTCGATCGCCGGTTTCAGGAACAGGCTGATGTCGCGCGACTGCTGCACGCTGCCGGTGAATACCTTGAGGTTGTCCAGCGCGATCGACAGCCCCAGCGGCAGCGCCAGCGCCAGCGCCATCACCGCCACGGTCAGCGCGGTCGCCCACGGCTTGCGCAGCGCGCGGCCGAGGCTGAACACCACGCTGTGCAGGTGGTGGGCGAACCACGCGCCCAGCCGCGACGGTGCGGCGGCTTCACCATTCCGGGGCATTGCTTCCTTCCTGCTCATTCGGCCAGGTCCTGCGGCGAGATGTCGTCGACCAACCGCCCGTGGTCGAGGATCAGCACTCGCTTGCGCATGCGCTTGAGCAGCGGCAGGTCGTGGCTGACCACCAGCACGCTGGTGCCGCGGCCGGGCAACTCGGCAAACAGGGCCATGATCTCCGCGGCCAGCGTGGGGTCGAGGTTGCCGGTGGGCTCGTCGGCGACCAGCAGCTTCGGCTCGGCGACGATGGCGCGGGCGATGCCGACGCGCTGCTGCTCGCCGGCCGACAGCTGCGTGGGCAGCGCCTTCTCGCGGTGGCCCAGGCCCATGCGTTCGAGCACCGAGCGCACACGCTTGCCGACGTCGCCGCGGCGGTCACCGCGCAGGATCAGCGGCAGCGCCACGTTCTCGCCGATGCTGCGGTCGGTCAGCAGGCGGTGGTCCTGGTGGACCGCGCCGACCTCGCGCCGATGCAGCGCCACCTTGCCGCCGCGCACCTTGAGCAGGTTGCGCTGGCCGAACAGCACCGCGCCGCGGGTCGGGCGCTCGCTCAGGTGGATCAGTTTCAGCAGCGTGCTCTTGCCGGCGCCGGAATGCCCGGTGACGAACAGCATCTCGCCCGCGCCCACCTCGAAGCTGACGTCCACCAGCGCCTGGTGGCCGCCCGCATAGTGCTTGCTGACATTGTCGAAACGCAGAACGCTCATGCGCCGATTATGCCGGAGGCGAAGGCGGCGGTGCGGCGCATCGGCGCGCGATCGGCTTCACGCGCCGGTGGCACCCGACCGTTGGTCGGGCGGCGGCGCAACATGCCGGGGATCGGTTGCGCGCGGATGGATGCGTGCCGACCAACGGTCGGCACCCACCGGGAGCCGCATCAAGAATCGACGCGGTAGTGCCGGCCGCTGGCCGACATCTGCGAGAAGGTCGGGTGATGCGAGGTTGCCGGCCAGCGGCCGGCACTGCCGCGATCAATCGCCCGCGAGCATGCGGCGGATCTTGCGGCCCAGGCGGGTCAGGAACGAATCGCTGTCGTTGCCGGACGCGCGCATCGGCTTGGCCTGCACCTGCACCGGGCTGCCGTTGGCGGTCACCTGCACGGCGGCCTCGGCACCCTCGACCGGGCGGCCGTGGCGACGACGACGACGCTTGCGCGGTGCGCGCTCGCCTTCGGCCTGCGGTTGTTGAGCGGGCTTGGCCTGCTGCAGCGGCTGCGCTGCGGCGGCATTGGCCTGCGCGCCCTCGCCTTCCACGCGCGGCTTGCGCGGGCCACGGCCGCGGCCTTCACCACTACTGCGCGCCCCGCCATCGCGGCGACGCTCGCCATGCCCGCCGCCGGAACGCCCGCCGCGACCACTGCCACCGCCACGGCGCGCCTCGTCGGCGGCCTTCTGCTCGCGCGCCTCGCGGAAGATCGCGCCGACGCTCTCGTTTTCCTCGCCCTCCGGCAGCGGCGCACGCTCCGGCCGCGGCAGCGCGACCAGCAGCTCGCTGGTGACCTGCTCGACCGGGATCTTCTGCTCGATGTAGGCCTCGATGTCCGGCAGGCCCATCGCATAGCGCTCGCAGGCGAAGCTGATCGCGTCGCCTTCCTCGCCCAGCCGCGCGGTGCGGCCGATGCGGTGCACGTAGTCCTCGGCGTCGAACGGCAGGTCGTAGTTGTAGACGTACTTGATGCCGTCGATGTGCAGGCCGCGCGCGGCCACGTCGGTGGCGACCAGGATTTCCAGCTGGCCCTTCTGGAAGCGGTTGAGCAGGCTCTCGCGCTTCTTCTGCGGCACGTCGCCGGAGAGCACGCCGACCCGGTAGCCGGCGCGCTCCAGCGCCCGCGCCACGCGCTCGACGAACACCTTGGTGTTGACGAAGATCATCGTGCGCGCGCCTTCGCTGCGCGACAGCAGGCCCAGCAGCAGCGGCAGCTTTTCCTCGTCGGCGGGGAAGTAGATGCGCTGGCGCACGCGGTCGGCGGTGATGTTGTCGGTTTCCACCACCAGCTTCTGCGGCTCGTTCATGTGCTCGTAGGCCAGCTCCAGCACGCGGTGGCTGAGGGTGGCGCTGAACAACAACGTCTGCCGGGTGGTGCGCTCGGGCATGCGCCGCAGCAGGAAGCGGATGTCCTTGATGAAGCCCAGGTCGAACATGCGGTCGGCCTCGTCCAGCACGCAGACCTCGCAGGCGTGCAGGCTGACGACCTTGTGCTGCTTGACGTAGTCGATCAGGCGGCCGGGGGTGGCGATGATCACGTCCACGCCCTGCTGCAGCAGTTCGCGCTGCTTGTCGTAGTCCACGCCGCCATAGACCAGCGCGAAGCGCAGGCCCAGGTCGGAGGCGAACTTCACCGCGTCCTTGTGGATCTGGATGGCCAGCTCGCGGGTCGGCGCCAGGATCAGCGCGCGCGGGTCTTCCGGCTTGCGGTCGGCCAGCGCCGGGCGGCTCATCAGGCGGTTGATCACCGCCACCAGGAACGCCAGCGTCTTGCCGGTGCCGGTCTGCGCCTGGCCGGCGACGTCGCCGCCGGGCAAGGCCACCGGCAGGGTCAACGCCTGGATCGGGGTACAGCGGGTGAATCCGGCTCCTTCCAGCCCGGCCAGCAGCGCCGGTTGCAGTTCGAAGGAGGAAAAAGTCACATCAGTCAGCGGTTTGTCGCTCATCGTCCAGTCTTGGTAGTGCCGGCTGGCCGGGAGCGGCCAGGCGGCTTGCATCGATACGGGCACCGTCGCACACTGCGGCCCCTGCGCCGGGTCGCGCGACGCCAAGGCGATGGCCTTCTGTCCGCGCAATGCCCCAGTTTAGCGCAATGCAGCGGCCAACCCGGCATGGGCCGTCGCATTGCCCCAGGAGACTCATCAAGTGAGTGACAAGGTTCTACACGTCGGCGATGCCGATTTCGACGCCGCCGTGCTGCAGTCCGACACCCCGGTGCTGGTGGACTTCTGGGCCGAATGGTGCGGCCCGTGCAAGATGATTTCCCCGGTGCTCGACGAGCTGGCCGACGCCTACGACGGCAAATTGAAGATCGCCAAGCTCAACGTCGACGAAAACCGCGCCACCGCGGTCAAGTACCACGTGCGCTCGATCCCGATGCTGCTGCTGTTCAAGGATGGCCAGATCCAGGCCACCCAGATCGGCGCCGTCGGCAAGGGCCAGCTGAGCCAGATGGTCGACAAGGCGCTGGCCTGACCTTCCCCGCCGGCGGCCACGGCCGCCGGCCCCGGGCCAGCCATACCGTGGCCCAACAGGCGTTTCCCGGCACCTTGCGCCGTTGCGCGCGGCGGTGTTAGTGTCGCTCGTCCGGCAGCATTCGCCTGCCGCACCCTCCGGCCGGGTTCTCGTCCGGCCCATTCCCACCAGTTCGCCGCCCGCACAGGGCGCTCGCACGTATCAGCGAGAGGAATCAACACTTGTCCGAGAACACTCCTTCCGAAACCGGGAGCACCGACGCGCCCGTCGAAAAGCGCGTGCGCAAGCCGCGCGCCGCCAAGGCCGCCGTCGAAACCAGCGACACCGCTCCCGCCGCGGCGCCGGCCCAGTCCGCGCTGCCGCTGCCGGCCACGCCGCCGGCTCCCGCCGCACCCCGTGAAGACGCGCCCGCCGCTCCGGCTGCCGCCCCGAACACCGATGCCGGCGAACGTTCGCCCGCGCCTGCCGCCGCCCAGGGCGGGCAGGACAATGGCGAGCCGCGCAACGACGGCAACAACCACCCGCGCCAAGGCCAGCAGAACCCGCAGGGCCAAGGCCAGGGCAACCGCCGCGACCGCTTCCGCAACCGCCGCGACCGCAACCGCGATCGTTTCCGCGACGACGGCCTGCCCAGCGACAACGGCAACGAGACCTTCGTGCCGCGCCCGCATCCGAACGTACCCGAAGGCTTCCCGGTCTACTCGCTCAGCGACCTGAAGCGGATGCCGGCGCACAAGCTGCTGGAAATCGCCGAGCAGCTGAGCATCCACGAGGGCGTGGCGCGCGCGCGCAAGCAGGACGTGATCTTCGCGCTGCTGAAGGTGCTGACCCGCCACGGCGAGGGCGTGGCCGCCGACGGCGTGCTGGAGATCCTGCCGGACGGCTTCGGCTTCCTGCGCGCGGCCGAGGCCAGCTACCTGGCCGGCCCGGACGACACCTACATCTCGCCCAGCCAGATCCGCCGCTTCAACCTGCGCACCGGCGACCACATCGCCGGCCGCATCCGCTTCCCCAAGGACGGCGAGCGCTACTTCGCACTGAACATCGTGGACACCATCAACGGTGAACCGATCGAAGCGTCGAAGAACAAGGTGCTGTTCGAGAACCTGACCCCGCTGTTCCCGCGCAAGCGCTTCCGCCTGGAGCGCGGCGACGGCTCCACCGAGGACATCACCGGCCGCATCCTCGATCTGATGGCGCCGCAGGGCAAGGGCCAGCGCGCGCTGATCGTCTCCCCGCCCAAGGCGGGCAAGACGATGATGATGCAGCAGATCGCCAGCGCCATCACCTACAACCACCCGGACGTGCACCTGATCGTGCTGCTGGTGGACGAGCGCCCGGAGGAAGTGACCGAGATGCAGCGCACCGTGCGCGGCGAAGTGGTCAGCTCCACCTTCGACGAACCGGCCGCGCGCCACGTGCAGGTCGCCGAAATGGTGATCGAGCGCGCCAAGCGCCTGGTCGAGCACAAGAAGGACGTGGTGATCCTGCTCGACTCGATCACCCGCCTGGCGCGCGCCTACAACAACGTGGTGCCGTCCTCGGGCAAGGTGCTGACCGGCGGCGTCGACGCCAACGCCCTGCACCGCCCGAAGCGCTTCTTCGGCGCGGCGCGCAACGTCGAGGAAGGCGGCTCGCTGACCATCATCGCCACCGCGCTGGTCGAAACCGGCAGCAAGATGGACGAGGTGATCTACGAGGAATTCAAGGGCACCGGCAACAGCGAAGTGCACCTGAACCGCCGCATCACCGAGAAGCGCGTCTACCCGGCCATCGACATCAACCGCTCCGGCACCCGCCGCGAGGACCTGCTGATCGAGCCGGAACTGCTGCAGAAGATCTGGATCCTGCGCAAACTGCTGCACCCGATGGACGAGATCGCGGCGATGGAGTTCCTGCTCGACAAGATGAAGAGCACCAAGTCCAACGACGAGTTCTTCAATTCGATGAAGCGGTAATCCATCGGAAAACGCTTGAAAAACAGGGCCTTCGGACAACCGGAGGCCCTATTCGTATCGGGATAGTAATGCGCCGGGATTGGCGGTCTGACCACCGGGTTTGACCACCAACCTTGACCACCAGACAGCTCAAGGACCCCTTGACCGCGAGGACAGGGGATTGGGCAAGAGACATTACCTACAGCAGCTAGGCCAGTCTTGGTACATCCGTATCAAGGTACCTGCCGCGCTACGCGGCAGGGTCGGGAACACGCACATCCGACGTGCCCTGCATACCCGCGACCTTGACGAAGCGAACCGGCGAAAGTGGCTGGCCCTCGCCCAAGTCCGCGCCGGGTTCACCCCCGTTTTCACGGACACTTACGAGAAGGCCGATCGAGGCCTGAGGAGTGTTCATGTCGAAGCGAAGGAAGTTCAGCGCCGAGTTCAAGCGCGGTGCTATTGAGCAGGCCAGCCAGCCGGGTGTGAGCTGTGCCCAAGTGGCTCGGGAGTTGGGGATCCGCGACACCCTGTTGACCCGCTGGAAGCGGGAAGCCCAGAGCCAGGGGGTGGTGGCTTTCGGCGGCAGCGGGACGCCCCGGGACGAAGAGCTGGCCCGCCTCAAGCGCGAGCTGGCCCGGGTGAGGAAGGAACGGGATTTTTTGCGAGAAGCGGCGACGTTCTTTGCCAAGGGATCATCCTGAGGTATCAGGTGATCGAACGTTGCCGCGACGCGTTTCCGGTTCGACTGATGTGCCGCTGCCTGAAGGTGTCGGCCAGCGGTTACTACGACTGGAGCCAGCGACTGCCCAGCGCCCGACAGCGCGACAACCAGCGCCTGGCCGCGCGAATCCGCGAGATGCACGAGGACAGCCGTGGCACTCTCGGCGCCGGTCGCATGCACGAAGACCTGGTCGATCAGGGCGAGTCGGCCAGCTTGAACCGCGTGGCGCGACTGATGGCGGCCGAGGGTTTGCAGGGCTGGCCGCGCCCGAAGCGGCGCGGTCAGCGCGGACGGCCGGCGCTCACGCCTCCGGGCGTGCGCAACCTGCTGGAGCGGGACTTCACCGCACTGGAGCCGGAGACCAAATGGGTCACCGACATCACTGAGATCAAAACAGGACAAGGCAAGCTGTATCTATGCATCGTGCTGGATTTGTTCGACCAGCGCGTGGTGGGTTGGTCGATGCACCACAGGCAGGACCGGCACATGGTGATCCGGGCGGTGCAGATGGCGGTATGGCAGCGGCAAGGCGCGGAGCCGGTGATCCTGCATTCCGATCGCGGCAGTCAATTCCGAAGCGGCGACTACCAGCGGTATCTGTCGAGAAACGGCCTGGTCTGTTCGATGAGCGCGGTGGGACACTGCGGCGACAACGCGGCCTGCGAAGGGTTTTTCGGCGTGCTCAAGCGCGAGCGGATCTACCGCACGAAGTACCTGACACTCGATGCAGCGAAGACTGATGTGTTCGAATACGTCGAGCGGTTCCATAACCCGAGGATGCGGCGAAGAGTCGCCAGGCGCGATCGGGAGTTCCAAGCTCTTTCACAACCGTCCGTGATTTCGGGGTAGAACCCGGGGCAGTCGCTGGATGTGCAGCTTGAGAAGCTGGCAAAGGCTGGCTGCACCAAGGTGTACCGGGAGAAGCGCTCGGGCAGGCAGGCAGACAACCGCCCGGAGCTTCAGGCGGCCCTTGAGTACGTCCGGGAGGGGGATGTGCTGGTCGTGAGCCGCCTCGACCGTATCGCAAGGAGCGTCATCGATTTGGCGAAGATTGCCGACCTACTGAGGCGGAAGGGCGTCAGCTTGCAGGTGCTGGACCAAGGACTGGACACATCGACCTCCGAAGGGAAGTTGATGTTCAACCTGCTGGGTGCGTTCGCTGAGTTTGAGGCAGACATTCGTGCTGAACGCCAAGCTGACGGCATCGCGCTGGCAAAGCGGAAGGGCGTCAAGTTCGGTCGCAGGAAGGCGTTGACCGATGCTCAGGAGGAGCGCATCCGCAAGATGCGTGCGGAAGAGAACTTTAGCATCGGACAACTTCAGGAGCGCTTCGGAATCAGCCGTAGTAGCGTGTATAGGGCGTTGCAGCCCAGCGCTACGGTTTGAGCATCTCCAAGAAGGCTTCGCGCTTCTTCGCAGGAAGTGCCCTGAAGCGAACCAGTAGCGTTCGCTCATGAACGCTGCCAGCCCTCAGTTCGGCCGCATCTCCGTCGTGGGGCTTGGCGGCGCTGGTGGCACCGACCCCACAAATAAGCTCGTCAAGCGAGCGCTTCAGCGCATTCCGTAGCTCCGGCAGCACTCGGAAGCTTGGGGTTTCGCGCCCGTTCTCCCATGCCGAAATTGACGCCTTCGTGACTCCCAAGGCGAAGCCAAGTTGTTCCTGCGTCATGCCGGCCGCAGTTCGCGCTTCGCGCAGTCTGTCACCAAAGCCTTTCATGCCGATGGCCCGCGAATTCTGGGCCATCAAAAATATGGAGCTTCCGCACTCGTGTCGTTCGGCGTGCCTTGACTCTATTGGTTATGAAATTCCATACTCGCTAAGTGCGGAGAATCTAGACTGGCCGGAATGCCGTCCGGCGACTTGTTTGTTCTCGCAGGAACGGGTGCTGACGCTTGCCCTGAAAGCCTTGCCCAGCAAGGTTTTGAGGGTGGTCGGCTGGTTTTAAGGTGCAAGTGAGTTAGTCGGTCGCGCCTATGGCGCGTTGCATGGAATTGCGAACTACAGGGGACATAGATGAGTCAGAACGAGCCTAGTGGAACTTCCACTCCGCCCGAGGTCCTGCCCGAGCACATCCGGCAGAACTTGAAGAAGTACCACCAGCACGCGGAGCGCATCACCTGCCTCGAATGCGGCTACGTAGGTCCGATGGGCATCAAAGCGCGCATCAAACCTTGGTATGCCACTTGGTGGGGAAGCATCCTGCTGGCCGCGATTGCGGCCAGCATTGCCTCTGTCCTGTTTGGCGGTATCGGGATGATGGCCGCTGTCATCGTGGGCGGCTTGGCAAGCGCTCTGGCGCTCTCGGGCAGCCGGGACATCCATTCCTGCCCCAATTGCGAAGCCGACCTGCAACGGCGCTGAGTGGCGCTGGCAACCGGCATTTCCCTTACAACATCCAATGAGGAGCCTCATGCGCGCCTTCCGCTCGCTTTGCATTGCCATCGTTCTGTTCTCGCTAGCCGGTTGCGACCAGCTCGCCTCTATGGCCGGCCCCAGTGAGCTGGTGTCATTCGGCTACGTTCGACCTGTTTCATGCGAGCGGCGTGGCCCCATCAGCTACAACTGCGTAATGAGGAACTACCTCAACGGACTGCGTGAAGCGAACATGGAGTGCGCTGGTTTCGATACACAGGGGCGCATGGTGGGGAGTTCAAAACGCGTGCATGCGCTATGGGGTACCACGATGCAGCCAAGCGAGGAGCGAATCGCGACCGTCTTCTATGAAGAGGGGGCTGCAACGCTGGTCTGTGTTGACGTGAGGGACAGCATTCCACCTTACAGTCGGATGCGCGAACTGGTCTCCGACCCGAAGGCAAAGGACATCACGTCCGTTCTATCCCTATGACCAATCCAGCAAGGATGAAGGCGAACCGCAATGGCTACGTATGAAGTGAAGATGGGCCGTCCCAGTGGCGGCAGCGGCACGTTCGTGGTGACGGTCCACGCCAGCACCCCGGACCAAGCCCGACGTACCGCCGAAGCTCAGAACCCCGGTTACAAGGCGCAGTCCGTCTATCGCCTGCCGTACTCGAATTGAGCTGACACAAGGACGAAAATATGTTGAATCGAATTGTATTGGTGACGGCTTTGGCGCTGTGTCCGCTGGCATCGCAAGCCCAAGTCACCCCGCTGGTGGTCAGTGGGCAATGGGAGTACCGCGACGCATCGCAGAAGGAGACGGATGAAGGGGTAAGCCTTTGCTTCCGGCTGGATGCCGCATCTACCGCACGGAATCCCCAGCTACGCCAGTTCGTCGGTGCCCTGTGCGTGTCCAATCCCGCCGAGGGTGCAAAGCTGCTTGGCATTGCCCAAGGGCCGCATCGGGCCGGATGCGGTTACAACGCCAAGGGCGAGGCGGCCATGGTCCTGTCGGGCTTGCGAGTGCTGCCCGAAGACGAAATGTACGATGAGCGACTGGAAGCCCGTCTGGCGGACGTGAAAGCCAAGCGAACCACGTCGCCGCTGACTTCGGATTGCGACAACAAGGAGCCGGTGGTCTCTGCGGGCTTCAAGAGCATCTACGATGCTATCGCGGCCCTGAAGGTGCACCCCGACCACGCCAGCCTGTCAGTATCGGACTTCGTGCGTGTGGATGCCGCCAGTGGCCTTGCGGAGTTGGATGCCAGCACGCAGATGTTCCTGCCGCCCGGTTCGACCGACACGCTAGTCATGTACACCGAGAACAATGCCGGCACGCCGTTCCTGACCGTGGAGCGCTTCGACGGTCAGCAATGGTGGGATGTCAGCGCTGCCACTCTGCCCGGATATGTCAACAGGAATGGCAGCAACTACTACCTCGACGGGGCAGGCGGTGCTGTCAAGGTCCGCAGCCTTCCGGCAAAGAAGGCTTGGCGGTATAGCGGTGGACGGTTTGTTCTGGAGAACTGACCGTATAGAGCCTACCCCCTCCCTGCCCCCAGACTTTGCACTCCGACATTGACCACCAAGCCTATGTTCCCCGTGCGCTACCAATCGCTCTGGCCGTAGGCAATGAACACCTTCAACTATCGTAGAACACCGTAAAAACAGGGTTTTTGACTGTCTGGGAAGATGCAAATCCTCGAAGAAGCTCACCCGCACCCGATGGTGGAAATCGTCGCAATAGGGTTCCTGCTCGACAAGATGAAGAGCACCAAGTCCAACGACGAGTTCTTCAATTCGATGAAGCGCTGATTTCCTGCGCCATTCGATACGAGAAAGCCCGGCGATGCCGGGCTTTCTCGTTCCCGTCCTGTAGGAGCGCACCTTGGTGCGCGATGAAGCTTTATTGGGAAGGCCCCATCGCGCACCAAGGTGCGCTCCTACGGAGGTCATCCGCGTCACGCCAGGCGCAGCGCGCGCGGATATGGCGGATTGTCGGGAAACTCGCCACGCGCGAAGGCGGCCTGCAGGTCGCGCCACCAATGCGGGTCGAACAGTTCGCCGTGGGCTTCGCGCACCGCTTCCAGCAGCGGTTTCGGCAGGCCCATGAACCACCCGAAGCGTTCGGGAAACACATCGTTCGGCGCTACGTGGAACCACGGTTCGGCGGCCATCGCTTCTTCGGCATCGCGCGGCTGCGGCCAGTCGCGGAAGTTGCAATCGCTGACCCGGCACAGCTCGTCGTAGTCGTAGAACACTGCACGACCGTGGCGCGAAATGCCGAAGTTCTTCAGCAGCATGTCGCCGGGAAAAATGTCGTTGCGTGCCATGTCGGCAATGGCCTGCGCATAGTCCAGCGCCGCCGCACGCGCGGCCCCGGCGGTCTGTTCGCGCAGGTAAAGGTTCAACGGGCGGAAGCGGCGCTGCACGTAGCACAGCGAAATCACAAGATCGTCGCCTTCGACATGCACGCTGCGCGCGCAACTCTCCAGCAATTCCTCACGCAGATCCGGGGCGAAGCGCGCCAGCGGAAAACGCAGGTGGCGGTAGGGTTGCGCGTCGAGCAGGCGGCCGATGCGGTCAAGGTTGAACACCAGCGCGTAGCGGTCTTCCACGTCCTGCCGGCTCATGGTTTTCGGCCATGCGAAATGATCGCGGATCAGCTTGAACACCAGCGGGTAGCTGGGCAGGGTGAACACCGCCATCACCATGCCCGTCGTGCCCTCGGCCTGCACCAGCCGCTCGTTCGGCTGTTGCTGGAAATGGCGGAAAAAGGTGCGGTAGCGCTCGGTCTTGCCCTGCTTGGCACGTCCGAGCACAGTGTAGATTTCATCGACCGGCTTGCCCGGCAGCAGGCTGCGCAGGAATACCACCGCGTCGGCCACGGTGGGCAGATCGGCCTGGAAATAGCTGCGCGAAACGCCGAACAGATGCGCCACATCGCGGCGGCGGCTCAGCACTGCTTCGGCGCGCAAGCCATCGCCATCGTTGACCAGCGCGATCACGCACGGCGAGAAGCGATGCTCGCCGAACACGCGGCCGACCAGATAAGCGCGGCGCTCGCGGTAGAACACGGTTTCCAGCAACTCGATCGCGCGTACCGGATGCGGTCCCCAGTGCGCGAGGTCGTCCTGCAGGCGTACCGCAATGGCGGCGGCGCAGCGCAGGCGGTGCAGATATGGCACGTCGAAGCGGTAGTCGGCCAGCATGCGCTCGAAGGCATCGGCCGGGCGCGCCTCGGACACGGTATAGACGTGGCGCGCGACCGGGTGGGTGATGGCGTCGGACGGCTCGATCTCGATCGCCATGAACTCGATGGCGTCATCGACGCCACGGGTGGCGAACAGGCGCCGGGTCAGGGTGTTGTAGAAGGTCTTGTGCAGTTCGCCGTCGATCAGCCCTTCGACCAGCGTGGCGAAGGTGGCGCGCACTTGCACCCACAACGCGCGGCTGGGTGCACCGCCGGCAATGGCCTGCAAGCGGGCCATGCACTCGCCGATGCACAGGTCATAGAGTTCGATGCGCTCGACCGCATCGTCGCGCGCCGCCGTCCAGTCGCGTTGTTCGAAGCGTTGCCGCGCGCGGCGGGTGACCGCGGCGAAGCGGGCGTGGTAGTCCAGGAAACCGTCGCGGATGCAGGTGGCGATGGCGTGGGCGAGGTCGGTGGGCATCGGCAATGCGGGGAGTCGGGCCGGGTTTCACCCTACCGCACCGGGGCCAACTCATGCCTCAAATGAAAACCCGCATCGCGGGGGCAATGCGGGTTCCTAATCGAAACTGACTCGCAGCTTTTCCCTTCTCCCCTCGGGAGAAGGTGCCCGAAGGGCGGATGAGGGGCGAGCGGAGTCCATGATGCTTGAACCATCGGGACTCCATTGCCCCTCACCCCAACCCCTCTCCCGTAGGGAGAGGGGCTTTAAAACTGAAACCTCGCGCTAATCAAATGCGGGTTTCGGCCAAACCACCTTGCAGGCTGCGATCAGAGCGCTGCGAGCGCAGCATTGAGCGTGGCGCTCGGGCGCATCGCCTTGCCGGTCTTGCCGAGATCCGGGCGATAGTAGCCGCCGATGTCCACGGCCTTGCCCTGCACCGCGACCAGTTCGGCGACGATCTTCTGCTCGTTGTCGGCCAGTGCCTTGGCCAGCGGCGCGAACTTCGCCTTCAGCGCGGCGTCCTCGTCCTGCGCGGCCAGCGCCTGCGCCCAGTACAGGGCGATGTAGAAGTGGCTGCCGCGGTTGTCGATGGTGCCAAGCTTGCGGCCCGGCGAACGGTCGTTGTCGAGGAAGGTGCCGTTGGCTTCGTCCAGCGCCTTGGCCAGCACGGCGGCGGCGGTGTTGTCGTAGCGCTGCGCAAGATGTTCCAGCGAGGCGGCCAGCGCGAGGAACTCGCCCAGCGAGTCCCAGCGCAGGTAGTCCTCCTCGACGAACTGCTGCACATGCTTCGGCGCGCTGCCGCCGGCACCGGTTTCAAACAGGCCGCCGCCGGCCATCAGCGGCACGATGGACAGCATCTTGGCGCTGGTGCCCAGCTCCATGATCGGGAACAGGTCGGTCAGGTAGTCGCGCAGCACGTTGCCGGTGACGGAGATGGTGTCCTGGCCCTTGCGGATGCGCTCCAGCGAGAACTTCGTGGCCTCCACCGGCGACAGGATGCGGATGTCCAGTCCATGGGTGTCGTGGTCCTTCAGGTACTGCTCGACCTTGGCGATCACCTGCGCGTCATGGGCGCGGTTGCTGTCCAGCCAGAACACCGCCGGGGTGTTGCTCAGGCGCGCGCGAGAGACGGCCAGCTTCACCCAATCCTGGATCGGCGCGTCCTTGGCCTGGCACATGCGCCAGATGTCGCCGGCCTCGACCTTGTGCTCGAACACCACGTTGCCGGCGTCGTCGCTGACGCGCACGACGCCGTTGGCCGGGATCTGGAAGGTCTTGTCGTGGCTGCCGTATTCCTCGGCCTTCTGCGCCATCAGGCCGACGTTGGGCACGCTGCCCATCGTCGCCGGGTCGAACGCGCCGTTGGCCTTGCAGTCGTCGATCACCGCCTGGTAGACACCGGCATAGCAGCGGTCGGGGATCACTGCCTTGGTGTCCTGCAGCTTGCCCTCGGCATTCCACATGCGGCCGCTGTCGCGGATCATCGCCGGCATCGAGGCGTCGACGATCACATCGCTCGGCACGTGCAGGTTGGTGATGCCCTTGTCGGAATTGACCATCGCCACCGCCGGGCGCTTGCCGTATTCGGCGGCGATGTCGGCCTTGATCGCTTCCTGCATGGCTTCCGGCAGCGACGGCAGGCGCGAGTACAGGTCGCCGATGCCGTTGTTCGGGTCGAAGCCGGCCTGCTTGAGTTCGGCGGCGTACTTGCCCAGCACGTCCTTGTAGAACTCCTCGACCACCACGCCGAACATGATCGGGTCGGAGACCTTCATCATCGTCGCCTTCAGGTGCACCGAGAACAGCACGCCCTGCGCGCGCGCATCGGCGATCTGCGTAGCGATGAAGGATGCCAGCGCGCGGCGCGACATCACCGAGGCATCGACGATCTCGCCGGCCTTCACCGCGGTCTTTTCCTTCAGCACGACGGTCTGGCCGTCGTCCTGCACCAGTTCGATCTTCAGGTTGCCGGCGCTGGCGAGCGTGGCCGACTTCTCGCTGCCGTAGAAATCACCACCGTCCATGTGCGCGACGTGCGACTTCGAATCGCCGCTCCACGCGCCCATGCGGTGCGGGTGCTTGCGGGCGTAGTTCTTCACCGACAGCGGCGCGCGGCGGTCGGAGTTGCCTTCGCGCAGCACCGGGTTCACCGCGCTGCCCTTGACCTTGTCGTAGCGCGCCTTGATGTCGCGCGAGACGTCGTCGGTCGGCGCATCCGGGTAATTCGGCAGCGCGTAGCCCTGGTCCTGCAGCTCCTTGATCGCGGCCTTGAGCTGCGGCACCGAGGCGCTGATGTTCGGCAGCTTGATGATGTTGGCTTCCGGCTTCGTCGCCAGTTCACCCAGCTCGGCCAGGTCATCGCTGATCTTCTGCGCGTCCTCCAGATAGTCCGGGAACAACGACAGGATGCGGCCGGACAACGAGATGTCGCGGGTTTCCACCGCGATGCCGGCGGTGGTGGCGTACGCGTCGATGATCGGCAACAGCGACTGCGTCGCCAGGAACGGGGCTTCGTCGGTGAGCGTGTAGATGATCTTCGGCGTATCGGACATGGGGGATGGTTTCCGTCGGAAGTAAAGGCTGGAAAGTCAGCAGCGCATTGTCGCGCGTTGCCCCGGTCCGGGCAAAACGCATAAGTACGGTTTTGCGGGATGGGCTGCGGTGGCGTGCTTATGGTGTTCCTTCATGTAGTGGGAATCAGGCTCACCACGCATGACACGGTAGCGCCCGACCGTTGGTCGTGGCGGCGGCGCGCAGCGCCGTGGGGCTTGTTGCGCACTGGCCGATAGTGCCGACCAACGGTCGGCACCCACCGCGTAGTGCCGGCCGTTGGCCGGCAACCTCGCACTACCAACATTCATGCAGATGCCGGCCAACGGCCGGCACTATCAACCAAAGGCCGCTCCCGCAGCTTGTTTCCACCGGTTTCTGCACACAAAAAAAGGCGCAGCCTTGCGACTGCGCCCGTGCCCTACACCTGCCGGGAGAGAGGGACGGCAGGTGGAAGCCGCCTACTTGACTTCAAACTCCTGGGCCATGCCGGCCGGCTGGCCGTCCAACGTCACTTCCGCGCGGTACTTGCCGGTCGGCCAGTCGTTGGTATTGCTGAACACGAGGTTGGTCGTCTCGGCACCTTCGGTGTTGAGCATGGCGTTCTGCTCACCGGCCACCTGGCCGTCCTGGTAGGTAAGCCTGGCGGCCACGGTCGCATTGCTGGCGGTGCCGTCGGTCTTCACCGAGACGATGATCTTGTCCTTGACGCCCAGCGTCGCCAACGGCGCCACGGTCTTGTCGGCCGCCGCCGCATTGCCGACGCTGACCGAGGTGACGCTGAGCGCCGAAGCCGCCGGGGCCGGCTCGTTGACCGGGGCCGGCATGCTGGCCTCGGGGGCCGGTGCCGGTGCGGGTTCCTGCTTCTTGCAGCCGACCAGGGCGACGGCGCCGATGGCGGCGACCAGCAGGACATTGCCGAACGAAGTCTTCTTCATGGGGTGCTCCCTAACTTGGTATTGGGGGAAGCGCGCGACGGTGAAGTGCGCACTGGAACGGATGCGGACGGTCAGGCCTGGCGTGGCGGAATCTTCAGCACCTGCCCGGGAAATATCCTGTCCGGGTCGTCGAGGACGTCGCGGTTGGCCTCGAAGATCCGCTTCCACGCGTTGGCGTCGCCCAACTGCGCCTTGGCGATCTTCGACAGGTTGTCGCCCTTCTGCACGGTGTACTGCTGCCCGCCCACGATCTCCGCGGTGCTGTCCACCGTGGCGGTGACGCCGGAGAAATCCGCCTTGGGCACGACCTCGGCGGTGCTGTCCACGGTGGAGGTCACGCCCGAGAAATCGGCCTTCTTGTCGGTACCCATCCAAGCCACCTGAGCTTCTTGACTGGGACCCACGATTGCACGCTGCCTGTTAAGGATTCATCGCTGCGGTGTAAAGCCGGCGTATGTCCGCGAAAAACTTATTGGCGCGCGTCACGGAATGCCGCATTGGCCGGCTGGCCCAGCGTGGTGCGGCGCGGGTTGATGTCGAGCCCACCGCGGCGGGTGTAGCGCGCTTCCACTTCCAGCCAGTGGCAGCGGCAGTGCCGCGACAGGTCGAGGAAGATGCGCTCCACGCACTGCTCGTGGAATTCGGCATGGTCGCGGTAACTGACCAGGTAGCGCAGCAGGCCGGCGCGGTCGATGCGCGGGCCGTGGTAGCGGATGCCGATGCTGGCCCAGTCCGGCTGGCCGGTGACCGGGCAGTTGGACTTGAGCAGCTCCGACACCAGCGTCTCGGTGACCGGGGTGTCGGCATCGGCGACGAGGAACCCGGCGTCCGGCGGGCCGTAGCAGTCGATGTCCACCTCCAGCGCGTCGATCGACTCCCCACCGGCACCGGCCACCGGCGGCAGGCCGGGCTCGACCCGCACGGTGGCCCCGGCGCAGGCGGAAAGATCGGCGGCGATGCGGGCCCATGCCGCATCGGCACTGTCGAAGCGGGTGGCATTGAGCGAGTTGAGGTAGAGCTTGAGCGACTTGGATTCGATCAGGTTCGGCGAGTCGCAGGGCACATGCAGGGTGGCGGTAGCCACACACGGCTTGCCGCGCCCGTCCAGCCAGCCCAGCTCGTAGGCGTGCCAGCGGTCGTCCCCGGCGAACGGCAGCCCGCCGTCGATGCCGACCTGGGCCCGGGCCGCGGCGCGGGGAATGGGGAACAGCAGGCCGGGGTCGTACTGCGAGGGGTAGGCGACCTCGCGGCCGAGGCTGGAATCCTGTGGGGTGTTCATGGGCGACATTGTATGTGCGTCCGCTTGAACCGCGGATTCGTGGATGACCAACGGGTAGATGGACGGCGAGCCGATCCTCCCGGGAGAAACCACCACGCAGGAGCGACCGCGGGGCGGAGCGGGACCGGCAGTCCCACCCGCCCGATGGGGAAGAGCCAACGGGCCGGTCAACCAACGGCCCCGTGGAACGTTCACCACCAACATTGGTCCCAGTGCGTGGCCCATCGGTCATGGCCTTGGCCGTCACCGGCCGGCGCTATGCTTTCCGCCTGCCCTTTCCTCCCCAGGTTTCAGGAGTTTTCGCATGTCACGTTTCTGGAAGACCGCGCTGCTGGTCGTCGCGGTATTGCTCGTGGCCGGCATCGGCTACCGGGTGCTGGGGAGCGGCAAGCAGAAGCAGGCGGGCTGGGGCGGGCAGCAGGGCGACGCGCAGGTGCCGGTGACGGTGGTCGCGGCCGTGCGCGATACGGTGCCGGTGTACGTCACCGCGCAGGGCACGGTGAGCGCCTACAACACGGTCACGGTCAGCCCGCAGGTGGGCGGCCAGCTGCTCAGCGTCAACTTCCGCGAGGGCCAGGCAGTGAAGAAGGGCGAGCTGCTCGCGCAGATCGACCCGCGCACGTTCCAGGCCCAGTACGACCAGGCGGTGGCCAGCCTGCGCCAGAACCAGGCGCTGCTGGCCACCGCGCAGTCCAACTACGAGCGCTCCAATTCCGAGGCCTACCGCCAGTACGTGGCGCAGACCGACCTGGACACGCTGCGCAACCAGGTGGCGCAGTACCAGGCGGCGGTGGCGGCGGCGCAGGCGTCGATGGCGCAGAGCAAGGTGCAGCTGGACTACACCCGCATCACCGCGCCGATCGACGGCGTGGCCGGCATCCGCGCGGTGGACCCGGGCAATGTGGTCGCCGCCGGCACTTCCCTCGTCACCTTGACCCAGCTGCAGCCGATCAACGTGCTGTTCAACCTGCCCGAGCAGCAGCTGGACGCGGTGCGCGCCGCGCAGGCCGCCGGCCCGCTGCGGACCGCCACGCTCGACCGCGCCGGCGGCGAGGTGGTCAATGCCGACGGCACGCTGCAGGTGGTGGACAACCAGATCAGCAGCAGCAGCGGCACCTTCCGCCTGCGCGCCGAGTTCGCCAATGCCGACGGCGCGCTGTGGCCGGGCCAGTTCGTCAACGTGCGGATGAAGCTGGGCGAGCTGCCCGACTCGGTGGTGGTGCCGGCCGAGGCCGTGCAGCGCGGCAGCGCCGGCGATTTCGTCTACCTGGTCACGCCGGACGACACCGTGACCCTGCGCGATGTGGTGCAGGGCGGGCAGGTGGACGACGGCCACGTGGTCATCGACAAGGGCCTGCAGGCCGGCGACAGGGTGGTCACCGAAGGCCAGTTCCGGTTGAAGGAGGGCATCAAGGTCACGCCGCTGCAGCCGGGCCAGGCACCACCGGCGCCGAGCGAGGAACAGCTCAAGGCCGCCGGCCAGCGGCGCGGGGCCGGCCGCGGCCCGCGTTGAGCCGCGCCGGCACCTGATCAGCGTCGAGTCCCGGTTTTTCCCTTCTCCCCCTGGGAGAAGGTGCCCCGCAGGGGCGGATGAGGGTTCGGGCGAAGCCTCATGCAGCCCAACACCGCAAGGCTTCGCCCCGTACCCTCTCCCCAACCCCTCTCCCGGAGGGAGAGGGGCTCTGAAACTGACACTTGGCGCTAATCAGGCGCCGACAGGCCGCAGGACACGCGCGGCAGGGCCTGATCCGGCAGCCAGGCGCACTCCCCTTCATTCCAGGAACCGACCGTGGGCTTCTCGACTCTCTTCATCCGCCGCCCGATCGCCACCTCGCTGCTGATGGTCGGGCTGACGCTGCTGGGCATCCTCGGCTACCAGCGCCTGCCGGTGGCGGCGCTGCCCGAGATCGAGGCGCCCAGCCTGGTGGTGACCACGCAGTACCCCGGCGCCAGCGCGCAGACGATGGCCGCGCTGGTGACCACGCCGCTGGAGCGGCAGCTGGGCCAGATCTCCGGGCTGGACCTGATGACCTCCGACTCCTCGGCCGGGCTGTCCAGCATCGTGCTGCAGTTCTCGATGGAGCGCGACATCGACACCGCCGCGCAGGACGTGCAGGCGGCGATCCGCCAGGCCACCCTGCCCGGCTCGCTGCCCTACCAGCCGGTCTACAACCGGGTGAACCCGGCCGATGCGCCGATCCTGACCCTGAAGCTGGCCTCGGACACGCGCCCGCTGCGCGAGGTCAACGACCTGGCCGACTCGCTGCTGGCCCAGCGCCTGTCGCAGATCGACGGCGTGGGGCTGGTGTCGATCGCCGGCAACGTGCGCCCGGCGGTGCGCATCCAGGCCAATCCGGCGCAGCTGGCGAACATGGGCATGACCCTGGAAGCGCTGCGCAGCGCGCTGACCCAGGCCAACGTCAACGCACCCAAGGGCTCGCTCAACGGCAAGACCCAGAGCTACACGCTGTCCACCAACGACCAGCTCGACGACGCGGCGGCCTACAACGACGTCATCGTGCGCTACCAGAACGGCGCGCCGGTGCGGCTGCGCGACGTCGCCAAGGTGGTCGACGGGGTGGAGAACGACCAGATCGCCGCCTGGGCCGACGGCAAGCCGGCGGTGCTGCTGGAAGTGCGGCGCCAGCCCGGCGCCAACATCGTCAGGACGGTGCAGAACATCCGCCAGATCCTGCCCGGCCTGCAGGCCATGCTGCCGGCCGACGTGAAGCTGGACGTGTTCTCCGACCGCACCGTCACCATCCGTGCCTCGGTGCACGACGTGCAGTTCACCCTGATCCTGACCATCTGCCTGGTGGTCGCGGTGATCTTCGTGTTCCTGCGCCGGCTGTGGGCGACGGTGATCCCGTCGGTGGCGGTGCCGCTGTCGTTGCTGGGCACCTTCGGGGTGATGGCCTTCGCCGGCATGTCGCTGGACAACCTGTCGCTGATGGCGCTGACCGTGGCCACCGGCTTCGTGGTCGACGATGCGATCGTGATGATCGAGAACATCGTGCGCTACATCGAGCAGGGCAAGGACGGCCAGGAAGCGGCCGAGACCGGCGCGAAGGAAATCGGTTTTACCGTCTTGTCGCTGACGGTGTCGCTGATCGCGGTGTTCCTGCCGCTGATCCTGATGCCGGGCGTCACCGGCCGCTTGTTCCACGAGTTCGCCTGGGTGCTGACGATCGCGGTGTCGATCTCGATGCTGATCTCGCTGACGCTGACCCCGATGATGTGCGCCTACCTGCTCAAGCCCGACGCGCTGCCCGAGGGCGACGACGCCCACGAGCGGGCGGTCGCGCAGGGCAAGGCCACGGCGTGGTCGAAGCTGGTGCACCTCTACGAGCACAGCCTGGACTGGGTACTGCGCCACCAGCGCCTGACCCTGGGCATCGCACTGGGCTCGGTGGCGCTGACCGTGCTGCTGTACATCGCGATACCCAAAGGCCTGCTGCCCGACCAAGACACCGGCATGGTCACCGGCGTGGTGATCGCCGACCAGAACGTGGCCTTCGAGCAGATGCAGCAGCGCACCCGCGCCGTGGCCGAGGCGTTGCGCCACGACGAAGCGGTCAGCGGCGTGGCCGCCTACATCGGCGCCGGCACGATGAACCCCACGCTCAACCAGGGCCAGCTCAGCATCGTGCTCAAGGACCGCGGCGAGCGTGGCAGCCTCGACGCCATCCTGCCGCGGCTGCAGGCCGCCGCCGCGCACATCCCCGGCATCGCGTTGTACCTGAAGCCGGTGCAGGACGTGACCCTGGACACGCGCGTGGCCGCCACCGCCTACCAGTTCTCGCTGTCGGACATGGACGGCGCCGAGCTGGCCGAGCAGACCGCGCGCGTCACCGACGCGCTGCGCCGCCTGCCGGCGCTGGCCGACGTCGACAACAACCTCGCCAACCACGGCCGCGCCCTGCACGTGGAGGTGGACCGCGACAAGGCCAGCCGCTACGGCGTGCCGATGCAGACCATCGACGACACCCTGTACGACGCCTACGGCCAGCGCCAGATCTCGACCATCTTCACCCAGCTCAACCAGTACCGCGTGGTGCTGGAGGTGGCGCCGGAATTCCGCACCTCCGACGCGCTGATGAACCAGCTGGCGATCGGCAGCAACGGCAGCGGCGCGCTGACCGGCAGCAACGCCACCACGCTGGGCCAGGTGACCTCGAGCAACTCCTCCACCGCCACCGGCATCGGCAACGCCAATACCGGCATCGCTCTGGGCGCTGGCGGCAGCATCCCGCTGTCGGCGATCGCCAGCGCCACGCCGGGCACCGCGCCGCTGATCGTCAGCCACCAGCAGCAGCTGCCGTCGGCGACGATCTCCTTCAACCTCGCGCCGGGCTATTCGCTGTCCGAGGGCGTGGCGGCGATCAACGAGGCGGTGGCCGCGCTGCAGCTGCCCGAGCAGATGCAGGCGCAGTTCATCGGCACCGCCGCCGAGTTCTCCAGCAGCCAAGGCGACGTGGTGATGCTGCTGCTGGCCGCCATCGCGGTGATCTACATCGTGCTGGGCGTGCTCTACGAGAGCTGGATCCACCCGCTGACCATCATCTCCACGCTGCCGCCGGCCGGGGTCGGCGCGCTGCTGGCGCTGTACCTGTGCGGCATGAGCCTGTCGGTGGACGGCATCGTCGGCATCGTGCTGCTGATCGGCATCGTCAAGAAGAACGCGATCATGATGATCGACTTCGCGCTGGACGCGCAGCGCGCCGGCATGAACGCCTTCGACGCGATCCGCCGCGCCTGCCTGCTGCGCTTCCGCCCGATCATGATGACCACCGCCGCGGCCATGCTCGGCGCGCTGCCGCTGGCGCTGGGCACCGGCATCGGCTCGGAACTGCGGCGGCCGCTGGGCGTGGCCATCGTCGGCGGCCTGCTGCTGTCGCAGCTGGTGACGCTGTACACCACGCCGGTGATCTACCTGTACTTCGAGCGGCTCTCCGGATGGGCCGCGCGGCGCCGCGAGCAGCGTGCCGCGGCGCGCCTGCACGCGGCCCGCTGAGGCACACGGCATGAACCTCTCCGCGCCCTTCATCAAGCGCCCGATCGGCATCAGCCTGCTGGCCATCGGCCTGTTCTTCGCCGGCCTGCTCTGCTACCTGCGCCTGGGCGTGGCCGCGCTGCCGAACCTGACCATCCCGGTGATCTTCGTGCAGGCCAGCAACATCGGCGCCGACGCCAACACGATGGCTGCCACCGTCACCGCGCCGCTGGAGCGCCACCTCGGCCAGGTGCCGGGCATCAGCACCATGCGTTCCAGCAGCAGCGACGGCCGCAGCATGGTGTTCCTGATGTTCGACACCAGCCGCGACATCGACTCGGCGGCGCAGGACGTGCAGGCCGCGATCAACGCGGCGATGGCCGACCTGCCGGCCGGCATCGGCACGCCCACCTACCAGAAGGCCAACCCCAACGACGACCCGGTGATCGCGCTGGCGCTGACCTCGGACACGCAGTCGGTGGCCGAGTTGTACAACCTGGCCGACTCGCTGCTGGCGCAGCGCCTGCGGCAGCTGCCCGGGGTGTCGCAGGTGGACATCGCCGGCGCCTCCACGCCGGCGGTGCGGGTGGACCTCAACCTGCGCGCGATGACCGCGCTGGGGCTGAGCCCGGACGACCTGCGCAACGCCATGCGCGCGGCCAACGTCGCCTCGCCGCTGGGCTTCCTCGACGACGGCCGCAGCCAGACCGCCATCGTCCTCAACGACCAGGTGCGCAAGGCCGCCGACTTCGCCAACATCGCCATCGCCAGCCACGACGGCGCGGTGGTGCGGCTGCGGGACATCGCCAGCGTCTACGACGGCCAGCAGGACGCGTTCCAGGCGGCGTGGTTCAACGGCCAGCGCGGCGTGCTGATGTACGTGTACCTGCGCGGCGGCGACAACCTGGTGGCGACGGTCGACCGGGTCAAGGCGGCCATTCCCGCGCTGTCCGGCTACCTCGACGCCGGCACCACGCTCACGCCCTACTTCGACCGCACCCCGACCATCCGCGCCTCGCTGGCCGAGGTGCAGATCACGCTGATGATCAGCCTGGCGATGGTGGTGCTGACCATGGCGCTGTTCCTGCGCCGGCTGGCGCCGACGCTGATCGCCGCGGTCACCGTGCCGCTGTCGCTGGCCGGCGCGGCGCTGGTGATGACCGCGCTGGGCTTCACCCTCAACAACCTGACCCTGCTGGCGCTGGTGATCGCCATTGGCTTTGTCGTCGACGACGCCATCGTGGTGATCGAGAACATCATGCGCCACCTCGACGCCGGCCAATCGCGGCTACAGGCGGCGATGGCCGGCGCGCGCGAGATCGGCTTCACCATCGTCTCGATCACCGCCTCGCTGGTCGCGGTGTTCCTGCCGATCATCTTCGCCCAGGGCATGCTCGGCGCGTTCTTCCGCGAGTTCACGCTGACGCTGGTGGCCGCGATCATGGTCTCGGCCGTCGTCTCGCTGACCCTGACCCCGGCGCTGTGCGCGCGCTTCCTGCAACCGCACGAGGCGCATGTGCGCGAATCGCGCCTGCACCGGCTGCTCGACCGCGCGCACGCAGGCATGCTGCGCGCCTACACCGTGGCGCTGGATTTCTCGCTGCGCCACGCGCTGCTGCTGGCACTGACCCCGCTGCTGCTGATCGTGGCCACCTTCTACCTCGCCGGTGCGGTCGGCAAGGGCAGTTTCCCCGAGCAGGACACCGGCCTGATCTGGGGCCGCGCCAGTTCCGCGGCCACCGTTTCGTTCGCGGAAATGAGCGAGCGCCAGCGCCGGCTGAGCGACATGATGCTGGCCGACCCGGCGGTGAAGATGGTCGGCACCCGGCTCGGCGCCGGCCGCCAGGGCAGCAGCGCGCAGTTCAACATCGAGCTGAAGACCGTGGCCGAGGGCCGCCGCGAACCGACCGGCACGGTGGTCGCGCGGCTGAGCGCCAAGGCCGCGCAGTTCCCCGACCTCGACGTGCGCCTGCGCGCGATCCAGGACCTGCCCTCCGATGGCGGCGGTGGCGGCCAGGGCGCGCAGAACCGTGTCACCCTGCAGGGCAACGACGGCGAACAGCTGGCCGAATGGCTGCCGAAGGTGGTGGCCGCGTTGAAGCAGAACCCGAAGCTGCGCGACGTCGGCTCGGACGTGGACAAGGGCGGGCTGATGCAGAGGATCGTCATCGACCGCGACAAGGCCTCGCGGCTGGGCGTGAGCATCGGCGCGGTCGATGGCGCGCTGTACGGCGCGTTCGGCCAGCGGCAGATTTCCACCATCTACGCCGACCTCAACCAGTACGGCGTGGTGGTCAACGCGCTGCCGGGGCAGACCGGCAGCCCCGCCGCCATCGAGGACCTGTACGTGGCCTCCAGCAGCGGGCAGATGGTGCCGCTGACCGCCTTCGCCCACCAGGAGCCGGGGCTGGCGCCGTCGCAGGTGACCCACCAGAACCAGTACACGGTGATGGACCTGAGCTACAACCTCGCCCCGGGCGTGAGCAGCGGCGAGGGCGATGCCATCGTCAAGTCGGTGATCGAGGGCCTGCGCATGCCCGGCGACATCCGCCAGGCCGCCCCCGGCGGCTTCCGCCAGGCGCTGGACCCGACTTCGATGCTGATGCTGGTCATCGCCGCCATCGCCACGGTCTACATCGTGCTGGGCATGCTCTACGAGAACCTGGTGCACCCGGTGACGATCCTGTCCACGCTGCCGGCGGCGGGCATGGGCGCGCTGCTGGCGCTGTGGATGACCGGCACCGACCTGTCGGTGATCTCGATGATCGCGCTGGTGCTGCTGATCGGCATCGTCAAGAAGAACGCGATCATGATGATCGACTTCGCGCTGGTGGCGCAGCGCGAGCACGGCAAGAGCCCGGCCGAGGCGGTGCGCGAGGCCAGCATCGTGCGTTTCCGCCCGATCATGATGACCACGATGGTGGCGATCCTGGCGGCGCTGCCGCTGGCGATCGGGCTGGGCGAGGGTTCGGAGCTGCGGCGCCCGCTGGGCATCGCGATGATCGGCGGCCTGCTGATCTCGCAGAGCCTGACGCTGCTGAGCACGCCGGCGCTGTACGTGATCTTCTCGTGCCTGCAGCAGCATTGGCGCGGCTGGCGGGCGCGGCGCAGGGCACACCGCCAGCAACGCACCACCCGGGCCACCCCGTAGCGGTGGGGCTTGCCTCGCTGGCTGTTGCTGTTGCCGTTGCCGTTGCCGTTGCCGTTGCCGTTGCCGTTGCCGTTGCCGTTGCCAGTGATTTTGCTTTTGCTCCTGCGCTTTTGATTTTCCGGGTTCCCTTCCGCAGCGACGGAGCCGACGGACAAGACCCCGAAAGGGGCGACGTGCATGGATGCACGTCGTTTTTCGACGAGACAGGGATGTCTCGTCGAAAAATCCCGTCGGCGGAGTGGACCCACGGCACGTAGTGCCGTGGGCGCGGAGGCAGGGCGTGCTTGACCAGCCATTCGGCTGTTGGAAAGCGCTTCTCTTGGTTACCTTCTCTTTGCACGAGCAAAGAGAAGTAACTCGCTTCCCGAAAGGGGAGCGAAAGCCTTTGCCATTGTTTTTGCCACTGCCTTTCCCAAGCAGAAGAGAAGCAACGACGAAAGCCAAAGCAAGCGCTTGAAAGCAGAGCTTTCACTCCTGCTCCGCAGGAGCGAGTTACTTTTCTTTGCTCGTGCAAAGAAAAGGTAACCAAAAGAAAGCACGGCCGGACGCGAGCCGATGCGGCTGCGCCGCATCGGTCCCCTGCGCTCCTCGCGGGCCGGGGGGACGGCGCACAACTCGCTTCGCTCAGACACGTGCGCCTCTTCGCCCCCCGTCCCGCTGCGGTGCTCGGCTCGCTCTACGGCAGGGAGGTCAAAAGCCGAAGCAACAGCCAAAGCCAAGGCAACAGCCAACGGGGCAAGCCCCGCTGCTACGGGGCGGCAGAGCCTCGTAGGTGCCGGGCTTGCCCGGCACGGCTCTTGCCACCACGAATCACATCGCCAACTGCGCCAGCGACTGCGCCTGCAAGCGCTCGTAGATCGCGAACTCGTCGGCTGCCGGCGCGCCCAGTGCCTGCTCAAACGCATCGCGGTTGGCGCGGGCGGCATAGGCGCGCTGCTCCTCGCCACCGAGGTTGGACTGGAAGATGCCCGCGGCGCTGACCGGCAGGAAATCCTCGTAGATGATCGGCTCGGCCACCGCCAGTCCGCGCTCGATCAGCACCTCGGCCGGCAGCGCGCGTTCGGTGGCCTGCGCGGCACAGCCGGCATCGGTCAGCGCGTAGCGGTAATAGCCCAGCCCTTCGCGGCGCAGGGTGGTGTGGTCGTCCGGGAAGCCCGTGAACGCTGCTTGCAGGCGCTGGGCGTAATCGCCGCCAGCGCTGCCCGCGCCCTCGCGCGCCTGCGCCAGCAGCGTGTCGTACAGCGCGCGGCCCTTCGGGGTGAGGGCCAGGCCGCGCTGCTCGATCTCGCCGAAGCGCGCGGTGTGGGTGCCGGCGGCGTTGTCCGCGCCCGACGGGAAATGCACCAGTTCCTCCAGCGCCTTGAAGCTGGTCTGACGCAGCAGGATCGGGCATGCGCGGCGCGGCGGGCCTTCGATCACCGCCTTGGCGGCGATGCCGCGCGCATGCATCGCCGCCTGCGCCGCGTCGATGTCCAGCGTGCGCGGGGTCAGGTGGTTGATGTGCGGGCCGCGGAAGCTGACCACGTCGGCCACCAGCCGGTGCGCGGCGTGCAGGGCATGGTAGGTGTCCAGCGACACGGTGGCCGCGTTGTGCCAGCGGAAGGTTTCCAGCGCCTCGACCACGAAGCGCCAGGCGTCCTCTTCGCTCAATCCACCGTCGCGCTCGCACTGCTCGATCAGTTGCAATGCGCCGGGGGTGAAGATGTTGCGGCGGGAAAGAATGTCGGCCGCCTGCGCGCGCAGCGCCTCGTCCTCGATCAGCTCCAGCCGCAGCAGCGAAGTGAACACGCGGAACGGATTGCGCATCAGTGCTTCGCCATCGACCGGGCGGAACGCGGTGGAATGCACCGGCACGCCGGCCACCGACAGGTCGTAGTAGCCCACCGGCTGCATGCCCATCACCGCGAACAGCCGCCGCAGCGTGGCCAGTTCCTGCGCGGTGCCGACGCGGATCGCGCCATGCCGTTCCACGTCCAGCCGCTCGCGCTCGCCGCTGCGGCGCATGCGCTCGGCCAGTTCCGGCTGCGCGTCCAGCACCTTGGCGTTGGTTTCGCCGACCAGCTCCACCAGCGTGCCGTACAGCGGCACCTCGGTACGGTACATGTGCGACATCGACTGCGAGAACAGGCTGCGGATGTGGTCGGGCGAAACGAAACGGTCGGCGGTCATGTCGGGGCGCGCGGGCGCGGTGGCGGGAAAGCCGCCATTTTCGCCCGGATGCGGGGTCTCCAGCCATTTCCGGAGAAATGGCCCCGAAGAATGAGGCCCGTGCAACGGGTAGGTCGGGGCTACGCCCCCGACGCAAGGGATACGGGAGCGCCCGGTGTCGGGGATGTAACCCCGACCTACGGAGGCTTCTCCCTTCGGGAGAAGGTGCCCGCTCGCGCAGGCAGGATGCCGAAGCGGACGGCGAAGCCGGCCCGAAGGGCATGCCGCAGGAGCGGCATGCAAGGGCGGATGAGGGGCGAGCGAGGTCCAGATGGTTCAGCCATCATGGACTTCGCTCGCCCCTCACCCCAACCCCTCTCCCAGCGGGAGGGGGGCTTCAATCTCGGCGGGCGGCGGCGTCACGCCTGGCGCGGTCACCGAGCTGGCGTTGCAGCAGCGGGTCGAGCCGGATCGGCCGGTCCCAGTGGTCGTAGCTGGCCACCAGCGCATGCCGCACCGCGCGCCAATGCAGGTTGTCGGGCGCCACCGGCAGTGTCTGCACCACGGCTTTCCAGCCCTCGTCCGGATGCTGCGCACGCGCGCGCACCGGCTCGCGGCAACTGGTGCCGATGGCCTTGCCCCAGAAACAGGCGAACCAGACATCGGCGGCCGCCCAGCCGTGCTGTCGCATCAGCGCTTCGGGATAGCCGCGCCGCGCGCCGCCGTAGCGCACCAGTTCATCGACGAAGGCTTCCGGGTAGCGATCGGCATAGCGGTTGACGTCGGCCAGTTGCCGGTCGAGCCAGGCATCGCCGGTGCCGGGGACATAGGCGGCGCCTTCGTCCGATGGCGTGACCTCGCTGGTGGACTGCCCCAACGCCGGTAACGCGGTTGCGCCGCACAGCAGCAACACGGCAAGCAGCGCGTGGCGTGCTGCTGCCCCTGCTCGCGGCGCACGCGCGTTCACGCGGTTCCGGCCTCGATGGCGGCCACCGCCTGCGGCCATTGCCATGCGGTATCGGCCAGGCGCAGGCGCGGCTCGTCGGCCGATACGCCGTGCTCGGCCTCGTGCGCCCAGGTCACCGCATAGGGCGTGTGCACGCCCCAGCCGCCCAGCGCCAGCACCGGTTCGATGTCCGAGCGCAGCGAGTTGCCGACCATCACGAAGCGCTCGGCCGGCAGGTCGAACTCGGCCAGCACCCGCGCGTAGGTCTGCGGGTCCTTCTCGGAGACGATCTCGATCCGCGGGAACAGGTCGCGCAGCCCGGAGCGCTCGATCTTCTGCTCCTGGTGGAACAAATCGCCCTTGGTGATCAGCACCACCGGCCAGCGCGCGGCGATGGCGGCCACCGCCTCGCGCACGCCGTCGATGACCTCGACCGGATGTTGCAGGGTGCGGCGACCGATCTCGACGATCTCGTGCAGGTGGCGCGCGGAAATGCGCTCGCCGGTCAGCTCGATGGCGGCCTCGATCATCGACAGGGTCATGCCCTTGGCGCCGTAGCCGAACACCGCCAGGTTGCGCCGCTCCACCTTGAGCAGGTGCCGGGCGGTACCGGCGTCGTGCAGGTCGATGTAGTGGCCGAGGATGGATTCGAAGTCCTGCTCGGCACGGCGGTAATAATCTTCGCTCTTCCAGAGCGTGTCGTCGCCGTCGAAGCCGACCAGGCCGATGGCGGAAGCGGTGTTCGGGGAAGTCATGGGCGCAGGATAGCAACCTGCCGCGGCCGGAGGGAGCGGCCCGCGGCCGCTCCCTCCGGTTCAATGCATGGATGCGCCGGCGCGTGGTTCAGCGCTGCTGTGCGGCGGTATAGGCACGGTATTCGTCGGTCGTCAGCTTGCCGTCCTTGTCGGCGTCGGCGGCGTCGAAGACCGACGCCAGGCCGGCGTGGGCCTGCGACTCGGCGCGGCTGATGGCGCCGTCGCCATCGGTATCCAGGCTCTCCCACGACTGGTCGCCGGATGCAGCGGCCGCGGCATCGGCGGCGGTGCCCTGCTGCGCCTGCGTCGCCGGGTCCTGGGTCTGCGGCTGCGGTTCCGGCTGGGTCTGCTGGGCGAAGGCCGGCATGGCCAGCATGGCACCGGCGGCGGCAACGAGGGCGAACAGCGGGTTGCGGTTGCGAACGGTCATCGGATGTTTCCTCCTGCGATTCGGGGTGCGCGGTGATTCCGCACGGCCCCACCCTCGCAAGCCCGCCCTGAACTCCGTTTGTGGCGGAAATCCGCGGCGAATGCATCGTTAACCCTTGCCACGACGGGATCGGTTACGGCACTGGTTAGGCCGACGTGAGCGGCCGGTGAGGCGCGCATTCGGGCGTTCCATCCATGAACCCGCCACCGCCCGGAAGCGGCGTTCAATCGCCGCCGGTGTCACCTTCCCGCGTCACCTGCGAACTGAACGCCCGCCATCCCAGCCCCACGCCGACCAGTGCGCCGACCACTTCCAGCACGACGCGCGTGCCCAACTGGTCCGGATCGTGGATGCTCGCCAACGCCAGCCGCGCGTAGAGCGGCGACTCCAGCCGCACCATGCCCAGCGAGAACATCTTCCAGATGTCCACGCCGGCGCCGATGGCGACGGCAGCCAGGCAGGCCCAGCCGATGGCGTGGCCCTGCGACAGCCCGATGCGGCGGCAGACCTGCCACCACAGCATGAACACCACGAAGCCGACCGCCAGCGCGATCAGGGCTGCTTCCAGCGAGCCGAGCAGGCCGTAGTGCAGTTGCAGGTTCATCGGGTACCGGTCGTCGGCGGGAAAGCCGCAGTGTATCCGGGCCGCGCCGGCGGCACGGATCAGCGTACCGGGAAGTCGTAGGCGGTGCCGGGCGTCGGCTCCGGCTGGAAGGTGTAGTGCCACCATTCCATCGGGTAGTTGGCGAAGCCTTCGGCGCGCATCGCCTCCAGCAGGCGCTGCCGGTTGCGGCGCTGCGACGGGGTGATCTCCGCGCTGTCGGTGTGGGCCAACGGGTCGAAGCGGTCGAAGCCGGTGCCCATGTCCCGTTCCACGCAGGTGCCGCCACGGCAGTCGAGCAGGCCCAGGTCGACGGTGGCGCCGCGGCTGTGGCCGGACTGCGCGGCGATGTAGCCCTGCTCCACCAGCAGGCCCTTGTCGATATTCGGGTAGTAGCGGGCCTTGGCCAGCTGGTCGGCGGGGTCGTCGACCCAGCGCATGAACGACTGCACCGCACGCACCGGGCGGTAGCAGTCGTACAGGCGCAGCGCGTGGCCCTGCGCCTGCAGCCGGCGCTGCACCCGCGCCAGCGCCTGCGCGGCCGCGGCATGCAGGTAGCAGCGCGGCGCCTCGTAGCCGGGCACCGGGCGGCCGGTGAAGTTGTCGCTGCCGGCATAGCGCATGTCCGGCACGAAGCCCGGCGCCAGCGTGGCGACGTCGAGCATGCCGGCCTGCGCCGGGTCGGACGCCGGCGATATCGCCGGCGCGTCACCGGCTGCCGCGCCGGCCGGGATCAGCAACGACGCGGCGATCACGACCATGTGCCGGAGCGGATGGACCATGCGGCGACCTCAGCGCCTGCCGGCGTCGGCCGCCAGCGCGTGCAGGATGCGCAGGTCCTCGGCATCCAGTTCGCCGCCGTCCAGGCCGCGAAAATGGTTGCGGAAGGCGCGCACGGTGGCTTCGCGGTCATCGAGCGGGTAGCCGACCAGCCGCAGCGCCGCCCACGGGTCGAAGCTGTCCGGCGCCGGCGGCGCATCGGCCGCCGGCCAGCGGCCGAAGCCGGCCTCGGCCAGCCGCCGCCACGGGAACAGCGGGCCCGGGTCGATCTTGCGGGTGGGTGCGAAATCCTGGTGCCCGACCACCTGCGTGCGCGGGATGCGCAGGCGCGTGCACAGGTCCTCCAGCAGCACCAGCAGGCTGTCGATCTGCGCCTGGGCGAACGGTGAGCGGCCGTCGTTGTCCAGCTCGATGCCGATCGAGGCGGAATTGATGTCGGTGATCGTGCCCCAGCTGCCGGCGCCGCCGTGCCAGGCGCGCCGTTCGTCGCTGACCAGCTGGTAGCGCTGGCCGTCGCGGCCGATCAGGTAGTGCGCGCTGACCGGGCCGCCGCTGTTGCGGCTGCGCAGCGTGTCCAGGCTGCGCTGCACCGAATCCTGCTCGGTGTAGTGGATGACGATCAGGACGGGCCGGCGCAGGTCGTGGTTCGGCGAGGGCACCCAGGTGGCCAGCGGGTTGCGCGCGGGTACGTGGCCGCAACCGGCCAGCAGCGCGGTGGCCAGCAGCAGCGGGAACGTCGCAAGTCGGATCTGCATCGTGTTCATGCCGGTATCGTGCCTGAAGTGAACATCATGACCGTGCATCGCCGCGTCACCGGCAATCGCCGACGCGGCTGAATTCCAGGTCCTGGAAGTCGTAGCTGAAGTCGATGTCCGGGTCGATGGCGCGCAGATGCAGGCGCCGCCGCGGGCCGTCGCCGGTGAATTCCAGCCAGGCATCGGCGTCCTCGCCGATGCCCTGCCAACGCACCCACGGGCGGCCGTCGGCCAGCATCACCCGGCCGTGCATCGCCGGCGATTTCTCGGAGGCGAAGGCGATGTCGTCGCCGGCCGGGCACAGTGCGACCCGGCCGAACCACGGGTCGGCCCACACCCCGGCATCGGCGCCGAAGCCGGCCACCGTGGCCGGCACGCCCTGCGGAAGGGGAACGGGGCCGTGGCCGCCGGCGCGGCGTTGCGCGGCTTCCCGTTCCAGCAGGCCGGCGTAGTACGCCACGTCGAGGCCGGCGCCGGGCCGGGTCTGCTGCTTGAGCAATGCCTGCATCAACGCCGTGCGCGCGTCCTCGGCCTCGCCGTTGATCAGGATCACCGCGCCGCTGCGCCGGTCCGGCAGCAGTGCCAGCGAGGAATACATGCCCGACAGCGTGCCGGTGTGCGCGACCTTCCATTGCCCATCCATGTCCGACAGGCGCCAGCCGTAGCCATAGGCGTGGAAATGGGTGTTGTCCCAGTCGCGCTGGCGCTGGCCGACCGGCATCGACATGTGCGCGGTCCACAGCGCGCGGCGTTGGGTTGCGTCCAGCCAGCCCGGCGCCTGTTGCGGGTCGAGCAGCACCTGCATCCAGCGCAGCATGTCGTTCAGGCTGCAACGCACGCCGCCGGCCGCCATCGACGGGAAGTCGTCCACGCGCGCCGGGTCGGCCGCCGCCGGAATGTTTCGCGCGGCCTCGCGCCGATGCGGGCGCGCGACGTTGCCGACCGCCGCCGGCGACCACGGCCCGGCCTGGCAGCGCGCCATGCCCAGCGGTTCGAAGATTTCCTCGCGCAGCAGCTGCGCATACGGCTTGCCGCCGGCCGCGGCCGCCACTTCGCCGGCCACCACGTACAGCAGGTTGTCGTAGGCATAGTCGGCGCGGAAGCTGCCCGCCGGCTTGAGGTGGGCCAGCCCGGCGATGATGTCCTCGCGGCTGAAATGGTTCGGCTCCGGCCACAGCATCAGGTCGCCGGCGCCCAGCCCGAGGCCGCTGTTGTGGATCAGCAGGTCGCGCACCTGCATGTGCGCGGTCACCCACGGATCGTGCATGCGGAACTGCGGCAGGTGCCTGGTCACTGGGTCGTCCCAGCGCAGCTTGCCGGCCTGCACCAGCCGCGCCAGCACCGCGGCGGTCATCGCCTTGGTGTTGGAGGCGATCTTGAACAACGTGTCGGCATCGACTGGTACACCCTCGCCCGCAGCCAGTTCGCCGCGGGCGCCGGTATAGGCGACCTTGCCGTCCTCGATCACGCCGACTGCGATGCCCGGCAGCCGGTAATGCGCGTAGGCCGCGTCCAGCGCCTGCTGGTAGCGTGCCGCACCATCATCATCGACGGCGGCATGGGCGGCGGCCGGCAGCAACAGCAGGCACAGCAGCAGGCGCTTGGTCGGCATGGTTCCACTCCGCGGTTCGTGATTGTCCAAAGCGGCGCTGCCGTGCATTCCTGCACGGCAGCGGGTGTCGCGGCAAGCATTGCCGGCAGTGGCCCGGATCAGAAGTTCCAGGTCACCACCAGCTGCGCGTAGCGCGGGGACTGCCAGCGGGTGCCGGTGCCGTACAGGCCACGGGTGACGCCCGGCCCCTTCTCGTAGCGTGCGCGCTGGTTGATGACTTCCTGCTCGTTGAGCAGGTTGTAGACCGACAGACGCGCCTTCAGGTCGACGCCGTCCACCGGCAGGGTCCAGGTGACGTTGGCGCCGAGGTTGTAGGTCCACGGCATGCGTCCGCCCCAGCCACGCCCGGCGTATTCGAACTCGCGCTGGTCCCAGGTGCCGTCGCAGTTCTTCACGCAATGCCAGAACGAGCCACCGCCGGAGCCTTCGGTCACGAAACTGGCGGCACCGGTGCTGTCGTCCGGCCATGCAACGCCCAGCGCGGTGATCGGCCCGCCGGACAGCGCGGTGAAGGTGCCGCCGAAGGACCACATCTCGTTGAGCTTGTAGCTGCCGCGCAGCTTGATCTGGTGGCGATGGTCGTTGAACAGCGGACCGTAGTCCTGGTTGTTGGCCGGGTGGTCCCAGTGCTGGACCATGCCGGTGTCGCCGTAGTTGGTATCCGAGTTCACCGGGCCTTCGTGGTTGCCCTCGGACTTGGACCACAGGTAGGACGCGTTGAATGCCCACTTGTCGTCCCAGGCGCGGTCGATCTGGAATTCCAGCGCCTTGTAGGTGCGCTTGGGCTTGAAGTAGCCCACCACCTCGCCACTGCCCCCCTTGATGTAGCCGGCCTTCGAGGTGTCGATGGTGATCCAGCCCTCGGTGTCGCAACCGATGTCCTCGTTGCCCCAGATGGTCACCTTCTCGCCGGGGTTGGCGATCGGCCACAGGCTGTAGCCGACCGGGCCGCAGGGGGTGTGGTTGATGCGGATGTCGTCCATCGCGTTGGGCATGCGCCGGTAGGTCGCATTGACGCCCCACGACCAGGCCTGGTTGATCATCTGCTGGAAGCCGAGGATCGCCTCGTCCTGGTAGACCGCGTCCAAGTCGCGGCTCACGCTCTGGCGCAAGTCGTCGACCGGCAGGTTGTAGGAATCGTCGACCGGGCCGATCTGCGCCCCGAGGACCGGTTCCATGTAGCCGGAGCCGGTGACCGGGTTGGTCGCCGCCCGCCAGCCGTCCAGCGCGTAGAAGGTGCGCTCGTCGATCAGGCCGCCGGCGAAGTTGTAGTTGATGATGTTGGTGACCGGCAGGTAGTAACGGCCCAGGTTGCCGGACAGCTTGGTGCTGCCGTCACCCTTCATGTCCCAGCTGAAGCCCAGCCGCGGCGACACCAGCTTGTCCATCTTGATGAAGCTGGCGCCGCTGGCGGTCTTGTTGTCGAAACCGTCCACGCGCACGCCCAGGTTCAGCACCAGGTTGGGGGTGACGCTCCAGACGTCCTCCAGGTAGTACGCGTTGGCCGTGGTCTCGAACACGCCGCCATCGATGCGCCGGCGCCCCATCACGATCGCGTCGACGCCGCCGGGCACGAGCGCGCCATTGTCCAGCTCGGCGCCGGGCGTGGCAGCGAAGACCGAGTAACGCATGCCGGTCGAACCCGGGTAGCGCGTGGTGCGGTCCGTGGTCATTTCCTCGCGGTCCAGGCCGAAGCGCAGCAGGTGGTCGCCCAGCACCCATTCGAAATCCAGGCGTCCCACCTTGCGCTCGTCATGGTGGTCGACCACCGACGTCGACGTGCTGGGGTGGCAGCTGACCGCCGGCTGGCCCATCGCGGTGTAGACGCTGTTGTAGCTGGCGTCGATGAGCACCTGCGAGCACAGCGCGTCGGCCGGCGAGGCACTGAGCGCCCGGCTGCGGTTGACGCCGTACATCGCCTTGGCGGTGAAGTTGTCGCCGAACTGGCCGATGTAGGTCAGCGAGCCGTTCTTGCCGCCGCCATCGTCCACGCTGGTGCCCTTCAGGTCACCGATGGCGCGGGTGTCGAAGTCGTAAAGACTGGTCGAATTGTCGGTGCTGCCCTCGTCCGAGAAGGCCAGCAGCTCGAGCCGATGGTCGTCGGTGATGTTCCAGTCCAGCTTGGCACCCCAGAATCCGTTGTCGGACTTGGCGCGCGACCACTCGGTGCCGGCGTTGTTGGTGTTGCCGTAGGTGCCCTGGCGCTGTTCGTACATGCCGAAGAAGAACAGCCTGTCCTTCACCAGCGGGCCGGACGCCCACACGTTCGCCTTCATGAAGCTGCTGGTGTCGTGGCTGGCCTTGTACACGGCCGAGGCCGCGGTGCCGTCGCCGTCGACCCTGTCGAACTGGTGGTCGTCCGCCTTCGAGCGCCATGCGTTCGGCTCGAAGGTGAACTCCACGCCGCTCTTGAATTCGTTGCTGCCGGAGCGGGTCACCGCGTTGATCACGCCGCCGGTGCTGCGGCCGAACTCCACCGAATAGCCGCCGGTCTTGACCTGGAATTCCTGGAAGAAGGCGAACGGCGCGCTGGAAAAACTCTGCCGGCGGTAGAAGTCGGTGACGTTCAGGCCATTGATGAAGACCGAGTTCTCGGCCACCGACGAACCGCCGAAGCTGATGCCGCCGAACGAGGAGTTGCCGCCGACCACGCCCGGCGCCAGCAGGGCCACCGAGCCCATGTCCTGCGCCACCGGCATGCGTGCCAGTTCTTCGCGGGAAACGGTGGTGACCGTCTCGGTCGAATACACGTCTACCCGGTTGACGATGCGCGAGCCGACCACCTGGATCGAGTCCAGCGTTATCGCCTCGCCGCCACCACCGAGGTTGACCGTGGTGGTGCCGCCCAGCGCCACGTTGACGCTCAACGGCTCGCCCTCGCTGCGGCCGTCGCGTTGCAGCTGCAGGCGGTAGTCGCCTACCGGCAGCTGGCCGAGGCGATAGTTGCCGTCGCGGCTGGCGGTGACGGTGCGGGTCAGGCCGGTGGCGGTATTGGTGATGGTGATCTGGTCGCCGGCGTTGGCGCGGCCGGCGATGGCGCCGGTGGCGCTCTGCGCCATGACCGTGGGCGCCAGCGCTCCCAGACAAGCACCCAGTGCGACGCAGAGCGCCGCCTTCTTCAGCATTTTCGTGTTCATCGTTCTGCTCTCTCCTGCAGAGGTTGGAAGTACGGCGGTGGTGCAGCGCTTCAAGCCTCCGGCGGCGGCAATACCTGCCACCGGAAGTCGTAATCCCACTGGTCGAAATAGAGGTTGCCGCCGGCCCACTCCACTTCGCCGCGTTGCGAATCCACCGTTTCCGAGCGGAAGTGCCGCTTGGCCGGCCACAGCGGTTGCGCGTAGTCGTCGTTGAAGGTGATGCGGTAGGCGTCCAGCCCGCCGAAATAGAAGTCGCGCAGCGCCGGTTGCGCGCTGTCGAGCGCGCCGGTGGTCACGTCCATCGGCACCCAGCCGTAGGGCGCCAGGTACAGCGCGCCCCAGTCATGCAGGTTGCTGTAGCCCACCGCGTCGTCCGAATACACCATGCCCGACTGCCAGCGCGCGGGGATGCCGTTCAGCCGCAGCAGCGCGATCAGCAGCAGCGTCTGCTGGCCGCAGTCGGCGTGGTTGGCGTGCAGCGCGTGATCGCTGATGTTGCCGAGGGTGGAATATTCGCGCGCGCCGCCCCACGGGATGCGGTCCACCGCGTCGAACAGCCTGCGCGCGACGCGGTACGGGTGGGTTTCATCGCCCACCACTTCGCGCGAGAACGCACGCAGCGCCGGGGTGAACAGCACGTGCGGGGCGCGCTCGGCCAAATATGGCGCCAGCGCCGGGTCGTGCGGCGTCGGCTGCACCTTGTCCGGGTCGATGGCGACGTGGCGCGCGTACACCGTCAGCTCGTAGCTGACCGAGAACTCGGTGGGGGTGCCGGCCACCGCCGTGCGCTCCAGGTAGGCGGTGCGCTGCAGGGTCGATTCCGGCGCCACCCGCGCGCCTTCCGGCACGCTGCCCAGCCAGCGGATGTCCTGCTGCTGGCCGGCGATGGCGCGCGGGTACGGGATCCACGCGCGCACGGTTTCGCCGGCCGGCACCGCGTCGGCCTCAACCGTGAGCGACTGCGTCACCCGCACCCGCCGCGGCGCGACGCTGGAAGCGCCGCTGGCCTGCGCGGCGGCCAGCACTTCGGCATGGTGCGGGGTCAGCACTTCGAACGGGCCGGGCGCGGGTGGCTTGATCGTGGGCGCGCGCCGCGCCACCGCCGCCGCGCTGACCCGGAACAGGTTGGACGGCGCACGCTTGAACCAGCGGCGCTCGCCGTCGATGTCCAGGTGCTCGATCAACCCGGCCTCGTCCCAATCGCGGAATTCTTCCTCGCGCAGGTCGGGGATGTAGCGGCGCACCGCCGCCATCGCCTGTTCGCGGTCCAGGCTGAAGTCCAGCCGTATCCGGCGCATGCGCTCGCGCTGGAACAACCAGTCTTCGCGTTGCGCCGCGGGCAGGTCCTGTTGCCGCAGTGCCGCATCGATCTGCGCCTGCGCGGCGGCGAAATCGCCGCGGTCCACGCGCGTGGCCACCTGCGCCAGCGGCTCGCCCGCGGCGGCCGCGAACGGCAGCAGGCACAGCAGCCCGGCAGCGAGCCGGCGCTGCCGGGAGGCGACAAGAACGGGGGCGAACTGGCGAAACGCGGATTCCACGGCAACACTTCCCGGGTGCAGGGTGGTGGAGGTGGTGTAGCACGACCCCGATGGGCGGTCAATAATTTATTCTTGCTTTCGACGAACAAAGGAATAACTATTCTTCACGCATCCCGATGGAGCCCGCCGATGAACGCCCTTTCCTCCCGGCTGCCGCTTGCGCGCGTGCTGCTGCTGGCCGCGGCCCTGTGCGCGGGGCCGGCCTTCGCGCGCGGCACTGCGCCCGTGGTCGCGCCCGGCCACGCCGGCATCGTCGGCCTGCACGAGGCCTACCTGTCGCCCGGTTACTGGATCGCCCGACAGGCCGAACCGGACCGGGTGATCCTCGACCGCGCCGGCATCGCCGCGCAGAACGCGCGCATGCGCCAGCTCGACGGTTCCATCCATGACCTGCGCGCGCTGCCCGCCACGCTGGCGCGCGATTTCGTGCGCGAAAAGATCGATGCGATCTCGCACCTGCCGCCGCGCACCCTGTACGACGTGCAGGGCAACGAGATCAGCCCCGCGCAGCTGCGCGCGATCAGCGACAACCTCGCGCTTGACCGCATCCCCGCCAGCCGCCCGCTCCAGTACGGGCTGGTCGTGCACCGCGCCGCGCTGCGCGCCGTCCCCACCGGGCTGCGCGTGTTCAGCAGCCGCGGCGATATCGACATCGACCGCTTCCAGGAATCGGCGCTGTTCCCCGGCGATGCGGTGGCGGTGCTGCACGAAAGCGCCGACGGCGACTGGCTGTTCGTCGCCAGCGAGCGCTACGTGGCATGGATCGAAAAGCGCTTCGTCGGCATCGGTGACGCCGCGCAGGTGTTCGGCTACGGCGCCCACGGCCCGTACCGGGTGATCACCGGCGCCACCGCCTCCACCGCCTACACGCCGGAGGAACCGCGCCTGTCGCGGCTGCAGCTGGACATGGGCGTGCGCGTGCCGGTGCTGGCCGACTGGCCGCCGCTGCAGCCGGTCAACGGCCAGCAGGGCCATGCCGGCCACGTCATCCAGCTGCCGGCGCGCAACGACGACGGCAGCCTCGCCCTGCTGCCGGCGCTGCTGCCGCGCTCGCAGGACAGCAGCGACGACTACCTGCCGCTGACCCCGCGCAACCTCGTCACCCAGGCGTTCAAGTTCCTCGGCGAGCGCTACGGCTGGGGCCATGCCTACGACACCCGCGACTGCAGCGGCTTCGTCTCCGAGGTCTACCGCAGCTTCGGCGTGCTGCTGCCGCGCAACACCAGCGCGCAGGCGGTGAGCCCGGCGCTGGACCGCCTCGCCTTCGGCGACAAGGACGGCAAGGCCCGTCGCGACGCCGCGGTGGACGCGTTGCAGGTGGGCGACCTGGTCTACATCCCCGGCCACGTGATGCTCACCCTCGGCCATGCCGACGGCATGGCGTGGATGATCCACGACACCTCCGGCGGCAGCTGGTTCGGCGCCGATGGCAAGCGCGTGCCGGCCCACCTCAATGGCGTCTCGGTGACGCCGCTGCAGCCGATGATGGCCAGCGACACCGCCAGCTACGTCGACCGCATCACCAACATCCAGCGCATCCGCCCGCGAACCGCCAAATGAAAATCACCGACATCGAACTGGGCATGCTGCGCGTGCCCCTGAAGACCCCGTTCAAGACCGCGCTGCGCACCGTGGAGACGGTCGAGGACATCGTGGTGCTGGTGCGCACCGACAGCGGCCACACCGGCTACGGCGAGGCGCCGGCCACCGCGGTGATCACCGGCGACACCCACGGCTCGATCGTCGAGGCGATCACCCAGTGCATCAAGCCGCGGCTGATCGGCGAGGACGTCGCCAACCTCAACCGCATCTGCGCGCTGGTGCAGGGCTCGCTGGAGCGCAACACCAGCGCCAAGGCGGCGGTGGAGATCGCCCTCTACGACCTGTGGGCGCAGCTGCACGGCGCGCCGCTGTACCAGATGCTCGGCGGCGGCGACCCGGTGATCACCACCGACATCACCATCAGCGTGGACTACATCGACAAGATGGTGGCCGACTCGCTGTCGGCGATCGAGCGCGGCTTCGAGTCGCTGAAGATCAAGGTCGGCAAGGACATCGGCCTGGACATCGAGCGGGTCAAGGCGATCCATGCCGCGGTCGAGGGCCGCGCGCTGCTGCGGCTGGACGCCAACCAGGGCTGGACCGCCAAGCAGGCGGTGTACGCGATGCACGCGCTGGAGAACGCCGGGGTGGTGCTGGAGCTGCTGGAGCAGCCGGTCAAGGCCGCCGACATCGACGGCATGAAGTACGTCACCGAGCGGGTCAACACGCCGGTGATGGCCGACGAGAGCGTGTTCGGCCCGCACCAGGTGTTCGAGCTGATCCAGCAGCGCGCGGCGGACATCATCAACATCAAGCTGATGAAGACCGGCGGCCTTTCCAACGCGATCAAGGTGGCCGACATCGCGGCGCTGCACGGCATCCCGTGCATGATCGGCTGCATGCTCGAATCGAGCATCAGCGTGGCCGCGGCGGTGCACCTGGCGGTGGCCAAGGCCGACGCGATCACCAAGGTGGACCTGGACGGGCCGTCGCTGGGACAGTTCAACCCGGTGCGCGGCGGGGTGATCTTCAACGAGTCGGAAATCAGCATCACCGACGCGCCGGGATTGGGCATCACCGAGGTCGAAGGACTGGAGATGCTGAAGCCATGACCACGGCAGCACCGGCAACCGGCACCAGCGCTGTTGCTGTTGCTGTTGCTGTTGCTGTTGCTGTTGCTGTTGCTGTTGCCCGTGATTTTGCCGTTGCCCTTCGGCTTTTGACTTCCCCTGCCGTAAAGCGAGCCGAGCACCGCAGCGGGACGGGGGGCGAAGAGGCGCACGTGTCTGAGCGAAGCGAGTTGTGCGCCGTCCCCCCGTCCCGCGAGGAGCGCAGGGGACCGATGCGGCGCAGCCGTATCGGCTCGCGTCCGGCTGTGCTTTCTTTTGGTTACTTTTCTTTGCACAAGCAAAGAAAAGTGACTCGCTCCTGCGAAGCAGGAGTGAAAGCTTTGCTTTCATGCCTTGGCTATTGCCCCCTTCCCGAGGGGGGGAATCAAGTTCCTTGGGAAAGGGAAGGCGAGGCAATGAAGGGAAGCAGGAGCAAAGGCTTTCGCTCCCCTGTCGGGGAGCGAGCTACTTTTCTTTGCTCGTGCAAAGAAAAGGTAGCCAAAAGAAAGCACGCCCTGCCTCCGCGCCCACGGCACTATGTGCCGCGGGTCCACTCCGCCGCCGGGATTTTTCGACACGACATCCATGTCGTGTCGAAAAACGACGTGCATCCATGCACGCCGCCCCTGCGGGGTCTTGTCCGTCGGCTCCGTCGCTACGGAAGGGAACCCGGAAAGTCAAAAGCAGGAGCAGGAGCAACTGCAACAGCAACAGCCCCCCTCCCCGGCCCTGCGCTGCGCGCAAGGGAGGGAGAAAAGCCCCGCAAATCCTTTTAGAGTCACCCCTTCGCAGCCGACGCCCCGCCCATGCCCCCACTGGTGAAAATCCGCTCCGAGCGTGACCAGATGTCGGCGATCGAACGCCGCATCGCCGACTTCATCCTCGACAACGCCCACCTGCTGCGCGACTACTCCTCCCAGCAACTGGCCAACGCCCTGGGCATCAGCCAGTCCAGCGTGGTCAAGTTCAGCCAGAAGCTCGGCTTCAGGGGCTACCCCGACCTCAAGTACTCCGTCGGCGCCGCCGTCGCCCTGGCCGGCAACGGCAACGGCAACGGCGGCGTCACCGAATGGCCGCCCGAAGCGGCCCCCAGCGGCTACCAGCACCTGGCCGACACCCTGCGCCGCGCCAAGACCGCCGCCGAAGAGGAAACCCGCGTCGCCAACCCGCAGGAAGAAGTGGAAGCGGTGATCGCGCTGATCGACGCCGCCCCCAAGGTGTTCGTCTACGGCCTCGGCGACGACGGCCTGTACGCGCGCGAGTTCGCCATGCGCCTGGCGCTGCTGGGTATCCTCACCGTGCAGCACGCCGACCCCATCCTGATGACCGCCAACCTGTCCGCGGCGCGCCCCGGCGACGTGCTGCTGGTGTTCTCCGAGTTCGGCAAGCTGCCGCAGCTGTGGCAGCTCTCGCGCCAGTTCCAGGAGACCGGCGGCAAGGTGGTGTCGATCACCCGCCACACCGCCAACCCGCTGCGCGCCCACGCCGACGCCTCGCTGGCGATCTGCGCCCACGACCCGCAGCCGCCGGTGGCGCAGCTGCTGTACCGCTGCTCGCTGCAATACCTGCTCGACTTCGTGTTCGTGCTGCTGTGCCACGCCAACCCGGACCGCCAGCGCCAGCTCGCGCAGAACCAGGAACGCATCCAGCAGATGATCGACACCTGATGACCGGAGCCACCGCCATGCCCTTCCCGTTCCATTCCGCCGCCCGCCGGCTGCTGCCGCTGCTGGCCCTGCTCGCGCCGGTGGCCATCGCCACCACGCCCGTCCACGACGCCACGCAGCTGGTGGTGGTGACCACGCCGTCCTGGGACGCCCCGGCCGGCCGCCTGCAGGCCTATGAACGCACCGAGCACGGCTGGCAGGCCCACGGCGCCGCGTTCGACGTGGCGCTGGGCCGCAACGGCAGCGCCTGGGGCATCGGCCTGCACCCGGCGCAGGCCGACGGCCGGCAGAAGCAGGAAGGCGACGGCCGCAGCCCGGCCGGCGTGTTCGCCATCGGCGAGGCGTTCGGCTATGCGCCGCGCATCGACAGCGGCATGCCGTACCGGCCGATGCTGGCGAGCAACTACTGCATGGACGTGCCCGACTCGCCGTTCTACAACCGCATCGTCGATGCCGAGACGGTCGGCGCCGACGCGGTGGAAGGTTCCAGCGAACCGATGCGGCTGGACCTGCACGACGACGGCGACCGCCGCTACCGCGAGGGCTTCGTGATCGAACACAACCCGCGCGCCGAGCCCGGCCGCGGCAGCTGCATCTTCGCCCACCTGTGGCGCCAGCCCGGCGAGCCCACCGCCGGCTGCACCGCGATGGAGCCCGGGCACATGGCCGCCCTGCTCGGCTGGCTCGCCCCGGCCGCGCACCCGCTGTTCGTGCTGCTGCCGGAAGCCGAGTACGAGCGCCTGCGCGAAAGCTGGGGCCTGCCCGCGCAAAGCCCCCAACCAAAGGCAGGTCGGGGTTACACCCCCGACGCACGAGACATGAAGGTGCCGGCGTCGGGGGTGTAACCCCGACCTACGGCTGCCCCCGACAACCCAAGGCCGCGACTGGCGTCGCTCCTGCAACACCCCTCCCCGCCCATGACCACACCCGCCCGTCGCTTCCGCCTCTCCGCACCGCTCAAGGTGCTGCTCTCGTTGCTGGCCGGCGCCGTGGTCGGCCTCGCCCTGACCAGCACCGACAAGGCGCTGGCGCTGCAGGTGGCCGACGTCGCCCGGCCCATCGGCCGGCTCTGGCTCAATGCCCTGCAGATGACCGTGGTGCCGCTGGTCACCGCGCTGGTCATCGTCGGCGTCAACACCGCCAGCAACGCCGCCGCGTCCGGGCGCATGGCGCGCAACGCGATCGCCGTGTTCATCGTGCTGCTGGTGGCCGCGGCGGCGTTCTCCGCGGTGGCCACCCCGGCGCTGCTGGGGCTGGTGCCGCACGACAGCGCCACCCTGCTGGCCTTCCGCGAGGCCCTGCACGCGCCGGAAACGCAGTCCGCGCCGGCCAGCGCCGGGCAGTGGATCGCCTCGCTGATCCCCAGCAACGTGCTGGCGGTGGCCTCGGCCAACGCGATGCTGCCGCTGGTGGTGTTCGCGATGTTCTTCGGCTTCGCCCTGAGCCGGCAGGACGCCGCGCGCCGCGAGCGCGTGCTGGACATCGTCCGCATCGTCGGCGACACCATGATCACCATCGTGCGCTGGGTGCTGTGGGCCGCGCCACTGGGCGTGTTCGCGCTGGTGCTGGTGGTCTGCGCCGAGGTCGGCATGAGCGTGCTCGGCGTGCTCGGCTGGTACATCGTGCTGATGTGCGTGATCTATGTCCTGATCACCCTGCTGCTGTACCTGGTGGCCCTGCTCGCCGCGCACGAGGGTCTGCGCCGCTTCGCCGCCGCGCTGGTGCCGGTGCAGGTGATCGCCGGCAGCACGCAGTCCTCGCTGGCCTCGCTGCCGGCGATGATCGACAGCGCCCGCAACCGCCTCGGCTACCCGGCGGCGCTGACCGCGCTGGTGCTGCCGATGGCGGTGTCGCTGTTCCGCATCACCAGCCCGGCGCAGTACATCGCCGTGGCCAGCTTCATCGCCTGGCTGTACGGCATCGACATCACGTTCTCGCAGTACGCGGTGGCGGTGCTGCTGGCCGCGGCGATCAGCATGGGCTCCACCGGCCTGCCCGGCCAAGCCAACTTCATGACCAACAACATGCCGATCACCCAGAGCATGGGCCTGCCGATCGAACCGCTGGGCGTACTGCTGGCGGTGGACACCATCCCCGACGTGTTCTGCACCATCGGCAACACCACCGGCGACATGACCGCGACGTCGATCGTCGCCCGGCACAGCGGGCCGCAGGCGGACGACGCACCAGTCGACGGCTGAGCATCACCGTGCCGTGAGCACGCCGCCACACCGCGCGTGTATGGTGTGGCGGCGGCGACGCGCACCGCCTTCCACCCACTCCCGGGAGAACACCATGCCCCGTTCCATGCTGCTTGGCCTGGCCCTTGGCCTCGTGCCCGCCCTGTTCACCGCCGCCTGCGCCGCCGACCCGGCCGCCGAGGCCGCGCTCAAGCCCGCGCAACAACCCTTCACCACCACCGAGGTCGCACGCTTCGACGAACCGTGGGCGATGGCCTTCCTGCCCGACGGCAGCCTGCTGGTCACCGAAAAGGCCGGCAAGCTGGTCCACTTCGACCCGGCCAGCGGCAAGCGCGCCGAAATCGCCGGCGTGCCGCAGGTCGCCTACGGCGGCCAGGGCGGCTTCGGCGACGTGGCCCTGCATCCGCATTTCGCCGACAACGGGCTGGTCTATTACAGCCATGCCGAGGAAGGCGAGGGCGATACCCGCGGCGCGGCGGTGGCGCGCGCGAAGCTGCAACTCGATGCCGACGGCGGCGGCAAGCTGGTGGATGCGCAGGTGATCTGGCGGCAGACGCCGAAGGTGTCCGGCAACGGCCATTACGGCCACCGCCTGCTGTTCGGCGCCGACGGCAAGCTGTGGATCAGCTCCAGCGAACGGCAGAAGTTCGACCCGGCGCAGGACATGAAGACCAACCTCGGCAAGATCATCCGCCTCAACGACGACGGCAGCGTGCCGGCCGACAACCCGTTCGCCGCGCAGGGTTCGCCGGCCGACCAGGTGTGGTCGCTGGGCCACCGCAACATCCTCGGCATGGCCTTCGACGCGCAGGGCCGGCTGTGGGCCGACGAGATGGGGCCGAAGGGCGGCGACGAGCTGAACCTGATCCAGCGCGGCGGCAACTACGGCTACCCGCTGGTCTCCAACGGCGACCACTACGACGGCCGCGACATCCCCGACCACGACACCCGCCCGGAGTTCGTCGCGCCCAAGGTCAGCTGGACCCCGGTGATCTCCCCGTCCAGCCTGGTCATCTACGACGGCGCGCTGTTCCCGCAGTGGCGCGGCAGCGCCTTCATCGGCGGGCTGTCGTCGCAATCGCTGGTGCGCGTGGCCTTCGACGGCGACGACGCGCGCGAGGCCGAGCGCTTCGACATGGGCCAGCGCATCCGCGCGGTGGCGCAGGGCCCGGACGGCGCGCTGTGGCTGCTGGAGGACGGCAGCAAGGCACGGCTGCTGAAGTTGACGCCGCGCCCGTAGGTACGGGGCTTGCCCCGTACGCGCATTTACCGGGAAAGCCACGATGAAACAGGCCACGTTCGCGACCCACGACGTCCACAACCAGCCGCCACCGCCCGGGCCGTTCGACCTGTGGAAGGACGACGCCGGCCTGCGCGAAGCGGTGGCGCGCGAGGGCGGCGATGCGTTCGCCGCGCGCCTTGCCGGTTACGGCGCGCTGGCCGGCGGCGAACTGCTGCACCTGGCCGACGACGCGCACCGCGACCGCCCGCGCCTGAAGACCCACGACGCCTACGGCCGGCGCCTGGACCGGGTCGAGTTCAACGCCGCCTGGCACGACGTGATGGGCAAGGCGATCGCGCACGGCGTGGCCGCGCTGTCATGGGCGCAGCCACAGCCGGGCGCGCACGTGGCACGCGCCGCGCTGAGCTACCTGCACTACCAGGCCGAGCCCGGCAGCAGCTGCCCGCTGACCATGACCCACGCCGCGGTGCCGGTGCTGCGGCAGGCGCCGGCGCTGCGCGAATGGGCGGACAAGGCCTGCGCGTTCGACTACGACGGCCGCGACCTGCCGCTGGCGCACAAGCGCGGCGCCACCCTCGGCATGGGCATGACCGAGAAGCAGGGCGGCAGCGACGTTCGCGCCAACACCACCCGCGCCATGCCGCTGGCGGCGGAGGGCGAGTACCTGCTGGTCGGGCACAAGTGGTTCTTCTCCGCGCCGATGTCCGACGCCTTCCTGGTGCTGGCGCAGGCGCCCGGCGGCCTGAGCTGCTTCCTGCTGCCGCGCTGGCAGCCGGACGGGGCGAAGAACGCGCTGCGCCTGATGCGGCTGAAGGACAAGCTGGGCGACTGGTCCAACGCCTCCAGCGAGGTCGAGTTCGAGAACGCCTGGGCGTACCGCGTCGGTGCCGAAGGGCGCGGCGTGGCCACCATCCTGGAGATGGTGATGCTCACCCGGCTGGACTGCATGCTGGGCTCGGCCGGGCTGATGCGGATGGCGCTGCGGCAGGCGCTGCACCACGCCCGCCACCGCAGCGCATTCGGCAAGCCGCTGCTCGGGCAGCCGCTGATGCGCAGCGTGCTGGCCGATCTTGCATTGGAGTCGGAAGCGGCCACCGCGCTGGCGCTGCGCGTGGCCGGCGCGGTCGACCGTGCGCCACACGACCCGCACGAGGCGGCGCTGGCGCGGATCGCCACCGCCATCGGCAAGTACTGGATCTGCAAGCGCGCGCCGGGCCTGGTCAACGAGGCGCAGGAGTGCCTGGGCGGCATCGGCTACATCGAGGACACGCTGCTGCCGCGCCTGTACCGGCAGGCGCCGCTCAATTCGATCTGGGAAGGCTGCGGCAACATCCAGTGCCTGGACGTGCTGCGCGCGCTGGCGCGAGAGCCCGCGACCGGAGTGGCGCTGCGCCATGAACTGCAGGCGGCGGCGGGCATCGACGCACGGTTCGACGCGGCACTGCACGCCGGCATGGCGCTGCTGGAAGCCGGCGCGGACGAAGCCGGCGCGCGCGCCCTCGTCGAACGGCTGGCGCTGCTGTTGCAGGGCGCGGCCCTGCTGCGCGGCGGCCACCCGCTGGCGGGCGCCTGGTGCGGCGCCCGCCTCGGCGACGCGCGCGCGGCCACCTACGGCGCCCTGCCCGCCGGCATCGACGCCGATGCTGCCCTCACCCGCGCGTACCTGCCCGGTTGAAGGCGGGAAAGGCGCATTTCGTCGCCGCATTCCCGGTTTCGTCGCATCGCGCTTGCCGGCGGCGGCGAAGGCTTCCATCGTGGCAGCCGCTGCATGTGCAGCGCCGAGCGACGCGAGCACGACCATGAAAGCCCTGACCGTCCTGCTGCTGTGGTGCCTGCTGTGGGTGTTGTGCTGGCCGCTGGCGCTGCTCGCGCTGGTGCTGTGGCCGCTGGCATGGCTGCTGTCGCTGCCGTTCCGGCTGGTCGGCATCACCTTCTCGGCGCTGTTCGCCTTCCTGCGCGCCCTGCTGATGCTGCCGGCGCGGCTGCTGGGCCATGACGACCGCAGGCCGCAGCCAGCGCAGTGACGCGAGGCGGGCATTCGATCGATGGCGCGTCGGGGGCGTAGCCCCGACCTACCGGCGCAGCCTCGTCGGCCGGGGCTACGTCCCCGGCGGTATTGCTGTTCGACATGGTCCGCCGGGTACCCGACGACCGGACATCAGCCGCCCTCGCCATCCCCCCGGCGCATGCGCAGGCTCAGGCCGATGGCCTGCACCAGCCCATAGCAGACCAGCGCGGCGGCCAGGCTCATGGTCAGCGGGCTGGCATTGCCCGCGCCCGAGGCCATGCCCTGGCTGAACGCACCGTCGTACCAGCGCCATGCCAGCCGCGCGACCAGCAGCAGCGACAGGGCGCCGCCGATCCACGGATTGGGCGTATAGCCCGGCTGGCCGTCACGCGCGCCGAAGCGGGTGTGGCGCAACGCGAACACGCCCAGCCCGGTACCTGCCACCGCACCGGCCAGCATGCCCGGCGCCACGTGCGGCAGGTACAGCGCGGCCAGCCCCAGCAATGCCACCACCACCGCCAGCAGCACGATGCGCACGAGCGTGCGGCGTGGCCGCCACGGCTGCCAGCCGAAATGGCGGCGGATGCGGCGGTAGTACAGCCAGCCGAAGCCGGCGGTCATCAACCAGGGCATGTAGACGGGCAGCGGTGCGGGCATGGCGGCTCTCCGTTGGGCCCGGCGAGCATCGCACGGCCGGCCGCCGCTTCAAGGTGTCAACTGTCACCCGTGGATGCCGGGTGCGCCCGGCACGGGCTTTCCTGCCGAAGCTTCCTGCGGGGCAAGCCCCGCAGCTACGTACAAGGCCGCACGCCGTAGGTGCCGGGCTTGCCCGGCACGGGGCTTTCCCGCCAAAGCCTCCTGCGGGGCAAGCCCCGCAGCTACGTACGAGCCCCCGCGTCGCTTGACCGGGCACGCCCGGTCAAACGTCGGCGGGCGGCAGCAGCTCGAACTGCACCGGCTCGCCGCTGGCCGACGAGGCGCACACCCACAGGTCGAACAGGCCCGGCTCGGCGGCGAACACGCCATCGACGCCGGTGAAGGCCAGCTGCTGCCGGTCGAGCCGGAACACCACGTCCTTCGCTTCGCCCGGCGCCAGCGCGACCTTGGCGAAGGCCTTGAGCTCGCGCACCGGGCGCACGCGGCTGGCGACGCGGTCGTGCACGTACAGCTGTACCACTTCCTCGCCGGCCACCGCGCCGGTATTGGTGACGGTGGTGGAGACGACCAGTTCGTCGTCCCACCCCAGCCGCTGCGTGCCCAGCCGCGGGACGCCATAGTCGAAGCTGGCGTAGCCCAGGCCATGGCCGAAGGCGTACAGCGGCGCGTTGGGAACCTCGCGCCAGCGGGCCTTGAACTCGGTGACCCCCGGCAGTTCCGGGCGCCCGCTGCGCGGGTGGTTGTAGAAATACGGCTGCTGCCCGGAGTGCCGCGGGAAGCTCACCGGCAGGCGCGCGGACGGGTTGTAGTCACCGAACAGCACGTCGGCCACGGCGTGGCCGGTCTGGGTGCCGAGGTACCACGTCACCGCGATGGCCTGCGCATCGCGCACCGCGCCGTGCAGCGCCAGCGCGCGGCCGTTGCGCAGCAGCACCACGACCGGGGTGCCGGTGGCGGCCACCGCCTCGGCCAGCGCCTGCTGCGCCGGCGGCAGGGTGATCTCCACCCGCGACTGCGCCTCGCCGCTGTAGCGCTGCGGTTCGCCCAGCGCCAGCACCGCCACGTCGGCGCGGCGCGCGGCGGCCACGGCCGCGTCGATGCCGCCGTCCAGTGGTTCCTCCAGCGCGCAGCCGGGCACCACCTCCAGCAGCGCAGCGTCGTCCAGCGCCGCACGCACGCCGGCTTCCAGGGTGACGTAGCGCGACTTGTCGCCGAACAGGGTCCAGCAGCCCTCGATGTTGTCGCGGTCCTGCGCGAACGGGCCGATCAGCGCGATCCTCTGCCCGGCCTTGCGCAGCGGCAGCAGTGCGTCGTCGTTCTTCAGCAGCACGATCGAGCGCCGTGCCGCATCGCGCGCCAGCGCGTCGTGCGCGGCGATGTGCGAATCGTCGGCCTCGCGCGCCGGATCCAGCGAGCGGTAGGGGTCGTCGAACAGGCCGATGGCTTCCTTCAGGCGCAGGATGCGGCGCACCGATGCGTCCAGCAGCGCCATCGGCACCTGCCCGCTTTCGACCAGCGCCGGCAGGTGCGCGGCATAGAAGCCGCTCTGCATGCTCAGGTCGAGCCCGGCGCCGAACGCCTTGCAGGTGGCATCGCGTTCGTCGGCGGCATAGCCGTGCGCGATCAGCTCCATGTCGGCGGTGTAGTCGGACACCACCACGCCGTCGAAGCCCCATTGCCCGCGCAGCAGGTCGGTCAGCAGCCAGCGGTTGGCGCTGGCCGGCACGCCGTTGATGTCGTTGAACGCGCTCATCAGCGCGCGCGCGCCGGCCGCCAACGCCGCCTTGAACGGCGGCAGGTGCACGTCGTGCAGGGTCTGCGGCGCGATGTCCACCTGTGCGTATTCCATGCCGGCGGCGACCGCGCCATAGGCGGCGAAATGCTTGGGCGTGGCCAGCAGCGAATCGGCCGCGCGCAGGTCCTCGCCCTGGAAGCCGCGCACGCGCGCGGCGGCGAACACGCAGCCCAGCAGCACGTCCTCGCCGGCGCCCTCGGCGCCACGGCCCCAGCGCTGGTCGCGGGCGACGTCCACCGCCGGCGCGTAGGTCCAGTGGAGGCCGGCGGCGGTGGCCTCGATGGCGGTGGCGCGGGCGGTGCGCCGGGCCAGCTCAGGTTCGAAGCTGGCCGCCTCGCCCAGCGGGATCGGGAACACCGTGCGCATGCCGTGGATCACGTCGGCGGCCAGCGCCACCGGGATGCCGAGCCGGCTTTCCTCCACCGCCACCCGCTGGATCTCGCGGCCCTGCGCCGCGCCGACGCCGTTGAACAGGCAGCCCACGCGGCCGGCGCGCACCTGTTCCAGCACCTGTCCGGCGTTGCGGACGTTGGACTCAGGGTTCACGTCGGGCGCGAACGGGCGGACCATGTCGGCGAACACGCCCAGCTGGCCGACCTTTTCCTCCAGGGTCATGCGCGCGAGCAGGGTTTCGATGCGGTCGGCAGCCACCGGCAGTCCTTGTGGGGAAAACGCTTTCAGGCCGCGGATTCTAGCGCCGCCGCCCGTTCCCGCAGCGCCATCAGCATCGCATCGCTGGATTGCTGGAACACGCGCAGGCCGAACTCCGGCAGGATCGCCAGCAGGTGGTCGAACACGTCCGCCTGCACCGCCTCGTACTGCACCCACGCGACCGAGGCGGTGAAGCAGTACAGCTCCAGCGGCAGGCCCTGCGACGTCGGTGCCAGCTGCCGCACCATCAGGGTCATGCCCTGGTTGATGCCGGGGTGGCTGCGCAGATAGCGCTCGACGTAGGCGCGGAAGGTGCCGAGGTTGGTCATCCGCCGTGCGTTGACCTCCTCCGGGTGCGCCTGCGCGACCTGCGCATTCCATTGCGCCAGTTCCTCGCGCTTGCCGGCCAGGTAGTCGTCGAGCAGGCCGAAGCGCTCCAGCCGCGCCAACGCGGCGTCGTCGAGGAAGCCCACGCTGTGCTGGTCCAGCAGCAGCGGCCGCTTGATCCGGCGCCCGCCCGACTCCTGCATGCCGCGCCAGTTCTTGAACGACTCGGTGACCAGCTTCCGGGTCGGGAAGGTGGTGATGGTCTTGTCCCAGTTCTGCACGGTGATCGTGTGCAGGGCGATGTCGATCACGTCGCCGTCGGCGTTCTGGCTGGGCATCTCGATCCAGTCGCCGATGCGCACGCGGCCGTCGCCGCTGATCTGCACGCTGGCCACCAGCGAGAGGATGGTGTCCTGGAAGATCAGCATCAGCACCGCGGTGGCCGCGCCCAGCCCGGTCAGCAGGTGCAGCAGCTTGACCCCGGCCAGCGTGGCCACGATCGACAGGCCGGCCAGCACGAACACCACGATCTTGACCACCTGCAGGTAGCCCTTGATCGGCTTGTCGCGCGCGTCCGGGCGGCGCTCGTAGATCGCGTTGAACAGGTCCAGCGCATGGCTTGCCGCCAGTGCCACGGTCAGCACCACCCATGCCTGGCAAGCACCGGCGATGAAATGCACCAGCCCCGGCGGCAGCCCCGGCACCAGCACGATGCCGGCGGCGATCACCACCGCGGGCACCACGTTGGCCAGCCGCGGGATCACCTTCAGGTCGCGCCTGCCGCCGCCCTGCTCGGCCGGCAGCATCCGCAGCATGCGCTTGAGCCCGCGCAGCAGGATCCGCCTGGTCACGTAGTTGGCCAGCCATGCGGCCAGCAGCAGCAACGCCAACACCACGACCGAATACGCGCCCGGGTGGGCTTCCAGCGCCTGCTGCGCCTGTTGCAACCACGGCCACTGCACCATCTTTTCCAACATCAATCGCTCCCGTATCTCAGTTTCCCGGTGATCGAGCACGCTCGATCACCACGCCCACCGCGCGCGCGCCGCGCACCGCACCGGGCTTGCTCAGTTTCAGCCGCAGCCACTGCACCTCGAACTCGTCGAGCACGATCTGCGCGCAGCGCTCGGCCAGCGTTTCCACCAACCCGAAGTCCGAGCCGCGCACGTATTCCATCAAGCGCTTGCTGACCGCCTTGTAGTTGAGCGTGTCGGCGATGTCGTCGCTGGCGGCGGGCCTGCGGTTGTCGAAGCCCATTTCCAGATCGAACACCAGTACCTGGCGGATGCGCCGCTCCCAGTCGTAGATGCCGATCAGGGCGTCGATTTCCAGCCCTTCGATGAATACCTTGTCCATGTGTGAAGCGGGGATGCGGGATTGGGGAACCGGGGATGTTACGTGCTGGCGCGTTAAGGGAAGCGCAGGCCCGGAATCCGGCGACGAAGCGCCAAGACATGGGGTCGAGCGACGCACATCGCGATCGGACACGCCATCGGCCCGCCGCGATCAGGCATTCCCCGTTCCCTGTTCCCCGCTCCCTGCCGCCAACGGCGGCAGCGTCGCCATGTCCCAGCGCGGCACCACTTTCACTTCCGCCGCGCTGTGCTGGCCGGCCTGCAGGCGCAGCGCGCCGGCGAAGGCGATCATCGCGCCGTTGTCGGTGCACAGCGACGGGCGCGGGAAGCAGACGCGGCCGCCGCGGCGCTGCGCGGCGTCCTGCAGTTTCGCGCGCAGGCGCTTGTTGGCGCCGACGCCACCGGCCACCACCAGCACGTCGCAGCCGGCTTCGTCCAGCGCGCGTTCGCACTTGATCGCCAGCGTATCCACCACCGCGTCCTCGAAGCCGCGGGCGATGTCGGCGCGGGTCTGCTCGCCCTGGTCGCTGTCGCGCCAGGCCAGCAGCACCTGCGTCTTCAGCCCGGAGAAACTGAAATCCAGCCCCGGCCGGTCGGTCATCGGCCGCGCGAACTTGTACCGCCCCGGCGTGCCGGTTTCAGCCAGTCTGGCCAGCTGCGGGCCGCCCGGGTACGGCAGCCCCATCAGCTTGGCGGTCTTGTCGAAGGCCTCGCCGGCGGCGTCGTCCAGCGTCTCGCCGAGCAGGCGATAGCTGCCGATCGCGTCCACCGCCACCAGCTGGGTATGGCCGCCGGAAACCAGCAGCGCCACGAACGGCGGCGCCGGCGGGTCGTCCTCCATCAATGGCGCCAGCAGGTGGCCCTCCATGTGGTGCACGCCGATGGCCGGCACGTCCAGCGCCCACGCCAGCGAACGCGCGACCCCGGCGCCGACCAGCAGCGCGCCGACCAGCCCCGGCCCGGCGGTATAGGCCACCCCATCGATCTCGGACACGGCGATGCCGGCCTCGTCCAGGGTCTGCCGGATCAGCGGCAGGGTCTTGCGCACGTGGTCGCGGCTGGCCAGCTCCGGTACCACCCCGCCGTATTCGGCGTGCAGCGCGATCTGGCTGTAGACCGCATGGGCGCGCAGCGCGGCCGCGCCGGGCAGCGCGGTGTCGTAGACCGCCACGCCGGTTTCGTCGCAGGAGGATTCGATGCCGAGGACTTTCATGCCGCCATTGTGGACCCGTTGCCCGGCCCCGCCTACCCGCCCCACTTGCACGCCCCGGCGAAGCGGCTATAATGCGCGGCTCGCCGGGCGTGACCCGGTATCACTGTGTCCCGGAGATTCCATGCCCAGCGTCAAAGTCCGCGAGAACGAACCTTTCGAGTTTGCGCTCCGCCGCTTCAAGCGCACCTGCGAAAAGGCCGGCGTGCTGGCCGAGACCCGCAAGCGCGAGTTCTACGAAAAGCCGACCCAGGAACGCAAGCGCAAGGCCGCAGCTGCCGTGAAGCGCCAGCTGCGCCGTTCCTCGCGCGACGTCACCAAGCGTCAGCGCCTGTACTGATCGGACGCAACTCCCGGACGGAGGCCCCGGCCTTCCGTACCGGAGCAGGAGCCGGCACGCGCGAGCGTAGCCGGCTTTTTGCGTTCCCGGGTTCCACCCACGACCCCCACATTCCCGATCCCGCAAGAGGTGATCCATGAGCCTGAAACAGCAACTGACCGACGACATGAAGGCCGCCATGAAGGGCGGCGACAAGCACTCCCTCGGCGTGATCCGCCTGATCAACGCGGCGATCAAGCAAAGGGAAGTGGACGAGCGCATCGAGCTGGACGATGCCGCGGTCATCACCGTGCTGGACAAGATGGTCAAGCAGCGCAAGGACTCGGTGAACCAGTACGAGGCCGCCAACCGCGAGGACCTGGCCAAGGTCGAGCGCGAGGAGATCGGGGTGATCGAGCGCTACCTGCCGGCCAAGATGGGCGAAGCCGAGATCCTCGCCGCGATCAACGCCGCCATCGCCCGGACCGGCGCCGCCAGCGCCGCCGACATGGGCAAGCTGATGGGCGTGCTCAAGCCGCAGCTGGCCGGGCAGGCCGACATGGGGCTGGTGTCGAAGCTGGTCAAGCAGGCGCTGGCCGGCTGATTCGCTGCCGCCGGTAGGTGGATGCGGAACCGATGCCCCGCGCAAATGCGTAGGTGCCGGGCTTGCCCGGCACAGGGGCTTTCCCGGGGAAACTCCGTGCGGGGCAAGCCCCGCACCTACGGCCGGCCTCGCTTGGATGGCTCCATAACACGACCGGCTTCACTCCCCTTTACCGCTGCGTCGGTTACATCCTTCGCGGCCGGCAACGCCACCGCGCACCCGCGTCGCAGGCTGTGCCGCCACGGGTGCGCGCTTACCCTCCCGCGCATGCCCCCTTCCCTCCCAGACACCCTGAAACAACGGCTGGAGCGGCTGCAACGCAGCTTGCCGGCGGCGCTGCTGCAGCGTTTCGTCGAAGCCGACGTGATGACCCAGTCGGCCTCGCTGGCGTTCTACACCCTGCTGTCGCTGGCGCCGCTGCTGATGCTGCTGCTGTGGCTGACCGCCTCGCTGTATCCGCCGGCACAGCAGGCGCTGGTCGAGCAGATCGCCGGCCTGGCCGGCAGCAGCGTGGCCGAGGTGGCGCGCACGGTGATCGCCAACGCCAGCGCGCGGCCGGACCTGGGCTCGCTGGCCGGGGCGTGGAGCCTGTTGCTGCTGTTCGTCGGCGCCACCGTGGTGTTCGCGCAGCTGCAGGCGGCGCTGAACCGCATCTTCCGCTCGGACGAACAGCGCTTCGACGGCGCGCTGGGCTGGCTGAAGAAACGCATCTTCTCGGCCGGCGTGGTGCTGGCGCTGGGCTTCCTGCTGATCGTGTCGATGGTCGCCACCACCGCGCTGCAGGTGGTGTTCGCGCACCTGCCCTCGCTGCTGCCGGCGGTGGGCTACCTGAGTACGCTGCTGCTGTACGTGCTGGGCTTCGCCTTCCTCTACCACTACCTGCCCGACCGCCCGGTGGCATGGCGCCAGGCACTGGGCGGCGGCGCCATCACCGCGCTGCTGTTCACCCTGGGCCGCTATGGCATCGGTCTGTACCTGGCCAATGCCGCGCCCGGCAGCGCCTACGGCTCGATGGGCACGCTGGTGCTGATGCTGGTGTGGGTCTACTACGCCAGCGTGGTGTTCTTCAGCGGTGCGCTGGTCACCGCGGTCATCGACGAGCGCGCCCGATCATAGAAGCGTGCAGGAGCGACGCGAGTCGCGACCGGGTTCCCGCGAAAGTTCCCGGTCGCGACTCGCGTCGCTCCTACATGGGCAGCGCGCGCATGGCATCCTATGCGCCTGTCATGGCCCGCATCCCCGACGCATTCATCGACGACCTGCTCGCCCGCTCCGACATCGTCGAAGTGGTCGGCTCGCGCGTGCCGCTCAAGCGCCAGGGCAAGGAATATGCCGCGCGCTGCCCGTTCCACGACGAGCGCTCGGCCAGCTTCACGGTATCGCCGACCAAGCAGTTCTACCACTGCTTCGGCTGCGGCGCGCACGGCACCGCGATCAGCTTCCTGATGAACTACGACCGCCTCGAGTTCCTCGATGCGGTCGAGGAACTGGCCAAGCGCGCCGGCATGGAAGTGCCGCGCGAAACCAACCCGCGCAGCCAGCAACAGCAGGACGACAGCCGCGACCTCTACACCGCGCTGGACGCGGCCAGCCGCTTCTTCCAGAAACACCTGGAAGGCAGCGACAAGGCCCGCGCCTACCTCGACGGCCGCGGCGTCGATGCCGACACCCGCGCGCGCTTTTCCATCGGCTACGCGCCGGACGGCTACAGCGCATTGAAGGACGCACTGGGCAAGGACGAGCGGCGCATGAAGCTGCTCGACCGCGCCGGCCTGTTCTCCAAGAACGACCGCGGCCACGTCTACGACAAGTTCCGCGACCGGGTGATGTTCCCGATCTTCGACCGCCGCGGCCGCGTGATCGCCTTCGGCGGCCGGGTCATGCAGAAGGACGACGGCCCCAAATACCTCAACTCGCCGGAAACCGCGCTGTTCCACAAGGGCCGCGAGCTGTACGGCCTGTGGCAGGTGCGCCAGGCCAACCAGAAGATCGAGCGGCTGATCGTGGTCGAGGGCTACATGGACGTGGTCAGCCTGTTCCAGTTCGGCGTCACCCAGGCGGTGGCGACGCTGGGCACGGCGACCACCCCGGACCATGCCGAGCTGCTGTTCCGCAATGCGCCGGACGTGTATTTCTGCTTCGATGGCGACAACGCCGGGCGCAAGGCCGGCTGGCGCGCGCTGGAATCGGTGCTGCCGCGGATGAAGGATGGGCGGCAGGCGTTCTTCCTGTTCCTGCCCGACGGCGAAGACCCGGACACCATCGTGCGCAAGGAAGGCGCCGAGGCCTTCGACACGCGCTTGAAGCAGGCCACGCCGCTGTCGCAGTTCTTTTTCGACGAGCTCACCCGCGAGATCAACCTCGCCACGCTCGACGGCAAGGCGCGGCTGGCCGAGCGCGCCCGGCCGATGCTGGCGCAGATTCCCGATGGCGCCTTCGGCGACCTGATGAAGCAGGAGCTGCAACGCCTGACCGGCGTCGGCCGCGCACCCGCCGGCATGGCGCCGGCGCCGGTACGGCGCGCGCCTACCGCCCCGGTGCAGAAGCGCAGCCTGGTGCGCGCGGCCATCGCCCTGCTGCTGCAACAACCCTCGCTGGCCGCCAGCCTCGAAGGCCACCATGCCGTCGCCGGCCTGCGCCTGACCGGCATCGAACTGCTGCTGGAGCTGCTGGACCTCGTGCAGCAGCGCCCGGACATCAGCACCGGCACGCTGCTGCAGCACTTCGACGGCCGCGAGGAACAGGCCGCGCTGCACAAGCTCGCCGCCCTCGACCTGCCCGGCGACGAGGCCAGCTGGGCGCAGGAGCTGCACGACGCCATCGCCCAGCTGGAAAAGCAGCTGCTGCAGCAACGCGTGGGCGAATTGCAGGCCAAGCAACGCCAGCAGGGCCTGGACGAAACCGACAAATACGAATTGCGCGAATTGCTGAAGGCGCTGGCGGCAATGCGCTGACCCTCCCCCGCTCCTGTAGGAGCAACGCAAGTCGCGACCCGGCATTCCATCGCGACTTGCGTCGCTCCTACACAAGCACACCGCGCACCCGGCCGGCACCGTAACAAAAGGAGACAGTCATGAAGCACATCCACCGCATCGCCCTGCTGGCGCTCGCCCTTGCCGGCGGTAGCCACGCCAGCGAACTGCACCAACCGCGCTCCCACCTGCTCACCGGCGGCCAGCCCAGCGCCCGGCAACTGCACGAGGCGGCCGCGGCCGGCGTCACCACGGTGATCGACCTGCGCGCGCCGCAGGAAGACCGCGGCTACGACGAACAGGCCGCCGCCGAGAAGCTGGGCCTGCGCTACGTGCGCTTGCCCATCGGCGGCGCCGGCGACATCAACGAGACCAATGCGCGCACGCTGGACCGCCTGCTCAAGCAGGATGCCGGCACCACGTTGCTGCATTGCGCTTCGGGCAACCGCGTCGGCGCGCTGCTGGCGCTGGCGCATGCACGCGTGGACGGCGCTTCGGCCGAGGAGTCACTGGAGCTCGGCCGCGCCGCCGGCCTGACCTCGCTGGAACCGGCCGTGCGCGCGGTGCTGGAAGACCCGGCCAAGCCCTGAATCCACCCGAGAAGGACGTTCCCCCGATGACCCGCTGGTGGTCGCGCCTGCGGCCGGACAACTTCACCCTCGCCCTGCTCGGCACCGTGCTGCTGGCCACGCTGCTGCCGATGACCGGCACCGCCGCGCGCGGGCTGGACCGCTTCACCGACCTGGCCATCGCCACGCTGTTCTTCCTGCACGGCGCGCGGCTGCCGCGCGAGGCGGTCGTCGCCGGCCTGCTGCACTGGCGGTTGCACCTGTTGATCCTGGCCTGCACCTTCGTGCTGTTCCCGCTGCTGGGGCTGGCGTTCAAGCCGCTGGACGGCCGCGTGCTGACCCCGGAGCTCTATCTGGGCGTGCTGTTCCTGTGCGCGCTGCCGTCCACGGTGCAGTCGTCCATCGCCTTCACCTCGATGGCCGGCGGCAACGTGCCGGCGGCGGTATGCGCCGCGTCGCTGTCGAGCATCCTCGGCGTGTTCCTGACCCCGCTGCTGATGGGCGTGCTGGCCGGCGCGCAGGGCGGCATGGCCGACCCGCTGCACGCGGTCGGCGCGATCATGCTGCAACTGCTGGTGCCGTTCGTCGCCGGCCACCTGCTGCGGCCGTGGCTGGCGCGCTGGGTGGAACGGCAGCGCGCGTTGCTGCGCCACACCGACCAGGGCACGGTGCTGCTGGTGGTCTACGGCGCCTTCGGCGAATCGGTCAGCGAAGGCCTGTGGCACGACACGCCCCTCGGCTCGCTGCTGGCCGTCGCGCTGGTGTCGGCGGTGCTGCTGGCCATCGCCATGCCCGGCATCACCTGGCTGGCGCGGCGGCTGGGCTTCGGCCGCGAGGACGAGATCCCCATCGTGTTCTGCGGCTCCAAGAAGAGCCTGGCCACCGGCGTGCCGATCGCCAAGGTGCTGTTCGCCGGCGGCAGCCTCGGCGCGATCGTGCTGCCGGTCATGGTCTACCACCAGCTGCAGCTGGTCGTATGCGCGATGGTGGCGCGGCGCTACGCGCGCAAGGCCACGTAGGTACGGGGCTTGCCCCGTGCACGGCCCTCCCCGCGATCTTGCCTGCATGCCTGCGGGGCGAGCCCCGCAGCCACGAGGCAGCCGCTCAGCGCTGCCCGAACAGGTGCCTGCGCTCTTCCTCGCTCAGCGGCTTGCCCGCATCCGGGTTGACCGTCGGGCCCAGCGCGTAGGCGCGCTGCGTGGCCGGGCGCTCGGCGATGACCTGGTGCCAGCGGTGCAGGTGCGGGAAGGCGTCGAAATCGGCCGGCAGCTTGGCGTAGGCGCCGATCCACGGGTAGCTGGCCATGTCGGCGATGCCGTAGTCGTCGCCGGCCAGATACGCCGATTCGGACAGGCGCTTGTCCATCACCCGGTGCAGGCGCCGCACCTCGCTGTCGTAGCGCTCGATGGCGTAGGGGATGCGCTCGGGCGCGTACACGTTGAAATGGCCCATCTGCCCGCTCATCGGGCCGAGGCCGCCCATCTGCCAGAACAGCCATTCCAGCGTGGCCGCGCGGCCGCGCGGGTCGGCGGGGATGAAGCGGCCGGTCTTCTCGGCCAGGTACAGCAGGATTGCACCGGACTCGAATACGCTCAGCGGCGCGCCGCCGTCGGCCGGGGCGTGGTCGACGATGGCCGGCATCTTGTTGTTGGGCGAGATGGCCAGGAAGTCCGGCTGGAACTGGTCGCCCTTGCCGATGTTGACCGGCAGCAGCCGGTAGTCCAGCCCGGCCTCTTCGAGGAACAGGGTGACCTTGTGGCCGTTGGGGGTGGGCCAATAATGCAGGTCGATCATGGATGCGTCTCCGTGGGGGAACCGTGGTCGGGACCGCTACGGTAACGCTTGGCAGGTCAACGGGTGGCCGTTAATCTGCCGCACCTCCGCAACGCAGCGATCCGCCGCGCCCATGTCCGACCACAAGCCCCTGAGCCCGCTCCCGTCCCTGATCTTCGCCTCGCGCTGGCTGCAGCTGCCGCTGTACCTGGGCCTGATCGTCGCGCAGTGCGTCTACGTGTTCCTGTTCGGCAAGGAGCTGTGGCACCTGATCCATGACGCCGACGCGCTGGGCGAGCAGCAGATCATGCTGATCGTGCTCGGCCTGATCGACGTGGTGATGATCTCCAACCTGCTGGTGATGGTCATCGTCGGCGGCTACGAGACCTTCGTCTCGCGGCTGGGCCTGCAGGGCCACCCGGACCAGCCGGAGTGGCTCAGCCACGTCAACGCCTCGGTGCTGAAGGTAAAGCTGGCGATGGCGATCATCGGCATCTCCTCGATCCACCTGCTCAAGACCTTCATCGAGGCCGGCCAGCTGGGCCTGCCGCTGTGCGGCCCGGAACTGGCCGCCGGCACCGCCTGCACCAAGTTCACCTCCACCGGGGTGATGTGGCAGACCCTGATCCACTGCGTGTTCATCCTGTCGGCGATCGGCATCGCCTGGACCGACAAGCTGATGTCGAACGGGCACGCCAGGCCGAACGGCCACTGAGAGCCTGCCCCGGGACGCCGGCGATGCGCCGCCACAATGTGACGGCCATCGCTTTTTGTGCCTACCATGCCCCCTGCCTCGTGCAGCCGGGGGCGGCAATGCTAGATTCGGCCTTCGCACCGGAGCCGGCGCGGCGTCGGGAAACGCCGCGCGCACCTGCAACGCTCCAGGCGAACATACCTTCGCGTTAGTCGATTCAAGGGGAAGATTGATGTCGTACGTCTCGTTCCACGGAAAAGCGCGCCTGCTCGCGCCCACCCTGCTGGCCATCGCCCTGGCCGCCTGTTCGGGCCAGGACGCCCCCACCCCGGCCGACGCCGCCGCACCCGCCAAGGCCCCGGCCGCTGCGCCCGCCGAACCGGCGGCCGCCGCCAAGGTGCAGTCGATGGGTACCGACCAGCTGCGCGATTCGGCCAGCACCGCGCTGCGCGAGAACCGCATGTACGCGCCGGCCGGCGACAACGCGATGGAGTACTACCTGGCGCTGCGCGACAAGCTGCCCGACGACGCCTCGGTGAAGAGTGCGCTGACCGACCTGCAGCCCTACACCCTGATCGCCGCCGAGCAGAGCCTGACCCGCGAGGACTTCGACGAGGCGCAGCGGCTGGTGGCCCTGATCGAGAAGGTGGACCCCTCGGCCCCGGCGCTGCCGCGACTGAAGCAGGGCATCAGCAACGGCATGCAGGTGGCCTCGCGCCGCACCCAGGACGAGGCCGAGCGGGCCAAGCGCGACGCCGAGAACCGCGCCAAGCAGCAGGTCGAGCAGCAGCGCCTGGCCCAGCAGCAGGCCGCCGAGGCCACCGCCGCCCGCGAACTGGCCGAACGCCAGGAAGCCGCGCGCCGCGAAAGCGAGCGCCAGGAAGCCGAGCGTCAGGCCGCGGCCAAGCGCGAAGCCGACGCCCGCGCCGCCGCGCAGGCTGCCGCCACGCCGAAGCCGGCCGCCGCGCCGACGCTGCGCGCGGTCAGCACGCCGGCCCCGCGCTATCCGGCCGACGCGCTGCGCTCGGGCACTTCCGGCGAGGTGCTGGTCGAGATCACCGTCGGCACCGACGGCTCGGTCACCGATGCCCGCATCCTGCGCGCCAGCCCGCCGCGCGTGTTCGACCGCGAGGCGCTCAACGCGGTCAAGCGCTGGCGCTTCGAGCCGATAAGCAGCCCGACCACCACCCGCCGCACGCTGGCGTTCCAGCCGAACAACTGACCGGCACCCCGCGTCGCGGAAACAGGAAAGGCCCGGAGCGATCCGGGCCTTTCGTTTTTTCTCCTCAAAACCTCGCAGGTGCGGGGCTCGCTCGCCCCGCATCGGTGCGTTACCGGGGAAGCCCCGTGCCGGGCAAGCCCGGCACCTACGGCAAGCTCAGGCGGATCGATACTCCACGTAGATACCGTCTTGCTCAGGCGTGTGCAATGGCCTTTCGGGGATCGAAGGGGGTAGCGGACTTGAGCACCCCCCAGACAATGTGCAGGAGCTTTCGCATCAAGGCGCAGAGGATGAGCTTGGGCGGCTTGCCCCGTTCGGCCAGTCGCCGGGCAAAGGCGGCCAGCACGGGGTTGTGGCGCTTGCCCACCAGGGCCGGCATGTAGAGCTTGGCGCGCAGTGTGGCATTGCCGACACGCGAGATGCGGACCTTGCCTTCGTGCGTGCCGGACTGCCGGCGGGCTGGATTCAGCCCGGCATGGGCCACGATCTGGCCCACGTCGCTGTACTGGTTCAGCTCGCCCAGACACGCCAGCAGGAAGGCGCTGGTGGTGCCGGAGATGCCCGGGATGGTGGTAAGCAGGTCACGCCGTCCGCGCAGGTCCGGGTCATTGTCGATGTGCTCGTTGATCGCCTTCTCGATCTGGGTGATCTGCTGTTCCAGCGTCGCCACGACCTGGCCGATGCTCGCGGCCAACGCCGCATGGGTGCTCTCCAGCCGATTGAGCTCCATCTGCCGCATCTGCTTGAGCTCGTCCCGTCGGCGCACCAAGGCCCGCAACGTGCGCTCGACCGGTGTCGGCGGCACGTAGGGATGAAGCCGGTCCGGCTCCTGCAGGCGCGACTGCAAGAACCGGGCGATGAGCTTGGCATCGGTCCGGTCGGTCTTGGTCCGCAGCAACTCGCTCTGGCCGTAAGCCTTGATCTGCGCCGGATTGACCACGTAGACGGTGACCCCGGCCGCGACCAGCCGCTCGGCCAGCGCCTCGTGGTAGATACCCGTGGCTTCCATGCCCACCGCCGCTTCCGGGGCGTGAGCCTGTCTCCAGGCCAGCAGTTGTTCCCAACCCGCGGCGGTGTTGCCGAGCTTGCCCCGGGTGCGGTACTTGCCCTGCCCCAGTGGCAGGGCGATGTCGAAGGTGGCCTTGGCCACGTCGATGCCTATCACCTGCATGTCTCTGTCTCCTGCTGTCGAACCGGATACAGTGACCGCCTGGCTTGCCCTTGTTCGTGCTGGCTCTCGCAAAAGCGGGCCGAAGATACCGTTCAAGCTCCAGGGCGGAAAAGGGTTCCGATGTGCCGGATCTACGGTGCGAGCTCGAAGGCTCAAGTGCGGAGACGGCATCATCGGAACCTCCCGGATCACTCCGGGGAAGTCTGCCTGATCGGGGCAGGCTTCAAGACACAAGATGCGGGGCTTGCCCCGCATGAAGCCTTGCCGGGCAAGCCCGGCGCCTGCGGCATGCAGCAATCAGGTATTGCGAGGGCATCGCCCCTCTCGCCCCACGGGGAGAGGGGCTTTGCGCATCAGCCCGAGATCGCCAGCTTCTCCTGCTTGTAGCGCAATACCGCCAGCGCCCACAGCAGCGCGGCCAGGACCAGCGAGCTGAGCAGGTACAGGCCCCACTGTTCGGCCGAGGCAGCTTCGCCGCGGGTGATCTTCTGGATCATCTGGTTCTGCGACAGAAACGGCACCGCGTACTGCCACAGCGCCGTGTCCTTCAGCGGGTAAGCCATCAGCCCGTAGGCCGGCAGCATCGGCAGCATCATCAGCCACATCATGTGGCTCTGCGCTTCCTTCATGCTCTTGGCCCCGGCCGCCAGCGCGGTGATCAGCGCGGTGCCGATCAGCACCAGCGGCAGCAGCGTCAACAACAACTTGCCCATCGCCGCGAAGCTGACGTCCATCGACGCCGCGCTGCCGCCGGCAACGCTGGCGCTGAGCTTGAAGCTGAGCAGGATCAACAACATCGAGACCATGCCCAGCAACGCGGCGGCCAGCATCTTGCCGCCCACCAGCGCCGCCCGCGATACCGGGGTGGCCAGCAGCGGTTCCAGCGATTGCCGTTCGCGCTCGCCGGCGGTGGTATCCATCGCCAGATGGGCGCCGCCGATGAAGGCGAAGATGGTCAGGATCATCGGCAATATCACCGACATGAAGCCGCTGCTCTTGGCTTCCGGCGTGGCCATGTCACGGGTGCCCACGTTCAGCGGTGCGGCGACGGCCGGATTGATGCCGCGCACCAGCAGGCGCATCGCGCCGACGCCGCTGCCGTAGCCCTCCAGCACCTTGCTCACCCGCGCCACCACCACGTCGCTGTTGCGGCGGGTGGTGTCGGTGATGATGTCGACCTTGGCCGGCTTGCCAGCGTGCCAGTCATCGGCGAAGTCCTCGCTGATGGCCAGCGCCACGTCTTCCTTCTGGGCGCGGATGCGGGCCTCGATGTCGGCCGGCGCGGGGTGGGTGTCGATGCCGTAGCTGGCCAGATACTTGAGCAGGTTGGGCGCGCGTTCGATGCCCAGCACCGGTACGTCGATGTTCTTTTCAAGCTGGGTTTCCACCCGCATCTGGCTGAGCTTGCCGATGCCCCAGAAGATCAGCGGGTACAGCAGCGGCGCGACCAGCAGGCTGAGCAGGAAGGTGCGGCGGTCGCGGAAGAAGTCGCGCCATTCCTTGCGCATCACCGTGAACATGCTGCCGAAGAACGAAGTCCTGTTCATGCGTGCAAGCCCTCCTCGCTGCCGATCAGTTTGACGAAGGCGTCCTCCAGGTTGGCCTCGCCGGTGGCCGCGCGCAGCTCGTCCGGCGTGCCCTGCGCGGCCACCCGGCCGTGCGCGATGACCACGATGCGGTCACACAATGCCGCCACCTCCTGCATGATGTGGCTGGAGAAGATCACGCAGCGCCCTTCGGCGCGCAGTTCCTTGAGGAAGCCGCGCAGGCCGCGCGTGGTCATCACGTCCAGGCCGTTGGTCGGCTCGTCGAGGATCACGTTCCGCGGGTCGTGCACCAGCGCGCGGGCGATGGCGGTCTTGGTGCGCTGGCCCTGGCTGAAGCCCTCGGTGGCACGGTCGAGGAAATCCTCCATCTGCAGCGCCGCCGCCAGCTTCGCGGTGCGCTGGGCGATCTCCTGTGCGCCCATGCCGTGCAGCTGGCCGAAGTAGTCGATGTTCTCGCGCGCGGTCAGGCGCTTGTACACGCCGCGCGCGTCGGGCAGCACGCCCAGGCTGCGGCGCACGCGCTCGGGGTCGGCGGCCACGTCGACGTCGTCCACCAGCACGCGCCCGGTTTCCGGCGACATCAGGGTGTAGAGCATGCGCAGCGTGGTGGTCTTGCCGGCGCCGTTGGGGCCGAGCAGGCCGGTGATCTCGCCGTCGCGGGCGATGAAGCCGACGTCGTCCACGGCGACCACCGGCGTCTTGTCCTTGCCCCGTCCGGGGAAGGTCTTGCGGAGATGTTCTGCAACGATCATTGCAAGGTTCCTGTTGGCTGTGTGCTTACGGCTCGGCGCCGTTGAAGCTGGTGAACGGGGCGACGTAGTCGAGCTTTTCCAGGCAGCTGCCGTCGAGCGCCCCGGCGTCGTTCTTTTCCATGAACTGGGCGAACAGCTTGGGCATGCAGCCCGCGCCCAGCACCGAGTGGCCCTGCCCGCGCAGCACGAACAGGCGGCCGTTCGGCAGGGTCTTGACCACCTCCTCGCCGTAGCGCGGCGGCGTGACCGGGTCGAACTCGCCCTCCAGCACCAGCGCCGGCACGTCGCTGGACAGCGCATCGTGGAAGTCGGCCGGCACCTGCCCCTTCGGCCACGCCTCGCACATCGCCGCCAGGCCCTCGGACATGCGGTTGCCGAGCACGGTGCCGGCGTCCTCGGTGCGCGCGACCATGCCGTCGCCGTCCTCGCTGCACACCACCGACAGCTGCATGCCCATCGCCATCGCGTCCTTCATCCCGTCGGCCACCATCTGCACCAGCGCCATCAGGTTCTCGTAGCGGCCGGCGTTGGCCTCGTGGATCAGCTTGGGCAGCAGCGCGCTGGCCAGCGGCATGTAGGCGTACATGCGCACCAGCCCGGCCACCGATTCGGCGCGCAACGTGCCCTGCTTCTGCTCGCCGCTGCTGGCGTCGCGGTAGCTCACCTCCACCGGCTGCGCGCGCAGCCTGGCCAGCAGTGCATCGAGCTCGGCGCGCGGGTCGCCCAGCTTGTCCTTGCACGCAGGGTCCTTGCTGCACAGGGCGAACTGCAGTGCCAGCGCGTCGTCGAGGTTGCGCGCGAAGATGTTGCCCAGCTGCAGCGTGTTGGGCACCACCGAATCGAGCACGATGCTGCGCGTGCTGGCCGGGTAGCGCATGGCGTACTGCTGGGCGACGCGGGTGCCGTAGCTGACGCCGACCAGGTTGATCTGCGCCGCGCCGATGGCCTTGCGCACGTCGTCGAGGTCGGCGATGGCGTCGGTGGTGGTGTAGTGGCGCAGGTCGGCCTTTTCCGACAGCGTTTCCACGCATTGCGCCGCCTGCGCACGCATCGCCGCCGGCGAGATGTCGGTGGCCGCGTCGTCATCGTCCCCGCAGGCCAGCAGGTTGGATTTTCCGGTACCGCGCTGGTCGACGAGGATGACGCTGCGCCGCTTGCGCACTTCCTTGAACACCGGGTCCAGCTGCGGGTAGCTGGCCACCGCCGCCTGGCCGGGGCCGCCGGCGAGGAAGAACACCGGGTCGGGCAGCTTCTCGCCGCCGCCGCCGGGCTGCAGCCAGGCGATGTTGAGCGCGATCTTGCGCCCGGCCGGGTTGGCGCGGTCCTCGGGCACCTCGAAGGTCGCGCATTGCGCTTCCAGGCTGGTGCGGCTCATCGGCGCGCTGAGGCTGCACGGGGTGAAGGCGATGCTGCCCAGCTTCACCGGTTCGACCGGTGCCACCGGCGCGGCGTCGGCCTTGCCGGCCGCGGCATCGGGCGCATCGGGCGCATCGGGTTTGTGCTGCATGGCGCGGTAGCCGAACACGCCGGCTATCACGGCCACGGCCAGGATGGTGCGGGTCTTGCGGGACATCATCGGAACGGCCCCTCTGGTTGGGTGGAACGGATTCGGTGCTGCCCATGCAGGACGCGGCAGGCACCGTCATGTGACATCGGGAATGAAAACATCCTCGATGCGTGTCTCGAACAGCCGCGCGATGCGGAACGCCAACGGCAGCGACGGGTCGTACTTGCCGGTCTCCAGCGCGTTCACCGTCTGCCGCGAGACCTCCAGCCGCTCGGCCAGTTCGCCCTGCGACCACCCGCGGGCGTCGCGCAGTTCGCGCAGGCGGTTGTTCACAGGTAGCGCCGGGTCAGGACCATCTTGGCGATGCCGTAGGTCAGGCACAGCAGCGGGAACACCCAGATCATCACCGAGGCCGCATCGAAATCCAGCACCTTCGCCTTGTCCAGCAGGCCGCCGGCGAAATACAGCAGCGCCACCAGCAGGCTGGCGATGCCGATGGACTCGGTTTCGATGCGCCGCTGCAATTCGTCCACCTCGCGCAGGTAGCGCAGCGCGGCGCGCATCACCAGCGCGATGGCCAGCGCCGGGGCCACCGCGACCAGCGCGCGCAGCGGCACCGATTCGATGCCGTGCCTTATCAGGGTCATGGACGCGAACAGCATCACCGCATAGCCGATCATGATCGGCCACAGCGCGCGCCGGTAGCGGCGCCCGGCCGGCTGCGCATACATCTCGTCGCAATGCTCGCGCCACCAGCGCGGCATCAGCAGCATCAGCAAGGCGCCGAACAGGTAGCCGGCGCCGATTCCCAGCCAGGCATGCACGGCGCCGCGCGGCCAGTGCAGCAGCCAGTGGCCGGCAGCGGCCAGCAGCAGCGCACCCAGCGCGATGGCGGCGAAGATCCAGGCGAAGCGGCGCAGGGTCATGGGCGACCGCTCCACCGCGCCCTGGCGAGGAAGGCGATGCCCAGCCCGAGGAAGGCCATGCCCACGCCCATGAACGCCGGTTGGCCGGCGCTGGCGATCCCGAGGAAGGCCACGCCGACGCCCAGCCAGACGACGCCGATGTCCTTTCGATTCCGTGTCCTGCACATGGCATCACCCCTGCCTGTCAAGGAAGCTTTACAGGAGGATGCGCGCGTCGAAGCTGACTGTCAAGCGTGCTTTACAGGGCATGTCCGTAGGTCGGGGCTACGCCCCCGACGCCTTGTCCCCGACGCCTTTGCGCGGTGCCGTCGGGGGTATAGCCTCGACCTGCAACGCGATGGCCCACGATGCCACCCACTTCTTCAGGCCACCGCCACCGGCTCCACACCGAGGTCGCAGACGACGCGGTTGCGGCCGGCGGCCTTGGCCCGGTACAGCGCCGCGTCGGCCCGCGCCAGCAGCCGCTCCAGCGTGGCATCGACGTCGGCCGCGACACCGATGCTGGTGGTGACCGCGATTGGGCCGATGTCGCTGTCCAGCGGGCAGGCCTCCAGCGCCGTGCGCAGCCGTTCGGCCAATGCCTGCGCCTGCTCCAGGCTGGTGGCCGGCAGCAGCAGCACGAATTCCTCGCCGCCGTAGCGGCCCAGCAGGCTGTCACGGCCGCGCAGGTTGCGCTGCAGGGTGCGTGCCATGTGGTGCAGCACCGCGTCGCCGGCCTGGTGGCCGTGGGTGTCGTTGACCCGCTTGAAATGGTCCAGGTCCAGCAGCAGCACCGCGAACGGCAGCCGTCGCAGCTGGCATTGCGCCAGTTGCCCGCGGCCGTCGTCCATCAGCGCAGTGCGGTTGAGCAGGCCGGTCAGGCCATCGCGCCGCGCCAGCCTGCGCAGGTCCACCATCTGCCGCTCGACGATCAGCAGCACCAGCGCGAAGGTATGGCCCATCATCACGATCAGGCTGCCGACGTAGGTGACGTTCATCGGCAGGCCGGCACGCAGGATGTCGCCGCCGGCCCCCGGCGCGACCGGGAGCAGCGCCCGCACCAGGAACAGCAGCGCGTCGAACACGAACACCGCCGCCGCGATCCGGCAGCTGCGGCGGATGTCGGCCGGCGCGTGGCGCAGCAGCAGCCAGACTTCCCAGCCCTTCCAGATCATGACCAGCAGGCTGTACAGCGCCAGGCGGATCCCCAGGTCGGGCGTGACCACGCTGAACCAGACGATGCACAGCATGTAGCCGCCGGCCAGCACCAGCGCCGGGCGCAGCGGCGCGCGGCGGCCGACGTGCAGGGCCACGCCGCACAACAGCAGCACGCTGCCGAGCACGGCGAAGGCGTTGCGCCCCATGATCGACAGCAGCTCCGGCATCTGCCCCTGCAGGCCGAGCAGGGTGGTGCCCAGTGCGCCGGCCCACAGGCTGGCCGCCCACAGCCGCGGCACCGGATGCCCGCGCATCACCAGCAGGATCAGCGAAAAACCCGCCGCCAGCCCGATGTGCAGCAGCAGGCCGATGATGGCGATGGTGGGAAAATCCAGGGTCATCAAGACACTCGCAGGCAGGGATTGGGCGGCCCCCGGTTTTCAGGCCCCTCTCCCCTCGGGGCGAGAGAGGCAACAGGGTGCCACCCGTGCGCCGGATTCTCACACAACGCCGGCGCGGCCTTCACTTGCTGCTGACGTACTTCTCGCGCCGTATCCGCGGCACCGGCAAGCCGGCCGCCTTCAATGCCTCGAAACAGGCATCGACCATCTCCGGGTTGCCGCACAGGTAGGCGATGTCGCGTTCCGGATCGGGGGCGACCTCGGCCAGTTGCTGCTGCACGTAGCCCCGGCGCATGTCGGGATGCGGGTCGGCCGGCAGCTCGCGCGACAGGCAGGGCAGGTAGCGGAAGCCGGGGTTGGCCTCGGCGAAGGCGCGGAAATCGTCGCCGTACAGCAGTTCGGCCGGCGTGCGCGCGCCCTGCAACAGCACCACCTCCACGCCGCGCTCGGCGATGGCCCGGCGCAGCAGCGGCAGCATCGAGCGGTACGGGGTGACGCCGGTGCCGGTGGCGATCAGCAGGTAGCGGTCGTTGCGGTCGCCCGGCTGCAGGCAGAAGCGCCCGAACGGCCCGCTGGCGGTGACCTGCTCGCCGATCTGCAGGCCCTCGAACAGCGCCGTGGCCGCGCCACCGGGCACGTAGCTGACCGCGATCTCCACCCGCCCGTCCGGTGCAAGGTCGGGGTCGCGGCCCACCGCGATGGAATAGCTGCGGCGCGCGTCGGTGCCGTCGGCGTACTTGAAATGGACCTGCACGAACTGGCCGGCGATGCAGGGCAACGGCTGCCCGTCGGCACGCACGAACGACAGGTGCGCCACGGTGGGTGCAATCATCCGCCGGGCCGTCAATGTCAGCGGGAAATGGGGGACGGCCATATCGGATGCTCGCACTGCTGCAGTCATGAAGGACGGGCATGGTACAAGACCGGCGCAATCCGCTGCGGCGCGGGCGTTACACTCCGGCTCCCGTCCATCCGCAGGATCGCCCATGTACCGCCAATCCCTGCCTGCATTGGCACTGTTCGTCCTTGCATGCGCGCCGGCCTTCGGGATGGGAGCCGACGAGCCGGCACCTGTGCAGGGCAAGCAGGCCGCACATGGCAAGCCGCTCGATGCCTACGGCGTGCATGTGACCGATGCCGCCGGCAGCGCACATGCCACCGCCGTCGCCTGCCAATTCAGCGACAAGGCCAAGGCCGATCGCGATTTCGCCAGCCTCCGGCAGAAATTCCATCGCGACGGGTTCGATACCGGCCAGGTCGATCTCCTCTATCGGGCCAGCTACGACAGCCAATACGGGAAATTCCAGGGTCTGGACCAAGGCCGGCGCACGGAGGCATGCGACCAGATCCGGCGGACCCTGCTGGACGCGGCGAGCCAGGTGCAGAAGGCCCGGTGACACGCGTCGCGGAACACGGCTGCAACGCAATGTCCTGCGCTCAAACGTTACGCCGGCGGTGCTGTCGCTAGAATCATGCCCCGCCCGAATCCGAAAGATCCCGCCCGCATGGTTGCCCAGATCGACACCGACTCCCCCGCATTGCGCCTGCGCGATCTGCGCAAGACCTACGACAACGGCGTGCAGGCCCTGAAGGGCGTCTCGCTGGAAGTGGCCCCCGGCGACTTCTTCGCCCTGCTCGGCCCCAACGGCGCCGGCAAGTCGACGCTGATCGGCATCGTCTCCTCGCTGGTGAACCTGAGCGAAGGGCAGGTGCAGGTGTTCGGCTCCGACCTGGTGGCCGCGCGCAGCGCGACCATGCGCCTGATCGGGCTGGTGCCGCAGGAAATCAACTTCAACCTGTTCGAGAAGCCCTTCGACATCCTGGTCAACTACGCCGGCTTCTACGGCGTCCCGCGCGCCGAGGCGGAAGCGCGCGCCGAAGAGGAGCTCAAGCGCGCGCACCTGTGGAACAAGGCGCAGATGATGAGCCGCACGCTGTCCGGCGGCATGAAGCGGCGGCTGATGATCGCCCGCGCGATGATGACCCGCCCGCGCCTGCTGATCCTCGACGAACCCACCGCCGGCGTGGACATCGAGATCCGCCGCGACATGTGGAAGACGCTGCAGGAAATCAACGCCGCCGGCACCACCATCATCCTCACCACGCACTACCTGGAGGAAGCCGAGCAGCTGTGCCGCAACCTGGCCATCATCAACCACGGTCGCATCGTCGAGCAGGGGCCGATGCGCACGCTGCTGGCCAAGCTCGACGTGGAAGGCTTCCTGCTCGACATCGACGGCGAACTGCCGGCACGACTGCCGCGGATCGAGGGCGCGCAGCTGGCGGCCATCGACAGCCACACGCTGGACCTGGACATGCCGCGCGCGATGGACCTGAACCGCGTGTTCGACGCGCTGGGCGGCGCCGGCATCCGCGTGCGCTCGATGCGCACCAAGAGCAACCGCCTGGAAGAGCTGTTCGTGCGCCTGACCGGCAACCTCGCGCAGGAAGCCGCGTAGTCCCCGGTCGCCAGCGCCGAAACCCCACCAAGCCCGCCTCCACGCACCACCCGCGCCGGGAGGCAGCAGCCAAAGACATTGGACACGATGACCACCACCCAACCCACCGACACCCGCCGCAACCTCGTCGCCCTGGGCACCATCGTCCGCCGCGAAGTGCACCGCATCCTGCGCATCTGGAGCCAGACGCTGGTGCCGCCGGCGATCACGATGGTGCTGTACTTCATGATCTTCGGCGGCCTGATCGGCTCGAAGATCGGCGACATGGGCGGCTACAGCTACATGCAGTTCATCGTGCCGGGCCTGGTGATGATGAGCGTGATCCAGAACAGCTACGGCAACATCAGCTCCTCGTTCTTCGGCGCCAAGTTCGGCCGCCACGTCGAGGAACTGCTGGTCAGCCCGATGCCGAACTGGGTGATCCTGTGGGGCTACGTGGCCGGCGCGGTGCTGCGCGGGGTGATGGTCGGGGTGATCGTGCTGTTCATCGCCATGTTCTTCACCCCGGTGCGCATCCCGCACCCACTGGTGACCCTGAGCACGGTGCTGCTGGGCGCGGTGATCTTCTCGCTGGCCGGCTTCATCAATGCCGTCTACGCCAAGAAGTTCGACGACGTGGCGATCGTGCCGACCTTCATCCTGACCCCGCTGACCTACCTCGGCGGCGTGTTCTACTCGGTCACCCTGCTGCCGGGCTGGGCGCAGGCGGCGACCCACGCCAACCCGATCTTCTACATGGTCAACGCCTTCCGCTACGGCCTGCTGGACAAGAGCGACGTGCCGCTGTGGGTGGCCTACGCGCTGATGCTCGGCTTCGTCGCCGCGCTCACCACGCTGTCGCTGCGGCTGCTGCGGCGTGGCGTCGGCCTGCGCAGCTGATGGTGGATTTCAGCGACTACATCGTTTTCGTCGATGAAAGCGGCGATCACGGCATGGCCAGCATCGATCCGGCCTACCCGTTGTTCGTGCTTTCCTGCTGCGTCGTTGGCAAGCGCGATTACATGCAATCCATCGTGCCGGCCGTGCAGCGGCTGAAGTTCGATACTTTCGGTCATGACAGCGTCGTCCTGCACGAACGCGACATACGCCGCGACCTGGGGCCGTTTTCCACCTTGCGGGACCGGGCAAAGAAACAGGCATTCATCGAGGCACTGACCGACGTCCTTGCCGCCGCACCGATGACGGTATTCGCTGCCGTCATCGACAAGCGCAGGCTGCTGGACCGGAACCGGGACGAGAACCCCTACGAGGTCTCCCTGCGCTTCTGCCTGGAACGCATCTACTACAAGCTGGCCAAGCAGGGGCAGGTGGCGCATGAACGTCAGCCCCTGGCTACCCACGTCCTGTGCGAAGCACGTGGACGCAACGAGGATGCCGAACTGGAACTCGCGTTCCGCCGCATCTGCGACGGCGACAACTACGGCACCATGAAGATGCCGTTCGAGCCGGTGATCTGCGACAAGAAGAGCAACTCGGTGGGCCTGCAACTTGCCGATCTCGTCGCCCGCCCCATCGGCATGCAGGCACTGAAGCCCGAGCAGGCCAACCGGGCCTGGGACGTCATCCGCGAAAAACTGGACAGGAGTCCCGGTGGGCAGATCAACGGCTATGGCCTGAAGTGCTTCCCTTGAAAAACAAAAGGCCCCGGCGTTTCCGCCAGAGCCAGATGCCGACCGAGAATCCCCGATCCGGGGCCTATGATAGCACTGCCATTACCCCCGTCCAATCCTGAAACCTCGATGGAGCCAGCAACATGCGCATCCTGATCCTCGGCGCCGGCGGTACCGGCGGCTATTTCGGCGGGCGGCTGGCGCAGGCCGGCATCGACGTGACCTTCCTCGTGCGCCCGGCGCGCGCGGCGCAGCTGCAGCGCGACGGGCTGGTGATCCGCAGCCCGCTCGGCGACGCCCGCATCGCGGTCGCGCACGTCACCGCCGATGCGTTGCCGGCGCTGGCGCGGGAGCGGCCGTTCGACCTGGTGATCCTCAGCTGCAAGGCCTACGACCTGGACGGCTCGATCGACGCCATCGCCCCGGCGGTCGGCGCGGGCACCACGGTGATGCCGATCCTCAACGGCCTGCGCCACTATGCCGCGCTCGACGCGCGCTTCGGCCGCGACGCGGTGCTGGGCGGGCTGTGCTTCATCAGCGCGACCAAGGCCGACGATGGTGCGATCGTGCACCTGGACAAGCCCGCACGCATCACCTTCGGCGAGCGCGACGGCAATGGTGCAAGCCCACGCGTCACCGCGTTCGCGGCCGCCTGCGAAGCCGCCGGCATCGCCCACGTCGCATCGGGTGACATCGCGCAGGAACAGTGGATCAAGTACACCTTCCTGGCCACGCTGGCCGCGGGCACCTGCCTGATGCGCAGCGACATCGGCAGCATCGTCGCCGGCGATGACGGCGATGCCTTCATGCGCGCGCTGTACGACGAGTGCCTTGCCGCCGCCGCGCACGAAGGCCAGCCGATCCCGCCGAAGGCGCAGGGCATCGCGCTGACGGCGCTGACCCAGCCCGGTTCGACGATCAAGGCCTCGATGCTGCGCGACCTGGAAGCCGGGCAGCGCGTGGAGGCCGCGCACATCGTCGGCGACATGCTCGAACGCGCGCGCCTGGCCGGCCATGCCGCACCGTTGCTGCAGGCGGCGTACTGCCACCTGCAGGCCTACGAGGCGCAGCGCGCAGGCTAGTCGAGCGGAGGCCACCTGCCGCGCACGTACTACGCGCGTCGCGCGCACCGGGCGCCGATACAACGGCCCTGATCCGGACCCGCCATGCGGGCTCCGCTACACTCGCCATCCCACAGTGAGGAGTATGGATACATGAGGAAGAACTGGACCTTGTTGGCGCTTGCCATGACCGCGACCCTGCTGGCCGGCTGCAACAAGCAGGAAGACGCTGCCAGCGCGCCGCCGGAACCGGCCGCATCGGCAGCACCGGCGGCGACCAGCGAAAGTGACGCCACGGCCGGACCCGAGGCAGCTCCCGCCGCGGAGGCGGCCGCCGCCACGGCGGCCGACTTCGACATCACTTCACTTCCCGTCAGCACCACGGAGTTGCCGGACTGGCCGTATGTCGCGCTGCCGGCAGGCTACGAGTTCGACGATGCCGACGACCTCGGCAAGCGCAGCAAGGACCTGGCACGCGTCCCGGTGTGGACCGGCAGCCAGTTGCTGTGGGTGGAAGGCAAGGTGTTCAGCGACAGCATCGACAACAGTGACGGCAAGACCTACTCCAAGTTCGAAGTCCGCAAGAACATCCAGCAGGCTGTTGAAGCGCTGGGCGGCGTGCGCCTGGGCGAGCGCAGCTTCGACAACGCCGTCTACAAGGCGAATGAAAAGGCGGTGGACGATTTCCGCCAGGAGTTCAGCCGCATCCGGGATGCCTACTGGTACGACAGCGATGCCGATACCTACGTCATCCACCGCGCCGACAAGGCGATCTGGGTGGTGTTCCAGAGTGGCAACAACCAAGGCGCGTTGATGGTGGCCGAAGGCCCGCTGCCGGAAGCGCCCGCGAAGTAAACGCCACCGCAGGTACGAAAAGCAGGAGCGCCCGGCCAAGGCCGGGCGCTTCGTTTCAAGCGCTCAGACCGGTGGGAGGTGGAAGAACGCCGCCGTCGTTGCCCTGCTGTTGGCGGCCGTGATGGCGGTTTCTTCGCCACGGTCGCGTGCCAGTTCCTCGACGATGTGCGCCAGGAACGCCGGTTCGTTGCGGCGGTCCTTCGGCAATGGCCGCAGCGTGCGCGGCAGCAGGTAGGGGGCGTCGGTCTCGATCATCAGCCGATTGGCCGGGATGTGCTTCACCAGCTCGCGCAGGTGCGCACCGCGGCGCTCGTCGCACAGCCAGCCGGTGATGCCGATGTGCCAGTCGCGGTCGAGGTAGTCGAACAATTCGCGGCGCTCGCCGGTGAAGCAGTGGACCACCGCCGGGCCCAGTTTGCCGTCGAAGTTCTTCATCATCGCGATGAAGTCGTCGTGCGCGTCGCGCTGGTGCAGGAACAGCGGCTTGCCGTTGTCGGCCGCGATCTGCAACTGCCGCTCGAACGCCCGGCGCTGCGCCGGGCGCGGCGAGAAGTCGCGGTTGTAGTCCAGCCCGCATTCGCCCACCGCCACCACTTCCGGGTGCACGTGCAGCGCGCGCATCTGCGCGTCGCATTCGTCGGTGTATTCCACCGCGTGGTGCGGGTGCACGCCGGCGGTGGCGTACAGGAAGCCGGGATGGCGCCGCGCCAGTTCCAGCGCCATCGGCGAATGCTCGCGGCTGGCGCCGGTCACCACCATCTGCACCACGCCGGCGGCGCGGGCGCGTTCGAGCACCGCATCGAGGTCGCGCTCGAACGATTCGTGGGTGAGGTTGGCGCCGATGTCGATCAGTTGCATGGGACGGGGGAATGGGGAATCGGGAGACGGTAATTGTAGATGCGGGGCTTGCCCCGCATGGCGCCCTCCCATGAACATCCATGCGGGGCAAGCCCCGCATCTACAATGCCGCGCATGTCGTCCACGTTCCCCATTTCCCCCCTGCTGCCGGCCATCGCCGACAGCCTGGCCGCGCACCCGCGGCTGGTGCTCGAGGCCCCGCCCGGCGCCGGCAAGACCACGCAGGTGCCGTTGGCGCTGCTCGACGCGCCGTGGCTGGCCGGCCGCAGGATCGTGATGCTGGAACCGCGCCGGGTGGCCGCGCGCAGCGCCGCGCAGTTCATGGCCAGGCAGTTGGGCGAAGCGGTCGGCGAGACCGTCGGCTACCGCATCCGCTTCGAGAACAAGGTGTCCGCGCGCACCCGCGTCGAGGTCGTCACCGAGGGCATCCTCACCCGCATGCTGCAGGACGATCCATTGTTGGAAAACGTGGGCGCGCTGCTGTTCGACGAATTCCACGAGCGCCACCTGTCGGCCGACCTCGGCCTGGCGCTGGCGCTGGACGTGCAGGCCGGGCTGCGCGAGGACCTGCGCCTCGTGGTGATGTCGGCCACGCTCGACGGGCAGCGGCTGGCCGCCTTCCTCGATGCGCCGCGCCTGTCCAGCGAGGGCCGTGGTTTTCCGGTGGAAGTGAGCCACTTTCCGGCCCGGCGCGACGAGGCGCTGGAAGCACAGGCACGGCGCGCGGTGGAGCACGCGCTGGAGAACCATCCGGGCGACGTGCTGGTGTTCCTGCCAGGCCAGCGCGAGATTGCTCGGGTGCTGGCTGCGCTGGAGTCCATGCTTCCCGGCGACATCGAAGTGCTGCCCCTGCACGGCGAACTCCCCATCGAACAGCAATCGCGCGTGCTGCAACCGGCCGCCGATGGCCGCCGCCGCGTGGTGCTGGCGACCAACGTCGCCGAATCCTCGGTCACCCTGCCCGGCGTGCGCGTGGTGATCGACGCCGGGCTGGCGCGCGAGCCGCGCTATGACCCCAACAGCGGCTTCTCGCGGCTGGACGCGGTGACGATCTCGCAGGCCTCGGCCGACCAGCGCGCCGGCCGCGCCGGGCGCGTGGCGGCGGGCTGGGCGCTGCGGCTGTGGCCGCAATCGCAGCGGCTGGAACCGCAGCGGCGGCCGGAAATGGCGCAGGTGGAACTGGCCGCGCTGACGCTGGAACTGGCCGCGTGGGGCAGCGACGACCTGCGTTTCGTCGATCCGCCGCCGCCTGGCGCGCTGGCCGCCGCGCGCGAACTGCTGCAACGGCTGGGCGCGCTCGGCGGCAACGGCGGCATCACCGCCACCGGCAAGCGCATGCTCGCCCTCGGCACCCACCCGCGGTTGGCGGCGATGCTGGTCGCCGCCGCGAATCCGCGCGAGCAGGCGCTGGCCGCCGATCTGGCGGCCCTGCTGGAAGCACGCGATCCGCTGCGCCAGGGCGGCGACGCGCTGGCCGCACGCTGGCGTGCATTGGCCGCATTCCGCAACGGTCGTGCCCCGCACGACGCCAGTCGTGGCGCCCTGGCCGCGCTCGACACCGCCGCGAGGCAATGGCGCCGCCGCCTGCGCTGCGATGCCACGCCGCCGGCCGACATCGAAGCGCACGAACTCGGTGACCTGCTCGCCCATGCCTTCCCCGACCGCATCGCCGCGCGCCACGCCACCGATCCGCTGCGCTACCAGCTGGCCAACGGCCGCAGCGCGCGCCTGTTCGACAACAGCGACCTGCGCGGCGAGCCGTGGCTGGTGGTCAGCGAACTGCGCCACGAGGCGCGCGACGCGCTGGTGCTGCGCGCAGCGCCGATGGACGAGGCACGCCTGCGCCGTGATTTCCCGCAACGTTTCCACCAGCACGACGTGGTGCGCTGGAACGGCGACAGGCGCGCGCTGGAGGCGCGCCGCGAAACCGGCTTCGACCGCATCGTGCTGGACAGCCGCCCGGCCGGGAAGGTCGATCCCGCGCAGGCCGCGCGCGCGCTTACCGACGCGGTGCACGAACTGGGGCTGGACGCGCTGCCGTGGACGCAGGGCCTGCGCCAATGGCGCCATCGCGTGCAGGGCCTGCGCCGGTGGATGCCGGAACTGGGGCTGCCCGACCTGTCCGACGCGGCGCTGCTGGACACGCTGGACGACTGGCTGCTGCCGGCCTTCGCCGGCAAGACGCGGCTGGACGCGCTCGCCGAGCAGGAACTGGGCGAGGCGCTGAAGTCGGCCATCGACTGGAACATGCGGCAACTGGTCGACCGCCATGCACCGGTGCGCATCGGCGTGCCGTCCGGCATGGAGCGCGCCATCGACTATGCGCTGGACGACGATGGCAGCACGCCGCGGCCGCCGGTACTGGCGGTGAAATTGCAGGAGTTGTTCGGGCTGGCCGACACCCCGCGCATCGCCGACGGCCGCGTGCCGCTGCTACTGCACCTGCTCTCCCCCGGCGGCAAGCCGTTGCAGGTCACCGCCGACCTGCGCAATTTCTGGCAGAACACCTATGCCGAGGTGAAGAAGGAGATGAAGGGGCGGTATCCCCGGCACCCGTGGCCGGATGATCCATGGAGTGCTACCGCGACCCACCGTGCAAAACCGCGTGGGACGTGACCGGCACGATTCGCCGTAGATGCGGGGCTCGCCCCGCATGGGGCTCTACCGGTACGGCCCCGTGTGGGGCAAGCCCCACACCTACGGGGCAATACGCCGCGGCAGCAGCGCTGGGCCGCACAAAATCATGCGTGGCGCGGCCGGATGATCCGAGGACGGCAACCGCAACGCATCGGACAAAACCACGCGGGACGTGAAACCGCAGGTCGGGGCTACGCCCCCGACGCCACGCGCCTGTCGGGGGCGTAGCCCCGACCTGCGGGCGGAGTTTCATTGACAAGGCCCCATCCGGCTAACATTTCCTGCACGCCCCAGCCCCGACACTGGGCGTCTCCCCCGCGGACCTTCGAGGACTTCCCCATGAGCAAGTTCAGCGACATCACCGGCCCTGCCCTGGAGCGGGCGATCGAATTGGCCAGCCATGCCGGCAACAGCCTGAAGAGCGGCGGTTCCAACGCCGCCGACTGGCTCAAGGCCGGCGCCGCCATCGGCGCGATGAAGACCGGCGGCCGTGCCGTAGGCCGGGTCGCGCGGCGCAACCCCGCGGCCACCATTGCGGTGGCCGCCGTCGGGCTGGGCCTGATCGGCTACGCGGTCTATCGCCGCAACCGGCGCGACAACGCCGCGCTGGAGGCCCGCTCGCGGCAGATCGCCGAGCGCCGCCGCGAATCCAGCACGGTGCTCGACGAAACCAGCGACATCGGCAGCGACACCTGATTGCCGCTTGTGGCAGGAGCGCACCTTGGTGCGCGATGGGGCTTTCCCGGTAATGCCGCATCGCGCACCAAGGTGCGCTCCTGCGGATCGTCTAGCCTTCGACCATCCGCCACTGGCCGGGCAGCAGTTCCCCGAGTGAATGCGGTCCCATCGAAACACGCACCAGCCGCAGCGTCGGCAGGCCCACCGCCGCGGTCATGCGCCGCACCTGGCGGTTGCGGCCCTCGCGCAGGGTGATGGCCAGCCATGCGTCCGGCACGGTCTTGCGGAAGCGCACCGGCGGGTCGCGCGGCCACAGCGCCGGCGGTGTCTCCAGCAAGTGCACGCGCGCCGGCAGGGTCGGCCCGTCGTTGAGCAGCACGCCGTCGCGCAACGCCTGCAGCTTCTCCGGCGTCGGCACGCCTTCCACCTGCACCCAATAGGTCTTGTCCTGCTTGTGCCGGGGGTCGGTCAGGCGGTGGACGAGGCCGCCATCGTCGGTGAGCAGCAGCAGGCCTTCGCTGTCATGGTCCAGCCGCCCGGCCGCATACACGCCCTTGGGCAGGCCGAAGCCGGCCAGCGTCGCCCGCGGCGGCTGGCTGCGGTCGGTGAACTGGCACAGCACGTTGAAGGGTTTGTTGAAGGCTACGAGCATGGGAACGGGGGAACCGGGTAAAACGCCTTGTCACAACGGAACCGGATTGGCACGCCGAGCCCAAAGGCCCGCGGCCAACCACCATTCCCTGCTCCCCGTTCCCCGGTCCCTGCTTTTCACGGCTTCACGAAACGCAGCGTCATCCGGTCGCTCTCGCCGATGGCCTTGTATTTCGCATCATCGGCGGCGTCGTGGTTGTTGGACGGCGGCAGCGTCCACACGCCGTTGGGGTGGTCCTTGGTATCGCGCGGGTTGGCGTTGATTTCGCTGCTGCCCTGCAGCGTGAAGCCGGCCGCCTCGGCCATTGCGATCATCTGCGCCTGGCCGACGTAGCCGCTCTTGTCGTCGGCCGGCACGTCGGCCTTGGCGCGGTGCTCGACCACACCCAGCGTGCCGCCGGGCTTGAGCACGTCGAAGAAGGCGCGGAACATGCCTTCGGCCTGGCCGCTGGCGCGCCAGTTGTGCACGTTGCGGAAGGTCAGCACCACGTCGGCCGAGCCGGGCGCGCCGAGCACCGGGGCAACGGGGTCGTAGGCGACGACGCTGGCGCGGTCGAACTGCGCCGGCGCTTCGGCGAACTTCTTTTCCAGCCCGTCGCGGCTGCGCTGCTGGTAGTCGCGGCCGCCGCCGGCCGGCAGCGCGGCCGGGTCCACCACCGCCGCCACGTAGTTGCCGCCCTCGCGCAGCCAGGGCGCGAGGATTTCCGCGTACCAGCCCGCGCCGGGGGTGATCTCCACCACCGTCTGCTGCGGCTGCACGCCGAAGAATTCCAGCGTCTGCAACGGGTGCCGGTATTCGTCGCGGGCGCGGTTGGCGTCGCTGCGCCATTCGCCGGCCAGCACGTCCTGCAACGGCACGGACGCCTGGGGCCCGGCCTGCATGGCCGCGTGGTCGTGGTGCGCGTGTTCCTGCGCGGCGGCCGGCAGCGTGGCCAGCAACAAGCAGGTGGCGAGCAGCGAAACGGGCGTCTTCATGGCACGGCATCCGGCAGGGAAAACCGGAGCCTAGCATGCGTCGGCAAGGGCTTCGCGCGCTGCCAACCCGCACTCTTAATGCTTCCATAACCGCGTCGGCGGGCATGCCCACTATGCTGTAGCGCTCGATCCGGCAAGGAGGTGCGCATGACACGGTCCCGCGAACTTGGCCATTCCGGCCTGCAGGTCGCCCCCATCGCGTTCGGCGGCAACGTCTTCGGCTGGAGCGTGGACGAGAAGACCGCCTTCATCCTGCTCGATGCCTTCGTCGAGGCCGGCTTCAACCTGGTGGACACCGCCGACGTGTACCCGGCCTGGGTGCCGGGCAACAAGGGCGGCGAATCGGAAGCCATCATCGGCCGCTGGCTCAAGCGCGGCGGCAAGCGCGACAAGGTGGTGGTCGCCACCAAGGTGGCCAAGTGGGCCGAGCGCCCCGGCCTGTCGGCCGACAACATCAACGCCGCCATCGACGATTCGCTGCGCCGCCTGCAGACCGACGTGGTGGACCTGTACCAGGCGCACGAGGACGACGAATCGGTGCCGCTGGAGGAAACCCTGGGCGCGTTCGCGCGGCTGATCGAGGCCGGCAAGGTGCGCGCGATCGGCGCCTCCAACTACAGCGCCACGCGCCTGCGCGACGCGCTGAAGGTCTCGGCCGACTACCACCTGCCGCGCTACGAAACCCTGCAGCCGGAATACAACCTGTGCGACCGCGCCGGCTACGAGGCCGAGCTGGAGCCGCTGGCGCGCGAGCAGGAACTGGGCGTGATCAGCTACTACGCGCTGGCCAGCGGCTTCCTCAGCGGCAAGTACCGCAGTGCGGACGACGCCGGCAAGAGCGGCGCGCGCGGCGCCAAGGTGGTCGCGCAATACCTCAACCCGCGCGGGCTGGGCATCCTCGCCGCGCTCGACGACGTGGCCGCCGGGCACAAGGCGACGCCGACACAGGTGGCGCTGGCGTGGCTGATCGCGCGGCCCGGGATCACCGCGCCGATCGTCAGCGCCACCCGCGTGGAGCAGCTGCACGACGTGCTGGCCGCGGCAAGGCTGCAGCTGTCGGCACAGGACGTCGCGCAGCTGGATGCGGCCAGCGCCGGGGCGTAAGGCGAGGACAGCCGGCGAATACCGCAGGCACCGCGAGGTGTTGCCGGGAAAGCCCCTGCGGGGAAAGCCCCGCAGCTACGGTGAAGGCAACACGCAACCGGTTCGGCATGCCTAGCGCGCGAACGGCGCCTCGGCCAGCGCCTGCGCCAGATGGTCGAGGAACGAGCTGATCCGCGCCGACACCGCGGTGTTGCGGTAATAGACCGCGTGGATGGGCTGGCGCACATCCAGCGTCTGCTTCGGCAACACCTCGACCAGGGTGCCGCAGTCGCGGTCGCGCTGGGTCATGAAGTCGGACAGGCAGACGATGCCCGCCCCTTCCAGCGCCAGCCGCCGCAGGGTTTCGCCACTGGACACGGCCACCACCGGGCGCACGTGCAGCCGTGCGTCCCCGGCGCCGCGCAACGGCCAGTGGTTCAGCGAATCCGGCTCGTTGAAGCCGAGCAGCGCATGCTCGTCCAGCTGCGCCACGCTCTTCGGCGTGCCGCGTTGCCGCAGGTAGGCCGGGCTGGCCAGCACGCGCAGACGGCTGCGCGCCAACGGCCTTGCATGCAGGGTCGAATCGGCCAGCGGGCCGATGCGGATGGCCACGTCGGTGCGGCGCTCGAGCAGGTCGATGTAGCGCTCGGAACTGTTCAGTTCCAGCGCCACCTCCGGGTAGCGCGCACGGTAACCGGCCACCAGCGGCGCGATCACGTGCAGCACGAATGGCATGGCCGCGTCCACGCGCAGGCGCCCGGCCGGGCGCTCGCGGCGCGCGGCGATCTGTTCCTCGGCCGCCTCCACCGACGCCACGATGGCCCGCGCCTGCGCCAGGAACGCGGCGCCCTCCTCGGTCAGGTGCAGGCGGCGGGTGGTGCGGGTCAGCAGCGTGGTGCCGAGCTTCTCCTCCAGCCGCGCCAGCGTGCGGCTGACGCCGGACGGGGTCTGGCCGAGGCCTTCGGCGGCGGCGGTGATCGAGCCGCCGTCGATCACGGCGATGAAGGCCTGCATTTCGTCGAGGGTGGTTTTCATGGGCACCGTGGCTGGCCGTGGATGCCCGATTATTGACCATCCATCAATATTCATTGGATTCAATTCCGCTTTTTCGGCAACAGTAGCGGTCCCAGACTGTGCGCCCTCCCCCGCTGAAGGCCGCCCCATGTCCCGTGGCATCCCCCTCGCCCTGCTGGCACTCACGCTTGGTGCGTTCGCCATCGGCACCACCGAATTCGTCATCGTCGGCCTGATCCCGACCATCGCCGCCGACCTGCACGTCGGCCTGCCCTCGGCCGGCCTGCTGGTATCGCTGTACGCACTGGGCGTGGCGGTCGGCGCGCCGGTGCTGACCGCGCTGACCGGCCGGGTGCCGCGCAAGGCGCTGCTGGTGGCGCTGATGGCGCTGTTCACCGCCGGCAACCTGCTTGCATGGCTGGCGCCCGGCTACGCCTCGCTGATCGCCGCGCGCATCCTCACCGGGCTGGCGCACGGCGTGTTCTTCTCTATCGGCGCGGTGATCGCCACAGCGGTGGTGCCGAAGGAAAAGGCCGCCAGCGCGATCGCCATCATGTTCACCGGGCTGACCGTGGCACTGGTCACGGGCGTGCCGCTGGGGACCTTCATCGGCCAGCACCTGGGCTGGCGCGCCACCTTCCTCGCGGTGGCCGGGTTGGGCGTGGTGGCGCTGCTCGGCAGCCTGTTGTTCGTGCCGCGCAACCTGCCGCGCAGCGCACCGGCCACGTTCGCGCAGCAACTGGCGGTGCTGGCGCAACCGCGCCTGCTGCTGGTGTACGCGATGACCGCGCTGGGCTACGGCGGCACCTTCCTGGCGTTCACCTATCTCGCACCGATCCTGCAGGAGGTCAGCGGTTTCTCCGCCAACGCGGTGGGCGCGGTGCTGCTGGTGTATGGCGTGTCGGTGGCATTCGGCAACCTGTGGGGCGGGCGCCTGGCCGACCGCCTCGGCCCGGTGCCGGCGCTCAAGCGCATCTTCGCGCTGCTGGCGCTGGTGCTGTTCGCGCTCACCTTCACCGCACACGACGCATGGCTGGTGCTGCTGACCGTGCTGGCGCTGGGCGCGGTGGCATTCGGCAACGTACCGGGCCTGCAGGTGTACGTGGTGCGGCAGGCGCAGCGTTACGCGCCGCGGGCCGGCGACGTGGCCTCGGGCCTGAACATCGCCGCGTTCAATGTCGGCATCGCGCTGGGCGCCTCGCTGGGCGGGCTGGTGGTCGAACACGCCGGCCTGATGCACACGCCGTGGCTGGGCGCGCTGGTGGTGGTTGCCGCCTATGGCCTGACCGCGCTCAGCGGCCGCCTGGACCGCCGCGACGGCATCGACGACCGCGCCGAAGGCATCGCCGTCGCCGCGCACTGATCCCCTCACTCCACACCCACCCTGGAGCTTCCCATGACCCTTCCCGCCATCGGCCTCGGCACTTTCCGCCTCAAGGGCCAGACCGTCATCGACTCGGTGCGCGACGCGCTGGACGTCGGCTACCGCGCCATCGACACCGCGCAGATCTACGACAACGAGGCGGACATCGGCCAGGCCATCGCCGCATCCGGCGTGGCACGCGAAGACTTGTACCTGACCACCAAGGTGTGGATCGGCGAATTCCGCCGCGACGCGCTGCCGGCCAGCCTGCGCACCAGCCTGCAGAAGCTGCGCACCGACCACGTGGACCTGGCGCTGATCCACTGGCCCTCGCCGGACGACGAGGTGCCGATGGCCGAATACCTGGGCGCATTGGCCGAGGCCAGGGCGCAGGGCCTGGCGCGCGCGATCGGCATCTCCAACTTCACCGTCGCCCAGACCCGGCAGGCCATCGGGATCCTCGGCGCCAAGGCGATCGCCACCAACCAGATCGAAGTCCACCCCTATCTGCAGAACCGCCGGTTGGTGGCGTTCCTGCGCGAACAGGGCATCCACGTCACCGCCTACATGAGCCTGGCCTACGGCGAGGTACTGGTGGACCCGGTGATCCAGTCCATCGCCCGGCGCCACGAAGCCACGCCCGCGCAAGTGGCCCTGGCATGGGCGCTGCAACAGGGTTACTCGGTGATCCCGTCCTCGACCCGGCGCGGGAATCTCGCCGGCAACCTGGAGGCCGCCGGCGTGCGGCTGGACGAGGACGACATGGCGCAGATCGCCACGCTGGACCGCGGCCGGCGGCTGGCCAACCCGGAGGGCATCGCGCCGGCGTGGGATTGAGGGCCGGGACAACGCGGCGATAGCGGCGGCCGCTGGCCGGCGTTACTCCCGCAACCAGGTCCGCAGCGCGGCACTCACCGCGTCCGGCTTTTCCATCGGCGCCAGATGCCCGCAGTTGGGCAACACCAGCAACCGCGAATGCGGCACCAGCGCGTGCATTTCCGCGCTGATCGCCGGCGGCGTGATGCGGTCGTTGGCGCCGCACACGATCAGCAGCGGATCGCGGTAGCCGGCCAGCACGTCGTGGCCGTCCACGCGCTCCAGCGCGCTCTGCCGCAGGAACACCTCCGCGCCCAGCCGCGTGGTCATCGCCCGCACGCGTTGCACCAGGTCGTGATCGTGCAGGCGCGAGGCGTCGATGTAGTTGCGCATCAGCGTGTCGCCGAAGCCGTGGAAAGTGCCGGGCAGGCGGCGCACGCCGGCCTGCTGCGCGCGACGCTGCGCGGCACGCTCGGGCGAATCGGCATGGATCGAGGTGCCGATCAACGCCAGCCGCCGCACGCGCCGCGGGGCGATGCGCAGGATCTGCTGGGCGACGAAGCCGCCCAGCGAAAAACCGGCCAGCGCGAAGTGCGGCGGCGCCTGCGCCAGCACGTCCTCGGCCACCGCCTGCATGCTGTCGCCGCGGGTCAGGTCGCCGACCATGCAGTCGGCGATGCCGGACAGGTCGTCGACCTGCGCGCGCCACAACCCGGCGTCGTTGAGCAGGCCGGGGAGCAACAGCAGCGGGATCTTTCCGGGCGCATCCCCGGCAACGGCGGTTTCCATGCCGCCATTGTCGCGCCGGCATCGGTCAATCGACAGCCGCCGCAGTGGAACGCACCGGCAGGGTCACGTTCATGATCGCCGGGTCGTCCGGGTCGGCCTTGACCGTGAAGCCCAGCGTGCGGCACATCGCCAGCATGGTGCTGTTCTCGCGCAGCACCTGGCCCTCGACCACGTTCAGGCCCTGCCAGCCGGCGTATTCGATCATGATCTGCATCAGCTTCCAGCCGATGCCCTGGCCCTTGAGGTCGGAGCGGATCAGGATGCCGTACTCGCCGCGGTCGTAGTCGGCGTCGGCGTGCAGGCGCACCGCGCCGAGCATCTCGCCACCGTCCGGGTCGATCGCCACCAGCGCGATCGAGCGCGCGTAGTCGAGCTGGGTCAGGCGGGCGATGAACTCGTGGCTGAAATGCCTGACCGACTGGAAGAAGCGCAGGCGCAGGTCGTCGTCGCTGACGCGGGCGAAGAACGCGCGGAACAGCGCGTCGTCCTCCGGCCGCACCGGGCGGATGAAGGCGCTGCCGCCGTCGGCCAGTTCGATGTTGCGCTCCCACTCGGTGGGGTACGGGAAGATCGCGAAGCGCGGGTGGCCGCGGCCCTTGTGCAGGCGCCGCACCGGGGCGATGGCGATGCGCGCGTCCAGCGCGAGGACGCCGTTGCGGTCGGCCAGCAGCGGGTTGAGGTCGAGCGTGCGGATCTCGGGGATGTCGGCGGCCAGCTGCGCCAGCTTGACCAGCACCAGCGCCACCGCACGCTCGTCGGCGGCCGGCACGTCGCCATAGGGCTTGAGGATGCGCGCCACCCGGGTGCGGCCGATCACCTCGTGCGCCAGGCGCAGGTCCAGCGGCGGCAGCGCCAAGGTCTTGTCGTCGATCACCTCCACCGCGGTGCCGCCGCGGCCGAACACCAGCACCGGGCCGAACACCGCGTCGTCGGCGATGCCGGCGATCAGCTCGCGTGCCTTCGGCCGCACCATCATCGGCTGCACCAGCACGCCCTCGATGCGCGCGTCCGGGCGCAGCTCGGCAGCCCGCCGCAGGATCGCGTCCGCCGCCACCCGCACCGCCTGCAGGGTACCCAGGTTCAGGCGCACGCCGTCGACCGCCGACTTGTGCGGGATGTCCGGCGAGAACACCTTCACCGCGACGCTGGCGCCCTGTTCCAGCAGCGGCTGCGCCAGTTCCATCGCCTCGCGCGCGTCGCGCGCGACCATCACCTCCAGCGAGGGGATGCCGTAGGCCTGCAACAGCTGCTGGGTGGCCATCGGGTCCAGCCACTGCTGGTCGTTGCGCAACGCCGCCTCCACCAGCGCGCGGGCGCGGGCGGCATCGACGCTAAAATCGGCCGGCAGGCTCGGCGGCGTCTCCATCAACGCCGCCTGCGCCTTGCGGTAGCGCACCAGGTGCTGGAAACCGCGCACCGCCTCGGCCTCGCTGGGGTAGGTCGGCACCCGCGCGGTGTTCAGCGTCGCGGTGGCCTGCTCGTCGTTGCCCAGCCAGACCGCGAACACCGGCTTGTCGCGCAGTTGCCGCGGGCGTTGGCCCAGGCTGCGGGTCAGCGCCTGCGCCGCGTCGGCCGAGGAGGTGAACGCGGTCGGCACGTTGACCACCAGCAGCGCGTCGTTGGCCTCGTCGGCCAGCAGCGCCTCCACCGCCGCGGCGTAGCGCTCGCCGTCAGCGTCGACCACGATGTCCACCGGGTTGTCGCGCGACCAGCCCTGCGGCAGCGCCGCGTCCAGCCGTTCGACGGTGGCCGGCGACAAGCCTGCCAGCGTGCCGCCCAACGCCTGCAGCTGGTCCACCGCCAGCCGGCCGACGCCGCCGCCGTTGCTGAGGATGGCCAGCCGCTGGCCGGGGAAGGTGCCGAGCCGGCCCAGCGTCTCGGCGGCGGTGAACAGTTCGTCCAGCGCGTTCACCCGCAGCAGGCCAGCGCGGTTGAAGGCCGCGCCGTACACCGCGTCCGGCGCGGCCAGCGCCTGCGCATGCGAATCGGCGCCGGCCGCGGCCGCGCGCGGCTGGCGCCCGGACTTGACCACCACCACCGGCTTGGCGCGCGCGGCGGCGCGCGCGGCGGACATGAACTTGCGCGCGTCGCTGATCTGGTCGACGTAGAGCAGGATCGCGCGGGTGCGGTAGTCGCTGGCGAAGTAGTCGAGCAGGTCGCCGAAATCCACGTCCAGCGCATCGCCCAGCGACACCACCGCGGAAAAGCCGATCGAGCGCGCCACGCCCCATTCCACCAGCGCGGCGGCGATGGCGCTGGATTCGGAGATCAGCGCCAGGTCGCCGGCCTGCGGTGTGTGCGCGGCGATCGACGCGTTGAGCCGCGCATGCGGGGCGATCACGCCCAGGCAGTGCGGGCCGAGCACGCGCATGCCACGGGGCCGCGCCGCCGCTTCCACCTGCGCGGCCAGCGAGCCGGGGCCGTGGCCCAGCCCGGCGGTGAGGATGATGGCACCAGCCACGCCCAGTTCGGCGGCCGCGGCCACCACCTGCGGCACCATCGCCGCCGGGGTGGTGATGACCACCAGGTCCGGTATCCACGGCAGGTCGCGGAGCCGCTTGACCGTGCGCATGCCGTCGATCTCGGCATGCCGCGGGTTGACCCAGCCGACCTGCCCGGCGAAACCGCCCGCGCGCAGGTTGCGCACCACCGCGCGCCCAGCCGAACGCTCGCGCGGGCTGCCGCCGACCACGGCCACGGAACGGGGGCGGAACACGGTCTGCAGGTGATAGATGCTCATCGCGGGGCCGGCGGCGGGAACGTGGTCAAAGGTACACGGCCGCGGGTGGACGCGGGATGCGCCGGATCAAAAGGCAGGTGATCTCACAATAGCGTCCCGCCGAGGATCATCGCGGCGATGCTGAAGTAGATGACCAGCCCGGTCACGTCCACCAGCGTGGCCACGAACGGCGCCGAGGCGCTGGCCGGGTCGAAGCCCAGCCGCTTGAGCACGAACGGCAGCATCGAGCCGGACAGCGAGCCGAAGGTGACGATGCCCACCAGCGCCGCGCCGATGGTCACCGCCAGCAGCTTCCAGTGCGCGCCGTAGTCGTGCAGCCCGGCCAGTTGCCAGACGGTGATGCGCACGATGGCCAGCAGGCCGAGGATGCCGCCCAGCACCACGCCGGTGGGCAGCTCGCGCAGCGCCACCTTCCACCAGTCGCGCAGGCGCAGCTCGTGCAGGGCCAGCGAGCGGATCAGCAGCGAGGTCGCCTGCGAGCCGGAGTTGCCGCCCGAGCTCATGATGAGGGGAATGAACAGGGTCAGCACCACCGCGCGCGCCAGTTCGTCCTCGTAGTGCTGCATGGCACTGGCGGTGAGCATCTCGCCGAGGAACAGCACGCTCAGCCAGCCGGCGCGCTTCTTGATCATGTCGAAGAAGCCGATCTGCATGTACGGCCTGTCCAGCGCCTCGACGCCGCCGAACTTGTGCACGTCCTCGGTGGATTCGTCGATCAGCGCGTCGAGGATGTCGTCCACGGTGACGATGCCGAGCATGCGCCGCTGCGCGTCCACCACCGGGATCGCCAGCAGGTCGTGGCGGCGGATCAGCTGCGCCACCTCTTCCTGGTCCAGCAGCGGGCCGACCGTGACCGGCGGGTTGACCTGGGCCACGGCGAGGATGGAATCGTCCGGCGCACCGGTGATCAGCCGGCGCATCGTCACCACCTGCCGCAGCTGCTGGTCGTGCGGGTCCAGCACGTAGATGGCGTACACCGTCTCGCGGGTGCGCTCGACCTCGCGGATGTGCTGCAGGGTCCGGGCCACGGTCCAGTCGGCGGGCACGCTGACGAACTCGGTGGTCATCAGCGCGCCGGCGGTGTTGGCCGGGAAACCGAGCAGCAGCTGGATCGACTGGCGCGCCTGCGGGTCGAGCAGCGGGATCAGCCGCGCGCGCTCGTCCTCGTCCAGCTCGTGGACGATGTCGGTGGCGCGGTCGTCGGCCATCAGCCCCAGCAGCGCGGCGGCGCGGGCCGGCGGCAGCGCGGCGACCAGTTCGCCGGCGCGCTGCAGCTCGGGCGCCTCCAGCAGCTTGACCGCGCGCGGCAGCGGCAGCGCGGCCAGGGTGTCGGCGGCCTGCGCCGATTCGAGGTGGTTGAGGTACACCACCGCGTCGGCGGTGTTGAAATCCGCCAGCGGTGCGCTCAGTGCGGCGGCGTCCGCCATGCGGCGCAGGAGTTGCTTCTGGTTCATCGTGATTCGCCTTTACGGGGGTGCGACCGCAACGCCCGTGGCGGCGAACCGGCCCACTCAGGCGGTTGCCGTCACCGGCGTCGAACGAGATCGACTGCTACTGTCGCTGGGCATGGGTGGGCTCCGAAGGAATGCCACGCGGTGTCCACCGCGCAGCGGCGCGAGTCTGCGGGCAGGCACGGCGGGGGTCAAGCAACGCCGAGTGAATTTTCCAATGCCGGTGCCCGCGCGGTAATCTTTCACCCGTCGATAGCCGCATTCGTCATCGCCCGCCGTATGGCGGTGCGCGGCGCCCTTTCCTCCCTTTCGAGAGCACGAACCCGATGCATGGCGGCGGTCTGGAGCTGGCCCTGGTACTGCTGCTGGCGGCGGTGATCGCCGTACCGGTATTCAAGCGTTTCGGGCTGGGCGCGGTGCTCGGCTACCTGGCCGCCGGCGTGGTGTTGGGGCCGCACGTGCTGGGCTTCGTGCAGGACGCCGAGCGCATCCTCAACGCCGCCGAGATCGGCGTGGTGATGCTGCTGTTCCTGATCGGGCTGGAGCTGTCGCCGTCGCGGCTGATGGTGATGCGGCGCCCGGTGTTCGGCGGCGGCAGCGCGCAGGTGCTGCTCAGCGCCGCCGCTCTGGGCGGGCTGTTGCTGCTGTACCACTTCCACTGGAAGAGCGCGCTGGTGGTCGGCACCGCGCTGGCGCTGTCCTCCACCGCGGTGGGGCTGCAGCTGCTGTCCGAGCACAAGGCGCTGAACAGCGACCACGGCCGCTTCGGCTTCGCCATCCTGCTGTTCCAGGACCTGGCGGCGATCCCGTTGCTGGCCGCCATCCCGCTGCTGGGCGGCATCCGCAACGCCACCCTGACCTGGCAGAAAGCCGCCGCCGCGCTGGGCGCGCTGGCGCTGGTGATCCTGCTCGGGCGGCCGCTGCTGCGCTACCTGTTCCGCAGCGTGGCGCGCACGCGCATGCCGGAGGTATTCACCGCCAGCGCGCTGCTGGTGGTGCTGGGCACGGCATGGCTGATGCAGACGGCCGGGCTGAGCGCCAGCCTCGGCGCGTTCCTGGCCGGCGTGCTGCTGGCCGATTCGGAATTCCGCCACGAGATCGAAGCGCAGATCGAGCCGTTCAAGGGCCTGCTGCTGGGCTTGTTCTTCATCGCCGTGGGCATGGGCATCGACCTGGACCGCGTCGCCGCCGAGCCGGCGTTGATCGCCATCGGCGTGGCCGCGCTGCTGCTGGTCAAGTTCGGCATCCTGCTGCTGGTCGGGCTGGCCGCGCGGCTGCCGCTGCGCAGCGCGTTGATGCTGGGCAGCGTGCTTTGGCTGGGCGGCGAATTCGCCTTCGTGGTGTTCAACGAGGCCGAGCGGGTCAAGCTGCTCAACCACGCCGACCACGACCGGCTGGTGGCCATCGTCGGCCTGTCGATGGCGCTGACCCCGCTGCTGATGATCGGCCTCAAGCACCTGCTGAAGTCGCGGGTACCGGGCGTGGCGCCCACGCCCGCAGCGGACGACATGCGCGAGGCGCAGGCACAACACCCGCAGGTGCTGATCGCCGGCATGGGCCGCTTCGGCCAGATCGTCGCGCGCCTGCTGACCGCGCAGCGCATCCCGTTCGTGGCGCTGGAATCGGACCCGGGGACGGTCGAGGACCTGCGCCGCTTCGGCAACCACCTCTACTACGGCGACCCTTCGCGCCCGGAGGTGCTGCGCGCGGCCGGCGGCGAGCAGATCCGCATGTTCGTGATGGCGATGGACGACCCGGACACCAACCTGCGCGCGGTGCGGCTGGTGCGCCGGCTGTACCCGCAGGCCCGGGTGCTGGCGCGCGCCCGCAACCGTCAGCACGCGTGGAAGCTGATGGACATGTCGGCCGAACCGTTCCGCGAGGTGTTCGGCTCCAGCCTCGAAATCAGCGAGCGCGTGCTGACGTCGCTGGGCATTCCCGAAAGCACCGCGCGCGAGCATGTGCGCCGCTTCCGCGAGCACGACGAGAAGCTGCTCAAGGCCCAGCACCTGGTCTACGACGACGAGGCGGCGGTGATCCAGACCTCGCGCGACGCCCGCGCCGACCTGATGCACCTGTTCGAAGCCGACGTCGGTGATAGCGACGCGGCGCCGCAAAACGAATAACCCGCAATCGTCACGCTGGCGCTCGACCGTTGCTCGGGCGGCGGGAGAGTTCAATGCAAGGGGCCGTGCCGACCAACGGTCGGCACCCATCGGGAATCGCGGATGCCGGGCTTGCCCGGTACGGGGCTTCCCGTCGCGGTGGGTTCAAGGCCTGCGGGGCAAGCCCCGCAGCTACGAATTCAATGGCTCAGCCCCGGTCACGCAGGAAGCGGGCCATCGACGACACGCCCGGCACCGCCGGCTCGAAGGCGCCGGCAATGTCGACGAAACCGCGCATCACCGCGATCTCGCGCGGGCTGCGGTTGAGGTTGTCGCGGGCGTCCGGGTCGGCACCGGCGCGCAGCAGGCTCTGCACCAGCAGCGGCAGGCCATGCAGCGCGGCCAGGTGCAGCGGGCCGAAGCCGCGCGGGTCGCGCACGTCCAGCGCCACGTCCTCGTCGAGCAGGCGCTCGACCGCGGCCAGCACCACCTGCTCGTCGCAGGCGGTGCCGGGTTCGGCGCGCGCGCCCAGCAACAGCAGCAACGGGGTGACGGTACCGGCGGCGGGCTGGTCGGGTTCGGCGCCGGCCAGCAGCAGGGTGTCCAGCAGCGCCAGCAGGCGCGAGCGGTCGCGCGCGGTGAAGCCATACAGCGCGGCGCAGTGCAACGGCGCCAGGTGCTGGTCGTCGCCGGCATGCACGTCGGCGCCGGCGGTCAGCAGCTTGGCGACGATGTCCGGCAGGCCCAGCGCGGCGGCCAGCATCAGCACGGTGACGCCGCCGGGCAGGCGGTGGTCGATGTGCGCACCAGCATCGAGCAGCGCGGTGACGATGCCGCCCTGGCGCATGCTCACCGCCGCCGACAACGGCGTGGCGCCACTGGCGGCGGCGTGCTGCGGGTCGGCGCCGCGCGCCAGCAGCAGGTCCACCGCCGCGGCATGGCCGCCGCCGGCCGCGCGCAGCAGGCCGGTGCAGCCCTGCGCATCGGTGGCGTCCACCGCCAGGCCGAGGTCGAGCAGGCGGCGCACCGCGTCGGCGTCGCCGGCCATCGCCGCGGCCGGCACGTCGGCCTCGCGCAGCGCGCGCAGCGGCAACGGCCAGCCGCGCCAGTCCAGCCAGTCGGCCAGGTCGCGGCGGCCGCTGGACAGGGCCACGCCGAGCGGGGTCTGGCCGTCTGCGGCGCGCGCGTCCGGCGAGGCACCCTGCATCACCAGCAGTTTCAGCGAGGCCTCGCGTGCCAGTGCGGTGGCCAGGTGCAAGGCGGTCATGCCGTGGCTGTCGCGCGCCTCGCGGTCCACGCCCAGCGCCAGCAACGCCTGCTGCAGTTTCAGCCAGCCCAGGCGCACGGCCAGCGCCAGCGGCGGGTCGCCGGCCGGCGAAGCACCGAACGGGTCGGCGCCGCGTTCGAGCAGTTCCAGCGCGAACTGCTCGGTACCGCGCGAGCCGTGGTCGTGGCGCGCGCAGGCGGCGAGCAGGCGGCCGAGCCCGCCGCGGCCGGCCGGCGACACGCCGTGCCGCAGCAGCACCTGCAGGGTCGGGATGGCATCCACGCCACGCGCCAGCAGCGCGAACATTGGCGTGTCGCCGCAGGCATCCTGCTGTTCCAGCGCGATGTCGTGCTGCAGCAACCAGTCCACCACGCACGGTTGCAACGCCAGTTCGGGGTCGTGCAGCAGGCCGCCCAGTTCGGCCGGCGTGCACAGCTGCGCCATCGAGCGCATGCCATCGATGTTGCCAAAGCCCAGCGCTTCGCGCAGCAACTCCAGCGGGGCGCGGTCGCTCAACGGCGACGGCGTGGCGGCGCCGTCGCTTTCGCCATTGGCCGGCGCGTCGCTGACCGCGACCGGCAGCGGATAGTCCGGGTCGAGCAGCGCGACGATGCTCCAGCGCCCGGCGGCAGCGGCATGGTCGATGGCGCGGCGGCCATCGGCGGCGGCCGCGTCGCGGGCGACGCCCAGTTCGAGCAGCCAGCGCACCAGCGTCGCGCCGACCTGCTCGGCGCGGCAGGCCAGCAGCAGCGCGTTGTTGCCTTCGCCATCGACGGCGTTGACGTCGGGCTTGTGCGCCAGCAGGCGTTCGAGCACGCCGGCATGGGCCTGCGCGGCGGCGTCCAGCCACGGCGTGCGGCCGGCGGCGTCGCGCGGTTCGATGTTGGCGCCGGCGTTGAGCAGGACCTCGACGATCTCGGCATGCCCGGCCAGCGCGGCCTCGTGCAGCGCGCTGCGGCGGCGGCGGTCGCGCGCGTCCAGCCGTGCTTTGTGCTTGAGCAGCAGCTGCACGCCGGCCGGGTCGTCGTCCTCGGTGGCGGCGGCGGGCACCAGCACCGGCACGCCGTCGGCCGGCTCCACCTTGGCGCCGCGTTCGAGCAGGAACTTGGCCAGCCGCCAGTTGCCGCTCTGGCAGGCCACCGCCAACGGGCTGTGGCCGTCGTGGTTGAGCGCGTCGATCTGCGCGGCGGCATCGCGCAGCAGCGCGGCCACGCCGGGGTCGGAACTGCGCGCGGCGTGGTGCAGCGGGGTGTTGCCGTCGGCGTCGGTGGCGCGCGGGTCGGCGCCGTTGGCCAGCAGGGTCATCACCGCTTCCGGGCGGCCGTGCCAGCTGTCGCGGGTAGCGGCCAGCAGCGGGGTCATGCCGCGGTGGGCCAGGTTCACGTCGACGCCGCGGCCGATCAGCGCGCGCAGCAGGCGCAGGTCCGGCAACACCGCGGCCAGCACCGCCAGGCTGCGCTGGTCGCGCGAGTCGTCCGGCGGCAGCGCATGCGGATCGGCGCCAGCGTCCAGCAACTGCAATGCGCGGTCGACACGGCCACCGCGCGCGGCGTCGTACAGCTGCGGCAGCAGTTCGTGCTGTGCCAGCGGTTCCAGCGGCGCCGGCTCGGCCAGCGGCTCGTCGAAGGGATCGAATACCGGCGCCTCGGCAACCGGCGCCGGCGGCGCGCTGGGCAGCCGTTGCAGCACGCCGTGCAGCACCGGCGACAGCAGCGCGGTGGCGATCGCCAGCGGCCACTGCCAGCCGGTGCCGAGCAGGCCCGGCCAGGCCGGTACGAACACCGCCGCGCACAGCACCAGCAACGCCAGCGCCGCGCCCAGCCCGTGCCAGCTTTCCATGCCACGCGCCGACAGCGCCTGCCCCTGCGCGCGCAACGTGCCACCCTCGCGCTCCAGCGCCTGCCACAACGGCCAGCTGCGCCACAGCGCCAGCACCGCGATGCTCACCGCCACGCTCACTGCCAGCACCGCCGGCAGGCTGCCGCTGTCGCGCAGCGCCCGCAGCGGCCACGACACCAGCAGTGCCAGCAGCAGTACGCCGCCGGCCCACACCGCCAGCAGGGCCGGCAATTCATGCTTGAACAATTCGACCGGCGCGGTGGCGGCACGCGTACGCCGCCACCACGACACGCCGAGGGCAAACGCGGGTTGCGCCAGCAGGCCGCACACGGCGGCGGCCGCGCCACCGAACCCGGCGACGAGGGCAAGCAGCGCGCCGGCGGCCAGCGCACCGGCGGCACGGGTACGCAGCGGATCAGTCATCGCGGCCGTCGATGCGGGCGATCTTCACCGGCGCCAATGGCTGCGGCGGCAGCTGCAGGTGGAAGCCGCGCTCGGCCAGGTTGGCGCGCACCAGCGCGGCGTCGGCCTGGGCCAGCCGCCGCTCCGGGGTCAGGGCGACCTCCAGCACTAAGCTGAACGGTGCCAGCGTGGCACCGAGCGTGGACGGGATCGCATCGAAATCATCGCGCTTGGCAAGGTAGACGTAGGTGTCCTGCTTGCGTTGGCTTTTGTAAACGTAGGCTTGCATGCCCGCGGGCTTTGCCCTGCTTGGGAATACGCAGGATTGTGTCGGAAAGCCGACGCAGGCGAAAGGCATTTGTGCCCGCAGCGGCCGCCTTCTTCGGCGAAGCTTCATTCATTTTCATCAAGACGCCGACGCCGGCATACCGGCATGGAGCCATGCGGCGGACGACGCACCGATATACTCGCGCCCCGTCCAGGCCCCGGAAAACCGCGTGACCGCCGCTCCGTCCCCGCGCCAGCTCCCGCTGAACATCCTCGCGCACAGTGCCACCACCGCACTGGGCGCCGGGCTGGATGCGCAGCGCCAGGCGCTGGCGCAACGCCGCAGCGGGCTGCGCCGCAACGATTTCGGCAGCGACCCGCTGGACTGCTGGATCGGCCGCGTCGAGGGCGTGGAGGACGTGGCGCTGCCACCGGCCCTGGCCGGCTTCGCCTGCCGCAACAACGCGCTGGCGTGGCTGGCGCTGCAGCAGGACGGCCTGCTCGATGCGTTGGCTGGTGTCGTCGCCCGCCACGGCGCCGGCCGCGTGGCGGTGGTGATGGGCACGTCCACCTCCAGCATCGGCGCCACCGAGGAGGCCTACGCGCACCTGCAGGCCGGTGCCGACGGCGTGGCGTGCTTCCCGCCGGACCTGCGGCGCCCGCGCATCCATACCCCGCACGCGCCGGGCGACTTCGTGCAGGCCGCCACCGGGCTGCGCGGCCCCTGCGTGACCGTGGCCACCGCCTGCTCGTCCAGCGCCAAGGTATTCGCGCAGGCGGCGCGCCTGATCCACGCCGGCTTCGCCGATGCCGCGCTGGTGGGTGGCGTCGACACGCTGTGCGGCAGCGTGCTGTTCGGCTTCCATTCGCTGCAGCTGGTCGCCAACGATCCCTGTCGGCCGTTCGATGCCCGCCGCAATGGGCTGTCGCTGGGCGAAGGCGGCGGCTACGCCGTGCTGGAACGCGCCGGCGCCGGCCCGGACACCGCGCTGCAACTGCACGGCTACGGCGAATCCAGCGACGCCCACCACATGTCGGCGCCGCACCCGCAGGGCCTGGGCGCCCGCCTGGCGATGCAACGGGCGCTGCACGGCGCCGGCATCGACGCCGCGCAGGTGGGCTACCTCAACCTGCACGGCACCTCGACCCCGGCCAACGACGGCATCGAAGCGGCGGCGGTGGCCGCGTTGTTCCCTCCGTCATTGCACGCCAGTTCGACCAAGGGCTGGACCGGGCACACCCTGGGCGCAGCCGGCATCGTCGAATCGGTGTTCGCGCTGCTGGCCCTGTCCGACGGCCTGCTGCCGGGCACGCTCAACAGCGAGGTCCCCGACCCAGCCTGCGGCCCGCAGATCCGGTTCGACAACGCATGCGCGGACATCGGCCATGCGATGAACAATTCCTTCGGCTTCGGCGGCAACAACTGCTCGCTGGTATTCGGCAAGGCGGGGTGAGGCACGTGCGCGAAGCAATCGTCGAAGGCATCGGCTTCTGGGGCAGCGGGCTGCCCGACTGGGACGCGGCCTGCGCCTGGGTGCGCGAAGGCCGGCGCCCGCCGCAGGCACCGGCGCGCCCGGCGGCGACGCTGCTGGCGGCCAACGAGCGCCGCCGCGCGCCGGCCACCGTGGCGGTGGCGCTGGACGCCGCGCTGGCCGCCTGCGAGGCAGCCGGGCGCGAAGCGGCGACGCTGCCGTCGGTGTTCGCCTCCACCCACGGCGAGATGTCGATCACCGACTACATGTGCACGACGCTGGCCGACGACCCGCGCGCGATTTCGCCGACCCGCTTCCACAACTCGGTACACAACGCCGCCGCCGGCTACTGGACCATCGGCACCGGCGCACACGCGCCGGCCACCGCGATCAGCGCCGGGCCGGGCAGCTTCGCGCAGGGCCTGGTCGAGGCGGTGGCGCAGCTGGCCGCGGGCAGCGAAGCGGTGCTGCTGGTCGCCTATGACGGCCCGGCCTGCGGGCCGCTGGGCACGCTGGTGCCCAGCGAGGGCCTGCTCGGCATCGCGCTGGTGCTCTCGCGCATGCCCTGCCCCGGCCTGCCGGTGCTGCGGCTGGAATTGGCCGGGCAGACCGGCACGCAGGTGCCCGGGCCGCTGTCGCGGCTGCTGGCCGGCAACGCGATGCAGCCGGCACTGCCGTTGCTGGAAGCGCTCGCGCTGGAACAGGAACAGGCATGGCTGCCGGCCGGCGCGGGGCAGTGGCTGCGGGTCGACATCGGGCATGGCTGATTCGTTGCCGCTTGGCCCGGACGACGTCGCCGTGGTGATCCCGGCGCTCAACGAAGCGCTGCGCATCCGCGAGGTGGTGGAGGGTGCGCTGGAACATTTCCCGCACGTGATCGTGGTCGACGATGGCTCGGAGGACGACACCGCCGTGCGCATCGCCGACCTGCCGGTCACCGTGCTGCGCCACCCGCAGCGCCGCGGCAAGGGCGCGGCACTGCGCAGCGGCTTCGCCGAGGCGGTGCGGCGCGGCCTGCGCGGCGCGTTGACCCTGGATGGCGACGGCCAGCATGCCGCCTCCGACCTGCCGCGGCTGCTGGCCAGCGCCAACCGCCACCCCGGCTGCATCATCATCGGCGCGCGCCTGCGCAAGCGCGCCTCGCAGCCCCTGCTGCGGCGGCTGGCCAACGAATTCGGCGACTGGGGCGTGGCCTGGGGCACGCATTACCAGGTGGCCGACAGCCAGAGCGGGCAGCGCTTCTACCCGGCCGAAGTGATCGCCATGCACGAGGTGCCCGGCGAGGGGTTCGTGTTCGAGGCGCAGGTACTGATCTCGGCCGCGCGGCGGCTGGGCACGCGCTGCGTCTCGGTGCCGATCGAATCGCGCTACCGCGATGCCGGCAATGGCGAATGCTTCCGCCCCAGCCATTTCCGCCCGCTGCGCGACCTGTACCGCATCACCAGCCACATCGTGCGCTTCGCGCTGCGCCACGGGCGGGTGCGGCAGGTGCATCGCACCATCCGCGCCAATCCGCCGGTCATCGACGAGACTTGAGCCGGGTCAGCCCATGCCGCCGTTGATGCCGATCACCTGTCCGTTGACATAGGCGGCCGCATCGCTGCACAGGAAGGCAACCAGCGCCGCCACTTCCTCCGGCTTGCCGGCGCGCCCGGCCGGCACCATCTGCTTGATTACCTCGGGCGGGAAGGCGTCGGCCGCCATCCTCCCGGCGATCACGCCCGGCGCGACGACGTTCACACTGATGCCGCGGCTGGCCATTTCCCGCGCCAGCGACTTCGAGGCGCCATGCAAGGCCGCCTTGGCCGCGGCGTAGTTGCTCTGGCCGCGGTTGCCGAGCACCGCCGCCACCGAGGAAATGCTGACGACGCGGCCCCAGCGGGTGCGCGCCATCGGCAGCAGCAGCGGCTGGGTGACGTGGAAGAAGCCGTGCAGCGAGACGTCGATCACCCGCCGCCATTTCTCCGCATCCATGCCGGCCATCGGCGCGTCGTCGTGCACGCCGGCGTTGTTGACCACGATCTGGATCGGGCCGTCGGCCAGCAGGATTTCCAGCGCCGCCGCGGTGGCCGCGCCATCGGCCACGTCGAAGGCCACCGCCTGCGCGCTGCCGCCGGCCGCGGCGATCTCCGCGGCCACCGCCTGCGCCCGCGCCAGGTTGCCGTTGGCATGGACGATCACGTGCACGCCATCGGCGGCCAGCCGCCGGCAGATCGCACCGCCCAGGTCGCCACTGCCGCCGGTGACCAGCGCGCGTCGCTTCGTGCCCATCGTCATTCCCTCCTCGTGCATTGCCTTATCCATCATCCGGGTTGCAGCATCACCGCGGCGCGCCCTTCGGCCAGCACGCGCGTGCCGTGGCTGATGCGGAACGCATACTGCTGGCTGGTTTCCGCCTCGGCCAGCACCTGCGCGGTGGCCTCGATGGCACCGTCGAGATCATCGATGCGCGCGAGGTGCAGCTGCACGTCGCGCAGCGCCACCAGCACGCCGGGCTGCACCGCGCCGCCGCGCTGGCGTGCGCGCAGGCCGCCGTGCACCGCCATCGCCTGCGCGCCGTATTCGCACAGATGGATGGCGTGCAGCCGGCCGCCGCTGCGCAGCGGATGATCCGGGGCGCGGTGGTTGAAGGCGCGCAGCGCGATGTCCGTGGCGCTCCATGCGCTCACCTCGTCCCACAGGCACATGCCGCCCTGGTGCGGGACCAGCTGCAGGATGTCCTCACGCGCCAGCATCGGCCGCGGCCTCCTGCCAGGGTTCGCGCGCGATCAGCAGCGCCAGCACGAAGTTGCATACCACGCCCAGCGCCACGGTGCCGCCGATCGCGCGCAGCACCGGGATCGAGGACAGGCCGAGCAGGCTGAACACCAGCAGCGTCATCACGCTGCACACCAGCAGGCCGTGGAAGGTGCGCAGCTGGTCGGCAAGGCTGTCGCCGGCATGCTCGAAGAACAGGCCGTAGTCCAGGCCCAGGCCGGCGGCGAGGATCAGCCCGATCAGGTGGAACAGGTTCAGTTCGATGCCGGCGCCGCGCAGCGTGGCCAGCACCACCAGCGTGGCCAGCAGCATCGGCAGCAGCACCCGCAGCACGCGGCGCGGCGAGCGCAGCGCCACCCACACGGTGGCGGCCAGCAGCAGCACGGCGACGGCCAGCGCCGCCAGCACGCGCCCGCGGTAATCGGCCACCAGCGATTCGGAGGCGTGCTTCAGGTCCAGCAGCTCGGCGCCGTGCAGGCGCGCGGCGGTCGCCACCGCGGCCACGTCGTGCAGGCCACTCAACGAAACCAGCGCGGTGGCCTGGCCGCCGCCCTGCAGCAGCAGCCCGCCGACCACGGTCGCCAGGGGCGTGCCGCGCAGGTCCCGCGGCAGCAAGAGCGGTGCGTCGCGGGCGCGCTGCACGTCGGCGACGAAGGGCTCGAACGCATCGTCGCGGAACGGCGTGGCGGCCACCGCCGCGGCCAGCGCGCCGCGCAGCGTGGCCGCGTCCGGCAACCGTTGTTGGCGCTGGCGCTGCAACGCCGCGCTGGGCAGGTAGCGCGCGGCCATGTCGTAGCGCTCCAGCGCGCCATCGGCAACCAGCCGGTCCAGCGCCGGGCGCAGCCGCTCGCTGGCCTGCAGCGCCGCCTGCGCATCGCCGCCGTGCACGGCGACCACGTAGCGCACGTCCGGCGTACCCAGCTCGCGGCTCAACTGCGCATGGCGCAGCAGGTCGGCGCCATCCACCGGCGTCAGCTTGCCCAGGTCGTTCTGCCAGAACGGTCCCGGCGCCCAGGCCAGCACCGCCAGCGCGGCGGCCGCCAGCACCGCCAGCGAGCGGCGCGGGCGCGGCAGCCGCCGGGTATGCCGCCACAGGCGGGCCAGCCATGCCGAATCGGCGAAGTCGCGGGTGGCCGGGTCCAGCAGCGCCGGCAACAGGTAGCGTGTAGCCAGCGCCGCGGTGGCCAGCGCGGTGATGGTGAACACCGACAGCTGCTTCAGCCCCTCGACGCCGGAGAACAGGAAGGTCAGGTAGGCGATGCAGGTGGCGACCACGCCGGTGCCCAGCGTCGGCCACAGCGCGCGCACGTTGTCCCACGGCGAGCGGCCGGGGCGCTGGTGGCTGAAGAAATGGATCGGGTAGTCCTGCACCACGCCGATCAGGGTGAAGCCGAAGGCGATGGTGATGCCGTGCACGCCGTCGAAGGTCAGCGCCACCGCGGCCAACCCGGCCAACCCGGCGCTGGCCAGCGGCAGGAAGCCGAGGATCGGCATCTTCCAGCTGCGGTAGGCGAGCCACAGCAGCAGGATCATGCCGATCGTGTCGATGCTGCCGATGGTGCCGGCCTCGCGGGCGGTGCGGTTGCCGATCTTCACCGAGAACGCGCCCGGCCCGCTCGTCTCCAGCCGGCTGCCGCTGCCGGCGGCGATGCGCTCGAAGATGCCGTTGATCGTATCCACCGCCTGTTGCTGCGCACCGGGGTCGAAGCCGGCCGCGTGCGTCTGCACCAGCAGCAGTGCCTGCGTGCCGGTGTGGTCGAACCAGACCTCGTCGATGCGCTGCGGCGCATTGGCCGGTTGCAGGGCTTCGGCCACGCGCAGGACCTGCAGGGTGGGATCGAACGGCAGCAGCGGCTCGACCAGCGCGCCGGCGGGTGATGCGAGATCCTGCAGCCGCGCCTGCAGTTCATCGCGCAGGTGGCCGGTGTCGAAGGCGTCGGCGGGCAGGTCGTCGATCAGGTAGCGGTAGGGCAGCAGGCGTTCGGGAAACGCCTCCAGCCCGGCCTGCCCGCCATTGGCGACCAGCTCGAACCGCGGATCGGCCGCCAGCGCCGCGTGCAGTTGCCGCGACTGCGCGGCCAGCCGTTCCGGCGCCGCGCCGGACAGGGCCAGCAGCAGCAACCGCGCGCCGGGGCCTTCGCCCAGTTCGTCGAGCAGCAGCTTCTGCGCCGGGGTGCGCGCATCGGGCATGAACTTGCGCAGGTCGCCACTGACCTGCATGCGCTGGCCGACCCACGCGCTGAGCAGCCCCAGCAGCAGCAGCCAGCCGATCGCCAGGCCGATGCGCCGGCGCGGGGTCAGCTTCAATGCCCGCTCCTGCCGGGAGCGAGCCCGGCGGGAGCCGGCCCATCGCCATCGCGGCCGTCACGGCACAACGCGGCCAGCGCGTCGGCCTGGCGTACTTCGCCGGCGGCAGCGGCCGCGCTGCCGAGCAGGGTGCGCTGCAGGTCGCCCCGCGCCGGTTGCGTCTCGATGCAGCGCAGTTCGCCGGCGCGGCCGCGCAGCGTCACCTCGCGCACCCGCGCGGCCAGCGCCCGCGCCTTCGGCGTGAGCACCAGTTGCCAGTGCTGCGCGCTGCCGGAAGCGTGCAGGCGGTAATCCCGCTCCAGTGCCGCCAGGTCGCCGGACAGCAATGCGCCGAAACTGGCCTGCAGGTCCGACAGCTCCGGCACGCGCTGCAACGGGAACACGCGCGGCGGCTTGCCGGCGCGGTCGATGCTGACCTTGCCATCGGCGATGGTGGTGGTTTCGGCGTAGGGCGCGCGCACTTCGCGCACCAGCGTGCCGGCGTCCGGGCGGCGGTATTGGCCCTCCACCCGCAATGGCTCCTTCAGCAGCGCCGAGCCACGCAGCTCGACGAAGCCGGTCTGGCTCGGGGCCGGCTGCGCCAGCTGGCGCAGGACCCACGCCGCATCAACGTCGCCGGCCAGCGCCGGGGCGATGCCGCAGCCCGCGGCCAGGGCCGCCGACAGCATCCGGCGATACGGGAGGAAGGGCTTGGGAATGCCAGAAATCATAGAAATTGAACCAGTTCCAGGGGGCGCTTCGCAGGTGGTGCTCCAGCCTGCCGGCATAACGGTGAACCAGCGCCGACAAGGCCTCGGCACGCTGCGCGCGCGGCACCTCGACCGTCGATGCGAACGGCTCGAACAACAGATCGTAGCGGTTGCCGCCGCGGTACAGGCCGAAGGCCAGCATCACCGGTGCCTTCAGCACGCTGGCGACCAGCCACGGCGCGCTCGGGAACGCCGCCGGCGCGCCGAGCAGCGGCGCCGGCAGCGCGGCCTCGCCCGGGCGTGTGCGATCCACCAGCAATGCCACCATCGCGCCCTCGTCCAGTGCCTGGCGGATGGCGAGCACCACCGTCGGCCCATCCTGCCCGGCGTCGATGATGCCCGCGGCCAGGCCGGGGTCGAGTTCGGCCAGCAGTTCGGTGATGGCGGCGTTGTGGGCGCGGTCCAGCAGCACCCGCAGCTTCAGGTCCGGCCGCTGCCGGCCCAGCGCGCGCAGCGCGTCGAAACTGCCCAGGTGCGCGCCGAACAGCAGCACGCCACGGCCCTGGTCGAGGCAATCGAGCAGTTGCCCCGTGCCTTCGGTACGGATGGTGAACAGGTCCATGCGCCCGCCAAGCAGGAACAGCCGGTCGAGGATGGTCGCGGCGAAGGTATGGATGTGGCGCGCCACGTCCCACAGGCCGACGCGGCGGCCCAACGCGCGGCCGAGGTACGCGCGCGAGGCACGCCGTTCGGCACCACGCACCAGCAGGAAATAGGCGGTGATCGGATACAGGCAGAGCCCGGCGATGCCGCGGCCGCCGTGGCGGGCGATGGCGGCGATCAGCCGTATCGCGGCGCGGCCGCCGCCCTCGGGCCGGTGCTTCCAGTCGGCGTCGTTCATGCCGCCACGTCGCCGGCCGCCAGCTCGCCGCGGGCCAGCAGCACGTCGCCGCGCCAGACCCGGAACTTCCAGCGCGGCGCCTGCCCGTCCAGTTCGATCCGGGCCGGCTGCCCGGGCAGCAGCGGCGCCATGAACTTCACCTGCGGCAGGCGCAGGGCCGCCAGCGGCACACCGGCCTGCGCCTCGACGGCGAGCAGCACCTGTTCCAGCAGTACCACGCCCGGCACCAGCGGCCGCCCCGGGAAATGGCCGGGCAGGCAGGGGTGGTCGTGGGCAATGGTGAAGTGCATGGCGTGGCGGAGGGCGGGCGCAGGCCAGAGGATACCCGCGGCCTGCGACTTCAACGCAGCAGGTCGCGCCAGAACGCCGGGCCGAGCCTGCCCATCTCGCGCACGAACTGCCCGGCCCGGCGGTACGGCCGCTGCGGGAACAGGCGGCAGCGCAGCGCGTACTCGGCCACGAAGAAACCGCCGATCAGGCCCCAGTCCGCCACGTTCGTGCACCAGGACCACCGTGCGTGATCCAGCGGCCACCACGGCGTCCACCCGAACGCGGCCAGCAGGCCGTCGGGCACGACGCTCAGCGCCAGCGCCAGGTTGATCGCCGCCAGCAACGCCAGCAGCAGTGCCCAGGCGGCGGTCAAACGCCGGGCATAGCGTTCCAGCGCCGCCTCGACCGGCACGCCGGCGCGCGCGTGCAGCGCATGCACGATGCGCGCGACCAGCGGGACGCGGCCCGGCAACAGCGAACGCGCGAAACCCCACGCCACCAGCAACGGGAACACCACCGGCGGCGCCTGCAGCAGCCCCCATGCCCACGGCGAGCGCCCCAGCCAGGCCAGCAGCAGCGCCGCCACCGGCAGCGCGCCCCAGGCCCATGCGCGGCGCCGCGCCAGTGCGCCAAGCAGGCACAGCAACACCAGTCCGAACAGTGCCAGCGCGGCCCACAGGCCTTCGCCGCGCAGGCTGGCCAGATGCGAGAGCACCGGGTAGGCCAGCAGCAGGACCACCCGCAGCACACCCGCCGCCGGCCCGTGGCCGGTGCCGTCCATCGCCGTCAGTTCGTGCGGTTGGCCTGCACGTGCGCCGACAGCACGCGCAGCGAGGCGAAGATGCGGCGGTTGTCGTCGTTGTCCGAGCGCAGCTGGAAGCCGTAGCGCTTGCCGATGGCCAGGGCCAGTTCCAGCGCATCGATCGAATCCAGGCCCAGGCCGTCGTTGAACAGCGCGGCTTCCGGGTCGATTGCCGCCGGGTCCACGTCTTCCAGGTTCAGGCTCTCGACCAGCAGTTCGGCCAGCTCGCGCTCGGCCTCGGTTTGTTGCGACATTGCCACTTCCACGAAGAGATGATGCGCAACGATCCGGTATCGCCGCCGCCAGCGCAACCGCGGCACGCGTGGGCTGCGCAGTATCATGGCGCATCTGCAGCACCTGATCCGCCCGCACAATGACGTCCCGGTTTCCCGCATCTTCGCCCCTGCCCCCGCCTTTCGACCCTGCCGGCCACTGCTGCCACGAGGGCCTGCGATGAGCGCCGTTCCCGGCGTCCGGCCCGGTACCGGGCTGGAGGTGGACTACGCCGACCCGGCCCGGCTGCCGGCGGTGCTGGCCGATCCGCATGTGCTGGCGGTGTTCGGCTTCCGCGCCGGCGATGCGGCACCGCCCAGCGACGACCCGCGCTACCTGCAGGTGGGCCTGCAGCCCGATGGGGAACCGCAACTGGAAGTCTGGCGCAGCACCGGCGCCGTGCAGTGCGGCCGCGACGCCGACGGCCTGGCCTGGGCCAGCGACGGCGCGCTGATGTTCGGCGCCCTGCAGATCGACGAAGCCCGCCACGGCGGCATCGCCGGGGCCGCCGAGCACGCTTACGCACAGTTGCTGTCGGCGCTGCCCCGGCACGGCTATCCGCACCTGCTGCGGATCTGGAACTACTTGGACGCGATCATCGAAGGCGAAGGCGACGACGAGCGTTACCGCCAGTTCTGCATCGGCCGCGCGCGCGGGCTGGGGGATGTCGATCCGGGCACCCTGCCGGCCGCCACCGCCATCGGCCGCCTGGACGGCGTGCACGTGCTGCAGGTCTATTGGCTGGCCGCCCGCACGCCGGGCACGCCGCTGGAGAACCCCCGCCAGGTCAGCGCCTGGCGCTATCCCCGCCAGTACGGGCCGCAGTCGCCGAGCTTCGCCCGCGCCATGCTCGCCGCACCGGGCAGCACGCTGCCGCTGCTGCTGTCGGGCACCGCCAGCGTGGTCGGGCACGCCACCCTGCATGGCGAGGACACGCTGCGCCAGCTGGAGGAAACCTTCGCCAACCTCGATGCGCTGGTGGGTACGGCGCGTGCGCGCCTGCCGGCGTTGCCGGCGCGTTTCGGCGCCGGCAGCCGGTTGAAGGTCTATGTGCGCGATGCGGCCGAGATTCCGCTGGTGCGGCAGGCGTTGTCGCGGCATCTGCCGCCGGAGGTGGCATACATCGTGCTGCATGCGGCGGTGTGCCGGCGCGATCTGCGGGTGGAGATCGACGGGGTGCATGGCGCCTGACCGCGGTTGCGGTTGCGGTTGCGGTTGCGGTTGCCCGTGATTCTGCCGTTGCCTCTGGCTTTTGACTTCCCCGGCCGTAGAGCGAGCCGAGCACCGCAGCGGGACGGGGGGCGAAGAGGCGCACGTGTCTGAGCGCAGCGAGTTGTACGCCGCCCCCCCGGCACGCGAGGAGCACAGGGGACCGGCGGGCACAGCCCGACGGATCGCGGCCCGGCCCGTGTTTCTCTTGGTTACTTCTCTTTGCACGAGCAAAGAGAAGTAACTCGCGCCCCGAAGGGGAGCGAAAGCTCTTGATCCTGCTTCAGCCGTTGCTTTGCTCTTTAGCACTGGAAAGAAGCAACGACCAAAGCGGAAGCTTGAAAGCAGAGCTTTCACTCCTGCTTCGCAGGAGCGAGCCACCTTTCTTTGCTCGTGCAAAGAAACGTGGCCCAAAGAAACACGCCCCTGCCTACGCGCCCAGCCCGCTACGCGTGCTGGGTCCACTCCGCCTACGGGATTTTTCGACGAGACATCCCTGTCTCGTCGAAAAACGACGTGCATCCATGCACGTCGCCCCTGCGGGGTCTTGTCCGTCGGCTCCGTCGCTACGGAAGGGGACCCGGAAGTCAAAAGCCAAAAGCAACGGCAACGGCAGAATTATTCCCCCCCCCGCAACAACGCCAGTACCGCATCCCTCGGCAACTTCCCCGTCTCATTGCGCGGCAAAGCCTCCACCTTGCGCAGCGGCCGCGGCAGGAACACCGGGTCCATGCCCGCGCGCAACTCGCGCAGGATCTCTGCCTCCCCGCACCCCGGCGCAACCACCAACGCCGCGATGCGGCCCACGGCCTGGCCCGGCTCCGGGTCCAACTGCACCACCACCGCATCGCGCACGCCGTGCACCGCCTGCAGGCGCCGGGTCAGGTCACCCATTGAGGCGCGCTTGCCGGCGATCTCCAGCAGGTCGGCACGGCGGCCGCGCAACAGGAAGCGGTCTTCCGGCAGCAGCTCGACCAGATCGGCCAGCGCCACCGCCTCCGGCAGGTGCGGTGCATGCACCAGCGTGCCTTCCTCCTGCGGCTCCAGGCGCACGCCCGGCAACAACGTCCAGGCCTGCTCGCGGGCGGTGCGGCGACGGGCGAAGATGCAGGTTTCGGTGGACCCGAACACCTCGCGCACCTGCGTGGCGAAACGCCGTTCGGCCGCTTCGGCCAGCGCCTGCGGCAGGGGGGCGGTGGCGGTGACGATGCCGGCCAGCGGCGGCAATGCCGCGCCCGATTCCACCAGCGCCTTCAGGTGCATCGGCGTGGTGACCAGCAGCCGCGGCGCGGCCACCTCGGCCAGCGCCTGCGCCACGTCCTGCGGGAAGAACGGCCGGCCGGCATGCAGCGCGGCCGGGGCCAGCAGCGGCAGCAGCACCGACATTTCCATGCCGTACATGTGCTGCGGCGGCACCGTGGCGATCACCGTCGGCATGCCGTCCCACAGGTCGGCCAACGCCCGCAGGTTCTGCGCGGTACTGGTCGCGAACGCACCCCAGTGCTTCGGATTGGCGGTGGGCGCGCCGGTGCTGCCGGAGGTGAAACCGATGGCGACCAGCTGCGCCGCGTCGAGCATCGGGGTTTCACCCGGCAACCGCGGCAGCTCCGCCGGCAGCACGAACCAGTCGGCCGGCAGCGGGTCGGGCGCGCGGTCGCCCAGGCACCAGGTCCGCTCGTGGCGGCGCTGCACCTCGGCCACCACCGCCGGCGCGCGCGAGGACGGCAACAGGTTCACCTGCCCGCGCAGGGCGATCGCGCAGAAGCCGACCAGGAAGCGGTAGCGGTCCTCGCACAGATTGACCGCGTGCCGGCCCGGCGGCAGTAATGCCGCCACCCCGCGCACGTGCTCGAAGAACGTGGACAGGTCGATCCGCTCGCCGCCGGCAATCGCCAGCAGTCGTGCGGGTTCACCAACGGCGAGGGGATGGCGGGGCGGGGAAGACGGATCGGCGACGGGCACGCGGGACAAACCTTGGGAAGACGAGGGCCGCGGAACGAAGGCGCGGCCGGCGCCCAGCATAATGCGGGGCGCGCGTGCATTCGCACCATCCATGCTCTCTGCGGGCGGCGACGCAAGGGGACTCGAGACGCCACCCGCTTGAAGTGGTGCGCGCCCATCCATGACCACTGGCCCAGCCCCCGCGCCTGCCCGGCTGCTAGGCTTTGCCGGTTTTCTTCCACCGGTGCCCACGATGCCCAGATTCCTGCCCCTGTCCCTGCTGCTGTTGGCCGCCGTCGGTGGCGCCCAGGCCGCGCCCACGCCGATCACCATCGAACAGGCGATGGCCGACCCGGACTGGATCGGGCCGCCGGTGGAATCGGCGTGGTGGTCGTGGAATGGCCAGCAGGTCGAGTACACGCTCAAGCGCCAGGGCAGCCCGGTGCGCGATACCTTCCGCCAGCCGGTGGCCGGCGGCGCGGCGCAGCAGGTCGCCGACGACCAGCGCGGCACCCTCGACGCGGCCAACCGCGCCTACGACCGCCAGCGCCAGCGCATGGCCTTCGTGCGCAATGGCGACGTGTTCGTGCGCGACCTGCGCAGCGGCGCGCTGACCCAGCTCACCCGCGGCAACGAGCATGCATCAAACGTGGCGTTCGCCAACGACGGCGGCGTGCTGTGGAACGTCGGCAACAACTGGTACCACGGGGACGCCGGCAGCGGCGCGACCGCGCTGGTAGCCCAGCTCAAGGCCGAGAAGAACCCCGCCGACGCGCCCAAGGCCGACGTGCTGCGCGACCAGCAGCTGCACGCGCTGGAAACCCTGCGCCGCGACCGTGCCCAGCGCGAGGCCCTGCGCGAGCAGGGCGAGCGCTGGCGCCAGAGCGACCCGACCCGCGCGCCGGGCCCGGTCTACCTCGGCGCCGACGTGGAGATCGTGGACAGCGCGCTCTCGCCCGACGCCACCCACCTGATCGTGGTGACCAAGCCCAAGGGCTTCGACGAGGGCCGCGGCGGCAAGATGCCGCTGTACGTCACCGAATCCGGCTACGAGGAAAGCGAGGACACCCGCGAGCGGGTCGGCCGCAACGGCTTCGCGCCGCATGCGCTGTGGCTGGTCGACGCTGCGACGGGCGAGGTCAAACCGCTGGCGCTGGACGCCCTGCCCGGCATCGCCACCGACCCGCTGGCCGCGCTGCGCAAGGCCGCCGGCAAGGAACCGCTGAAGGGCAACCGCGGCGTGCAGGTGATGGGCGACTTCATGGGCGGCGGCATCCAGTGGAACGCCGACGGCAGCCAGGCCGCGGTGATGCTGCGCGCCAACGACAACAAGGACCGCTGGATCGTCGGCGTCGATGCCGGCGGCCGGCTGCAGAACCGCCACCGCCTCACCGATCCGGGCTGGATCAACTGGAGCTTCAACGACTTCGGCTGGATGGACGACGGCCGCACCCTGTGGCTGCTGTCCGAGGAAAGCGGCTGGTCGCACCTGTACACGCAATCGGGCAGCGGCAAGCCGCGCGCATTGACCGGCGGCCAGTGGGAAACCTCCGCGCCGGAATTGTCGGCCGACGGCAAGGGCTTCTTCTTCCTGTGCAACCAGCAGGCCCCACACGACTACGAGGTGTGCAGCGTCGATGCCGCCAGCGGCCAGGTGCGCGCGTTGACCGACTTGAACGGCGTCGAGGATTTCTCGCTCTCGCCCGACGGCAGCCAGCTGTTGGTGCGCTATTCGGGTGCCTACCTGCCGCCGCAGCTGGCGGTGGTGCCGGCCACCGGCGGCAGCGCGCGCGTGCTCACCGACACCCGCAGCGCCGGATTCAAGGCGCGCCAATGGGTCCAGCCGCAGCTGGTGGCGGTGCCGTCGCAGCATGGCGCGGGCCACGTCTGGGCCAAGTACTACGGCCCCGAGCACAAGGAACCGGGGAAGAAATACCCGATCGTGATGTTCGTGCACGGCGCCGGCTACCTGCAGAACGTGCACCAGCGCTACCCCACCTACTTCCGCGAGCAGATGTTCCACAACCTGCTGGTGCAGGAAGGCTACATCGTGCTGGACATGGACTACCGCGGCAGCGAGGGCTACGGCCGCGACTGGCGCACCGCCATCTACCGCAACATGGGCCACCCGGAGCTGGAGGACTACCAGGACGGGCTGGACTGGCTGGTGCGCGAGCAGCAGGGCGACCGCGACCACGCCGGCATCTACGGCGGCTCCTACGGCGGCTTCATGACCTTCATGGCGCTGTACCGCGCGCCGGGCACGTTCAAGGCCGGCGCTGCGCTGCGCCCGGTCGGCGACTGGCACCAGTACAACCACGGCTACACCAGCAACATCCTCAACACCCCGGACATCGACCCGGAGGCGTACCGCGTGTCCTCGCCGATCGAGTACGCCGACGGCCTGCAGGACCACCTGCTGATCGCCCACGGCATGATCGACGACAACGTGTTCTTCCAGGACTCGGTCAACATGACCCAGCGCCTGATCGAACTGCACAAGGACAACTGGTCGATCGCGCCGTACCCGCTGGAACGCCACGGCTTCACCCGCGCCGACTCCTGGCTGGACGAGTACAAGCGCATCCTCAGGCTGTTCGAGGAAAACCTGAAGTAAGCGGACGAAGGCGGCCACTGGCCGCCCTTCCACCCGTAGGAGCGACGCGAGTCGCGACGGGGCTTTCCCGGTGAAGCCTCGTCGCGACTCGCGTCGCTCCTGCAAATAAACACCGAGCGCAAATATCCGCCATGCTCCCCATCCGCATCGTCACCGCGGTGATCCTCGACGCCACCGGCCGCGTGCTGGTGGTGCGCAAGCACGGCTCGGACACCTTCATCCAACCCGGCGGCAAGCGCGAGACCGGCGAGGAGCCACTGCAGACGCTGGCCCGCGAACTGCGCGAGGAGCTGGGCGTGGCCCTGCGCGAAGGCAGCGCGCGGGCGCTGGGCACGTTCGAGGAAAACGCCGTCAACGAACCTGGCCGGCGCGTGCAGGGCGCCGCCTATCTCGTCGAAGTGGACGGCACGCCGCAGGTGCAGGCGGAGATCGCCGAGCTGGCGTGGATTCCGCTGCAGGCGCCGCACGGCGTGAAGCTGGCGCCGCTGAGCGAACGCCACATCCTGCCGGCTGCATGGGCCGGCAGGTAGGTCGGAGTCATGCATGCCCCCGGCGTATTCCGCCCGGCTGCCGGGACGTCGCCCCGGCCTGTAAAAACACCGCGAACCCGGCGATAGTGCGGCCCTCCTTTCCTGCGTGCTTCCCGCATGAATCCATTCCCGCCACCCCGCGGCGCCGCCGTGGCGTTCGTCGATGTCACCGCGAAGCTGTCGCTGCTGATGGCCGGCCTGTCCGTGCTCTGGTGCCTGCTGCAGCTGCTGCTGGCCACGCTGCTGGACCGGTTCGACATCGCCGGCTGGCTGCAGCGGCAATACCTGCCGGTGCCGTCGGCGCTGGAGTGGGCATTGCGCCACGCGCTGTCGCTGAGCCTGGCGATGCTGCTGCTGGCGCTGGCCTTCGCCGCGGTGTCGTGGGCACTGCTGCGCCATCGCGGGTGGGGGCGCCGGGGCTTCATCGTGTTCCTCGTCGCCGTGGCCGTGGCCAACTTCGCCATGCTGCCGCTGCTCGACGGCATGTTCGACGCGATGCAGGCGATGCTGCCAGCCGACTTCCTCGCCACGGCGCAGGGCCGCGAGGCCATGTTGCAGATGCGTAGTGGGCGCTGGGTCGCGCTGGCCAGTGCCGGCATCACCGCGCTGGCCTTCGCCGCCCTGCACGGCTGGCTGGTGCTCAGGCTGTGCCGGCCGGACGTGCGCGCCCTGTTCCGCTGAACACCTGCGCTAAAGTACGCCGATGAACGATTTCGACCGCGTACGCGACTATCTCACCGGCCTGCAGGACCGCATCTGCAGCGCCATCGAACAGGCCGACGGGCAGGCCCGCTTTGCCGAGGACAACTGGCGCCGTGCCGACGGCGGCGACAACGGCTCGCCACTGGGCGGCGGCGGCCGCACCCGCGTGCTGCGCGAAGGCGCGGTGTTCGAGCAGGCCGGCATCGGCTTCTCCGACGTCGCCGGCACGCGCCTGCCGCCTTCCGCCTCGGCGCACCGCCCGGAACTGGCCGGCGCCTCGTGGCGTGCCTGCGGCGTGTCGCTGGTGTTCCACCCGCGCAACCCCTACCTGCCGACCACCCACGCCAACGTGCGCTACTTCCAGGCCGAGCGCGACGGCCAGGCGGTGGCGGCGTGGTTCGGCGGCGGTTTCGACCTGACCCCGTTCTACCCGTTCGACGAAGACGTGCGCCACTGGCACACGGTGGCGCGCGACCTGTGCGCACCGTTCGGCGCCGACCGCTACGGCGAACACAAGCGCTGGTGCGACGAGTACTTCTTCCTCAAGCACCGCAACGAGACGCGTGGCGTCGGCGGCCTGTTCTTCGACGACCTGCAGGGCGACTTCGAGCGCGACTTCGCCTACCTGCGCGCGGTTGGCGACGGCTTCCTCGATGCCTACCTGCCGATCGTCGAGCGCCGCAAGGACACCCCGCACGGCGAGCGCGAGCGCGAGTTCCAGCTGTACCGGCGCGGCCGCTACGTCGAGTTCAACCTGGTCTACGACCGCGGCACCCTGTTCGGGCTGCAGAGCGGCGGCCGCAGCGAAAGCATCCTGATGAGCCTGCCGCCGCGCGTGCGCTGGGAATACGGCTACCAGCCGGAAAGCGGCAGCGACGAAGCGCGGCTGGCCGGATACCTCGTCCCGCGCGAGTGGGTGTGACGCCGGCGCGCTGGCACCCGCGTGCCGGCGCCCAACGATTCCATTCACGGATGCCGCATCGGCCGCGGGCGGATGGCGCGGTCTCCATCTTCGGCGGCATGTCGAAGGCGTCGCCCGGCCCGGATGTCACGTGATCGGGGCAAAAAAGAAGCCCCGTCGACCAGGGGGGGATCGACGGGGCCGGGAGCGGGAACTTGGGGAGGAATCCCCGCTCGGAGATCTGCTCCAGGGGATGGGAGAGATCCAGGACAGGCGTTGCGCCTGTCGAGGGCTATATGACCATTTCCGACATTGATGGATCGTGAAGAACGCGCGTGTTTTTCGGAAGGATTAAGGGGCGATTCATGCGCACGACAATGTTGCAAATGTTGAATGCGCACCGCATGACGCAACGTTCCATCCATGTGCACCCGCGACGTTAAATAACCGGAAAAAAGTGGTGCCGATCACAGAGTCCGGCACCACGGAAATCCGCGCGGAAGCAGGCGGTTTTCCGATGGGAGGCGCGCCGGTACATTCATCACCGACGGCCACGTCCATCGCATCGCCATACACCGGTGAAATGAATGGCCGTGGCGGACGTTGTCAGTGCGCCTCGTCCCGCGCCACGCATGACCGCCCCACCAGGACCATCTCGCCGCGTCGCCACGCACCAATGAAATGAATGGCCATGGCAAACGTTGTCAGTGCGCCTCGTCCCAGTTATCCCCCACCCCGCTGTCCACCACCAGCGGCACCCGCAGCGATGCGGCCGCGGTCATGCGCGCTTCCACCTCGCCGCGCAGGGTGCCGATGAAATCCGCATCGGCCTCGAACACCAGTTCGTCGTGCACCTGCAGGATCATCAGCGCGCGGTTTTCACCGGACGCGTTGCGCTGGTCGGCCAGCCAACCGTCCACGCTGACCATCGCGCGCTTGATGATGTCCGCCGCGGTGCCCTGCATCGGCGCGTTGATCGCCGCGCGTTCGGCGCCGGCGCGCAGGTTCTGGTTGCGGGCGTGGATGTCGTTCAGATACAGGCGACGACCGAACAGCGTCTCCACGTAGCCCTGCTCGCGCGCCTGTTCGCGCATGCGCTCCATGAAGTCGCGCACCGCCGGGTAGCGGCTGAAATACAGCGACACGTAGTCCTGCGCCTGGCCGCGGTCGATGCCCAGGTTCTTGGCCAGCCCGAATGCGCTCATGCCGTACATCAGGCCGAAGTTGATCGCCTTGGCGGCGCGGCGCTCGTTGGCCGTCACTTCCTCCAGCGCGCGCCCGAACACCTCGGCGGCGGTGGCGCGGTGCACGTCCAGGCCCTGCTCGAAGGCGCGGATCAGCCCGGGGTCCTCGGACAGGTGGGCCATGATCCGCAGCTCGATCTGCGAGTAGTCGCAGGCCAGCAGCTTGCGCCCCGGCGGGGCGACGAAGGCCTTGCGGATGCGGCGGCCGTCGTCGGTGCGGATCGGGATGTTCTGCAGGTTGGGGTCGGACGAGGACAGCCGCCCGGTGGCCGCGCCGGACTGGTGGTAGCTGGTGTGCACGCGGCCGGTGTCGGGGTTGACCATCTCCGGCAGCTTGTCGGTGTAGGTGCTGCGCAGCTTGGCCAGGCCGCGGTATTCGAGGATCACCCGCGGCAGCTCGTGCTGCTCGGCGATCGCCTCCAGTGCCTCCTCGTTGGTCGAAGGCTGGCCCTTGGGCGTCTTCACCAGCGCCGGCAGGCCGAGTTCGTCGAACAGCACCGCCTGCAACTGCTTGGGCGAATCGAGGTTGAAGCTGCGCCCGGCCAGCTCGGTGGCCTTCTGCTGCGCGGCCAGCATGCGCGACGACAGCTCGACGCTCTGCCGCCGCAGTTCGGCACCGTCGATGCACACGCCGTTGGCCTCCACGCGCGCCAGCACCGGCACCAGCGGCATCTCGATGTCGCGGTAGACCTTCTCCAGCGCCGGTACGGCCGCCAGCTGCGGCGCCAGCACACGATGCAGGCGCAGGGTGATGTCGGCATCCTCGGCAGCGTAGGCGCTGGCCTCGTCCAGGCCCACCTGCGAGAACGAGATCTGCTTGGCACCCTTGCCGGCCACGTCCTCGAAGCGGGTGGTGGTGTAGCCGAGGTAGCGCTGCGCCAGCGAGTCCATGTCGTGGCGGGTGGCGGTGGAATTGAACACGAAGCTTTCCAGCATGGTGTCGTCGGCATAGCCGCGCAGCTCCACGCCGTGGCGGCGCAGCACGTGCAGGTCGTACTTGCCGTGCTGGCCGAGCTTGTCCTTCGCCGCGTCCTCCAGCAGCGGGCGCAGCGCATCGAGCACCTGTTCCATCGGCAGCTGCGGCGGCGCGCCGGGATAGTCGTGGCCGACCGGGATGTAGGCGGCCTTGCCCGGTTCGACCGCCAGGCTGATGCCGACCAGCCGCGCGCGCATCGCGTCCAGCGCATCGGTTTCGGTGTCGAAGGCGAAGCCGTCGGCCGCCTGCAGGCGCTGCACCCAAGCCTGCAACTGCCCGGTGCTCAGCACGGTTTCGTACTCGCCCTTGGCCGCCAGCGCCGCATCCACCTCGCCGACCGGCGCGGCATCGCCGGCCTTGGCATAACCGGCGGCGGTGCCGCGCAGGCTGCTGGTGCCGCCCTCGGCCACTTCCGGCAACGGCGCGCTGCCGCCCAGCTCGCGCAGCGCCTGGGTGAAGCCGTAGCGGCCGTACAAGCCGCGCAGGACCTCCACGTCCTGTTCGCGCAGCTGCAGGTCGCGCGGGCCCTGCTCCAGCGCCACGTCGGTGCGGATGGTGACCAGCTCGCGGTTCAGCGGCAGCCGCGGCAAGGCGGCGCGCAGGTTCTCGCCGATCTTGCCCTTCATCGCCGGCGCGGCGGCGATCACCCCGTCCAGCGTGCCGTATTCGGCCAGCCACTTGGCCGCGGTCTTGGGGCCGCACTTCTCCACGCCGGGCACGTTGTCCACGGCGTCGCCCATCAGCGCGAGGTAATCGACGATCTGCGCGGCGCGCACGCCGAACTTGTCCAGCACCGCCGCGTCCGAATCGGTGCGGCTGCCGGTCATGGTGTTGACCAGGATCACGCCGGGGCGCACCAGCTGGGCGAAGTCCTTGTCGCCGGTGGAGATGGTCACCTCCAGCCCATCGGCGGCGGCGGCCAGCGCCAGCGTGCCGATCACGTCGTCGGCCTCCACGCCCGGCACGCGCAGAATGTCGATGCCCAGCGCATGCACGATGTCGCACATCGGCTGCACCTGCGCGCGCAGCTCGTCGGGCATCGGCGGGCGGTTGGCCTTGTACTCGGCGTACATGTCGTCGCGGAAGGTCTTGCCCGGCGCATCGACCACGAAGGCGACGTAGTCGGGCTTTTCCTTCAGCGTGGCGCGCAGCATGTTGACCACGCCGAACAGCGCGCCGGTGGGTTCGCCGGCAGCGTTGGACAGCGGCGGCAGCGCGTGGAAGGCGCGGTACAGGTAACTGGACCCGTCGATCAGGACTAATCTGCTCATGCCGCGATTCTACGCGGCGGGGCCGGGCGGCGACGCGCACGGCCGGCGCGCACAGGCATAATCGGCGCATACCGATGCGAGGAGTCGCCGCGATGAAACACCTGTTGCTGATCCCGCTGCTGGCCCTGGCCGGCTGCGCCACCACCGGCGGCAACGCCGACGCCCCGCCGGTCGACGTCAGCGGCGCCGACGTCGACCGCAAGGTGATGGATAACGGCGACACCATCGAGGAATACCGCGTCGGCGGCCAGCTGCGCATGGTCAAGGTGACGCCGGCGCGCGGCGCGCCGTTCTATCTCTACGACCGCAACGGCGACGGCCGCATGGACAACGACAAGGACCGCGTTTCGCCGGTGTACTGGAAGCTTTACAGCTGGTGAGCGCGAGGGCGGTGCCGTCACTCCGGTTTGCGGGGACAGCGGCGAGGATGGAACGCTCCTTGCCTATGGAGATGGCCTTCGCCTTCCCCCTCCCTGATGAACAACCCGGAACGCCGCACGCCCCACATCCCCGCAAACCCGCGCGAAAGCCTCACCCCGCAACAGCAGCAGGCCGTGGAAACACTGGAGTTCTTCGGCTGGCACCTGAAGTTCGTCCGCCGGCCGCTGTTCCGCGACCCGATCCCGGTGCTGTTCGAGCGCGCTGGCACGCGCTACGTCGTGGTCCTGCCCGACGGCACCCTGGACGAATCGCAGACGTTGAAGCTGCGCGACTGAATGCACAGCGCGCGACGGCCGAGCGATGACACCGGCCGCCGCCTTGCACCTTTCGACATGCCGGCCGCGGCCGGCCGGCACCGGCTAGCGGATCACCAGCACCGGCACCGCGCTGCGCGCCAGCACCTCGGCGGTCTGGCTGCCGAGCAGCACGCGGGTCACGCCGCGGCGGCCGTGCGAGGTCATCACGATCAGGTCGCTGTCGCAGCCACCGGCGGTGTCGATGATGCCGTCGGCGGCATAGCGGTCGAGCACGTGGTGGGTCTTCGGGTCGGCCACGCCGGCGGCGACGGCCGCTTCCAGCGCCGGTTTCAGGATCTTCTGCGCGGCATCCTCGCGGTCCTGCCGGTATTCGTCGCTGGCCTCGTAGCCGGCGCTCCAGCCCATCGCGTCGTACATGCCCACCGCCCACGGCTCGGAGACGGTGACGATGTCGACCTGCGCGCCAAGCTGCACGGCCAGCTCCAACCCCTTGTCCAGGCCCTTGGCGGCCAGTTCCGAACCATCGGTGGCGATCAGGATGCGCTTGTACATGGCGTCAACTCCGGGTGGCAGGTGCCTACCATGACACACCCGGCGCCGAACGGCCGCGTTGATCCGGATCAAACCGGGGGCGATCGCGCCAAGTGCCCGGTTCATGCCATGCGATATCCCCGATCCCGGCACAATGGCCCCGGCTGCCGGCAGCAGAATGGCGCATTCATCCGAGGAAGCTCCGACCATGCGATCCGTCCTGCTGTCATTGGGCCTCTGCCTTGCTCCGGCAACGGTGGCTGCCTGCCCCCTGGCCACGAATGACCCCGCCACCTTCGACAGGCTCCGCCGGCATGACTTCGCCATCGGCGACGCTGCCCGCCTCCGCCCGCTGGCGCTGGCCCTGGTTCCCTGCCTGTCATCGCCCGACCCCGCCGTGCGCGATGACACCGCGCTGGCCGCACTGACCGAATGGATGCGCGGCGACCAGCTCGACGTGGCCACGCTGCGCGAGCTCCGCGCACGGGGTTACGCACGGCTGGAACGCGACGATGCCGAAGGCTTCGCCGGCACGTTCACCGCATTGATGCTGGCCGAGGTCGCCCGGACCGACCGGCGCATGGCGTGGATGGACGATGCCGAGCGCGCCACGATGGTCGAGCATGCAGCGCGTCATCTGGAACAGGTGCGCGACTACCGCGGCTACGACCCCGGCGAGGGCTGGCGCCACGGCGTCGCCCACGGCGCCGACTGGCTGATGCAGCTGGCGCTGAACCCGGCGCTGACACGTCCGCAGCTGGACCGGCTGCTGGCCGCCATCGCCAGCCAGGTGGTGCCGGCGTCATCGCATGCCTATGTCGAAGGCGAATACGAACGGCTGGCATGGCCGGTGCTGTTCATCGCCCGGCACGAGGTGCATGCGGAGGACGACTGGCGGCAATGGCTGTCGGGCATCGCCGCGCGGCTGGACGAGGCCGGCCCCGCCTGGCGCGACCGCGACTGGCTGGCCCGGCGCCACGACCTGCTGGTGTTCCTGTCGATACTGAATGCCCGGATCGACCTGAACACCGATCCGGGACTGGCACCGTTGCAGCGCGCGGTGCTGGCAACGCTGCAGGCAATGCCCTGAATGCTTCCGGCCGCCCGAAGGCGGCCGGAAGTGGTTCAACTGCTCGACGACGCGCGCGCCCCGTCAGGTCAGCTTGCCCAGGGAGGAGCCAATGATTACCCCGAAGCTCATGACGATAACCGCCACGAAGAATACGGCCAGCACAATCAATCCTGCCTTCTGATTCTTCGGTACGGAAGTCCACCAGCTCTTCATTCTGTCAATCATGCAACCCCCCATGGAAATGTGACATGCGCGCTCTTGTCCTCGGTGTTGTCAGCTCACCGCTGGCCGAGCTTACCAGTCATACGACACCGAGAAGCGCACGCCACGCGGTGCCTGGAAGAACGTGGGCAGGCCGTAATTGGGATTGCGGTCGCCCGGCCCCAGCTCGCCCACCTCGTTGACCTCCAGCACCCGGCCGCTGTTGAAGATGTTGTTGACGTCCATCTTCACCCCCAGCCGCTTGCCCGCCCATTGCGGCCGATATTCCAGCCCCAGGTCGAGACGGAAGGTCCACGGCGTGGTACCCAGCGAGCCGCGCGGGTACAGCACCGGGTTGTAGGTGCCATCGTCGCTGAGGTCGCAGTAGAACGACTCGGCGCCGTAGGCAGCGGCGAATTCGTCGGTGGGGTGGTTGCCAAAGCAGTTCTTCGGGCGTCCGGAGGCGACGTTGACCAGGCCGCTGGCCTTCCAGTCGGCGGCGAACTGCCAGGCGCCGAACAGCTTGAACTGGTGTCGGCGGTCGTTGGGCAGGTTGCCGTAGGCGCCTTCCAGCAGGCCGGGCTGGTCGAACAGGGTGGTCAGGCCGGCATCGCCCTGGCCGTTGTCCGAGCGCACGTAGCCCTCGTTGTTGCCGTAGCTCTTGGACCAAGTGTAGGAGCCCTGCAGGAACCACACGCCGTCCCACGCGCGGTCTAGGGTGAACTCCAGCGCGTGGTACTTGCGCACCGACTTCGGGTAGCCCAGCTGCGCCGCGCTCAGGTTCAACTCTTCCAGCACGCCGTCGCCGTCCATGTCGACGAAGATATTCATGGCCTTGCCGGGGTTGGTCAGCACGTAATAGTCGAACCCGCCGGCATGGAAGTCGTCGTAACCGTTGGCGGCGGCGTAATCGTTCAGCGCCGCGTCGATGGCGATGTCCTCGATGGTGCTCTTCAGGTCGCGGCGGATGGCGCGCACGCCCGCGGTCCAGCCGCGCGCGATCTCCTGCTGGTAGCCGAGGATGAACTCGTCCTGGAACATCGGCTTCAGGTTCTGGTCGACGATGGTGCGCGGGTCCTTGACCGTGCCGTCGCTGAACACCGACAGGTCGGTCAGCGCCGCGCCCAGCACCGGCGTGTAGTCGGCGTTGACGCCATCGAGCACGAAGAACTGCTCGGTGAAGAACTCGGCGCCGGCCAGGCGGATGTTGGTGTTGCCGGCCACCGGCAGGTGGTAGCGACCGGCGTTGGCGAAGAACTTGCGCTTGCTGTCGCCACCGATATTCCAGCTCAGGCCCACCCGCGGCGCCCACTGGTTGGTCTGTTTGGTGAAGGTTTCGCCCAATGCGTTGCGGTTGTCGAACTGCTCGTTGCGGATGCCCAGCACCAGCAGCAGGTCGTCGGTCACGTCCCAGTGGTCCTCGAGGTAGAACGCCCGCGATTCGGTCTCGAAGCGGCCGCCGTTGCTCAGGAAACGCTGGCGCACCTCGAAGCCGGTGGGCGAGCGGGTCGCCTCGCGGTACTGCCACAGCACGCCGCCGGAATAGAAGCTGTCGTCCTCGGAGGTGTTGGTTTCCTGGTCAAGGCCGAAGCGCAGGCGGTGGTTGCCGTGCAGCCATTGCCCGATGTCCCACTCGGCATCCAGCCGGTAGGCCTCGCGGGTGTCGAACGCGGTGCCGGGGATCTGGTTGGACCAGCAGCCGCGGCGGATCTGGGTGCCGGTGCGGTTGTCGAGGATGACCGGGCAGGTGTCGCCCTCGCCGATGTCCGAGCGGTCGAACTCGCCCTTGCCGTACAGCGCCGACAGGGTGAAGCGGTCGCCGAGGTAACCGGTGTAGCGGAAGATGTCGTTGCGGCCGCCGCGGCGCAGCTGGGTCGCCCCCACGTGCTCGCCGATGGCGTCGGCCTCGTGGTCATACAGGTAGGTGGTGTCGACGATGTGGCGCTGGTCGCGGAAGCCGGTGTATTCGAGCAGGTGGTCGTCGCTGATCTGCCAGTCCAGCTTCACGCCCCAGAACGGGTCGTCGTTCTTGCGGTCGCGGTAGGTACCCACCGCATGCAGCGTCTCGTCCCAGTTGCGGACGTTGTAGATGCCGGCGAAGAACAGCCGGTCCTTGATGATCGGGCCGGCCGCGCTGAAGTTGGCCTCGATTTCGTTGGCGGTGTCGCGGCATGTCAAGGTCAGCACCGTGCCATCGGGCCGGCTCACGCAGTAGCCATCCTCCTGCAGGCTCTTCGGCGCGAAGTACACGTTGGCGCCGAACTCCCACTCGTTGGTGCCGCGCTTGGTGATGGCGTTGATGACGCCGCCGGTGGAGCGGCCGAACTCGGCGCCGTAGCCGCCGGTCTTGACCTGGAACTCGCGGTAGAACTCGAACGGCACCGTGCTGCCGCCCAGGCCGTTGCGGAAGTTGGTGACGTTGAAGCCGTTGATGTAATAGGCGTTCTCGCCGACCGTGGCGCCACCGAAGGAGGCCAGGTTGCCGAACGCGGCGTCGCCGACCGTGGTGCCCGGCGCCAGCAGCACCACGTCGGTCACGGTGCGCGCCACCGGGATGGCGTCGAGGATGGCCTCGGTGAGGATGGTGGCCGACTCCACCGACGACACGTCGATCGGGTTGATGCCGGCGGCCACCACCTCCACCCGGTCGAGCGTGGCCGCGTCGGTGGCGACGAAGTTCACGTTGGCGCCGGTGCCGGTGGAAACGGAAATGTTCTCGCGCACCGTGGCGGTGCCGTCGGCGGCGCGGCGCGTGACCCGGTAGGCGCCGGGTGGCAGCGCACCGACGCGGAACGCGCCGTTGCCGGCCACCGCCACCTCGCGGCTGAAGCCGGTGGCCGGATTCTCCACCACGATGACGTCACCCGAATGCGCCTGGCCATTGATGCTGCCGCTGGTGTTGGACTGCGCGTAGGCCGCCGACGCGAAGCATGCGCCGATGGCAAGGCACAACGCGCTGTTCCTGATCTTTCTTCCGATAGCGGGTACCGGCATGGTTGCTCTCCTCGATTGTTCTTGTTTGTCCCCGGATGCGCTGCCGGCCGCGTCGACCGCACCGGGACGCACGCGCCCTTCCCGGCTGCCGGAGCAGGCGGGTGCGGGCGGAAACGTGTCCACGTGGCGAAAGCAGCGGGCCGATGCGGCAGGCAGCATTGCTGCGCCCGGTCACCGTTGCCGGCGATGTTTTCGTTTCATCCGGGCGCACCGACACAGTAGTGCCCGCTGCCGGCGGTGAATTTCCCTCGCCGGTGCCATCGTTTGGCGGATCTTGTGTTTTGCGTTGCGGCGGCATGCGTTCGTCGCAACCGCACGGAAACGGCATAATCGATCCGGCGATTCCGCACCGCCGCCCGCTTCCGCATGCCACGCGACCACCACGACATCCTCAGCGCGCTGCCCGCCGAACGCCTGCGCATCGGCGACGCACACGTGGATGCCGGTACCCGCGAGATCACCCGCGGCGACGGCCGGCGTACCCGCGTGCCGTTGAAGGCGATGGACGTGCTGACCACGCTTGCCCTGCAGCCGGGCAAGGTGTTCGCCCGGCAGGAACTGCTGGAGGCGGTATGGCCGGACACGCTGCCCGGCGACGAGGTGCTCACCCAGGCCATCGCGCAACTGCGCCGCGCACTGGGCGACGGCAAGCCGGCCACCTGCATCGAGACCATCGCCAAACGCGGCTATCGGCTGCTGCCCGCGGTGGAATGGTTGCCCGAATCCGCTGCCGGCGACGCCACGACGGACGCACCCGTTGCACCACCACGCCGCCGCTTGCCGCCGATGCTGGTCATCGCCTGCATGTGCATCGCCCTGCTGCTGGCCTGGTGGTGGCACGACGGCAGGCGGCAGGCCGCCACGCCAACACCTGCGGCCGTTGCCTACGAGCGCCTGACTTCGCGGCCCGGCAGCGAACTGTGGCCGGCGCTGTCGCCCGACGGCACGCTGGTGGCCTACAGCAGTTTCTCCGGCGACGAGCGGACCGCCGCGCTGATGCTGCAAACCACCGGCTCGATGCAACCACGCGCCCTGACCACGGCCGTGACCGGGGAACGCCACACATTGCCGGCGTGGTCACCGGATGGGCGCGAGATCGCCTACTTCCGCACCCTCGATGGCCAGTGCCGGTTGATGCGCATCGCCGCCAGCGGCGGCGAGCCCCGCGAGATCGGCCCCTGCCCGGCATCGCCGCAGAAGTTCGGCTGGCACCCGGACGGCAGGCATCTGGTATTCGGCGGGCCGTTGCTGCGCACGCTGGAGTTGTCCAGCGGCACGGTGCGGGAGCTGGCCTACGCGCGCGCGCCTGACGATGCCGATTCGCACCCGGCCTATTCGCCCGACGGGAAGTGGATCGCCTTCCAGCGCGGCATCTCGCGCGGCGACCTGTGGCGCGTGCCGGCCAGCGGCGGCGACCCGGAGCGGCTGACCCGGCTGGAAACCAACCTCTACGGCTTCGCCTGGACACCGGACGGCAAGGCGCTGGTGCTGTCGCGCTTCCTCGACCATCGCCTGCACCTGTCGCGGCTGGAACTGGCCAGCGGCACGCTGGCCGACCTCGGCGTCGACGACGTCGCCTATCCGCACATCGCCCGCAACGCGCCGGTGCTGACCTTCATCGCCGGCATCGCCACCTCCAGCGCGCTGTACCGGGTGCGCGTGCCCGAGGCCGGCGATGCCGCTCCGCCGCCGGAGCGCGTCTTCACATCCACCGGCAACGACACCCTGCCCTCGCTCAGCCCCGATGGCCGCCTCCTGGCCTTCCTGTCCGACCGCAGCGGCAGCACCCGCCTGTGGTGGGCGGTGCGCGACCGCCCCGAATCGCCGCAACCGGTCGATGGGCTGGCGCCGTTGCTGCGGCAGGTGCCGGCATGGTCGGCCGATGGCAGCCGCCTGCTGGTGGTCGGCACCACGCCGCAGGGCGAGCGCCTGCACGAGGTCACCCTGCCCAGCGGTCGCGTCGGCGTGCTGCCGGCGCCCGGGCCGGCGCCCACCCATGCCATCGCGTTGCCGGACCGGCGCCTGCTGGCCACCCTCGACCATGGCAAGGGCCTGAGCGCGGCCACCCTGTACGACACCGCCACCACGCCCTGGCGCACGCTGGCGCGGCTGGAGGACGTCGGCTTCGTGTTCCATGACCCGGCCCGGCAACGGTTGCTGTTCACCCGCCGCAGCAGTTGGGGCGTCTGGGAGACGGGCATGGCACTGGCTGCGCCGCGGCTACTCGACGGCCTGGGCGCCGGCGACGGGAGCCGCCCGCTGCTGGCCAGCAGCCCCTACAACCAGGGTCGGCGGGTCGTGGCGTGGCCGGGCGGCAGCGCCCTGCTCGGCAACGATGGCGAATGCGGCCTGCGCTGGATCCCGTTGCCGCGCCGGACGGATGCCGATGCCCCCTGCCTCGACCCGCGGCCGGGTAGCCTGCACGGCGCCAGCCTGGACCCGCAACGGCGCGAGCTGTACTACAGCTTCGGCAGCGGCCACAACGAGGACATCGGCTGGATGCCCCTGCCCGGCGGCCGTTGAACCGGCCGCAATATTTTTTTCATCCCCGCGTCAGTTCGATTTCAGCGCGAAATCACCCGATCCTGCGAACTTCCCGCGCCGTCGCGGGCAAACAGGAAGCCTGTCCCGGACGAGGCTTCCGACCATGCTCGACATCCTGACCGCCGATCGCGGCGCCACCCACGACCATCCCGTTCCCACCGGGCCGCGCTGGTTCGCGGTGTCGCGGCTGGGCAACCTGCAGTTGCCCGGCCAGTCGGTGGTGCTGTGCCTGCAGATGCGCGGCGGCTCGCGCATCGATGCCCGCGAAGGCGTGTTCCAACTGCAGCGCGGCGACTGGGTGGTGTTCGAGCGCGACTCGGCGCCGCAGGTGCAGGCCGGCCGCGGCGGCCTGCTGCTCGGCATCACGGTGCCGGCCGCGGACTGGGAGCAGGCCGCACGGGACGCCGGGGCCGCCCCCTTGCCGGGTCGCTGCCGGCTGCCGGCCGCCGAACTGCGCAGCCTGCTGCGCCTGTGGCGGCAGGGCACGCAGGCCACCGGCGAGCGCCGCCAGCGCTGCCTGCGGGTACTGCTGGCGTTCCTGGCACCCCGGCAGGCCGACATCGCCGGCCTGCTCGCACGCTGCCCGGGCCGCAGCCGGCAGCGCAAGCTGCAGGTGCTGGCGCGGCTGCAGCGCACCTGGCTGTTCCTCGAAGGCAACGCCCACCGCACGGTGCGGCTGGCGGAGCTGGCGGAACTGAGCAGCCTGTCGGTCTGCCATTTCGCCAAGACCTTCCAGTCGCTGTACCGGGAAAGCCCATTGGCCGCCAACCACCGCCTGCGGCTGGAACGCGCCTGCCACCTGCTGGCTTCCACGCCGCTGTCGGTTTCGGACATCGGCCAGGCCTGCGGCTTCGACAGTTGCTGCAGCTTCTCGCGCGCCTTCAGCAACCGCTACCGGCAACCGCCCTCACGCTACCGCAGCACCGTGGCTGCTCACAGCGCGGTCAGGTTGGCGTAGGCCATCACCAGCCACTTGCTGCCGGCCTCGGCGAACTCCACCTGCACCCGAGCGTGGGCGCCGCTGCCCTCGTAGTCGGTGACCATGCCTTCGCCGAACTTCGGGTGGGTGACCAGCGCGCCGAGCTTCAGCGGCGGCGCTTCCAGCGCGGCGTGGCCGGCCACGCGGCTGGCGCCGAGCGAGGCCGGGCGCGAGACCTGCACCTTGGGCCGCACTTCGTTGAGCAGCTCGCGCGGGATCTCGCGCAGGAAGCGCGAAGGCAGGCTGTAGTTGTCCTGGCCGTGGATGCGGCGCGATTCGGCATAGCCCAGCACCAGCTTCTGCCGGGCACGGGTGATGCCGACGTAGGCCAGCCGCCGTTCCTCCTCCAGCCGCCCGCTTTCCTCCAGCGAACGCGCGCCGGGGAACAGGCCCTCCTCCATGCCCGCGAGGAACACCAGCGGGAACTCCAGTCCCTTGGCCGAATGCAGGGTCATCAGCTGCACGCCGTCCTCGCCAGCCTGCGCCTGGCCTTCGCCGGCCTCCAGCGAGGCATAGGACAGGAACGCGACCAGTTCGCTCATGTCGGCGGTGCCTTCCTCGTCGGCGTCGCGCTGGATGAAGCGCGAGGCCACCGACACCAGTTCGTCGAGGTTGTCGCTGCGCGATTCCGAATCCAGCGTATTGCGGCTTTCCTTGCTCCAGTGCTCGCGCAGCGCCGAGCGCACCAGCACATGGTCGATGCGCTCGGCCAGCGTCATCTGCACGGTTTCGCCACCGATCTGCTGGATCAGGTTGAGGAAGCCGGCCAGCGCGTTCTTCGCGCGCGACGTGAGGTCGTTGCCCTGCGTGGCCAGCATCGCCGCTTCCCACAACGACACGGCCTGCGCGCGGGCGATGCGCCGCACCTCGTCCAGCGTGCGCTCGCCGATGCCGCGGGTGGGCGTGTTGACCGCGCGCTCGAACGCGGCATCGTCGTTGCGGTTGGTCAGCAGCCGCAGGTAGGCCAGCGCGTCCTTGACCTCGGCGCGCTCGAAGAAGCGCATGCCGCCATACACGCGGTACGGCACCTGTTCGCTGAGCAAAGCTTCTTCAAAGGCGCGCGACTGCGCGTTGGAGCGGTACAGCACGGCGATGTCGCCATAGCTGCCGCCGTCGCGCACCCACTGCCGCGCGCGCTCGACCAAGTAGCGCGCCTCGTCCATCTCGTTGTAGGCCGCGAACAGGTCGATCGGTTCGCCGTCGCCGCTGTCGGTCCACAGCTGCTTGCCGATGCGGCCGGGGTTGTGCGCGATCACCGCGTTGGCGGCACCCAGGATGTTGGCGCTGGAACGGTAGTTCTGTTCGAGGCGGATGGTCTGCGCGCCGGGGAAATCCTTCAGGAACTGCTGCACGTTCTCGACCTTGGCGCCGCGCCAGCCATAGATCGCCTGGTCGTCGTCGCCGACCACGAACACGTTGCCCGAGTCGCCGGCCAGCACCCGCACGAAGGCGTACTGGATGGCGTTGGTGTCCTGGAACTCGTCGACGAGAATCTCGCCGAAGCGCGTGCGGTAATGCGCCAGCAACGCCGGGTTGTCGCGCAGCAGTTCGTGCGCGCGCAGCAGCAGTTCGGCGAAGTCCAGCAGCCCGGCGCGGTCGCAGCGCTGCTGGTACTCGATATAGCACTGGCGCATCGTCTCCAGCCACGCGTCGTGCGGCTCGGGCTGGATGTGCTGCGGGCGGCGGCCCTCGTCCTTCTGCTGGTTGATCCACCACGCGATCTGCTTGTGCGGGAACTTGCCGTCGTCCAGTTCCAGCGCCTGCACCACGCGCTTGACCAGCCGCAGCTGGTCGTCCGAATCCATCACCTGGAAGGCTTCGGGCAGCTTCGCATCTGCCCAGTGCAAACGCAGCAGGCGGTGTGCCAGGCCGTGGAAGGTGCCGATCCACATGCCGCGCGCGCCGTTGCGCAGCTGCAGGTCGATGCGCTGGCGCATCTCGCCGGCGGCTTTGTTGGTGAAGGTCACCGCGAAGATGCCGTGGGTCGGCACGCCATGCACCTCGTGCAGCCAGGCGATGCGGTGGGTGAGCACGCGGGTCTTGCCGGAGCCGGCGCCGGCGAGGATCAGGTAATGACCGGGAGGCGCGGAAACGGCCTCGCGCTGGGCCGGGTTCAGCCCGTCGAGCAGGTGGGAAACATCCATCGGTGCATTTTAGCCGGATGCCGCGGGTGCCTGGCGGCAGGAGCGATGCGAGCCGCGGCCATGCTTTCCCGATGAAACCCGGTCGCGGCTCGCGTCGCTCCTACCGAAGTTCGCCCAGCAGGGCTTGTGCCACCTGTGCGGCCTGCGTGCGCAATTCGGGAATCGCCAGGCTTTCCCACAGCGTGCCGATGCGCAGGCTGCCGACGACCCGAATGCGGGCGTCGGCCACGCCCTCGGCGTCGAGCAGGCTGCCGTCGGCACTGCTGTCCACGCCGATGCCGTGCGGGCCGGGGCGGGCGATGCCGCTGCCCAGCAGTTGCTGCAGCAGCGGGTTGCGCATGGCCTGCGCGCGCATTTCCACGCCGGTGGCGTTGATGACGCATTGCACGTCCAGCTGGAACGGGCAGCGCCGCGGGTCGAGCGCCACCAAGTGCACGCAGGCGCCTTCGGCGACCACCGTCTCCAGCCGCCCGCGATGCAGGTGCAGGCGGCCCTGCCGGCGCAGCTCCATCAACTGCGCGTGCACCGGTGCGGCGATGCGGTGGCGGTGCACGTCCCAGTAACGCACCACGTGGCGCAGGAAACGGCGCTGGTCGTCGGGCGTCAACGACTGCCACAACGCCTGCCCCAGCGGCCGGATGCGCTCCATCACGCTCTGCCACGGGATGCCGCGCAGCGCCGCCTCGGCGGCATGGCGGCGCAGCATGCGCAGGCGTTGGCGCAGGGGCATCGCCAGCAGCGGTTGCGGGTCGTAGTCGGCGGCCGGGCCGGCGGCGTGCGGCAGGGGCAGCAGCGCGTGGCGCGACAGTATGTGGACATGGCCTTTGTGCCCCGCCGCGGCCAGCGACACCACGCTGTCGGCCATGCTCAGGCCGGAGCCGACGATGGCCACGTCCGCGTTCGTGGGGATGCCGCGCACCGCGTCGAAATCCCAGGCCTCGACGCGCTTGCCCGCCGGCACCGCGCCGGCACCGCGCGCCGGCAGCGGCCGCAGCGCATTGCCGCTGCACAGCGCCACGCGGCCGGCCAGCAGCGGCTGGCCCGAATCCAGCTGCAGCACGATGCCATCGGCATGCCGTTCCAGCGCCACCACGCGGCCGGCGCGGACATCCAGCTGCGCCGGGCTGGCGTCCACCGCCTGCTGCAGGCGCCGGCGCAGGTAGCCGGCGTAGTGCAGCCGCGGCACGAAGGTCCGCGCCAGCGCGTCGCGCTGCAGCTGCGGGAATGCGCGCTGCTCGACCAGGTAGTCGAGGAAATCGTCGGGACGGTCGGGAAAACCGCTCATCTTGCCGGCCGGCACGTTGAGCAGGTGCTCGGGATGGCGCGTGGCATAGGCCACGCCGCGGCCGAGCGGCAACTGCGGCTCGACGATCACCACCCGCAGTGCGGCAGTGGCGGCACGCAGCACGCCGATCGCGGCGAGCGTGCCGGCGGCGCCGCCGCCGATGATCGCGACGTCGCAGGCCTGCGGCTGGTCGGAAATCGTCATCGGCCGATTGTAGGCGATGCCGGCGGAAAGCCTGATGCCAGCGGCGCATGTGCTGATGGCAACGACGGCCACCGGTTTTCACCTTCCTGAAACACGAAACCCGCCTTGCGGCGGGCTTCATGCGAAACGGCAGATGGCAATCCTCACGGATTACTTGATCTTGCCTTCCTTGTACAGCACGTGCTTGCGAACGACCGGGTCGTACTTCAGGAATTCCATCTTCCCGGGGGTGTTCTTCTTGTTCTTGTCCGTCGTGTAGAAGTGGCCGGTGCCGGCCGAGGAAATCAGACGGATCTTGTCGCGCTTGCCTGCCATGATTGTTTACTCCTCAGACCTTTTCGCCACGAGCGCGCAGCTCAGCCAGAACGGAATCGATGCCGTTCTTGTCGATGGTGCGCAACGCGTGCGCGGAAACACGAAGCTTGACCCAGCGGTTCTCGCTGGCGACCCAGAAACGGCGCTCGTGCAGGTTCGGCTGGAAGCGACGGCGGGTCTTGTTGTTGGCGTGCGAGACGTTGTTACCCGTCTGCACCTTCTTGCCGGAAACTTGGCAAACTCGGGACATTGCGCACCTCGGTAATGTCGGTTGTGTCTTCCTTGGCCAGAAAGACGGCGGCCCCGGCGGTCGCCCGCCACACGTCATGGGAATCAAGGGTCACGCCGGCGTTGGGCGGTGCGGGGACGTGCTCCCGGCACCGCCGCCCGGACTGAACCGGACACAGCGAGCCGCGCATTATGCGGCAGCGCAAGGCGCCTTGCAAGTTGTCCACAGGGCAGGCCGTGAGGTGCCCTCGCTTCCTATTCCGGTGCGAAGGACAGCGAGCGCCGCGCACGCAGCGGAGTGGCCACCCGCGCCGGGTCCGGCGGGAACAGGCTCAGGTAGCCGGCGGCGACGGCACGGTCGCGGATGCGCTCGCCCACGCCCTCGGCGACTTCCACCTCCACATGGGTCACCCGGCCCTGCGGGTCCACATCCATCGCCCAGACCAATCGCCCGCTCCATTCGGCCGGCGGGATCGAGCCATCGTAGTTGGGCCGGCCGGCCACGTAGGGAACGCCGCGTTCGAGGTGGTAGGGCGAATCCTCGATGCGCGGATCGACGCGGACCGTCTTTTCCTGCGCGCGGCCATCGCCCAGCCGAACCCTGGCCGTCCAGACGCCCGGCGCGCCATCCTTGCCGAGGTTGGCCGGGTAGCAACGCTTGGTGCCTGGGTAGTCGGCATGTTCCTCCAGCGAAACCCGCCGGCCATCGGCGTCGAGGAATTCGACCCACAGGCCGCCCACGTCGGTTTCCTTCGCATTGGCGGCCACGCAGACCTGATGTTCATGGCCGCCCTCGGTGAGGAACTGGCGCGTCTCCTGCCGGGCGATGGCCCCCTGCGGCGTCTTCGACCACAGGAATTCGATGTAGATGCCCTCGGCAGCAGCGCTGCCAGCCACGGCCGACGACAGCAGGACGATGATCCAGCGCATTCTCATGGCGCTTCCCATTCTCCTCGTGCGATGGACGACAGGATGCCGCACGTCCTCCCGTTCAGGAAGCCGATCCGGTGCAGCCCTCGTCCTGCCCGCGCAGCTCGTGCCACGCCGCGCGCGCCACCCGCCAGGCCGAGCGCAGGAACAGCAGCAGCAAGGCCACGGCGATCAGCAGGTCCGGCCAGCCGGTGCCGAAGGCCCATACCGCCAGCGCGGCGAGGATCACCGCGCCGCCTTCGTAGACATCGTTGAGCGAGCAGGCCCACGCCGAGGCGAGGTTGATGTCGCCCTGCCGGTACGGCCACAACAGGCGCAGGCACAGCAGGTTGGCGGCCAGGTTCAGCAGCGCGGCGATGCCCATGCTCTCGAACAGCGGCAGGTGCGGGTGCGCCAGCTTCCAGCCGATGCCCGCGGCCACCGCCAGCGCGGCACAGAGGATGAACACCGCCTTGAGCATCGCCACCCGCGCCTTGGCGGCGACGCTGGCGCCGACCACCGCCAGGCTCAACGCGTAGGTCAGCGCGTCGCCGAGGTTGTCGAGGCTGCCCGACAACAGCGAGGCCGAGCCGCTGTGCCAGGCCGCCAGCATCATCATCGCGAAGGTGAGCAGGTTGATCGCCAGCACCAACCACAGCACGCGCCGCTGCCGCGCCTGCATGCGCTCGACTTCCAGCGTCTTGCCGCAGCCGCAGCAGTCGCTCATGTCGCCTCCGGCCCGTTCATGACCCGGCATTGTCGCGCCGGTGCAGCCAGCGGTACAGCACCGGCAGCACCAGCAGGGTCAGCAGGGTGGAAGAAACGATGCCGCCGATCACCACCGTCGCCAGCGGCCGCTGCACCTCGGCGCCGGCACCGACGTTGAAGGCCATCGGCACGAAGCCCAGCGAGGCCACCAGCGCGGTCATCAGCACCGGCCGCAGGCGGCCCAGCGCGCCCTCGCGCACGGCGGCGTCCAACGCATGGCCGGCCTGGCGCAGGTGGCGCACGAAGCTGACCATCACCAGCCCGTTGAGCACCGCCACCCCGGACAGCGCGATGAAACCGACGCCGGCCGAGATCGACAGCGGGATGCCGCGCAGCGCCAAGGCCAGCACACCGCCGGTCAGCGCCAGCGGCACGCCGCTGAATACGATGACCGCGTCCCTGCCCGAGCCGAACGCCCAGAACAGCAGCGCGAAGATCAGCAGCAGGGTCAGCGGCACCACCACCGCCAGCCGCTGCCCGGCCGCGATCAGCTGCTCGAAGCTGCCGCCGTAGTCGATCCAGTAGCCGGCCGGCAGCGCCACCTGCGCGTCGACCGCACGCTGCAGTTCAGCGACGAAGCCACCGAGGTCGCGGTCGCGCACGTTGGCGGTGACGACGATGCGGCGCTTGCCGTTGTCGCGGTTGATCTGGCTCGGACCTTCGCTGGTGCCGATGCCGGCCAGTTCGCGCAGCGGCACGGTGGCCGGCGCGCCGGAGCGCCAACTGGCGCCACGGCTGGCCTCGTCATGCTGGCCGCCGGCCAGCGCCGGCGCCAGCGACACCGGCAGGTCGGCCAGCGCCGCCGGGTCCTGCCGCAGGGCCTCGGGCAGGCGCACCACGATGTCGAAACGGCGGTCGCCTTCGAACAACTGCCCCGCCACCTCACCGCCCACCGCGGTGGCGACGGTGGCCTGCACCTGCCCCGGGTTGAGGCCGTAGCCGGCCAGCTTCCGCCGGTCCGGGGTGATGGTCAGCAACGGCAGGCCGCTGGTCTGCTCCAGCCGCACGTCGGCCGCGCCCGGCACGCCGGCGGCCACCTTCTCGATGCGCCGGCCGACGTCCATCAGCGTGTCCAGGTCGTCGCCGTAGAGCAGCACCGCCACGTCGGCACGCACGCCGGAGATCAGCTCGTTCATGCGCATCTGGATCGGCTGGGTGAACTCGTAGTTGTTGCCCGGCAGCACCTCCACCGCCGCCTCCAGTTCGGCCAGCAGCACGGCGCGCGGCTTGCGCGGATCGGGCCAGTCGCCGCGCGGCTTCATCATGATGAAGGTGTCGGCCACCGACGGCGGCATCGGGTCGGAGGCGACCTCCGGCGTGCCGATCTTGGAGAACACCTTGGCCACTTCCGGTTGTTGCAACAGGCGTTGCTCGATCTGCACCTGCATGCGCACCGACTGGCTCAGGCTGGTGCCGGGGATGCGCATGGCGTGCATCGCCACGTCGCCCTCGTCGAGGGTGGGTACGAATTCGCTGCCCAGCCGCGTCGCCAGCAGGCCGCACCCGAGCACCAGCGCCAGCGCGCCGCCGGCCACCCAGCGCCCGTGGCGCAGGGCGAGGTCGAGCAGCGGCCGGTAACGCCGGCGCAGCCATGCCATCAATCGGTTTTCCTGCTCCTGCACGCGGCCGCCGAGGAACAGCGCGATCGCCGCCGGCACGAAGCTCAGGCACAGCAGCATCGCGCCGCTCAACGCCAGCACCACGGTGATCGCCATCGGGTGGAACATCCTGCCTTCCACCCCGGTGAGCGCGAACACCGGCAGGTACACCGCGGTGATGATGCCGAGGCCGAACAGGCTGGGGCGGATCACCTCGGCGGCGGCGCCAGCGGTCTCGGCGAAGCGCTCATCGCGCGTCATCCCCCGGCCCAGTGCCTGCGTGCGTTCGCCGAAGCGGCGCAGGCAGTTCTCGATGATGATCACCGCGCCATCGACGATCAGGCCGAAGTCCAGCGCACCCAGGCTCATCAGGTTGGCCGATACGCCGCCGCGCGCCATGCCGGTGAGGGTGAACAGCATCGCCAGCGGGATCACCGCCGCGGTGACCAGCGCCGCGCGGAAATTGCCCAGCAGCAGGAACAGCACCACGATCACCAGCAGCGCGCCTTCCAGCAGGTTCTTCGCCACGGTGGCGATGGTGCGATCGACCAACGCGGTGCGGTCGTAGCTGGCGGTGACGGTGACGCCCTCGGGCAAGCTGCGCTGTGCCTGCTGCAAACGCGTGGCCACCGCCTGCGCCACCTCGCGGCTGTTGGCACCGACCAGCATCATCACCGTACCCATCACCACTTCATGGCCGTCCTGCGTGGCCGCGCCGCTGCGCAGCTCCGGGCCATCGGCGACGTCCGCCACGTCGTGCACGTGGATCGGCACGCCTTCGCGGCGGTCGAGCACGATGTCGCCGATCTGTTGCAGGTCGGCCACCTGCCCGGGGATGCGCACCAGGAACTGCTGGCCGTTGCGCTCGATGTAGCCGGCGCCGACGTTGCGGTTGTTGGCCTGCACCGCGGCGACCACGTCCTCCAGGGTGAAGCCCAGCGCGCGCAGCTTGGCCGGGTCCGGGGTGATGTGCACCTGCCGCTGGTAGCCGCCGATGCTGTTGACCTCGGTGACGCCGGGCACGGTGCGCAGCTGCGGGCGGATCACCCAGTCCTGCAGGGTGCGCAGGTCGGTGGCGGTGTAGGGCGTGCCGTCGGCCTTGCGCGCGGCCGGGTCGGCGTCGATGGTGTACATGAAGATTTCGCCGAGGCCGGTGGCGATCGGCCCCAGCTGCGGGTCCAGGCCTTCGGGCAGTTGCGACTTCACCTGTTGCAGGCGTTCGGCCACCTGCTGGCGGGCGAAATACAGGTCGGTGCCGTCGGCGAACACCACCGTCACCTGCGACAGGCCGTAGCGCGACAGCGAGCGCACGTTCTCCATCCGCGGCAGCCCGGCCATCGCCGTCTCCACCGCGAAGGTGATGCGCTGCTCGGCTTCCAGCGGCGAGTAACCGGGTGCGGCCGTGTTGATCTGCACCTGCACGTTGGTGATGTCGGGGGTGGCGTCGATCGGCAGCCGGGTGAAGCTCCAGATGCCGGCCAGCACCAGCACCCCGGTCAGCGCCAGCATCAGCCAGCGGTGGGCGATGGCGGCGGCGACGGTGCGTTCGAGCAGGCCGGCGCGCGCGGGAAGCTCAATGTTCATGGCCTGCCCCCGCCTTGCCGATGTCGGCCTTCACCGTATAGCTCTGCTCTACCACCACCTGCTCGCCGGCCCGCAGGCCCTGCGTCACCGCCACCTGCGTCGCATCACGCGCGCCGAGCGTGACCGGCCGCGCGCGATAGGTGTCGCCCTCGCGCACGAACACCACCTCGCGGCCCTCCATGTCCTGCAATGCGGCCAGCGGCACCACGACTTCGGCCGGGGTACTGGCCACGACGATGCGCGCGCGCACCGCCGCACCGGGTCGCCACAGGCCGTCATCGTTGCCGATGGTGGCCCGTGCCACCGTGCTCTGGCTGGCGGTGGCGGTGCCCGGCAGCACGCGTTCGAGCGTGGTGGCCTGGCTGGCGCCGTCGGTCATGCGGGTGATGGTGACCGGCACGCCGGCGGTGATGTGCTGGGTGTCGCTGCCGAAGATGTGCAGGTCCACCCACAACCTGGAGAGGTCGCCGATCTCGAACAGCAGCTGTCCTTCGCCGGCGACGCCGCCCACCTGCGCCTGTCGCGACAGCACCACGCCGGAGATAGGCGCAGCGATGGTGTAGGTGGTCAGGCTGAGGTTGCTGTCGATGGCGGCCAGCGGCTGGCCGGCGCGCACTGCATCGCCGACGTCGGCGCGCAACGCGCGGATCGGGCCGGGGAAGCGCGCGGTGACCTGCGCGGTGCGCCCGTCGATCGGCGCCAGCAGGCCCTGCACCTCGTGTTCGTCGGCGATGGTGCCGGGGCCGGCGGCGGCGCTGACGATGCCGGCCGCGTGCGCCTGCGCGGCGGGGATGGTGGTCTGCCCGGCGTCGTGGTCGTCGTGGTCGTCGTGGCCAGGCTCGTCATCGCCGTCGTCGGCATGCGCGTTTCCGTCCTGCGCAGCGGTTGCATCGTTCGCACCGGAGCGGCCACCGCAGGCGACCAGGCCCACCAGCAACAGCGCCAGCACGGTGGCACGGAACATCGGGGAAATCGGCAGGGAAGCCTTCATGGCGTGGTTCCTTCGGCAGCGGTGGCGAGCAGCGATTGCCCAGTGAGGCGCTGGATCTCGATCAGGGCGGTCTGCGCGGCGAGCGCGGCGTCGAGCTGGCGTTGCCGCGCCTCTACGCGCATGGCCTGCAGCTGCGCCCATTCGAGGTAGCTGATGGCGCCGGCGCGCCATGCGGTTTCGGCGCTCTTTTCAGCGCGCTGCAGTTGCGGCAGCACGTCGCTGCCGAGGCGCCGTACCTCCAGTCGCGCGGTGCGGTAGCGGCCGTGGGCTTCGGCCAGCGTCGCGTGCAGCTGCAGCGCGCGGGATTCGCGCTCCAGCGCCGTCATTGCCAACTCCGCCTGCGCGGCGCGGATGTCCGGTGCGGCACGGCGGGTACCGCCCAGCGGCAGGTTGAAACCGCCGACCAGCGCGGTGTCGCCGCTGGCGCGATCGTTGCGCACGCCCAGTTGCCACGACAGGTCGCCGCGCTGCTGGCTGCGCGCCAGCTGCACCTGCGCCTCGCGCACGCGCGCCTGCCCGGCGATCAGCGCCAGCTCCGGGGTATCGGCCAGCAGCTGCGCCAATTGCCGGAAATCCTGCACTGCCGGCAATTGCAGCGGATCGCCACTGACCGCGTCGAAATCCGCCTCGCGCGCATTCCACAGCGCGGCCAGCGACAGCCGCGCGGCGCGGCCGGCCTCGATGGCGCGGTCGCGGTCCAGTTCGGCCTGCGCCAGTGCAGCCTGTGCGGTCAGCAGCGTGGACGCGGGGGAGGCGCCGGCCTGCAGGCGCAGGCGCGCGGCCTGCACCGCGCGGCGGCGCTGCTCGATGTCGTCCAGCGCGATCCGGTGCCGGTTGTCCGCGGCGGTGACCGCCAGGTAGCGGCGTGCGACTTCGGCCATCAGGTCCAGTCGTGCGATCTCGCGCTGCGGGGCCACGGCGTCGAGGTTGGCCTGCGCCACCGCGCGGCGGGCGTCGAGCTTGCCGCCTCGTTCGAGAACACCGGCCAGCGAGACCGTGACTTCACTACCGTCGAAGCCGCGGCGGGTGCCGGTGCCGAGGACATTTTCGACTTCGACGCCGAACACCAGCGGCGGCTTGAAGCCGGCGCCGTCATGACGGGCTTCGGCGGCGGCGCGCTGCAACGCCGGCAGGCGCAGGTCGGGGTGGAGGCGGGCGACGCGGCCGATCGCCTCGTCCAGGGTCAAGGGTGCAGGCGGCGACGGCGCCTGCGCGAAGGCGCACGGCGCGATCGCCAAGGCCGCGAGCGCGGCCAGGCGTTTCCACATGGGGAATCTCCGGTTTCGAGAAAGGATCGGGGCGTCCGCAGCGCGGACGCGGGATCAGGCCGGAATCGGGGGACGCAGCAGGCTTTCCAGCGGTGCCGGACGCCAGTTGTCGTCGTTTGGTGTCGGCGTGGTCACGGCCGGCGGCATCGCCACCTCCCACACCGGCGCGGCGAACGGCAACACGCCGCCGTGGCCGTGGCAATGGCCGCAGTGGACCAGCAGGTGCAGCAGGTTCGCACCTTCGTCATCACCGTGGTTGGCATCGGTTTCGTCCACCGCGTGCGCAGCGGCGTGGTCGGCATGGCCGGCCGCATGCAGCTCGCCCAGGGCCGACACCAGCGCGCCGCCGGCACTGCCGAGCGCGACCACCGCCAGCACCAGCAGGCGGAGCAGCAACGGCAAACGGCGACGCAGGAAGGCGGGCATGCGCGGCAGGGTAGCGATGGCACCGCGCGTTACACAATCGCAGGGGAACGTGCCCAGGCAGTGCCGGCCGTTGGCCGGCAACCCCGCATTCCAACATCGTGCAGTGGCGTAGGTCGGCCCTGCGTGGCCGACGCAAGCAATCCCGGGGCCACCTGCGCTCGTCGATCCGGTTTGATCCGCCATGTCGATCCGGCACGTCGGGGACATAGCCCCGACCTACTGGCGGGCAACCTTGGTATTCCGGCATTGTGCGGTTGCCGGCCAGCGGCCGGCACTACCCGTCAGCGCATCAGGCCTTCTTGCGCGCTTCGATCCAGGCCTTGATCTGCTGCTCCAGCACCGGCAGCGGCACCGAGCCCTGCTTGAGCACGGCGTCGTGGAAGGATTTGACGTCGAATTTGTCGCCCAACTCCTTCTCCGCCTGCGCGCGCAGCTTGACGATGGTGATCTCGCCCAGCTTGTAGCTCAGTGCCTGCGCCGGCCAGGAGATGTAGCGGTCCACCTCGGTGGTGACTTCGTGCTCGCTCAGCGCGGTGCGGTCGCGCAGGTAGGCCAGCGCCTGTTCGCGGCTCCAGCCGTAGTGGTGCACGCCGGTGTCGATGACCAGGCGGCAGGCGCGCCACATCTCGTAGGTCAGCCGGCCGAAGTCCTCGTAGGGGGTTTCGTAGATGCCCATCTCCACGCCCAGCTTCTCGCTGTACAGGCCCCAGCCTTCGCCATAGGCGGAGATGTAGGCGCCACGGCGGAAGTCCGGCTGCTCGCCCTGCTCGGCGGCCAGCGCGCCCTGCAGCGCGTGGCCGGGGTCGGATTCGTGCAGGGTCAGCGCCGGCAGGTTGTACAGCGGGCGCGCCGGCAGGTTGTAGGTGTTGAGCCAGTAGGTGCCCATGCCGCCGCGGCCGGCGGTCCAGAACGGGGCGATGTCCGGCGGCACCGGGACGATGGTGAAGCGCGCGCGCGGCAGGGTCATGTAGCGGCCGATCACGCCATCGATGCGCTTGGCGATCCACGCCGCGCGCCACAGCAGTTCGTCCGGGGTCTTGGCGTAGAACTGCGGGTCGGTACGCAGGAATTCGAGGAAATCGGCGAAGCGGGTCTGTGCGCTTTTGCCCTTGAAACCCAGCTTGTCGATGATCGCGTCCATTTCCTTCTGGATGCGCGCCACCTCCTCCAGCCCGATCGCGTGGATCTGCTCGGGCGACAGGTCCAGCGTGGTGTATTCGCGTATCTGCTGGCGGTAGAACGCCTGCCCGCCGGGCATCTTCTCCGCGGCCAGGGTGGTGCGCGCCTGCGGCACGTATTCCTCGCGGAAGAAGGTGAGCAGTTCGGCGAAGGCCGGAATCACGCTGCCGGCGATGGCCTGCCGCGCTTCATCGCGCAGCTTCTGCTGCTCGGCGGCCGGGATGCCCGCCGGCAGCTTCTTGAACGGCGCGTACAGCGGCGACCCGGTCGGGTCCTTGAGCTCGGCGACCATCGAGATCGACACGTCGCGGCCGTCGAGCACCGCGCGCGGCACGCTGAAACCGCGGGCCAGGCCGGCGCGCATGTTCTCGGTCTGCTGCCCGAAGTAGCGCGGCACGTCGTTCAGGCGCGCGATGTAGTTGCGGTAGTCCTGCGCGGTCTTCATCTCGCGCCGGGCCATGAACGACAGGTTCGACCAGAACGAGGAGTCGGCGTTGAACGGCATCTCGTAGGTGCGCAGGCGCACCGCGTCGGCGAGGTTCTCGACCTGGTACCTGTAGATGGCGTAGTTGACCTGGTTGTCGGCCGACAGCGTGGCCGGGTCGATGGCCTCGAGCTGCTCCAGCACCGCGTCCCACACCTTCAGCCGCGCCTGCTGCGCCTGCGCGCCGACGTCGGGCAGGCGCGTGGCGCTGGCCGGGGCGTCGCTGTCCTCGTCGGCCTCGCCGCCGGCGCTCTGGCGCCAGGCCCATTCCTTCTCGTAGATCGCCTTGAACTGCGCGTCAGCGGCATGCGCGGCCAGCGTGGCGGGCGCGGACGGCGTGGCGGCAAGAGCGGGCGCGGCAGCCAGGCCGAGGGCGAGCAGGAGGGCGGCGGTCAACGGCGATTTCACGGTCGGGTTCCCCGGATGAATGGCAGGTTGCCCCGATCATCGCATTGAATCTATTGGCCGACCTAGACCGATTCAGGCGGAAAAATCGCCGGAATCAGTGCCCCGCCCGGTCGCGCTTCCAGCCGCGGTGGCGGATGTCCAGGTGCAGGCTGTACAGCGCGGTGAAGGCCGGGAACAGGTTCTGGATCACGCCCACCGCGTCCTGCTTGGCCGAGAACACGAAGTAGCTCAGCGTCATCAGGCTGCCGGCCACGCTCATGTACCAGAACAGCCGCGGGATCACCGGCTTGCCGGCGCGCCGGGAGGCGATGAACTGCACCAGCCAGCGGCCGCCGAACATCAGCGCGCCGGTCAGGCCGATCAGCTTCCACGGCGACATGTGCACGCCGGTCCACTCCAGCCACGGCAGCGACTGGTTCATGACGTCCATGCTCACAGTTCCTCGGCCGCCGTGCGCCTGCTGCGCGCGATCAGCCAGGCCACGCCGCGCAGGTCGCGGATGCCGACCAGGGCGCGGCCGAAGTTGGTGTACTTGGACACGCCGGCGGTGCGGTGGCGGTGGTTGACCGGCACGCTCACGGTCTTCCAGCCGGCGCGCTGCATCAGCGCCGGCAGGTAGCGGTGCATGTGGTCGAAGTACGGCAGGTCGAGGAAGGCGTCGCGCTCGAACAGCTTGATGCCGCAGCCGGTGTCGGGGGTGTCGTCGCGCAGCATGCGCGCACGGATGGCGTTGGCCCACCTGCTGGCCCAGCGCTTGGAACCGCTGTCCTGGCGGTTGACGCGCCAGCCGGCGAACAGCTTGACCTGCGGCGCGGCGGCATCGCGCGCGGCCAGCAGTTTCGGGATGTCGGCCGGGTCGTTCTGGCCGTCGCCGTCGAGGGTGGCGATCCACGGCGCGCGCGCGGCCTTCACCCCGCTGCGCACGGCGGTGCTCTGCCCGCTCTGGCTGGCGTGGTGCAGCACCCGCAGCTCCGGGTTGGCGGCTTTCAGCGATTGCAGCACCTGCAGGGTGTCGTCCTTCGAGTCGTCATCGACATAGACGATCTCGAACGGCAGCCGCCCGCGCAGCGCAGCGGTGATTTCATCGACCAGCGGGGCGACGTTGTCGCGCTCGTTGAAGACGGGGACTACCACCGAGAGTGCGGGCAGGTCCATCGCGGAATCCATGCGTTCGAGAAAGGGGAAGCCGCGCATTTTCCAGCACGTGGCTTGACGGGAGATGAGTCAGGCCGCCGCGCCGAAATAATCGTGGCACCACGCTACCACCGGCGGCAACCCGGCCTCGATCGGCGTGGCCGGTTCGTAGCCGAAGGCGGCCTTCGCCCGCGCGGTGTCGGCCATCGTGCGCACCATGTCGCCCGGCTGCATCGGCTTGTAGACCTTGCGTGCCGGGCGGCCGGCGGCCTGCGCGATCACCTCGATGAAGCGCTCCAGCTCCACCGGGGTGTGGTTGCCGAGGTTGAACACCCGGTGCGGCACCGGCTCCTCCGGGGGGTGGTCGAGCGCGCCGAGGATACCGGCGACGATGTCGGAAACATGTGTGAAGTCGCGCTGCATGCGGCCTTCGTTGAATACCTCGATCGGCCGCCCGGCCAGCACCGCGCGCGCGAACAGCAGCGGTGCCATGTCCGGCCGGCCCCACTGGCCGTACACGGTGAAGAAGCGCAGGCCGGTGGCACGCAGGCCGTACAGCTGCGCGTAGGTGTGGGCCATCAGCTCGTTGGCGACCTTGGTCGCCGCGTACAGCGAGCGCGGCTGGTCCACGCGCTGGTCCTCGGAGAACGGCGGCGTGGCCGAGTCGCCATAGACCGAACTGCTCGACGCATAGACCAGGTGCCGCACGCCGCGATGGCGGCACAGCTCCAGCATGTTGACGAAGCCGACCAGGTTGCTGTCGACGTAGGCATGCGGGTTCTGCAGCGAGTAGCGCACGCCGGCCTGCGCGGCCAGGTGGATCACCCGCGTCGGCCGGACCTCGTCGAACAGCGCGGCCAGGCCGTCGCGGTCGGTGAGGTCGAGCGTGCGGATGTCGGCCTGCGGACACAGCTCGGCGACGCGGTCGCGCTTGAGCCGCGGGTCGTAGTAGTCGTTGTAGTTGTCCAGCCCGACCACGCGCTCGCCGCGTGCGGCCAGAGCCTGGCAGGTGTAGGCACCGATGAAGCCGGCGGCGCCGGTGACGAGGAGGGTCATCTGCTTGTTCCGAGAGTTTGCGGGATTCAGGCCCCTCCCCCTCCGGGGGAGGGGTTGGGGAGAGGGCCGGTGCGAAGCATCGCAACATCCGGTTGTAAGTGGCTCCGGCCGTACCCTCATCCGGCGCTTTGCGCCACCTGCATTCGGCACATCCCTGCGCCTCACCCTGCGGGCGGCTTCGCCGTGCAAAACGGCATTCCTGCCGTTTTGTCTCCCGGAGGGAGAAGGGACACAGCGACTACAGCGTCATTGGATCCTTTGCGAGAGCCTGCTTGCGCTCGGCGCTGAACGCCCACCACGGCTGCGGCGCCTCCCCGGCCATGAAGCGCACGATGGACAGGAACACGTCGATCACGCAAGGGTCGTGCACCACGCCGGTCTTCAGGCACAACTGCGCGTACATGTCGTAGGGATCACGCCCGCGCAGGTGCGCGGGGACACGGATCCCGATCATGCGCAGATCCTTTTCACAGGCCGGCCCGACATTCGGCAGGTCGGTCAGACGCAACAGGTGATTGCGGTCGACCTTGGTGGGGTTCATTGCCTTGCAGGTACCTCGAACGATGGAAGGAACATCAGCCCTGCGGGGGGCGGGCGCGCAGCTTTTCCAGCACGCCGTCGAGCGTGTCCAGGTCGGTGTAATGGATCACCAGCCGACCCTTGCCGCCGCGGCCGTGGTTGATCGCCACCTTGGTGCCCAGCGATTCGGACAGCTCGGTTTCCAGCGAGGCGATGTCGGCCTGCGGGGCGGCCGGCTTCGGTTTGGCGTTGCGCGCGCCCGGCACCTTGCCGGCGGCGAACTGCTGGGCGCGGTGCTCGACCTCGCGCACCGACCAGCCTTCGTCGGCGGCGTCCTGCGCCAATCTGGTCGCCAGTTCCGGCGCCAGCGTCAGCAGCGCGCGGGCATGGCCCATCTCCAGCCGGCGGCTTTCCAGCAGCACGCGCACGCCTATCGGCAGGTCGATCAGGCGCAGCAGGTTGGACACCGAGGCGCGCGAGCGGCCCACCGCCTGCGCGGCCTCGGCGTGGGTCAGCGAGAATTCGGAGATCAGCCGTTGCAGCGCCTCGGCCTCTTCCAGCGGGTTCAGGTCCTCGCGCTGGATGTTCTCGATCAGCGCCATCGCGATGACGGTGCGGTCCTCCAGCTCGCGCACCACCACCGGCACTTCGTCCAGCCCGGCCAGCTTCGACGCACGCCAGCGGCGTTCGCCGGCGACGATCTCGTACCGGCCGCCGGCGACCTGGCGCACCAGGATCGGCTGGATCACGCCCTGCGCCTTGATCGACTCGGACAGCTCGGACAGCTTTGCCTCGTCCATCTCCCGGCGCGGCTGGTACTTGCCCGGCTGCAACTGGTCGATGCCCAGCTTGCGCAGCACCTCGCCCGGCTGCGGCTCGGCCACGGCGGCCACCGACACCGGCGTCACCGCGCCCTTCGGGCCCAGCAATGCGTCCAGCCCGCGGCCAAGGCCACGCTTCTTCGGTGCGCTCATCAGACGGCCTCCACGGCCCTGACGGCCTTGTTGCGTTGTTCGGTACGGCGGATCAATTCGCCGGCCAGGCCAAGGTAGGCCACGCCGCCGCGCGAGGTGCGGTCGTAGCCGACGATGCTCTGGCCGTGGCTGGGCGCCTCGGCCAGGCGCACGTTGCGCGGCACGATGGTGCGGAACACGCGGTCGCCGAAGTATTCGGTCAACTGCGCCGATACGGCATTGGCCAGGTTGTTGCGGATGTCGAACATGGTGCGCAGCACGCCTTCGATTTCCAGCGCCGGGTTCAGGTTGACCTGCAGCGCCTCGATGGTTTCCACCAGCGCGCTCAGGCCTTCCAGCGCGTAGTACTCGCACTGCATCGGCACGATCACCGAATCGGCGGCGGCCAGCGCGTTGAGAGTGAGCAGCGACAGCGCCGGCGGGCAGTCGATCAGGATGAAGTCGTATGCGTCGCGGATCGGCGCCAGCGCCTGCTTCAGGCGCTGCTCGCGGCCGTCCTGCTCCATCAGCTGGATCTCGGCGGCGGTCAGGTCGATGTTGCCGGGCAGCAGGTCGTAGCCTTCCGGCGCCTTGACCCGGATCTCGGTGGCGCTGCTTTCGCCCAGCAGCAGGTCGCAGGTGGAAGCGGCGACCTCGCGCTTGTCCACGCCGCTGCCCATGGTGGCGTTGCCCTGCGCGTCCAGGTCGACCAGCAGCACGCGCTTGGGCGCGGTAGCCAGTGCGGCGGCCAGGTTCACGGCCGTGGTGGTCTTGCCGACGCCGCCTTTCTGGTTGGCGATGGCGATGATGCGAGCCATGCGGGTGGGCCTCACGGGCTGGAAGGTTGGACTGGGCATTATGCGGGCTGGGGACGGATGGGGGAAATCCGGGCCGGCCAGCGTCGTCCCTCGTGGATGCGGGGCTTGCCCCGCATGAAGCCTTCCCGGTGAAGCCCCGTGCCGGGCAAGCACGGCACCTGCGAGGTAGGCCGGGGCCATGCCCCCGACGCGACCCACCTCGGGCAAGCCCCGTCGGGGGCGTAGCCCCGACCTACGTCCGGCTGCACACCACCAGATGGCGCTCGCCGGCCAGGCCGGGCACCTGCAACGGCCGCACCTCGGCCACCTGCCAGCCGGCCGGCAGCGCGGCGATTTCCTCGTGCGGGTACACGCCCTTCATCGCCAGCAGTTGGCCGCCGGGGCGCAGCAGGTGGCCGCCGACTTCAATGATGCCGGCCAGCGTGTCCATCGCCCGCGCGGTGAGGGCGTCGAAGGCGCCGGGCTCGTCCAGCGCCTCGGCGCGCGATTCGGCCACGCGGGCGTTGCCGAGGCCGAGCTGGCGCACCGCCTCGCGCAGGAAGCGTGCCTTCTTGCCGTTGCTCTCCACCAGCGTCACCTGCAACTGCGGGTGGGCGATGGCCAGCGGGATGCCGGGCAGGCCGGGGCCGGTGCCGAGGTCGGCCAGGGTGCCGGATTCGACGTGCGCCGCCATCGCCAGCGAGTCGAGCAGGTGGCGGGTGACCATCTCGCGCGGGTCGCGGATGGCGGTGAGGTTGTAGGTGCGGTTCCAGCGCACCAGCAGCGACAGGTAGGCCAGCAGCGGCGGCGCCAGCGCGGTGTCCAAGCCCATCGCGTGCAGGCCGCGTTGCAGGTCGTCGGCCACGCCGGGCGGGAGTGGGGTGTCGTTCGCGTTCATTGCCGGATTATCGCAGCAGGGCGGGAAACCCGTGGAGGGGACAAGGCGATGCAGGCTCCTCGTAGATGCGGGGCTTGCCCCGCATGGGGCCCTACCGGTGAAAGCCCCGTGTGGGGCAAGCCCCACACCTACGCCTTCCAAGCCCTGCCTCACACGCTCCTGCCGGTACTGCACGCGGTCAGGAACGCCCGCAGCGAGGCCGGCTTCACCGGCTTGGTCAGCACCCGGTAGCCGCGCTGGCGGGCCAGCCGCTTCAGTTCGTCGCGGCCGTCGGCGGTGAGCAGCGCGCCGGGCAGCGGCCGGCCGGCGGCCTTGTTCAGCGCGAGCAGCGTGGCCAGCCCGTCCATGCGGTCGTGCAGGTGGTAGTCCACCAGCACCACGTCCGGTTGCTCGGCCAGCTTTTCCAGCGCCATGTCCACGGTGCTGGCGGCGATCACCTGCACCTTCCAGCGGCCGAGCAGCGCGCGCATGCCGTCGAGGATCTCCTGGTCGTTGTCCACGCACAGCACGCGCAGTCCGGCCAGGGCCTCGTCGCTGCCGAAGCCGGGCGAGGTGCGCGGCGCGGCGGCGGCCAGGGCCGGCGCCGCCACCCGCGGCAGGGTGATGGAGAACATGCTGCCGCGGCCGGCCTGGCTGCGCGCGTCCAGCGCGTGGCCGAGCAGGCGCGAGATGCGCTGGCAGATCGACAGGCCCAGCCCCAGGCCCTGCTCGCCCCAGTCGAACGGCTGCTGGTAGCGGTGGAACTCGTCGAATATCTGCTGCATGTGGTGCTCGGGGATGCCGGGCCCGGTGTCCCATACCTGCAGCTCCACCCGCTCGCCGCGCACCCGCAGCGCCAGCACGATGCGGCCGCTGCGGGTGTAGCGCAGCGCGTTGGCCATGAAGTTCTGCAGTACCCGGCGCAGCAGCCGGCGGTCGCTGCGCACCCACGCCGGACGCGCGTGCACGTGCAGGCGCAGGCCGCGCCCGGCCGCTATCGGCGTGTATTGCGCGGCCAGCTCGCGCACCAGCACCGCGGCGTCGAAATCGGCGATGGTCGGGTGCAGGCGGCCGGCGTCCAGCCGCGACACGTCGAGCAGGCCGTCGAGCAGTTCCTCGGCCGCGCGCAGCGAGGCGTCCACGCGCTCGGCCAGGTGGCGCTGCTCGTCGTCGTCGCGCAGGCTGTCGCGCAGCGCCGAGGCGAACAGCCGCGCCGCGTTCAGCGGTTGCAGCACGTCGTGGCTGATGGCGGCGAGGAAGCGGGTCTTGGACTGCTGCGCCGCCTCGGCCACCTGCGAGCGCTCGGCCACGCGCTGCTCCAGGGTTTCGTTGGCTTCCAGCAGCGCCTGCTCGGCGCGCTTGAAATCGGTGATGTCGTTGTAGCTGGTGACGTAGCCGCCGCCGGGCAGCGCCTGCCCGCGCAGCTCGATGACCTTGCCGTCGGCGCCGGTGCGCTCGAACACGTGCGGCGTGCCGGCGCGCATGTGGCCGATGCGGCGGGCGATCTGCACATCGGTGTCGCCCTCGCCCAGCTCGCCGCGTTCGGCGTTGTAGCGGATCAGGTCGGCGACCGGGCGGCCGACGTAGAGCATGCCGTCGGGGTAGCCGAACATCTGCTGGTAGCGGCGATTCCATGCGGTCAGGCGCATGTCCGGGTCGACCACGCTGACCCCGGCGCTGATGTTCTCCAGCGTGGTGGACAGGATCTCGCGGTTGAAGCGCAGCTCCTGCCCGGCTTCGTCGAGCACCGCCACCACTTCGCCCAGGTCCATGCCCGAGCCGCGCAGCAGGCTGGTCAGCAGCAGCCGCGCCGAGGCGGCGCCGATCGAGGCGGCCAGCAGGCGCTCGGTGAACTGCACCCAGGCGCGGTCGGCGGCGGCGGCCGGTTGCAGCTCGCGCTGCAGCACCCGCGCCTGTTCGGTGAACGCACGCCGCGCGCGGTGGTCGCCGACCACGCGCTTGGCCAGGGTCAGCAGGTCGCGCACCTTGACGTGGGCCGGCCAGTCGCTGGCCACTGCCGGGCGCTGCGCGTAGGGGTCAAGGAACGGCGCCGCGCGCAGGCGCTCGGCCACGCCGGGCCGGCGCCGCATCGACACCAGCAGCATCGTCGCGCCATTGAGCAGCAGCGACCAGAACGTGCCGTGGGTCAGCGAATCCCAGCCGCTCAGGCCGAACAGCTGCTGCGGGCGCAGCCAGCCGATGCCGAACGGACCGTGCTCGACCAGCGCCACGTCCAGCCAGCCGCCCTGCGCCAGCGCCGGCAGCAGCAGGGTGTAGCCCCATACGCAGAAGCCGACCAGCATGCCGCTTTCCACGCCGCGGCGGCTGGCGCCGCGCCAGTACAGCCCGCCGATCAGCCCCGGTGCGAACTGCGCCACCGCCGCGAACGCCATCAGCCCGTAGGCGGCCAGCATGGTGTCGTTGTTGCTGCCGCGGTAATAACCGTAGGCGACCATCGCCAGCAGCAGGATCGCCAGGCGCCGTATCCACAGCACCCGCGAGGCGACGTTGGCCGCCGCGCGGTGGTCGCCGCTGCGGCGCAGCAACAGCGGCATCACCAGGTCGTTGCTGATCATCGTCGCCAGCGCGATCGAGGAGACGATGACCATGCCGGTGGCGGCGGAGAAACCGCCGACGTAGGCCACCAGCGCCAGCGTGGTGTTGTCCCCGCGCATCGGCAGCGCCAGCAGCAGCGCGTCGTTGGCGACCTGACCGTCGCCGAGCAGCGCGCTGCCGGCCACCGCGACCGGCACGATCATCAGCGAGATCAGCACCAGGTAGCCGCCGAACAGCCAGCGCGCGCGGCGCACGTCGCCGACCTGGCCGCATTCCACCACCGCCACGTGGAACTGGCGCGGCAGGCAGACCAGGGCGAGGAAGCTGAGTAGCGTCTGCGCGGCGAAGCCTTCCGGCGGCATGCCCTCGAACAGGATGCGCGCCGAGGCCACCACCGATTCGCCGCGGTCGTTCAGCCATACCCAGGCGAACACGCCCACCGCCACCAGCGCCAGCAGCTTGATCATCGACTCCAGCGCGATGGCCAGCATCATGCCGTGGTGGTGCTCGGTGGCGTCCACCTGGCGCGCGCCGAACAGGATCGCGAACAACGCCATCAGCAGCGCCACGTACAGCGCCGGGTCGGCGAAGGCGCTGCTGCCGGCGGCGTTGCCGGTGAGCACCTGCAGGCTCATCGCCACCGCCTTGTACTGCAGCGCCAGGTACGGCACCACCCCGAGCAGCGCGATCAGCGCCACCAGCGCGGCCAGCCGCCGCGAGCGGCCGAAGCGCGAGGAGATGAAGTCGGCGATGGAAACGACGTTCTCGTTGCGCGCCACCAGCGCCAGCCGCTCGATGATGCGCCAGCCGAACAGCAGCATCAGCAACGGCCCCAGGTAGATCGGCAGGTAACCGATGCCGTAGCGCACCGCGGTGCCGACCGCGCCGTAGAACGTCCACGACGAGCAGTACACGGCCAGCGCCAGGCTGTAGACCAGCGGCCGCAGCCACGGCCGGTCCGGGTACATCGGCCGGCGGTCGCCCCACCACGCCACGCCGAACAGCAGCGCGGCGTAGGCGAGCGAAACGAGCAGCAACGTCCAGCTGGAAATCAAGCATCCGCCTCCGAACCGAATCGCCGCAGTGTAGTGGAGCGGCGGCGGGATCAGGCCAGCGGCAACGGCCGCGCCGGCAGCCACAGGTGGAAGCAAGTGCCCTGCCCCGGCGCGCTCTCCACGGTAATGCGGCCGCCGCCAGCCTCGACCAGGTTGGCCGCCACCGCCAGCCCCAGCCCGGTGCCCTGGCCGCTGGGCTTGGTGGTGAAGAACGGCTCCAGGCAGCGCCGGCGCACGTCCTCGCTCATGCCGTGGCCGCTGTCGCGCACTTCCACGTGCAGTTCGTCCCCTGGCGCCGGGCAGGACAGCGCGAGGCGGAAGCTGCCGCCCTCGGGCATGGCCTGCTGCGCGTTGGCGGCCAGGCTCAGCAGGACCAGTTCCAGCTGCGCCGGGTCGAAGTGGATCCGGCAGCGCACCTGCGCGGTGTCCAGCGCGAACGCCACCCGCGCATCGAACAGCTGCCGCAGCATCGGCTCCATCGCCGCAATGGTGGCCGCCGCATCCAGCAGCTGCGGCCGCGCCACTTCCTGGCGGCTGAAATCCAGCAGCCGCCGGGTCACCGCACCGGCACGCCGCGCGGCCGATTCCACACCCGACAGCGCGGCCTTCAACTCGGCCGGATCATCACTGCGCCGGCCCTTGCCGGCATAGCCCATGATCAGCGCCAGCAGGTGGTTGAAGTCGTGCGCCACGCCACTGGCCAGGCGGCCCACGTTCTCGATCTTCAGCGCATGCACCAGTTGCTCGCGCGAACGTTCCTTCTCCTGCATTTCCAGCTGCAGCTCGTCGCGCTTGCGCGCCAGGTCGATGCCGCGGCGCCGGGCGATGCGCAGGTTCTCGCGCAGCGAGGCCATCGACTGGTCCAGCACGAAGGCGGCCAGCAGCACGCCGAAACCGGCCAGCGCCAGGTCGCGCACGGCCAGTTCCACCCGCGCCGGGAAATAGAAGCCGGCGGCCGCGTCGAGCCAGGCCCCCAGCGCCATCAGCGCGCACAGCCAGCCGGCCGCCAGCCACAACGCGCGCCGGCCCAGCAGCGCGCCGGCCACCAGCACCGGCAACAACTGCAGCAGTTGCCCCTGCATCTGCGAACGCAGGCCCCAGTAGCCATAGGCCACCGAGGTCAGCAGCAGGTTGAGCAGCACGAACAGCAGGGCAGCCGCCTGCAGCCGCTGCCGGCGCAGCAGTTCCAGCGAGGCCAGGCACGCCAGCATGCCGCCCACGGCCAGCACCCGCACCAGCGGACCCGGCGACGGGCCACTCCACAGCAGGGCCAGCAGCTGGTAGCCGGCCACCAGCAGCAACAAGCGCAGCATCATCGCCGCCATGCGCCTTTCGGTGGCATCGACTGCAGGCAGCCAGCGGCGGCGACGGGCCGGAGCCTGTTGCGGGGGCCCGGCCGGATCGCTACGCCGGGAGGATCGGGAATGCATCGGTCGGGGGTTCCCATCGCGGCGCGGGCCGCACGATACGTGAAGGGTCTGCGGCTATATTACGGACCATCCGCCGTCGAAGCGCCCGAGCCGTTTCCCCGGCGGCATCGCCTTTTCGCCGCAACGCGCCCGGCTCCATGCACCCGCTCCGCACCCCTTCCCGCCTGCCACCGTTGCTGCCATGCCTGCTGCTGGCGCTGGCCGTGGCTGGTACTGCCCGCGGCCAGGCGACCGGCACCGACGCGCAGGTGGCACGCTGCCAGACGCTGGTCCGCAGCTCGCCCCACGACGCGCTGGCGCTGGCCGACCGCCTGCTGGCAGCGCCGGTGCTGCCTCCGACGGTGGAAATCGGCGCGATCAACTGCCGCAGCATCGCCATGACCCTGCTTGGCCGGGAGCAGGACAGCAAGCAGATGGCGGCGCGGTTGCACGTGCTGTTGCAAACACCAGGGCTGCCGCTTGACGGGTATGCCCAGGTGCAACGGCGAACCGCTTGGCTGCTGCTGCGCGACGGCCTGATCGAGGAAGGCCTGCAGATATTGGAAGTCCTGCAGGAACACAGCATCGCCAAGGGGGATGTCAGTGGCCAGGTCCTCGCGCTGGGCAGCATCGCATTGATCCATGCCGAACAACTGGACGACCTGGAAGGTGCGCTGCATTACCAGCGCCAGGCATTCGCCATGACCAGTCACCTGCAACGGCCACCACTGCTGCAGGACCTGACGCTCAATTACAACCACGGCTACGTGCTGTTGCGACTCAAGCGCCATGACGAAGCCGACAAGGCATTCAACCGCGCCGAGGGCATTGCCAGGCGGTTGTCCGGCCAGGACGTATTGCTGCACCGCATCCGCAGCGACCGCGCCGAGATACTGCGCGCCCGCGGCCATCCGGAAGCGGCCAGGACCGAGCTGCTTGCGGTCCTGCGCTGGCAGCAGCACAACAGCCCGATGGGACAGGCCGCCACCCTGCACTACCTGGCACGGATCGCCCTGGAACAAGGCACCCTGGAAGAGGCCCGCGGCCTGGCCGAACAGATGCTGGCGGTGGCCGAGACCGGCAAGTTCCCGGCATACACCCGCGACAGCCTGGACCTGCTGGCCGAAGTCAGCCTGGTCCAGGGCGACATGGCGCTGGCCCGCGGCTACCTGCAGCGGCTGCGGCAGCTTGACCGCGACCGCAGGATGGGAAGCGGCAGCCTCACCCGCCTGGCCAGGTTGCAGGCCAGAGCCGAGCAGGCGCTGGACCCGGCCCGCATCAACACACTCCAGGAAGCCAGCCGCGACCGCCTGCTGCGCGACATCGCGCTGGCCGTCGGGCGGTGCTGCTGCCGGGCAGCGGCGGCCTGTACCTGCGCGTGCGCCGCCTGCGGCAACGATTGCGCCGGTTCGATGCCGTCGATGGCGTGGGTGACCGCCATTGAGATGGGCCCCGGCGCCCGCCGGCGGGACCAGCGGCTATATTGAGCCGCATCCGTTACCGGGCTGGCGCCCCGCGCCGCCGCTCCCCGGACAGCCTTCTCCTCGCCAGGAAGCCGTTGCCGCCATGCGCCGTCCCCTCCGCAATGCCCGCCTCCGCCGTCTGTTGCCTTGCCTGCTGCTGGTGGCGATCGGTGCGGTCCACGGCCAGGGGACGGCGGCCACCACCGATGCGCGGCAGATGGAGCAGGTGCAGCGCTGCCATTCGGTGATGCACGGCGCTCCCCGCGACGCACTGGCCATCGCCGACCAGCTGCTGGCCGCGCCGGCCCTGTCGCCGGTGGTGGAGATCGGTGCGGTCAGCTGCCGCGGCTTCTCCCTGCAATTGCTCGGGCAGGGCGCGGGCAGCCTGGACGCGGCGGCGCGCTTGAAGGTGCTGATGGAAACACCGGGGCTGCCGGTGATGGAGCGCAACCGCGCACTGCAGATCGCCGCCACGCTGCTGCAACGCAACGGCCAGACCCGCGAGGGCCTGCAACTGCTCGAATCGATGCTGGAGCGCGCCATCGCCGAAGACGACGTCACCGGGCAGATCAGCGCGCTGAGCGGCATCGCGCTGGTCCGCGGCGAGCAGATGGACGACCCGGAAGGCGCCCTGCGTTACCAGCAGCAGGCCATCACCCTGTCCGATCACCTGCAGCGGCCGCCGCTACCGCAGGACGTGCTGCTCCACTACAACCACGGCTACACGCTGCTGCAGCTCAAGCGCTACGACGAAGCGGGCAAGGCATTCAACCGCGCCGAAACCATCGCCAACCGGCTCTCCAACCAGGACGTGATGCTGCAACGCATCCGCGGCCACCGCGCCGAGATGCTGCATGCCCGCGGCGAGCTGGAGGCGGCCAGGTCCGGGCTGCTCGCGATCCTGCCCTGGCAGCGGGAGAACGATCCGCTGGGCGAGGTCGTCACCCTGCAACGCCTGGCGCGGATCGCCTTGGAACAGGATGCCGCGGAGGAAGCGCGGCAGTTGGCCGGGCAGGCATTGGCGGTGGCCGAGCGCGGCAGATTCCCCGAGGCCATCCGCGACAGCCTGGACCTGCTGGCCGAAACCAGCATGCTCCTGGGCGATGCCGCGCAGGCCCGCGACTACCTGCGGCAGGCGCGGGAGATCGACCAGTCACGGATGAAGGGCGACAACCTCGACCGCCTCGCCAGGCTGCAGGCCAAGGCCGAACAGGCGCTGGACCCGATCCGTACCAATGCCACCCAGGAAGCCAACCGCGACCGCCTGCTGCGCAATGCCGCGCTCGCCGCGGCGGTGGTGCTATTGCTGGGCGCGGGCGGCCTGTACCTGCGCATGCGTCGCCAGCAACGGCGGCTGCGCCAGATCGACACCACCGACGCGCTCACCGGGCTGGCAAACCGGCACGAGGCCGAGCGCCTGCTCGCCGCAACCGCGCCGGCAGGCGCCGACAAGGCGCGCAGCGCGGTGCTGCTGCTGGAAATCGACGGCTTCAAGGCACTCAACGACCAGCACGGCCATGCCGCCGGCGACCAGTTGCTGTGCGCGGTGGCCGAGGCGCTCGCGCAGGGCAGCGACCAGCACGACCACGTGGCGCGCTGGAGCGGCGCGGCGTTCATGGTGATCCGCGGCAATACCTCGCAGGCGGCCGCGTTCGCGTTGGCCGCGCACCTGTGCCGCCGCATCGGGCGATTGCAGGTCGAAATCGCGCCGGGCCAGTACCTGGCGCCCACCGTCTCCACCGGCGTGGCGTCCCACCCGCTGTTCCCCGGTCGCGCCCCGCGGCTGGCCGACACCCTGCGCGCGGCCGGCCGCGCCCTGCAGGTGGCGCAGCGCAGCGGCCCCGGCACCTGGGCCGGGCTGTGGGGCCTGGCCGAAGGCCGCGGCATCGACCTGCACGACCTGCTGCACGCTCCCGAACAGGCGCTGGCGCAGGGCTGGATCGCCATCGGCGGCGGCCGCCCCATGTCGTGGACGCCGCCGCGCGGGACTGCGACGGGGTCGCCGGCACCGGCACACCGCCCGGCGGGCAATGCCGTGGGCGAGCGCTCCTGAACCGGGTGGAGGCGTCTCCCCACGCCGCCACCCGCCCCTGGATCACCTGGCCAGTTCGAACCGCACCTCGACGCGGCGGTTCGGCAACAGGCATTCCAGCAACGCCGCGCGCGGCTTGACGCCTTCGCATTGCTGCACCTGCTGGGTGTCGCCGCGGTACTCGTAGCGGATCTTGTCCGGGTCGATGCCGCGGTCGACCAGCAGTTCGCGCACGGTCTGCGCACGGCGCTGCGACAGGCCCTGGTTGTAATCGTGGCCGCGGCCGTGCATGCGGTCGGCGTGGCCGACCAGCGCGACGCCTTCCAGCGTCAGGCCCTCGTCCTTCAGGGTCGCCAGCGCGCGGTCCACGCTTTCCAGCGAGTAGGTGCGGATGTCGCGGTACTGGTCGCGGTCGAACTCGAACAGCACGTTGGCGACCAGCGGGCCGGCCGGCACCGCCGGCGTGGCCGGGCCGGCGCCGCACTGGCGCGCCAGCGCCTCGGCGTCGTTGACCAGGTCCTCGGCGATCTGGATGTAGGGCTTGGAATGGCGCCATTGCTGCTGGTTGAATTCGTTTCCAGCGTGCACCAGCTCGACCTCGCCGCAGGCCACCTTCTGCTGCGCGCATTCGAAGCCGGGGGTGCCGTGGATCGCGCGCAGGCGCTGCCACAGGTCGTCGCGCAGGTATTTGGCGCCGTTGACCAGCGGCGTGTCGGTGGGGATCGGCGCCACGCCGTTCTCCATGTCCACGATCAGCTTCTCCGACTCGGTCAGCGCTTCCTGCGGGAACGCGCTGCGGTCGTTGCGGGTGTATTCGTGGAAGGACACGTCCAGCCAGCACTGCGCCTTGGCCATGCCGTAGTCGCGGATCGAGCGGCCACCGTCGTTGAGCGCCTGGATCCGGCCCTGGGTGGTTTCGTAGCCCTGCAGGTCGGCGTGGATCGCCTCGTCGGTGATGCGCTTTTCCTGCGGGGTGAGCCGGGTCTGCTGGGCGCCGGCGGTGCCGACGGCGGCCAGGACGGCCGCGGCCAGCAGCGTGCGGGACAGGGTGGAACGGTTGTGCGGGAGTTTCATCGGGTCGTCCTCAGCGGGCCGGGTCGCGGTAGCGCGCCGGGTCACGGCGGAAAAGGTCTTCATCGAACTTGAAGCGCAGGCGCAGGAACGCGCCCTGCTGGGTGTACTCGTAGCCATTGAGGTCGCGGTCGCCGGCGAAGCCGGTCCAGTTGTAGCCGGCCGACAACCACAGGTTCTGCCGCAGCAGGCGGCCCACTTCCAGGCCGTAGGCGTACTGGTTGGCGCCCATCTGCCCGCGGAAGGTGGAGCCGAGCACGCCGATGTCCCAGTTCTCGGTGATGTCGTAGACGATGCGGCCGGAGAACAGCATGGCGCGGAAGCTGCTGTTGACGCGGACGCCGTCGCCATAGGCGAACTGGTCGCGCTGCCACTTGCCGGCGATGCGCCCGGTCAACCACCACGGCCGCGACGGGTGCCAGTCGGCATGGGTGGAGACGATGTGGGCGCGGGTGCGCACGTCCTGGCTGGTGCCGTTGACCACCTCGCCGTCGAGCAGGGTCAGGCCGCTTTCGTCGCGTTCGAGCTTGTACTCGTAGCGCATCAGCGCGTTGACCCGGTTGCGGTCGGTGTCGCGGTAGGCCAGGCCGAGCTGGAAGCGGTCCTGCAGCACGTCGCCGCGCTCTTCGTAGTTGGTCGCCAGCAGGTAGTTGCGGCCCAGCAGGGTCCAGTCGCGGCTGAGCTTGCGCGCCACCATGAACTGCAGCAGCGTGGTGTCGAACGCCTCGTTGGCCTCGGTATGCGGCACGTCCTCGGAGATGCGGTGCTCCACGCGCACCGCGCCGCGCCACAGCGGGTTGGCGCTGTAGTCCAGCGCCAGCGCCAGCGCGGTGCTGTCGCCGGTGTCGCCGGCGATCACGTTGACCCGCTCGGCCGAGCTGCTCAGGCGCAGGCCCTCGCGGACGTCCCAGTTGTTGCGGATGCCCGAGGCGGCCTGCACGTCGCGGCCGCTGACCGCGTCGCGCAGGCGGTATTCGCTGAACGCCTGGGTGTCGCGGATGTAGCTACTGTCGATGCCGAACACCAAGGCATCCGCTTCGCGGTCGGTGGTGGTGATGCCGTAGGCGCTGGTCAGGCCGGTCTGCTTCTCGTAGCGGCCGTACAGGCGGCTGCGCTCGAAGGCCTGGTAGTCCACGCCGGCGGCGATGCGGTGGCGATCTTCGCCGCTGACGCTCTGCTCGACTTCGGCGCCGCCGCTGAACTTGTCGCTGAAGCGGTAGCCCAGGCCGATGCGGGCACTGTCCGATTCCAGCTCGGTGCCCACCGGCAGGTCGCTGGTGATGACGCTGCCCGAGGACGAGCCGTTGATGACCATCAAGCCGGTGGCCGGGTCCAGCGCCTGCTGGCCGTAGCCCAGCGCGCCGCCGCCCATGCCGGTGGCGAAGCCGCCGGTGAGGCCGCCGGTCTGGCCGAACGGCGAGCCCATCGACCACGGCGAGGTCACGCCGATGGTCTCGCGGATGCTGCGCAGGCCGAAGTCCAGGGTCAGGCGCTCGGTGGCGCCCACGCGCACGCCGGCGCCGCCGGCCTCGCGCTTGCCGCCGTCGGGATTGCGGTCCTCGCTGCGCAGGCCTTCGACGTACAGCTCCAGGCGCGGGCCCACCGCGTAGCTCAGCCGTGCGTTGTACTCGCCGCGGCCGCCGTACAGCGGCGAGGCCGGGTTGTTGAACGCCGGATCGGTGCGCGCGGCGAACAGGCGCGCATCGAACTTGTCGCCGTCGTGGGCGAACTCCACGCGCCAGGCGTCGCCCTCGACCTCGCCGACCACGTCCTTCAGGCCCTGCGAGGTGATCTGGTTGAGCGAACTGGTGTTGACCTCGCTGCGGGTACGCGCGAACTCGGCGACCAGCATCGTGTTCTGGCCGAAGCGGTAGCCGGCGTTGACGCTGCCCATGCGGAACTCGGCATAGGGATTGCGGTCTTCCACCGCCGAGGCGCCCACTTCCAGCCGCTCGGTCAGCTTGAACTGGCCGTCGGCGCCGAACACCCAGAACTTCTCGGTCTGCTGGTCCAGCTCGTAGGTGATGCGCAGCGACACCGGGTTGAGGTCGCTGTCGAAGGACGGCATGAACTGGTTGAGCAGGATGCGCCCGGAGAACGGCTCGAAGCTGTAGTCCACCAGCCGCGCCAGCGGACGCACCGAGACGATGCGGGTGGGCTGGTTGCGGTCGCGCACGATCACTTCCACCCGCTCGCTGCCTTCCAGCACCGCGTTGTTGCGCAGCGCATACGGGCCGCTGCCCTGGCTGCGGAACTCCTCGATGACCTGGCGCAGCGAGTCCTCGATGGCGAAGACGTTGCCGCGTGCGCGCTCGCTCTCGAAATGCCAGCCCAGGCCGGTGGCGGTGCGGTTGTAGGTGCTCAGGCTGCGCTGCGGGATCGGCCCGCTGCCACCGATGCCGGTGGCCGTGGCCAGCGTGTCGCCGGTCTGGAAATCGCCGTACAGCAGGTAGCTGCGCTTGTTGTCGATGCGCACGTACAGGCGCTCGGCCGAGCGCGCATCGAAGCCGCGCAGCGACGAATCGCCGTACACCGGATAGAACTCCTCCGGCTGGATATCGCGCAGCAGGCGGCCGCGCACGTCCTTGTCCGAGTCGTAGGCCGCGGTGAGCAGGTACTCGCCCTTGATCCGGCCCTTGACGAAGAACGCGGTGCGCGCGGCGGCATTGGCCTTGCCGTTGTTGAACTGCTTCTCCCAGCGGCGGATGTCGCGGTCGAACGCATCGTGGTGCTGCACCGGCGAGATCAGCCCGGCGTTGGACTTGTTGCGGAAGTTGACCACGCCTTCGATCAGGCCGGTGGCCAGCAGCTCGCGCATTTCCGGCAGGAAGCCGATCACGCCTTCGGCGGTCTGGCCGCCGGCGGTGATGCGCAGCACCACGTCCTGCGGCTCGTGCGGCGCCAGCAGGTCGAATTCGGCCACGCCGTCCTCCACCACCAGCTGCACGCCGGGTGTGACCTTGTCGGCGTCGCTGGCACCAGGGCCGAACTCGTCGGTGCGCGAGCCGGGCAGGCGGATGCGCCCGCCGCTGTTCTCGATGGTGGCATAGGACCTGCCGGACAGCGGCTTGCCCTGCGCGTCGAGCAGTTGCACGCGCACGTGCACCGGCGTCTGGCCGTCGGCCGGCACGCCGTCGCGGTCGACCTCGACACGCACCAGGTCCACGCCGCGGTTGAGCGCGTAGTCGACCTGGCCCGGTCGCGCCGCCACCACTTCCGGCGCGGCGTCGGCGCTCGCCGGCGAACGCGGGTACAGGGTGCTGGCGTCGCCCAGCACCGGGGTGAAGCGGGTGCCGGTGCCCACGCTCTGGGCCATCGCCGGCAGGGCGGCGGTCGCCAGCGCGCAGGCCAGCAGGCTCAGGCGCGGCGGCGTACGCAGGGAGTAGCGGCGGTTCATGGCTGCACCTCCTGCGCGGCCGATGCCGAGGGCGGATTGGGTCTGGGTTCCACGATCGGTCTCTGGTTGGCCGAGTCCGTGGCCTGCTGCGGCGCACGGACGGGCTTGCTTTCGAAACGCAGCTGCGACTGGCCGGGTTCGCTCTCCGGCGCACGCACTTCGCCCTGGGTACGGCGGGCCTTGACCTGCTCCAGCACCGGGTTGGCGCAGCTGCCCTCGACGAAGTCGGCGCGGTGCAGCTCGCCGTTCTTCAGGTCCAGGAACAGGCTGTCGGCGTCGCCCAGGTTGCGGTTGCTGCTGGTGGTCAGGCGCGAGCCGACCGGCAGGGTGGATGCATCGACCTTCAGCGTGTGGCTGTTCGGCGGCAGGCCGCAGTAGCTGTACTTGCCCTCCGAGTCGGAGACCAGCCAGGTGCCGTCGGAGAAGTACAGGCGCACCCCGGGGATGCCCAGTTCTTCCTGGTCCTGCACGTGGTTGTTGTTGCAGTCCACGAACACCTTGCCCAGCACGCAGGCCTCGTCGGTGAACACGCCGCCGGTGACGCGCACGCGGTACTCGGCGTGGTTGGACGGGGTCGAGCCCGGCAGCGGGTTAAGGCCGACCGGATCGATGCAGCCGCCGGCGATCGAACAACCGTGCGCCTGCGCGCGGTTGATGCCGTCGCCCTGCAGCGCGCCGACGCCGATGCGCACGCGGTAGGTCAGCACCAGCTGGCCGCCGGCGGCGATCGGGCCGAGGTCGAAGCCCAGGCGCGGACCCGGCCGGCCCAGCGGTTCGGCCAGCCCGCGGCCATCGACGCGGGCGCTGCCGTCCAGGTAGGTGAAGCCGCGCGGCAGCACGTCGACGATGTTCACCGTGCGCGCGGCGCTGCCGGACACATGGCGCACCTCGATGGTGTACTGCACGGTGTCGCCGACTTCGGCCATGGCGCGGTCGCCGCGCTTGCTGATCACCAGCAGCGTGTCTTCCGGCGCTTCCTGCACCTCGTTCGGCACGCGGCACAGGTTCTGGCTGATCTGCGGATCACACAGCTCCAGCTGGCCCGGGGTTTCCTCGAACTGCTTCCACTGCTCGTCGGTGGGCTTGCGCTCCGGATCCTCGCCGCCGCCGGACACGACCACCGCGTTGTTCACGGTGCCCTGCTGCACGGCTTCGGGCAGCACGTCCACCGGCACCTTGATCGAACCCGGGTGGGTCGCACCGGCAGCCAGTTCGCGGGAGCTGGCGCACTGGAAGCGGCGTTCGCCCGCGGTACCGGTGCAGGTCCAGCCGTCGCCGGCAGGCAGGCCCGACAGCACGATGCCGGCCGGCAGGTGCTCGCTCACCACGTACTCGGCGTCGGTGGCGCGTTCGCCGATGTTGCGCACGCGGATCGCGTAGCTGGCGCCCTGGCCGACAGTGAACACGGCGGTGTCGGCGGCCTTGCTGACCACCACGTCCGGCCATGCCTTCACCAGTTCGCTCGGCAGGCGGCAGGCGTTGTGCACCACGTCGGCCTCGCACACCGGCAGGATGCCGACGTCGCCGCCTTCCAGCGCCTGCTTTTCTTCCGGCGTCGGACGGCGCGATTCGGGCTCGCCGCCGCCGGAGACCAGCACGGCGTTGTTGACGGTACCGGCCGAGGCATCGGCGCCCACGCGTACCACCGCGGTGATGGCGGCGGCCGCCGTCTGCCCGGCCGCCAGCACGGTGGCGCTGCGGCAGGTGAAGCGGGTATCACCAGCCGCGCCGGTGCAGGTCCAACCGTCGCCGGCCGGCACGTCCGCCAGGGTCACGCCCTGCGGCAGGCGGTCGATGACCTCGTACTCGCCGCTGGTCGCGGCCTGGCCGGTATTGCGCACCACGACGCGGTAGGTCGCGGCGCTGCCGGTGACCAGGGTCGCCGGATCCACCGACTTGCTGACCCGCAGGTCGGGCACGTTGGTGCTGATCTCGCCGAAGTTGTTGGACTGCGAGTTCACGCCCGGCTCCAGCGTCAGCCAGCTGATGACCGAAACCGGATCGGTCTTCGGCGTGCCGTCGCCACCGGTGGTACCCGGAACCGTCTGGCCGCTTTCCGTCTGCGGCGGCTGGTTGGGCTGGGTCACCTTGTAGCGGCCCGGGCGCAGGTTCGGGAAGTTGTAGCGCCCGTCGCCGTCGGTGACGACCGTCGTGCGGACGGGATTACCCAGGTCGTCGACGCCCTCCAGCACGATTTCCTGGCCGGGAATGCCGGTTTCGCCGGAATCGATGCGACCGTTGTCGTTGTCGTCGTACCACACCTGGCCCGAGATGGATGCCGGCGGGATCTCGCCGAAGTTGTTGGCCACCGAATGTTCGTTGGCGCCCAGCACGATGTTGCTGATCGCCGACGGCGTGGTCGTCACGTCGGTGGCGTCGCCGCCATGGCTGCCGGCACGGGTCTTGCCATTGAACGTGCCCGCCGGCTGTTCCGGTTCGGTCACGGTATAGGTGCCCGGTGCCAGCTCGTCGAACAGGTAATAGCCGTTCTCGTCGGTCCGCACCTCGGCCACCACCGGATTGCCCATGGCGTCGGTGCCGGTCAGGCGCACGGTCACGCCCGCAATGCCTTCCTCACCAACGGTGATGACGCCATCGTTGTTGCGATCCAGCCACACCCGGCCGGCGATGGATCCGCTCATCGGGATCTCGCCGAAGTTGTTCTGCACCGAGTGCTGGTTCTCGCCAAGCACGATGTTGCCGATCGCCGACGGCGTGGTGGCCTTGTTGGTCGCGGTGGCGCCCGCCATCGGCACGCCGCCGATGGTGCCTGGCACCGTCTGGCCGTTGAGCGTCATCGGCGGCTGGTTCGGCTCGGTGACGGCGTAGGTGCCCGCCGGCAGGTCGGCGAACAGGTAGCTGCCGTCGCTGCCAGTGGTGGTGGCACGGGTGATCGGGTTGCCGTTGACATCGGTGCCGGTCAGCTCGACCGTGACGCCGGCAATGCCCTGCTCGCCGGGGTTGATCACGCCGTTGTCGTTGTTGTCCATCCACACCCGGCCGGCGATGGTGCTGCGGGTCGGGATCTCGGCGAACAGGTTCTCCAGCGACTTCTGGCCCGGGGCCAGGGTGATGCCGCTGATCTGCGACGGGGTGGTGTTCACGCCGGTGGCGGTGCCCGTGGCGATACCGCCGATGGCTCCTGCGGTGGTGATGCCGTTGGCGGTGCCCGCCGGCTGGTTCGGCTGGTGCAGGGTGTAGTTGCCCGGCAGCAGCTGGGTGAACGAGAACGTGCCGTCGTTGGCCGTGGTCGTGGTGGCGACCACCGTACCGCCGGCGTCGCGCAGTTCGATGGTCTGGCCGCCGATGCCGGCGTCGCTGCCGTTCTGCACGCCGTCGTTGTCGTAGTCCATGAACACACGGCCATGGATCTCGGCGCCTTCCTGCTCGCCGAAGTCGTAGTTCTCGCCGTTGCCGGTCAGGCGGATGCCGCTGATGCGGTCGGTGGTCGCCGCATCGCCGGACACGCCGGTCTGTGCGGTACCGGCGACACAGCCACCGCCACCGCAGGTGCCAGGCTTCACCGCGCTGGGACGGTTCAGGTAGCCGGCTGGCAGCACTTCGCGCACGGCGTAGGTCTTGGCCGGGTCCAGGCCCACGAACTTGTAGAAGCCGCTAGCGTCGGTCTGCGCGGTCCCGGTCGGGCCGCTGACGGGCACGTAGTTGCCGCCGACCAGTTCCAGCAGTTCCAGGGTGGCGCCGGGGATGGGATCGTCCGTGGCCGGATCGCGCACGTCGTTGACGTTCTTGTCCAGGAACACATGGCCGGACAGCGTGTACAGTGTGACTTCCGGGAAGTCGAACTGCACGCCCGCACCGCCGCTGCCGAGCACGATGCCACTGATGACGCCGCCGCCGGCCGCGATGCTGGCGCTGCCCTTGTCGGTCACGCCGGTGCTGGTGCCGTTGCGCACGGTACGCGCGCTGTTCGGCTGCGGCATGCCGTTGTTGTAGCCACCTGACACGGTGCTCTGGTCCTGGCGGATGGTGTAGCCGGCGGCATCGGACGGCGCCAGGCCGTCGAACACGTAGTCGCCGTTGGCGTCGGTGGCGACGGTCACGTCGATGGCGTTGCCGTACACATCGGTGCCGGTCAGGCGCACGCTCACATTCGCCAGGCCGCTATCGCCGGCGTCGGTGTCGCCATTGTTGTTCTGGTCGAGGAATACGCGGCCGGCGATGCTGGCGTTGCGCACCTGCACCGGACCATCCTGCTCGTTGTTGTTCGGGTTGCTGTCCTTGGCCAGGTCCTCGTTGGCCGCGTCCTTGCCCGGCTGCACGGCCGCGTGGTTGTCCACGTTGGTGAGCCACGGCCCGGCGAACACGCCGGCCTTCGGCCGCGCATGCAGGGTCAGGGTGTAACCGCTGCCGGCCGGGAAGTTGCCGTTGACGTGGCAGGTGACCTGCTGGACCGGGGTCGCGGTGGTGACGCTGGCCACGCCATTGGAGACGTAGCACACGTCGGCCGCGTCCGGTGCCGTCGGGCCCGGCTGCACCACCAGGTTGCCGCCCGCCGCGGCCAGCGTGGCGCCGCCGGTGGCGGTACCGACGCTCGGTGCGGTGGTGGCGATCCACTCGAAGCCGGCCGGCAGCGTGTCCACCACACGCATCTGGGTGGAGGTGGAAATGCCGTTGTTGCGCAGCACGATCTGCCACGGCACGGCCTGGCCGACGTCGACCGGCGAAACCATGGCGGTCTTGCTCACCACTTCCAGGTCGGTGCTCGGGAACAGCACGTTGTTGATCGCGGCCAGGTTGTTGCCCGCCTGCAGCGGATCGGCCGTGCACTTGCCGGACGATTCGTAGCTGTTGGTCTCGTCGGCGCAGACGTGCACGGCGTTGCCGAAGATCTCCGGAGCCGCCGACGCGCCGGTGGGACGGAACACCAGCTCGAAGTTGACCTCTTCGTTCACGTCCAGCGTGCCGAACGTGCACACCGTATCGGTGTTCGGCGATGCCTGGGTGCAGGTGATGGCCTTGCTCACCAGGGTGTAGCCGGCGCTCGCCGCGCCGGCGTTCATGTTCTGCGGCGTGCCCTGCAGCGCCAGGGTGAAACCGGCCGGCACGGTCAGCGCATCGGTCATCACGACGTTTTCGGCGATCGACGGACCGGCGTTGCGGACGCTGAAGCGGTAGCGCAGGTCGTCGCCGGCGCGGAACTCGCTCTGCCCGGCCGGGAACACCGGCACCTTGCCCTGCTGCAGGTCGAACGAGGGCACGGTCACGTCGAACACGGCCGAAGCGGTGTTGTTCGCCAGCGCGTTGGCGTCGCCGCAGGCATTCGAGTTGGCCACGCTGTCGAAGCGGTACTCGCACATGTTGTCCAGATGGACGTGGGCGGTATTGGTGACGTTCTCGTAAAGCTTGTCGCCCAGCGCGCCGGTGTAGCTCGGCGGCTTCTTGACGCGCGCGCGCACGGTGACCGTCTGCACCTCATGGCGGGAGATGGTCGCGACGTTGACGCAGGAAATGGCGCCGCTGGCCAGGTTGCTGGCCGCGCAACTCATCTTCGCCGCGTCGGCCGGCTTCACTTCCAGCACATCGAAGGCCGGCGTCGCCAGTGTCGCCGCGCCGGTGAACAGGCTGTCGGTGATGCGGAAATTTCCGGCGGCGATGTGGTCCTGGCCCTGGTTGCGGGCGACCAGGGTGAACAGCACGGTCTCGCCCACCGACGCCATCGGGTTGTTGCCACCGCTGGCCGGGATGCTGGTCGTCACCGTTTTGCTGGTCATGGCCACATCGGCGCGCGGCAGCACATTGATCCGCGCGTCGTCGCTCAGCACGTTGCCGCCGGACAGGTCCTTCAGGAACGCGTTGGTCGAATCCAGCGTGGCGGTATTGTTCAGCTGGCCCGTGGGCACACCCAACGGGCGCGACAGCGTAGCCGTGACCACGATGGTGGCGCCGGCCGGCACGTTGTTGAAGCTGCAGGTCTGTTCGTAGGTATTGCCGGACTCGGTGGTATTTCCCGTACCGCCCCACGACGCCGGATTGCCGGAAATGGTGGTCGGACAACTGTGCGTGACCCCTGGTGCCAGCGACGTGTCGTAGGCGACGGCAATGGTCGGCGTGACATAGGTCGGTGCGGCACCGACCGCTCGCATCAGGCCGCGATAAACGTCCTTCACCTGCAGGGTCGGGATCGTCGCCTGCGCCGCCGCCGTGGTGATGGTCATGCGCCAGTGCATGTCGTTGTCGTCCGCGGTCAACGTCGGCGCATCGGCGACATCGTCATGCCAACTGGCGCCATCCACGGAGGATTCCTTGCGAATCCCGACACGGACGTCCTCGATGGTGGTGCCGATGCCGTTGGCTGCCCTGCAGTCCTGGCCATTGGTGCCATCCTCGGCGATGCCGCCGGTTGCGCCAGCATCCTCGGGATCTGCCGGCTGCGGGCCATCGCTCTCGCCCTTCCCCAACAGCCGCAGCACCTCGCTGCCGGTGCAGGCGATGTTGGTCAACGTCACCGGGTTGGGGCCCAAGGTAGCTGCATCGGCCACGGTGTGGGCAAAGTTGAAGGAGCGCGACTGGCCGACGGTCATCGTGCCCGGCCCGGCGTGCTCGCAGGACACCTGCGTGGTCTGGCTGGAGTACTGGCCATCCGGGCGCGGCGACGACGGGGTGACGGTGCAGACCCAGCCGCCGGTGGCGGTGACCGTGGCGTTGGTGATTTCGCGCGGGTCGAGCCAGTCCACCACGCGCAACGGCTGGCCGGCGTTCCAGCTGACCGTTTCCGGTCCACGGTTGGTAACGGTCAGGGTGGTATTGATCGTCTGCCCCGGTGCCACCTTCGCGGGCTTGCTCTTGCTCAGGCCCAGGTCGGCCGCCGACGGCGCCATCCAGTAGCGGCGGGTGGCGCTGTTGTTGTTCGGCTGGCCATCGTCCTGGCCGGCCGGCAGGGACAGCACGGCGGGCAGGTACTCGCCCGTGCGGCGGACGTTGTCCAGGGTCACGGGGATGACGAACGGAGCGGACTGCCCCACATTCAACGTGCCCGCGGTGCAGCTGACCTTGGTGCCGTTCCAGGTCCCGGTCACGGTGCCGCCGCTCACCGGCGGGGAAATGGTCAGGCTGCTGGCCGGCGTGGACGTACAGCCCGCCGGCAGCGTGCCCAAGGTGAAGCCCGCCGGAACAATGGTCTCCACCACCGCTCCCGCCGCCGATGCCATGGGCCCGTTGTTGGTCACGCCGATGGTGACACTTTGGTTGCTCAAGCCAGGGGAAGGCGAGGCCGAACTGTTGCTGAGCGAGGTGGTGATGGTTGCCACCAGGTCAGTGGCTGGCTCGGTGTTGTAGTTGAGGCTGTCGGTGTTGTTGCCGGCGGCCAGGTCGATGTAGAGCGTATTGCCTGAACTGACCGTGGCCGTATTGACGAAGCTGCCATAGCTGAGGGTGACACCCCTCACATCGATCCAGCTGGCATTGAGCTGGGCCGGGGTGATAGGGGAGCCACCCGCGGAATAGGTGCAGGTCAACACGCGGCTGCTGTTGGCAGCCGCCACCGCGGTGCAGGATGGTGTCAACGGGCCACCGAAGGCCACGCTCGTCACCACGAAACCCGTCGTGGCGTTACCCGGCAGGTTGTCGGTAATGAGGATGCTGCCACCCACCGGCACGTCATTTCCGCCACCAGCGATGTTGGGCATCAGGCGGAATGCGCTGTCGCCACCGGTCAGGGGATTGCCAACCGCGGGGACGGCCATGGTCTTGCCGACGGTCAGGTCACCGGCGTTGCGCACGTTGCCGGAAAACGCAGCCGCAGGGCCCGAGGTGCCTGTGGCGGTCAGGTTGAAGCCACCGGCTGCCACACCACGGACCGGGAAAGTCACCGTGCCACTGCTGCCAGCCGTCGTCGAGCACACCATGTTTGGCGCGGTATAGGAGCAGCCGGCCGGGGGAGCGGGGGGATCGGCCTGCAACTGGGCGGGAATGACGATGGTTACGGTATCGCCGCCTGCGCTGGTACGTGTCCAGTCGACGGTGACGTCCACGTCCTGGCCAATACCGATGTCCGGCACCGTCGTCACCTGCGTCGCGGTCACGGCGGCATTCGCGGCGGGGACCAGAAACCCGACCACGGCCAACAGGCCGACGATCTTCATCGCGTGGGTGGCAAATCCAAATCCATTTGCATGCGTGCGCAACAACGTCGCGCGATCGGCCTGATCGTGTGTCTGGTGCACGGGTTTTCCCCTGAATTCGCTTCTGTTGCGCCCCACCCGTGCTTGTCTGGAAGCACGGGCCTGCGATGCTTCGCCTGCGCATGCCGTCACGGACATGCGCAGACCACCCTTGGCGGGTTTTCGGGCGGCATTCTCGGCATGGGGTGCGGCGAAGGCAGTAGCAGACGCTTTCTTTGCCTCTCACTTTCTCTCGTCACACCTCGGAACACGGTCCATGAAGACGGACCAACGCCGTGCCGCTCAACCCTGGCCGGGGACGAGCAGGTAGCCCATGTTGCGCAACGCCCTTGCCGGCAGCGGCAGGCCGGTGGCGGCACGGACGCGCGAGCGCAGGCGGTGCATCAGCACTTCCAGGCGGTGCGGGTCGAAATCCTGCGGCGTGGGGGTGAGTGCGGCGATCAGTCGGGTGCGGCTCACTGGCGTGCCCTGGGCGGCAAACAGTTCACGCAGCAGCGTGCGCTCCGGTGCGGTCAGGGTGAGGGTGCAGCCATTGGGTGCATGCAGGTCCCAGCCATTGGCGCTCAGGCGCCAGTCCGGGATCGCTTCCGTTGCAGGCTCGGCGGCAACGTCACCGCCACCGATACGTGTCGCCAGGCGCCGGTACAGGCTGTGCAACGACGCCACCAGCACCGGCAGCTCCAGCGGTTTGCCGAGGTAAAGGTCGGCGCCGGCGGCCAGGCCACGGGCGATGTCGGCCGCGCCGCAGCGGCCGCTCACCAGCACGATGCACATGTCGCCGATGCGGCGCAGGTGGCTGGCGGCGCTCAGGCCGTCCTCACCGGGCAGGATGATGTCGAGTATCAGGATGTCGCAGCGGTCGACGGCCAGTTCGCGGTACAGCGCCTCGACGCTGCCGATGCCCCGCACCGATGCGCCGTGGCTTTCGAGTTCCTCGAGTACCAGGGCGCGCCATGCCAGGTCGTCCTCGACCACCCATATCCGCACCCCTTCCAGCCACGGCTTCCCACCCGCCTGCGGCGCCTCCCGCTTCATCTCCAATACCGCGTCCCCGAGGCAAGCGCGCCGCCGGTGGCAGCTGCAACGCTTGCCGGACGATTCTCGGCAGGTGGTGTCAGGCGGGCAGTATCAAAAACTCTCGCAACATCACGAATGCTTGCCCGCGATCCCGGGCCGCGGGAAGGCCCGCCTCAACGATTCCTGCCGGCGGGCGGCAGCGCGGTCCGCATCGTTTCCGCGGCTCAGTCCGCCGCTTCGGCCCGTTCGGAAAGCAGCATGTAGCCGATGCCGCGCAGCGCGCGCACCGGCAGCGCCACGCCAGTGGCATTGCGCACGCGGGTGCGCAGGCGGTGCACCAGCACTTCCAGGCGGTGCGGGTCGAAATCCCAGGGCTGGTCGGTGATGGCGGCGATCAACTGCTCGCGGTCCACGGCCTTGCCGGGAACGGAAAACAGTTCGCGCAGGAAACCGCGCTCGGCCGCGGTCAAGGTCAGCATGCCCCCGTTGGGGGCATACAGGTCCCAGCCATCGGCACGCAGGCTCCATGCCGCGGCGCCATCGCGGACGGGATCGTTGCCGGTCGCCGGGGCGGCCGCTGGCGCCGGGCGGGTCATGCGCCGGTGCAGGCTGTGCAGTGCGGCCACCAGCACCGGCAACTCCAACGGCTTGGGCAGGTAGACATCGGCGCCGAGTGACAGCCCCTGCGCCATGTCGGCGGTGCCGCTGCGGCCGGTGACCAGCACGATGCCCATGCCGTCCATCCGCCGCAGGTGGCCGGTGGCGCTCAGGCCGTCCTCGCCCGGCAGGCCGACGTCGAGGACGAGGATGTCGCAGCGGTCCACCGCCAGGTCGCGATACAGCGCTTCGGCGCTTTCGATGCCGCGCACGCTGGCGCCGTGGTACTCGAGTTCCTCCACCACCATGCCGCGCCACTCGGGATCGTCTTCCACCACCCAGATGCGTACGCCATCCAACCGGCAGCCTGATTCCGCCGTCGGTATTTCCTGCTTCGCCACCCCGTGTTCTCCCAAGCCGATCCCGCTGCTCCCTCCGGGACGCCATTCTACTGGCCCGGCCCGGGAAGCGCGTGCACGGCGCCGCCCGGGGACGATGCGCGGGAGCGCATCACCTGCGCGCCCGCATCCGCGGCCTCACTCCCGCGGCAGGCCCATTTCCGCCAGCAGCGCCGGGGCCGGGTAGACCTTGGCCAGCAGCCAGCGCAGGTAGCGCATGTCCACGTGCACGGCGCGCTTGTAGCGCGGGTCGAACCACCAGCTGGCGCTCACCGACTCCCAGTTGGAATCGAAGTTCAGGCCGATCAGTTCGCCCTTGGCGTTGAGCACCGGCGAGCCGGAGTTGCCGCCGGTGGTGTCCAGGTTGGTCAGGAAGTTGACCGTCTGCGTCTTCAGCGCCGGGTCGGCGGTGCTGCCGAAATCGCCCTTGGCGATGGCGTCGAGCAGCGGCCTGGGCGCGTCGAACGGCACGGTGCCGGTGTTCTTCTCGACGATGCCGGCCACGGTGGTCACCGGCGAATAGTTCACCGCATCGCGCGGGTGCAGTGCCTCCACCTTGCCGTAGCTGATGCGCAGGGTGCCGTTGGCGTCGGGGTAGACCGCGCGCCCCTGTTGCGCCCGCCATGCGAACAGCGCCTGCATGTAGGACGGGCGCAGCCGCAGTTGCTCGCCGGCGCGCTCCTTGCTCTCGCGTTCGGCGTTCAGCTGCGCCATCACCAGCGCGGCGGCCACCGACACCAGCGGGTCGTTGTCGATGAAGGCACCCTTGCGCGCGGCCTCGAAGCGCGACAGGCGCTGCGCCTCGTCGCCCAGCTTCGTGGTCGCGTACAGCTCGTCCAGCGCCTTGCGCAGCTGCTCCGGGGTGCGGCCGAACAGGTTGTCGTAATGCGAATCGCGCTGGTCGTCGGGCAATTGCTGGTAGCGGGTGAGCAGCGCGGTGAGGATGGCCTTCTCCACCGTCGGGTCGTAGCGGCGCTGCACCTGCCGGAGCACGCCCTCGATCAGCGCCTGGTCACGCTGCTGGTAGCCGCTCTCGCGCTCGGCGTCGGGCTTGGCCGATTCCACGCGCAGCCGTTCCAGCAGCAGCGCCGAGCGCAGCAGCTGGGTCTGGCTGGACATCAGCCCCACCAGCAGCTCGCGCTCGCCGGCCGCGCGCTCGGCGTCCAGCGAGGCGAACAGGGCGTCGATGTCGGCCTTGTACTTCGCATCGGTGGCGGCCAGCATCGCCCGCTCGTCGGCGGCGCGCCGGGCCTTGGCGTCGCTGCGCAGCAGCCCTTCCAGTTCGCCGGCGGCACGCTTGCGGTTGTTCTTCAGCGACTGCAGTTGCGAGGCGTAGCGGGTGCGGGCGTCGGCATCGTCCTTGCCGGCGGCCTCGACGACGTCGATCAGCTGCTGGAACACCTCCACCCGGCGCGGCAGCACCGCGTCGATCTGGTTGGCGAACTCGGCGGCGGTGCGCAGCCGATAGGTGATGCCGGGGTAGCCGGCGAGCATGGCGTAGTCGCCCTCCTTCGGGCCGTCCAGCGACATCTTCAGGTGTGCCGGCGGGTGGTACGGCACGTTGTCCTTGCTGTACGGCGCCGGCTTGCCGTCCTTGCCGACGTAGGCGCGCAGCAGGGTGAAGTCGCCGGTGTGGCGCGGCCACATGAAGTTGTCGATCTCGTCGCCGTAGTTGCCGATGGCGCGCGGCGGCGCGTAGACGAGGCGGATGTCGGTCAGCTCCAGCTGGCGGACGCGGTAGAAGTCGCTGCCGTAGTACATGTTGGCCACCGAGCAGCGCACGCCGCCCTCGGCTTCGCAGTCGGCGACGATGCGCTTGCGCGCGTTCTCCACCGCGTCGTAATAGGCGCGGCCGCTCTTTCCGCGTGCCTCGCGGAGCACTTCGTCGGTGACCTTGTCGAAGCCCACCGTCACCAGCACCCGGTAATCCGGGTTGGCCGGGCGCTCGTCGTCGCGGCCGCCGGCGATGAAGCCCTCGTTGATGTAGTCGTGCCCCTTGCCGGAGTTGTACTGGATGACGCCGTAGGCGACGTGGTGGTTGGTCAGCAGCAGGCCGTCGCCGGAGACGAACGAGCCGGTGCCGCCACCGATCCGCACCACCGCGTTCAGCGGCGGCGTGGTGACGTCGGCCAGCGCCGACGGGTCGCCCTCGAAGCCGGCGGCCTTCAGCGTTTTCGCCAGTTCCGGAAGTTGCGTGGGCATCCACATGCCCTCGTTGGCGGCGGCGGTGGCGGAAAGACCCATGCCCAGCACCAGTGCGGCGGTCAGCGGTTTGCGCGTCATCGAAAAATCCCGTCAGGCATAACAGCGGCCGACGGTAGCGGCGCGGGCAGGCAGTGGCAACCGCCAGCAGTCACGGCATGCGGGGCAATCACGGAATCACGTGGGTGCCGGGCTTGTCCGGCACGGGTTGCATCGGGAAAGCCCATGCGGGGCAAGCCCCGCATCTACGGACGGGCTTGCCACGCGCGCCGCTGGATCACTTTTCCTTGCGCCAGTTGATCGAGCCGCGGTTCTCCACCGTGCTGGACTCGACCTCGACGTCGAAGCCGCGGCGCAGCAGGTACTTGAGGGTCAGCACCGAGCCGCTGCCGATCAGCGAGACGCCGTAGCCGACGTAGAGCTTGGGGGTGATGTACTTGCCCACGCCGATCACCGCGCCACCCAGCGCGCGCGACTGGCTGACGCCGGCGTCGTCCAGGCCGAGCCGGGCGCCGACCTGCGCGGCGATCAGGCCGCTGCCGGCCGACAGCGCCGCCGAGGCGGCGTTGACCTGCTGCGCCTGGTCGCTGCTGGCCATGCTCAGGCTGCGGCCGAGCACGAGGTAGGCCAGCGCCTCGGACTGCGACATCGCCGGGTCCGACCACACGTCCACGCGCGGTTGCTGGGCACGGCCGGTGACGTGGATGCCGGCGGTGACCTCGCCGATGGCGCGCTGGGCGCGGATGTTGATGCGCGGGTCGGAAACGATGCCGTGGTTCCACAGCAGCTGGCCGTCGGTGATGGTCAGGTCCTGGCCGTAGGCCTTGTAGCGGCCGCTGACCTCCAGCCCGCCGTTGGCGGTCATCTCGTGGCCGGGGCGCGCGCGCACCTGCATCCTGCCGGTCAACGCGCCCTTCAGGCCGAAGCCGCTCATCTTCACCTTGTCGCCGAGGCTGACCGCCAGGTCCATGTCCAGCGGCGAGGTGCGCGTTTCCTCCGGGTCCACCGGGTCGAGCACCACCACGTCCTCCGAGGCCGAGGTACCGCGATCCAGCCGCTCCAGGTCGATCGCGGCCTCGGGCACGTGCACGCTGCCGCGCAGTTCCATCGCGGTGCCGGCCAGGGTGAAGTCGAGGTCGGGGTTGGCGACCACGCGCAGTTCGCTGGTGTTGGACACCAGCACGTTGTCGCCGGCGATGTGCAGCTGCAACGGCTGCGCGTCGCCGAACCACGACAGGCCGCCGTCCACGCGCAGCTTGCCTTCGCCACCGGTGTTGACCTCGGCGGCGATGCGCGCCGAGCCGTCGGGCTGGGCGCTGAAGCGGCCGCTGCCGTCGCTCAGGGTCAACCCCAATGCCGGGAATTCGCCGCTGAAATCGCTCAGCTTCGCCTCGCCGCCGAGCGAGGGTTGCGCGCGCGTGCCGCGCAGGCTGACGTGGCCTTCGACCAGCCCTTTTGGCCGCACCAGGTCGGGCGAGAACAGCTCCATCCAGTACAGCCGCGACATGTTCAGGTACAGCTCGCCGGTAAGCGCGGCGTCCGCCTCCCAGCCGGTCTGCACCCGGGCATCGACGAAGCCGTCGCCCTGGAAGCCGATGCCGAGATAGCCGTTGATGGCGCCGGGCTGCATGTCCACGTCGAGCGAGAAATGGTCATAGCGCACCAGTTCGCCGCGGGCGTTGTCGCCCAGGCGGATGCCGCCTTCCAGCGAGGCGACCTTGAAACTGCCTTCCCATGCCTTGCCGCGCGGGCGCAGGTGGCCATCGAGGGTGACGTCGCCGCGCAGGTACATGCGGCGGCCGGCATTGGGCGGCAGCCACGGTTGCACCAGCGCCAGCGGCAGGGCGTCGCCGCTCAGGCGCAGGCCCTCGCGTGGCCAGTCGGCGCCGATGCACAGGCCACCACCGGTTTCCGAGCCGAGGCAGGCGTCGGCGAGGGTGAAGCGGCTGCCCTGCACGGCGAACGCCGCCGGCTGCCGCAGTTGCCACGGCGCGCCCTTCACCGGCGCCACGCGCAGCGAGGCCAGTTCGCCGCGCCATGCCGATCCGGCCTGATGGACGCTGCCGGCCAGCACCAGCTCGCCCAGTTCATTGCGGACGGCGGCATCCAGCTTCAGGTTCTGCAGGCTGCCACGGGCGTCGATGCGCAGCTGGTCGAGTAGCAGACCGGCTTCCACCGCGCTGGCGCGCAGTTGCAGGCTGCCGTCGTCGCCCCGCCACGGCAGGTGGCCGCCGAGGCTAAGCTGGCCGACCTTCCAGTCGTCCCATTGCAGGCTGTCGCCGTGCAGGTCGGCACTGATGTCCGGTTGCGACGGGGTGCCACGCAGCCGCGCGGTGCCGGCGAGGCTGCCGCTGGTGCCGGGCAGCAGATCGGACAGGTGCAGCGGCTCCAGCCTGGCGTCCACGTCGAGGCGATCGCCGACCATGCCCTTGGCCTCGACGCGGCTGTCGCCCAGCTGCAGGCGCAGCTCGCCTTCGCCCTGCGTGCCCTGCACGGCGAAGCGCGCGCGCGCATCCACCGCACGCCCGCGCAGGTGGCCACGCAGCTGCGGCAAATCGACCTTGGCTTCGACGTGCAGTTCGTCGCCTGCGGCCGTGGCCGGCAGTTGCTTGCCGGTGGAAGCCAAGGTGCCGGACAGGTTGCCGTCCCAACCCGGCAGGAAGTAGCCGGGGTCGAAGCCGGCCAGCGTGGCGCTGACGTCCCAGGCCAGTTCCGGCGCCCATGCCGCCGAGCCGGCGAGGTCGAGCGTGCCGCCCGGCGTGGTCGCCTTGAAACGTTCGATGCCGGCCTGCTGGTCGTTGCCGCGCACGTCGAAGTCCAGGCTGGCATCCTGCGCGGCGCGCGCGACTTCGGCGTTGCCGATCGCCGCCCAGTTCTTCAGGCTGCCGGCCACGCCCAGCCGCGCCTGCTTCAGGTGCATCGGTTCCGGCGCGACGCCGGGGGCGGCGGGGTCCGGCTGCGGCGTCCAGGTCAGCTGTTCGGCGATCACCGCGGCGCGGAAGCCCGGGTTCTGCGCATCGCTGAAGTCGGCCTTGCCCTGCAGGCGCACGCGGCCGCCGAAGGCCTCGACCACCAGTGGCGAGGCGGTCAACACCTGGTTGTCGAGGGCGAGGTTGGACGAGGCCAGCACCAGTTCGCGGTCGCCCTGGCGCACGCGGCCGCGCAGCTGCGCGTTGCCGCCGCGGCCGTGGGCGGTGAAGTCCAGCAGCAGCGGCGCCGGGGCCTGCGCCATGTACTGCGCCGGCACCAGCTGGCCGAGGTCGAGCTGCTCGCTGCGGGCGGACAGCTGCCATGTCGGGTCCTGGCGACCGTCGAACACCAGGTTGGCGCGCAGGGGCTGCGGCGAATGGCTGGTCAACGCCACCTGCATGTGCGCCAGGTCACCGCGCGCGACCAGCCCGAGCCGCGCCGGTGCCTGCCCCGGCCGCGCCGGCAGCAGCGCGCGCACGGTCAGGTCGGTGCGGTAGTCCTGGTGCGGCAGGTAGTGGCCGTCGATCCGGAAGTCGCCGAGGTTGCCTTCCACCTCGAGCGCGGTGGCGCGGAACTCGCCATCGGCCGCTTCGATGCCGCCGCGGATCCGGCGCAGGTCGACGACCGGCGCGTCGTGCGGGGCGATGCGCAGGCGGTCGATGACGATGCGGTCGGCCTGCAGCGCCAGCGGCAGTTCGATGGCCGGCAGCACGTCCGGCCAGCGCGGCAGCTCGAAGGGGGTGTCTTCCGATGGCCCCAGCTCCAGCCGTGCGTCGTTGATCTCCAGCGCGTCCAGCCGCAGCTTGCGGCCGAGCAGCGGGCGGATGTCCGGGTCGAGCAGCGCGCGGCGGGCGGTGAAATGCAGGTCTTCGTAGCGGAAATCCAGGTCGTGCAGCACCAGCGGCCCGGCCAGCGGCCCTTCGGCCTTGCTCCAGCTCAGCGACGAGTTGGCCGGCAGCCGCGCCACCACCTGCGCCAGCAGCACGTCGCGCCCGGCGATGGTCTGCAGCAGCCAGTACACCGCCAGCAGGGCCAGCAGCAACAGCGCGCCCATGCCGATGCCGCTGCGGATGGCCAGCGTGCGCATGCGCGCGCGGCGCCGCGCGCGCAGTTCGGCGATGCGCGCTTCGCGCTGCTCCGGGCTGATGTCGCCGGATGCGATGTCGTCGGCGCGGCGGCTCACAGGTCCGCTCCGATGTTGAGGTACAGCTGGAACTGCGAATCGGGGTGGTTCAGGCCGTGGGCGATATCCACCCGCACCGGGCCCACCGGCGATTTCCAGCGCACGCCGAAGCCGACGCCGGTATGCAGGTCGATGCCGTCGTCGAACGCGCTGCCACTGTCGACGAACACCGCCGCACCCCACGGGCCGCCGCCGAAGTAATGCTCGTACTCGGCCGAGCCGACCACCAGGTGCTTGGCGCCCAGCGCGTACTTGTCCGGCGCCGGCGTGCGCGGGCCGATCTCGCGCCAGGCATAGCCGCGCACCGAGCGGTCGCCGCCGGCGAAATAGCGCAGGCTGGGCGGCATCGCCACCAGGTCGCCGGTGCGGGTGGTGCCGGCCTGTCCGCGCAGGATCAGGCGGTCGGCCTCGCCCACCGGCACGTACCAGCGCAGGGTGGCGTCGGCCTGGATGAAACTGGTGTCCGAACCGGCGCCCTCGATGCCGCCGCGCAGCGTCGCGTTGCCGCTGAAGCCGCGGCGCGGGAAGGCCTTGTCGTCCACGTCCACGTAGTCGGCGGTCAGCTGCGGGTAGACCAGCGTCGAGCTCTGGTATATCGCGTCGTTGAACGGGTCGCCGGAGCTGTAACGCCAGCGCTCGCGCAGCGCGTTGAGCGAGGCGATGACGGTCCAGTGCTCGTTGAGCTCGCCGCTGCGGCTGCCGATCAACTTGAAGTTGCGCATGTCGATGTAGCGGGTCTGCTCGTCGTACGCGCTGATGGCGAAGGTGTACCAGCCGTCCAGCCAGCGGAACGCCGGGATGCGGTAGCTGGTGACCAGGCTCTTGCGCTTCTGCGCGTAGTCCAGCTGGGTGCTGAGCTTGTGCCCGCGGTTGTTGACGTAGCGCCGCTCCACGCCGCCGCGCACGCCGGGGCCGCTCTCGCTGCCGTAGCTGATGCCGGCGCTGTAGATGTTGCGCTTGGCCAGGGTGAGGTTGACGTCCACCGGCACCCGCCAGTCGTCGTCGGCCAGCTCCGGGTGCGGCTGGATGTCGATGACGCCGAAGTAGTCCAGCTTGGTCAGCGATTCGCGCAGGCGGTCGAGCTTGCCCTCGTGCCAGTAGCTGCCCTCTTCCCAATACACCAGCGGCTCGAACAGGCCGTCGCGGAAGTAGTCCTGGTTGAAGCTGATCGGGCCCATGTTGTAGCGGCCGCCGCTGTCCCAGCTCAGGAAGATGTCGGCCGCGTTCTGAGCGCGGGTGACCTCCACCTTGCGCTGGGTGAAGTCGGCGTCGAAATAGCCGCGCTCGGCCAGGCGCCGGGTGATGACGACCTTGCTGGCCTCGTAGGTGACGTGGTCGAACGGCTCGCCCTCGCGCGGGCGGAAGTCGTCCAGGTCCTCGCGCAGGTAGCGGTCGCGCACCGCCGGGCCGGTGATGACCACCTCGGCCTGCCGCACCCGCACCGGCTCGCCCTTGTCCACGTGGATCACCACCTGCAGGGTGTCGCCCTGGCGCGGCGCCTCCACCGCGATGACCGGGTTGTAGTAGCCGAACGGCTCCAGCGCCTGCCGCGTCTGCCGCTCCGCCTGCGACAGCAGGTATTCCAGCCGCGACTCGCCCTGCACCTTGCCGATGGCCTCGTACAGCGTCAGCGAGACCTCGATGTTCTCGATGATGGCCGCGTCGTCGCCCTTGTCCAACCCGGTGATCCGCACCTTCTCGATGGTGCCGCGGGCATGGGCGGGAGCGGCGGCCAGCAGGGCGGCGGCGAGCAGGAAAAACGTGATTCGGGCAGGCAACATCGCAGCAGCATACCGGGCCGAACGTTACCGGCAAAATCACGGTGCGAGAGGCAAAAACCGCGTGAAATCGGCGTAAAGAAAGCGCCTGTTCCCGCGAGTGGTCACGGATGCCTGAACGCCGTGGGAGCGCACCTTGGTGTGCGGTGGGGCGTTATCGGGAAAGCTCCATCGCGCACCAATGTGCGCTCCTACAAATCAGCCCTGACCCACTTCCTCACTGCTTCGATCAGCGCAGCAGCATGCCGCAACGCCTCGGCCACCATCGCCTCGCCAACCAGGTCGCCGCTGTAATCGACCACGTTGCGCTGCTTGCGCAAGGCGTCAAGCTGGATGACGACGTTCTTGTCCAGCCCCAACGTCAGCGGCAGGGTCTGGATCATCGTCTGGTGGTGGCCGGGCTTGCTGGTCAGGGTGCGATAGCCGCTGGACTGCAAGGCGGCATTGGCTGCCTGCATGATGGCGCGGTAGGCGATGTCGAAGCGGCTTTCGTTGCTCAGGCCGGGCGTTTTGGCATCCTGCAGCGCGCGTTGCGCCGCTTCCAGCAGGCGTTGCACATCGGCCGGCTGGGCCGCGACGCGCTCCAGCTGGCCGATCCTGACCAGATTATCCAAGCTCATCTTCACCCCCAATCAGGAACAGCTTGGGCTTGGCCATCACCTCGCGGTAGAACGTGCCATCACCTGCGGCCAGCTTCTGCCATTCCGCAGGCGAATACAGCTTCGGGTTGATTTCCCGGCCCAGGGTTTCCTGTGCCGGATACAGTGCCGTGACCACCTCGCCGTAGCCCAGGCCCTCACCGATCAGCAGCACGTCCACGTCACTGCCCGTGCGAGCCTTGCCGCTGGCGCTGGAACCGAACACGAAAGCCACGCGGATCCGCTCCGCCAGTGGCAGCAATGCCTGCGCCAGTACGTCGGCCAGCCCACTGGTCTTGCGCAGGATCGAGGCCAGCTCCTCGAACACGGGGCTGCGCGTATTGGCGGCGTACAGCACCTGATTTCCCCGTGGGCTGCGGGTGAGCAGACCGGCTTCCACCAGCTTGGCCAGTTCGCGCGCCAAGGTGCCGGAAGTGGTGCCGGTCAGACGGGCGATTTCACGCTGGTGGTAGCTGTTTTCCGGGTGCAGCAACAACAGGCCCAGCACACCGCGCCGGTATCCGGGGAAAAGAACATTGGCCAGTGCGGTGTCCATGAATTCGACTGCTGCTTTATTGGCAGCGATTGTAGCCTTTTCAGCAGCACCTGCACTGCTCGAATTGCAGGTTCGACATGCCCGCTCCAAATGGCGCTTCCCGGACCTCGTCGCTTCGGCATCAGGCACTCCTGATCTGTATCGGGAACGTGGCGCGCACTTGCCGCATCCAATGGGCAAAGGGGCAGCCCGCCCCGACAACTTCATCCGCCGATCATGGAAATCGCCATGTCATTCATTGCCAGCCTTCAATTCGCCAGCCCTTCCCATCATTTTCTTGCCGCGACCCCAGCGATACAGGCACCCACGCTTGCCCATGCCTTGATCGCCTTTGCCGTCGCCGCCACCGGCGGGCTCGTCCTTGCCGCCTACGTGCTCCGCAACAAGTTCGCACCTTGGGCGCTTTCCCTGCTGCATGCCGCCCTTGGCGCGACCGGGTTGCTGTTGCTGATTGTTTCGATCGTGCGTGGAGCGGCATCGCAACCGGTGTTGATCGGCTTCGCGTTGCTGCTGCTGGCCGCTCTCGGCGGGTTCTTTCTCGCCTCGTTCCACCTGCGCAGGCGCCTGCCGCCCAAGGCCGTGGTGGTGGTTCACGCAGGCGTGGCCGTGGCGGGCTTTCTGGTCGTGCTCGCACAGGTGCTGTGACCATGCGCCATCCCCTGCACCCCGCGCTCGTACACTTTCCGGTCGCCTGCTGGTCATTGGCGGTCGTGGCCGATGTTGCCGGACTGTGGTTCGGAGAAACCGCCTGGCGTTGGTCCGGCGGACTGCTGGTGGCGGGGTGCTCGATGGCGTTGGCGGCAATGCTCGCCGGCATGATGGAACTGTCGCGGGTACCGGAGGGTGCGGCGATGGGCGATGCGTGGCGGCACATGGGCGCGATGCTGCTCGCCTTCGCCCTGTTCACCGCCCGGTTGCTGCTCCGGCTCGATCACCTGCACCTGCTGCCGCCGGACACGCTGTCGCTGCTGCTCGATGGCGCCGGCTTCCTCGCCCTCAGCGTCGGTGGCTGGTTCGGCGGACGGCTGGTCTACATCCACGGCGTCGGTGGCAGCCGGACATGAGTGACGGCACCGTCATCCCCCCGCAAGGCGTGCATTCGCCTCCGCCCCGTGCCCTTCCCTGTTCACGGCGGCAGCCACCCATATCCGGAGATCCCTCGTGACGAAAACCACTCTTGCACCGGTCCCCCACGATGGCACGATCGCCGCAATGAAGACTTCCGACCGCATCCGGCTGCGGCTGGAGGCCGCCGGCAGGAGCCATCGCGCCAACGACAACATCGCGGATTTCATCGAAGACGGCGAGCTCGACGAATTGCGCCTGGAAGTCGAGGCGCGGATGAAGGAAGTGCTGCACGCCCTGGTCATCGACACCGACAACGACCACAACACGGCCAATACCGCGCGGCGTGTTGCCGGAATGTTCGTCAACGAGGTGTTTTCCGGCCGCTATCGCGCCGCCCCGACGACCACCACCTTCCCCAACGTTGCCCGGCTCGACGAACTGATGATCGTCGGCCCGATTACCGTGCGCAGCGCCTGCTCGCACCACCTGTGCCCGATCATGGGCAAGGTGTGGATCGCGGTCCTGCCCAATGCCTCTTCCGACGTGATCGGCCTGTCCAAGTATGCGCGCCTGTGCGACTGGGTCATGAGCCGCCCGCAAATCCAGGAGGAGGCGATCGTCATGCTTGCCGACGCACTGGAGCAGCGGATCAAGCCGGACGGGTTGGCCGTGGTGATGGAGGCCAGCCATTCCTGCATGCAGTGGCGCGGGGTCAAGGACGGGCAATCGCTGATGAGCAACCTGGTCACGCGTGGCGCCTTCCAGCAGGACGCCACCTTGCGCCGCGAATTTCTTTCCCTGATTGGACGAGGTGCCCGATGAAACTGCCCACTCTTATCGTCGCGCCGGCCGTCGAGCTCGTCGACGGCAACGGCCAGGTGGTGGACGTGCACGCCGGAAAACGCACGTTGCTGGCCTTCTTCCGCGATACCACCTGCCCGTTCTGCAATTTCCGCATTTTCGAGCTGACCCAGCGCCACGCGGAACTGTCTGCGGCGGGGCTGGAGATCATCGCCGTGTTCGCTTCCACCCCCAACGAGGTCGCACGCTTCACCCGGCTGCGCCCCCGCCCATTCCGGGTCGTGGCCGATCCGGCCGACCTTGCCTACCGGGCCTACGGCATCCAGCGCTCCTTCGCCGGCAAGCTCCATGCCGTGTTCTTCAGGACCCGCGAATGGCTGACGGGGATGCGCGCCGCCGGCTGGTTGCAGGCCCTGCGCAGCCTGGGCGGGCTTGGCACCAACAACCTGCTTCCCGCCGACTTCCTGATCGACGAATCCGGCTACATCCGCGACGTCCACTACGGCGAAGATGCCGGGGACCACATTCCATTCGAACGCATCGAACGTTTTCTCGCCCATCCCGCACCCACCAGACAATGAGGCCGCACGCCATGCCCTTCCCGCTTGAAAACCCGGCCCCACCGATTCAAGCCGACATGCCGGACACCGAGCTCGTGTCCCGGGCCGCACTTGGTGATGGCGCCGCATTCGAAGCCATCATGCGCCGCCACAACCGCATGCTGTTCCGCACCGCACGCAGCATCGTCAAGGACGATGCCGAAGCCGAGGATGTCGTCCAGGAGACCTATCTTTCCGCCTGGCGGTCGCTCACCCGTTATCGCGCCGAAAGCAAGCTATCGACCTGGCTGGTGCGCATTGCCGTCAACGAAGCGCTGCGACGGCTGCGACGCAAGAGCGCGCAAATCATTCCGCTGGAGGCTGCCATGACCCATCCGGATCCCGGCACCCGGGCATTCCTGGCCGACGAGCCAGACCGTGAACCCGAGCAGTTGGCCATGCGCGCGCAAACGCGCAGGTTGATGGAAAGACGCATCGACCTGCTTCCGGACGCATTCCGTACCGTGTTCATGCTGCGTGTAGTCGAGGAAATGAGCGTGGAGGAGGTTGCCCAGGCATTGGAGATTCCCGAAGCCACTGTCCGTACACGCCTGTTCCGTGCCCGTGGCCTGCTGCGGGAGGGACTGGCACAGGAAATGGACCACGCGCTCGACGATGCCTTCGCGTTCGATGGTGCCCGCTGCGACCGGGTCGTCACCGCCGTGCTGGCCGCAGCCCGTGCTGAGGGGCTCTGCGGCGGGGAATAGCCGGGAAGGCACGCGAACCCACGCCATGCCGGGCAAGCCCGGCATCTACTTGCAGCAATCGCTGGCGCAGGTACCGGGCTTGCCCGGTACGGGGCTTTATTCGGTAATGCTCCATGCGGGGCAAGCCCCGCATCCACGATGTCCTTGGCACCGGTCAGCTGGACAGGTGCTCGATGGCGGCAACGCTGCCGAGGCGGTCGCCGAGGGTGCGCAGCAGGGCCAGGCGGTTGCCGCGCAGGGCCGCGTCGTCGGCGTTGACCATCACCTTGTCGAAGAAGGCGTCCACCTGCGGGCGCAGGCGGGCGAGGCGGCCAAGCACGGCCACGTAGTCCTTCCGCGCCAGCGCGGTGTTGGTGTCATCGATGGCGGCGGCGACGGCCTCGGCCAGCTCGCTCTCGGCCGGCTCGCGCAGCAGCGACGGGTCGATCTGCCCCGGAATCACGCCCTCGGCCTTGCGCAGGATGTTGCGGATGCGCTTGTTGGCCGCGGCCAGTGCCTCGGCCTCCGGCAACTGGGCGAAGGTGCCGATGGCGTCGATGCGGCGGTCGAAGTCGTACAGCGAGGCCGGCTTCAGTTCGGCGACGGCGTTGAAGTGGGTGGCGGGGACGCCTTTGTCGGCGTAGTAGCCGCGCAGGCGATCAACAACAAAGTCGTAAACCTCCGCCAGTTCCTTGTTGGTGAACTCGGAACTGCCTTCTTGTGAGACCTCTACCTTTGCACCCTTCAAGGCAGCCGACATTGCAGCTTCTGTCTTGCGGGCAGCAGCCATAGAAGCAATATCCTCGTTGACACGCGAATAAGCTTCATGGATGAGCATTTTCAGGTCGAGATCAAAACCGGACTCGATGATCGTCCGCGCCAACCCCAACGCATTGCGCCGCAGCGCGAACGGATCCTTGTTGCCGGTCGGCTTCAAGCCTGCGGCGAAGCCACCAACCAGCGTGTCCAGCCGCTCGGCGATCGCCAGCACCTTGCCCAGCTGCGACGCGGCGATGTCATCGGCGGCGAAGCGCGGCTGGTAGGCCTCGTCGATGGCCAGCGCGACGGCGGGCGATTCGCCACCGGCCACGGCGTAGTGGCGGCCGGCGATGCCCTGCAATTCGGGGAATTCGTTGACCATGCGCGACTGCAGGTCGTTCTTCGCCAGTTCGGCGGCGCGCCGAGCCTGCACCGGGTCGGCGCCGACCTGAGGGGCGATGGCCTGCGCCAGCGCGCTCACGCGCTGCACCTTGTCGGCCACGCTGCCGAGCTTGGCCTGGTAGGTAACGGTTTTCAGGCCGTCGCCCATCGCCACCAGCCCCTGCTTGAGGTCCTCGTCGAAGAAGAACTTGGCATCGGAAAAACGCGGGCGGATCACCCGCTCGTAGCCCTTGGCGACCTCGGCCACGTCCTTCGATTCGATGTTGGCGATGCCGATGAACTTCTCGGTCAGCTTGCCGCCGGCATCGAGTACCGGGAAGAACTTCTGGTTGACCTCCATCGTCTCGACCAGCGCTTCTTGCGGCACGGCGAGGAACTCGCGCTCGAAGCTGCACAGCACCGCCGCCGGCCATTCGACCAGGTTGACCACCTGTTCGAGGTTGTCATCGGTGATGCGCGCCACGCCGCCGGCCTTGGCCGCGGCGGCGTTGACCTCGTGCACGATGCGCTCGCGGCGGGCGTCGGCATCGACGATCACGCAGGCCGCCTGCAGCGATTCGACATAGTCGCCGGGCTGGCTCAGCCACACCTGCTTGTCGTGCATGAAGCGATGGCCGCGGCTCATGCGGTCGGAGTTCAAACCCAGCAGTTCGGCCGGCACCACGTCCTTGCCGTGCAGCAGCACCAGCCAGTGCACCGGGCGGGCGAAGCCGTATTCATGCGCACCCCAGCGCATCGGCTTGGGGATCGGCATCGCGGCGATGGCCTCGCGCAGGATCTCCGGCAGCAGTTCGGCGGTGCGCGCGCCCGGCTTGACCGAGCGCAGCACGAAGCGCTCGCCCTTGGCATCGGTGGTGCGCTCCAGCTGCGTCCAGTCGATGCCGGCCTTGGCGGCGAAGCCGGCCAGCGCCTTGGTCGGCTCGCCGTTGGCGTCCAGCGCGATGTTCAGATAGGGGCCGAACACTTCCGAATGCTGTTCGGGCTGCTCGGTTTCCACGCCCGGCAGCAGCACGGCGAGGCGGCGCGGCGTCGAAAGCGGCTTGGCGTCGCCACGCTCGAAGGCGATGCCGCGCTTGGCCAATCCATCAATCACGCCATCGAAAAACGCCTGCGCAAGGCCCGGCAGCGCCTTGACCGGCAACTCCTCGACGCCCAGTTCGATCAGCAGCGGCTGCATGCTCATGCCTGCACCTCCTTGGCGGCCACCGCTTCGAGGCGCTTGGCCTCGTACAGCTTGGCGACCGCCTGCGCCAGCGCGCGCACGCGCAGGATGTAGCGCTGGCGCTCGGTCACGCTGATGGCGCGGCGGGCGTCGAGCAGGTTGAACGAATGGCTGGCCTTGCACACCTGCTCGTAGGCCGGCAGCGGCAGGCCGGCCTCGACCAGCTTCTGCGCCTCGGCCTCGCAGGCGTCGAAGCGGTGGAACATCTCGGCCACGTCGGCATGCTCGAAGTTGTAGGTGCTCTGCTCCACCTCGTTCTGGTGGTAGACGTCGCCGTAGGTGACCGGGGTGCCGTCCGGGCCGTAGGTCCAGACCAGGTCATAGACGTTGTCGCAGTTCTGCAGGTACATGCACAGGCGTTCCAGGCCGTAGGTGATCTCGCCCAGCACCGGCTTGCACTCCAGGCCGCCGGCCTGCTGGAAGTAGGTGAACTGGGTCACTTCCATGCCGTTGAGCCAGACTTCCCAGCCCAGCCCCCACGCGCCGAGGGTCGGCGATTCCCAGTTGTCCTCGACGAAGCGCAGGTCGTGCACCAGCGGGTCGATGCCCAGCGCCTTGAGCGAGTCCAGATAGAGCTGCTGGATGTTGTCCGGGCTCGGCTTCATCGCCACCTGGTACTGGTAGTAGCGCTGCAGGCGGTTGGGGTTCTCGCCGTAGCGGCCGTCGGTGGGGCGGCGCGAGGGCTGCACGTAGGCGGCGTTCCAGCTTTCCGGGCCGATCGAGCGCAGGAAGGTGGCCGGGTGGAAGGTGCCGGCGCCCACTTCCAGGTCCAGCGGCTGGATCAGCACGCAGCCCTGCTTCGCCCAGTAGTCGTTGAGGGTCTGGATCAGGCCCTGGAAAGTGATTGGAACGGTGGGAGTCGCGGACATGCTGCCTGGGCCGTACGGAGGGGTGCGCTAGTATAGCGAGCGACCACATGGCGGCCGCGCCAGCAAGGAGTTTCAGGTGGAACAGCAGGCCGCGCACAGCGCCCCCACCCCGCCCGTCCCGGTAGCCATCACCCCGGGCCGGCTGCAGTTTTCCAACGTCGCCGCGGCGCTGCTGGGCGACGGGCTGGTGGCCGCGCACGACCAAGAACGCATCCGCTTCTCCGCGCAGGGCGCGCGCAACGCCAGCGAGGTGCACCCGCTGGTGCTGCTGGCCAACCTCAAGCTGGCCGCCGCGCCGCCGGCTTCCGGCGAGCTGGGGCTGGAGCGGCTGACCGAATGGCTGGCCGCGCGCACCGACACCCGCTACCTGCGCATCGACCCCACCCGGGTCGACGTGGCCGGCGCCACCGCGGTGGTGTCGCACGCCTACGCGCGCCGCCACCGCATCCTGCCGCTGGCGGTGGACGCCGAGCGCGTGCTGGTCGCCACCAGCGAGCCGCTGGCGCGCGACTGGGTGCCGGACCTGCAGCACCTGGCGCGGCGCCGCATCGACGTCGTGCTGGTCAACCCGCTGGACCTGCACCGCTACTCGATGGAGTTCTTCGGCGTCACCCGCTCGGTGCGCGGCGCGCGCGGCGACGTGCGCGGCGAAGGCAACGGCACCCTGCCCAGCTTCGAGCAGCTGGTGGAACTGGGCCGCGCCGGCGACGTCAACGCCGACGACCACCACGTGGTCAGCATCGTCGACTGGCTGCTGCAGTACGCCTACGAGCAGCGCGCCAGCGACATCCACCTGGAGCCGCGCCGCGACATGGGCCGGGTGCGGTTCCGCATCGACGGCGTGCTGCACAAGGTGTTCGAGCTGCCGCCGGCGGTGATGACCGCGGTGGTCAGCCGCATCAAGGTGCTGGGGCGCATGGACCTGGCCGAGCGCCGGCGCCCGCAGGACGGGCGCATCAAGACCCGCTCGCCGGGCGGGCGCGAGGTGGAAATGCGGCTTTCGACCATGCCCACCGCGTTCGGCGAGAAATGCGTGATGCGCATCTTCGACCCGGACGCGGCGTTCAAGAGCATCGAGCAGCTCGGCTTCAGCCCCGAGGAAGCAGCCGGATGGAACGAGCTGACCACGCGCCCGCACGGCATCGTGCTGGTCACCGGCCCGACCGGCTCGGGCAAGACCACCACCCTGTATTCCACGCTCAAGCGGCTGGCCACGCCGGACGTGAACGTGTGCACGGTGGAGGACCCGATCGAGATGATCGCGCCGGAGTTCAACCAGATGCAGGTGCAGGCCAACATCGACCTGGACTTCGCCGCCGGCGTGCGCACCCTGCTGCGGCAGGACCCGGACATCATCATGATCGGCGAGATCCGCGACCTGGAAACCGCGCAGATGGCGGTGCAGGCCGCGCTCACCGGCCACCTGGTGCTGTCCACCCTGCACACCAACGACGCGCCCTCGGCGATCACCCGCCTGCTCGACCTCGGCGTGCCGCACTACCTGATCGCCTCCACCGTCAACGGCGTGCTGGCGCAGCGGCTTGTGCGCACCCTGTGCCCGCACTGCAAGCGCGCCGACGTGCCCGACGACGTCGATTGGGCGCCGCTGCGTGATGCCGATGAGGCATTACCTGATGCCATCAACGCCTGTGCGCCGGTGGGTTGCCTGGAGTGCCGGCGCACCGGCTACATGGGCCGCGTCGGCCTGTACGAGCTACTGCCGCTTGGGCCGACGCTGCGTGCGCGGATCACCGCCGACATGGACCTGGCCGGTTTCCACCGTGCCGCGCGTGGCGAAGGGCTGCGCACGCTACGCCGCGCCGGGCTTGAAAAGGTGGCGGCCGGGCTGACTACAATCGAGGAAGTCCTGTCAGTCCTGCCTCCCACGGAATGAAGCCCCTGCCGTTCCTGATCGTCGAAACCGGGCAACCGTTCCCGACCCTGCGCCGCTACGGCCGCTTCCCGCACTGGATCCGCGTGGCCGCCGGGCTGGAAGAAGCCGAGACGGTCACGGTCAACGTCGAGCACGGTGAAACCCTGCCGTCGCGCGAGGGCTACGCCGCCACGATCATTACTGGCTCGGCCGCATTCGTCACCGACCGCGCAGAGTGGAGCGAGCGCAGCGCCGGCTGGCTGCGCGAGGCCGCCCACGCCGGCATGCCGCTGCTGGGCATCTGCTATGGCCATCAGCTGCTGGCGCATGCGCTGGGTGGGCAGGTGGACTACAACCCGGCCGGGCGCGAATCCGGCACCATCCGCCTCGACCTCGACCCGGCCGCCCACGCCGACCCGCTGTTCGCCGGCCTGCCAGCCAGCTTCCCGGCGCAGGCCACCCACCTGCAGACCGTGCTGCGCGCGCCGGAAGGCGCCACCGTGCTGGCGCGCTCGGCGCAGGACCAGTGCCATGCCTTCCGCTGGGGCGAGAACGCCTGGGGCATGCAGTTCCACCCCGAGTTCGCCACCCACCACATGCGCGGCTACGTGCGCGCCCGCGCCGACTGCATTGCCCGTCACGGCGGCTGCGCGCGCAGCGTGGCCCGGCAGGTCACCGCCGCGCCGCAGGCCCGGCAACTGCTGCGCCGCTTCGTGCGCCACGCCCGCGGCCACGCCGGATGATTCCACGTAGGCGCGGGGCCTGCCCCGCACCGGGGCGTTGCCGGTAATGCCCCATGCGGGGCAAGCCCCGCACCTACACCGGCCGCTGGCGCCTCTTCACTACGCCCCTCGCCTTTCGGGCGATAATCCGCGCGCGCCGGCGGCCGTGCCGGCAACCTCCCCGTTTCGGAATTGCAATGAGCGATATTCGCAAGGTGCCGGCCGCTGCCGGCGCGCAGTGGCTGCTGGACGCGTTTTCCCTGTTCCGTCGCGCGCCGCTGCAACTGGCCATGCTGGGCGTGGCGTGGATGCTGGTCACCACCCTGATCCTGCTGCTGGCGCAGGCGCTGCCGGGCTGGCTGGGGCTGGCCGTGCAGTTGCTGTCGTTCGCGGTCGGGCCGCTGATGTTCGGCGGCATGCTGTGGGCGGTGAGCGAAATCGACCAGGGCCGCCCGGCGCTGCCCGCGCACCTGCTGCAGCCCATCCGCGACCGCCGCGTCTCGCACCTGCTGGTGCCGCTGGCGGTGCAGTTCATCGCCGTGCTGCTGCTGGGCACGCTGCTGTTCTCGCTGATCGGCCGCGAGGGCTTCGGCGCCTTCAGCGAGGTCATGGTGAAGATGCAGCAACTGCAGCAGTCGGGCCAGCAGGTCAGCCAGGAGGAAGCGCTGGCGCTGGTGGCCGGCATCCCGGTCAAGCGCATCGCGCTGTGGGTGCTGGTCGGCCTGGTCACCTTCATCGCGCTGAGCATGGCCATGTTCACCCAGCCGGCGCTGGTGATGTTCGACCGCCACAGCGGCCTGCACGCGCTGCGCATGAGCCTGCAGGGCTGCGTCGAGAACTTCCGCGCGATGGCGGTGTTCATGGTGCTGGGCATGATCGCCACGCTGTGCATCTACTTCGTGGTGATGGTGCTGATGCAGGTGGCGCTGCTGCTGGCCGGCCCCGGCGCGGCGGCGCTGGTGATGCAGCTGGCGATGACCACGGTGATCATGCCGCTGTACGTCGGCTCGGTGTACGCGGCGTGGAAGCAGATGTTCGCGCACCGCGGGCGGCCGGTGCCGCCGCCGGCTGCCGGGCACGTGTTCGAGGCCTGATCGACCCGCAGTGGGTGCCGGCCAACGGTCGGCGCCCACCAATCACGACTCCGGAACCGCCGGCTCACCAGCCGTAGGTGCCGGGCTTGCCCGGCACGGGGCTTCACCGGGAAAGCCCCATGCGGGGCGAGCCCCGCATCTACGGTTCCGACGCGGGTTGCTTGCGCGGCACCAGCCAGCGCGCGGCCTGGATGCCCAGTTCATAGAGGAAGCACATCGGGATCGCCAGCATCAGCTGCGACACCACGTCCGGCGGGGTCAGCACCGCGGCCACCACGAAGATGCCGACGATGGCGTAGCCGCGGCCTTCGCGCAGCTGCTGCGGCGACACCCAGCCCAGCAGCACCAGGATCACCATCGCCACCGGCAACTCGAAGCTGGCGCCGAAGGCGAAGAAGATCGCCAGCACGAAATCCAGGTAGGCGCCGGCGTCCGGGGTGATGGCGATGACGTCCGGGCGGAACGTGGTCAGGAAGTGGAACACCGCCGGCAGCACCAGGAAGTAGGCGAACGCGCAGCCGACGTAGAACAGCGTCACCGCCGAGGCCAGCAGCGGCAGCGCCAGCCGCTTCTCGCGCGCGTACAGGCCGGGCGCGACGAACGCCCACGCCTGGTACAGCAGCCACGGCACCGCGATGAACAGTGCGGTGAAGAAGGTCAGCTTGAGCGGGGCGAAGAACGCGCCGGCCGGGTTGGTGGCGATCATCGACTGCCCGTCGGGCAACTGCGAGATCAACGGTGTGGCCAGGTGGCTGTAGAGCGCGCGCGAGAACGGCAGCAGCGCCAGCAGCACCATGCCCAACCCCAGCAGGCCGCGCATCAGCCGCGCGCGCAGTTCGATCAGGTGTTCGATCAGCGGGCTCTCACCCGGGCCGGCATCGCTCACGGCGTCCGCTCCCCTGCGGTGGACGGGGCGGCCGGTGCCTGCGCTTCCGCCTGCGGTGCCGCGGCCGCGGCTTCATCGGGAACGCCGGCCGCCGCCTCGCCTGCCGGCGCCGCTTCGCCGCCGGGCCCTTCGATCGCTTCGACATCGTGGCGCAGCGCCTCGGCCTGCTGCTGCACCTGCCGGATACCGTCGCGCATTTCCTGCTCGGTCTGCCGCATCGACTGGCGCACGGCATCCAGGTTGCGCTTGAGCTCTTCGGCATGCAGCTCGCGCTCCAGCTCCTGTTTCACCGAATCCCACTGGTTGCGGGCGCGGCGTACCCACAGCCCGGCGAAGCGCGCCGCCTTGGGCAGGCGCTCCGGGCCCAGTACCACCAATGCCACCACCGCGATCAGCAGCAGCTCGCCGAAACCGATGTCAAACACGCCCGAACCCCGGGGTCAGCGCGCTTCGCGGTCGTGCTCGGCCTGCGTGTCGCGGCTCTTGTCGGCGCCGCGCGACTCGTCGCCCAGCTGCGCGGCGGGCTTGTCGTCCTCGCGCATGCCCTTCTTGAACTCCTTGACCGCATTGCCCAGATCCTTGGCACCGCTCGTCAGCCGCTTGGTGCCGAACACCAGCACGACGATGACCAGCACGATCAACCAGTGCCAGATGCTGAAACTGCCCATGATCCGCTCGCGTTATCCAGTAGGAGGCCGGTGAGCATAACCCACCCCGCCTCGATGAATGCCCTGCCGGAGGTCAGTTGCCGTCGTCCAGCGACTCGGTGCGGATCTCGCCCTCGGACACCGGCTGGAAGCCCTGCTGCGGCGCGTTTTCGGCCGGGGTCGCCTGCAGCGGCTGGGTGACCGCGTCGTTGCCGGCCTGCGGCTGCGGCTCGCCGGACACGGTGACCGGCTGCGCGCGCGGCGCCGACGCGGCGACCGTGCCGCCCTGGGTGCCGCGCTTCTCGCGCGCGGCGTAGGTGGATTCCTCCAGGCGGTCGCGGAAGGCGACCACGTCGGCCGACGGCGCCGTGGTCAGCCGGCCCTCCAGGATCATCCGCGGGGTGATGCCCTGGCCGTAGGCGTCGAGGTTGGCGGCATCGTCGATCGACAGCACCGCGCCGTCCAGCGCCACCCCGGCGAACAGGCCGCGGGCGCGCGACCATGACCAGATCTCGGCCTTGAGCTGGCCGTCGGTGGCGGCCGCGGCGCTGCGCCCGACCGGGCCGGCGGCCACGCCGGCGTCGGCGCCGAGGGTGAACTTGCCGTTGACGATGTTGTCCAGGCTGCGGTCGTTGCGGAACACCAGGATCACGTCGGAGGACTGCACGCCGGCCTGGAAGCCGATGCTGCCGCCGGTGAGCTTGACGAACACCGGGTTGGACCAGCTGCCGTCGCTGCCCTTGACCGACATCAGGCCGTGGCCGCGGCGGCCGCCCACCACCAGCCCGGCCTTGATGGTGTCGGGGATGACCAGGATCGCGCGGCCCTCGTCGAGCAGCTTGTCGGGGATGGCCTGCTCGGGGATCTCCTGGATCTCGCCGAGCACGCGCACGGCGTTGCGGGCGCGCTGGTCTTCCTGCGGCCCGGCCACGGCGCTGGCGGACAACAGGCTGGCGGACAACAGCAACACGAGGCACGGCAGGCGGCGCATGGCAGGCTCCAGAAGTCGGTGCACGGAAAGATAAAGCAAGTGCCGGAAATTAGTAGCGCGGCGATGAATCGCCAGTGAGCGGGCCCGGCCGGCGATTGCCGCGACGAATCGTCGCGATCGCCACCGCGGCATCGCCGCCGTCGCCCGCACCTGCGAGAATGCGCGCATGTCCGACGCACCCACCACCGCGCTGCTCGCGGTCAACCTAGGCACGCCCGAGACACCCACCGCGCCGGCGGTGCGTCGTTACCTCGCCGAATTCCTCGGCGACCCGCGCGTGGTTTCGATCCCGCCGCTGCTGTGGAAGCCGCTGCTGCACGGGCTGATCCTGCCGCTGCGCGGCGGTCGCTCGGCGCACAAGTACGCGCAGGTGTGGCTGCCGGAAGGTTCGCCGCTGGCGGTATACACCCGGCGCCTGGCCGAGGCGATGCAGCGCGAGCTGCCGCATTGGCGGGTGCGCGATGCGATGCGCTACGGCCAGCCGGCGCTGCGGCCGGCCTTGGACGCGCTGGCCGGCGAAGGCATCGGACGCATCGTGGTGCTGCCGCTGTACCCGCAGTATTCGACCACCACCACCGCCTCGGTCGAGGACGTGGTGCGGGACTGGCAGGCCCGCCACCCGCAGGTGGAAGTGCGCACGGTCCATGACTATGCCGACGACCCGCGCTGGGTGGCGGCGGTGGCCGATTCGATCCGCGGTTACTGGCAGCGCAACGGTCGCGGCGACCGGCTGCTGTTCTCCTTCCACGGCATCCCGCAGCGGCTGGCCGATGCCGGCGACCCCTACCCGCAGCGCTGCGAGGCCAGCGCGCGCGCGATCGCCGCCGCGCTGGAACTGGGCGAGGGCGACTGGCAGTTGGCTTATCAGTCGCGCTTCGGCCGCGAGCGCTGGCTGCAGCCCTACGCCGAGCCGACGCTGTGGGCGCTGGCCGAGGGCGGCGCGAAGACCCTCGACGTGGCCTGCCCCGGCTTCGCCACCGACTGCCTGGAAACGCTGGAGGAAGTGGCGCTGGGCTTCACCGCCAGCGTGGCCCGGCACGGCGCGACGATGCGCTACATCCCCTGCCTGAACGATGCCCCCGAGCACGCCCGCGCCCTGGCCGCGCTGGCACGGGACGCATGACCACCGCGTTCGCGCTGGACCTCGGCGGGCTGCCCGTGGCCGGGCTGCGCGCCGGCACGCCCGGCGGGCTGCCGGTACTGGCCCTGCATGGCTGGCTGGACAACGCGGCCAGCTTCCTGCCGCTGGCCGGCCACCTGCCGGAGCTGGACTGGGCGCTGCTCGACCTGCCGGGCCACGGCCTGAGCGGGCATCTGCCCGCCGATGCCGCCTACACCATGCCGCAGGCGATCGCGCAGACGCTGGCGATCATGGACGCGCTGGGCTGGGCGCGTTGCGTGCTGCTCGGCCATTCGATGGGCGCGGCCATCGCCAGCCTGACCGCTGCGGTGGCGCCGCAGCGGGTGCGGGCGCTGGTCTGCATCGAGGCGCTCGGCGGGCTGGCCGCCCCGGCCGACGAAACCGTCACCCGGCTGCGCGCGCATCTGGCCGCGCTGGCGGCGCTGGGCGACAAGCAACTGCGCGTGTTCGCCGACCTCGCCGCACCGGTGCGCGCGCGGATGCAGGCCAACCAGTTGTCCGAAAGCTCGGCGCGGTTGTTGGTGGAACGCGGCGTGCGCCCGGTCGCGGGCGGCTGGAGCTGGTGCAGCGATCCGCGGCTGATGCTGCCGACCGCGGTGCGCATGACCGAGCCGCAGGTGCGCGACGTGGTCGCCGCCATCGAGTGTCCGGCGCAGGTGATCTACGCCACGCCGGCGCAGGCGTATTTCCCCGAACCGGAGCGCAGCCAGCGCGCCGCCCTGCTGCGCCGCGGCCGCCTGCACACCCTGCCCGGCCACCACCACCTGCACATGGACCAGCCCGCGGCGGTGGCGACGCTTGTCCGCGAGTTCCTGTCATCGGGAGACGTCGCGTAGGTGCCGGGCTTGCCCGGCACGGCTTCATCGGGAAGGCCCCTGCGGGGCAAGCCCCGCAGCTACGGCAGCAGTTGCCGCAGGGTCGCCTTGAGCCGGCGCCCTTCCGCGCGCAGGTAGTCGCGCTCGGCGCGCCACTGCGGGAAACGCGCTTCCACCTCGGCCCAGAACGCCGGCGAGTGGTTGGCCTGCAGCAGGTGGCACAGCTCGTGGACCAGCACGTACTCGAACGCCGAAAAGCGGGCCAGTGCCAGTGCCAGGTCCAGCGCCAACGAGCCATCCGGCGCCAGCGAGCCCCACTGCGAAGACATCACCTTCAGCCGCAACCGCGCCGGCGCGCGCGGCAACCCCGGCAGGTAGCCGGGCAGCCAGCGGCCGACGTCGGCGCGCATCCGTGCTTCGAGGAATTCGCGCAGGGCGCGCCGGAACGCCGCCTCGCCGGCCCTTGCCGGCAACTGGACGACGATGCCGTCGGCATCGGCCTCGACGTGGGCGAAGCGCCCTTCCTGCCAGCGCAGCGGCAGCAGTTCGCCGCGCAGCGGCAGCAGGCCCGGTTCACGCAGTGCCAGCGACGGCGCCAGGTGGTCGCCCTGCAACCGCGCCAGCTGCTGCTGCAGCCATTGCCGGTGTTCCAGCAGGAAGCGTTCGCCTGATACCAGGCTCGCCCGCAGCGGCATCGTCAGCCGCGCGCCGCGCTCGTCCACGCTGAGCTTGAGCCGGCGCGCGCGCGGGTCGCGCACGCGCAGCACCTCGATCTCGGCGTCGTCCAGCCGCAACCGCACCGTGTCACGCTGGATCGACGGCGCGGCGGGGGCGGGTAGCAGGCGGCGGAACAGGGAGGTCATGCAACCAGCATACGACGGCGCAGGAGACCTTGTAGGAGCGCACCTTGGTGCGCGATGAAGCTTTCCCGGTGAAGTCCCATCGCGCACCAAGGTGCGCTCCTACGAGCAGCTGGCTCAGTTGTCGGCCTTGCTCAGCTTGAACGCCTGCTCCAGCAGCAGGAACAGCCGGCGGATCTCTCCGCTCTGCAGCGCGAAGCGCGCGTCCAGCTCGGCGCGGCGGCCTTCCTCGTCGATGTGTTCGAGCTGGTCCAGCGCGCCGTCGAGGAACTTGAGCTTGCGCACGATCAGGTCGTCGCCGAGCACGAACGAGAGGTTGTCCTCGAACACCAGCGCCAGCTTGGTGACCTGCTTGCCGGCATCGAGGTGCTTGTCGATCTCGTCGCAGCGCAGTTCCTGATGCTGGCACTTGACCACCGCGCCGCCCTCGGCCGGGTCCTTCATCTCGCACTCTTCGCCCAGGCTCAAGCCCTCGGGCAGCGGCTCGCCGGCGATCCATGCGGTCAGGATCGAGCGCGGCGCGACCTCGGCGTTCAGCGGCATCGCCGGGAAGCTGCCGAGCAGCCCGCGGATGTCGCTCATCACGTTCTCGCCGGTCTTGCGGCTGGAGCTGTCCACGGCGACGTAGCCGTGCTGCAGGTCGAGGAAGGCGTCGGTGCGCGAGCTCTTGACGAAGGCGCGCGGCAGCAGTTCGTGCAGCAGGTCGTCCTTCATCCGCTTGCGCTCGCGACCACCGGGCTTGCGCCCTTCCTTCTCCTCGATCTCTTCGAGCTTGCGCGCCAGCAGGTCGTTGACCACCGCGCCGGGCAGGATCTTGTCCTCGCCGCCGACGGTGAGCCACAGCGCATCGCCGATGCGGTGCGAGAACTGCTGTTTCTCCTCGCGGCCGAACGGCGAGATGAAGCCGCGCGAGGTCATCTCCAGCGGGCCGACCGGCTTGAGCACCACGTGCGGCAGCAGGGTATCGACCTCGGAAAAATCAACGGAGGTGGGGAAGCGGAAAAGCGTGAGGTTTTTGAAGAACATGCGATGACCGGAAAGGAGAAAGGATGTGGGCTTTCCCTTCTCCCTCCGGGAGAAGGTGCCCGAAGGGCGGATGAGGGGCGAGCGGAGTCAGTGAGGTCTGAACCATCGTGACTCCATTGCCCCTCACCCCAACCCCCGCTTCGCGCCCCGGCCCTTGCGCTGGCGCAAGGGCGTTCGAGGGGCAACGAACCGGTGGTTCGTAAACTGCCCCTCTCACCCCGCAGGGAGAGGGGCTTCAGAAACCTGGGTATCACTGCCAGCCAACCATGCACGTGCATCCGGCAGCGGCGCATCATCACGGCGACCCAGCGCCATGAAGTCGAACAGGTTGGGATCGGCCAACTGCGAAGGACGAATATCGCCCAGCGCGCGCGAGATCTGCTCGATGCGGCCGGGGTGGTCCTTCTCCCACTGCCGCATCATCAGCCCCACCTGCTTGCGCTGCAGGTTCTCCTGGCTGCCGCACAGGTTGCAGGGAATGATCGGGAAGCGGCGCGCAGTGGCGTACTCGATGATGTCGCTCTCGCGCACGTAGGCCAGCGGGCGGATAACCACGTGCCTGCCGTCGTCGCTGCGCAACTTCGGCGGCATGCCGGAGAGCTTGGCATGGTGGAACAGGTTCATGAAGAACGTGGCCACCATGTCGTCGCGGTGGTGGCCCAGCGCGATCCTGGTGAAGCCGTTCTCCTCGGCATAGCTGTACAGCGCGCCGCGGCGCATGCGCGAGCACAGCGAACACATGGTCCTGCCCTCCGGGATCACCCGGCTGACCACCGAATAGGTGTCCTGCTCGATGATGTGGAACGGCACACCGAGGTCGCGCAGGTACGCCGGCAGCACGTGTTCGGGAAAGCCGGGCTGCTTCTGGTCCAGGTTCACCGCCACCAGCTCGAACGGCACCGGCGCCTTCTTCTGCAGCTGCAGCAGGATGTCGAGCAGGGTGTAGCTGTCCTTGCCGCCGGACAGGCACACCATCACCTTGTCGCCGGCCTCGATCATGCCGAAATCGGCGATGGCCTGGCCGACCTGGCGGCGCAGGCGCTTGGTCAGCTTGTGCTGCTCGCGCTCGGCCGCGCGCGGGTCGCGGGCGCTGCGGACGGGGTCGGGAAGGGGGATGACGGCATTCATCGGACGCATTCTAACCGGCGCGGCCACCTCCTCTCGCACCCGAGCCGGCAGCGTGTATGCTCGACGCCCGTGGAAACCCCAACGCCCGCCGAAACCAGCCAACGCATCGCCGAACTGCGAACCGAACACCGCAGCCTCGACGAACGCATCGCGCAGCTCGCCACCAACCCGGACGACGAGCTGGAAGCCAAGCGGCTGAAGAAACGCAAGCTGCAACTGAAGGACTGCATCGCCCGGCTGGAAAGCATGCTGATCCCGGACGAGCCGGCCTGAGCTCAACCAAAATTTGCAGCATGAGCATGAGCTACTGCCAGCAAACGGCCATGCCTGCCCGGAAAGGGGGGGGGGCAAATTGCCCCCCCCCTTTGACTCAAGCAACTGATTTCATTGACTATTGCCTTCCGTTTACTTCGGCCTGCCTTTACCCACCACGGGCGGTGCCGCCTTCTGGATCTGCTGGATGCTCTTTTCCGGCCTGGGCAAGTCTTCCGGTAGGGTGCCGCCCAGTTCCTGGATGGTTCGGCGAATGGTTTCGCCCACGCCCTGATGGGTGCGGTTTGCGACAGCCTTGCCCTGCACGTTGTCCCGCCTGAGCTTTTCTTCTGCCTGTGTGGCACGGAACAGGTTGGCCGCCAGTTCGGTGCTGCCCATGTGATCGAGAATCTTCTGGCTCTTCTTCAGGCCCTTGCGAGCATGTATGTCCTTCGCTCCCAAGCCACCATACAAGCCCCGGTAGCCATAATCCTGGAAGACCGCGTAATCCAGCGGTGTCGCGACACCCGCCTGTTTGGCTGCGGCAGCCAAATCCTTGTTGTGCTCCGCCACCTGTCCGCGCAGCAACAGGCGGCGCTGATCTTCGCTCAGGGCACCGAAATCCGTGGCCCGGGCCTCTTCGACACGCTCGTTGCCCACCTTGGCCAGCCACAATTTGAATGGCTCGGCCTTGGGCGAAGGAATCGACTGGATGATGCGCAGGACGCCTTCCAGCGTGGCGCAGTTCAACAGCTGCCGGCCGCCAGCGGTGGTGACGGGCAATGGCGCGACCAGCACCGCCCAGCTTGCGGAAAGCTCCTCGTCACGGCGACGCAGATCGCGCAGGTAGCCATCCGGGCTGGGTGATTCGGTCAGGGCGGCCACGACATCGACCACCACGAACCACCAGCGGCCCTGATGCCAGGTACGACGGACTACCGGACCTTCCAGAGTAGGTAGCCCTTCCGCTGCCGTCGCCGCTGTCTTCGCTTTCGTCTCTTTCTCGTTCATGGCGCCTTCCACTTCCTGTGCTTTGCCATTCGGGTGTGTTCAAGCTTACGGGATGGCCCCACGGCTACGCCGCAGGCTCCTCCGCCTTCACCGCCTCCGGGCTCACCCGCTCGATGGTGTGGCGCAGCTCGCGGCCGAGGATGAACTTGGCGTCCTTGGCCCAGGCGTCCAGGCGTTCGTCGAACAGCAGCTTGCTGTTCTCGTCCGGCCACACCAGCCGCAGTTCGCGCATCTTCTGGATGAAGCTGCGGAACAGGGTCTTGTCGAAGAACTCCGGCGCGGCCGGGGCGTAGAGCAGGCTCAGGCGCTGCGCGGCCTGCTGGCACAGGCTTTCCAGCTCGCCGGCGCCGAGCGTACCGGGGCCGTTCTTCACCAGCACCGAGATGGCGATGTAGTAGCGCTCGAACGCCTGTTGCAGCGAGTGGCCGATGGCGCGCAGGCGGAACACCTCGTCGGTCTGCCCGGTGTTGCGCGCGAGCATGCCGCCGTCGTCCTCGTTCACCTGCTGCAGCAGGCCCTCGCGCACGAACACGTCGATGGTCTGCTCGATGCGCGCGGCGAACTGGTCCTCGCTCCACGGCAGGAACAGCTCGGCCTGCAGGAACGGGTACAAGCCGCGGCCCAGCCGCAAAAGGCCGGCGCGGCTCATGCGGCGGTTGTTCTGGAAGCAGCAGGCCACCCACGACGAGGCGGTGAACAGGTGCAGCACGTTGTTGCGGAAGTAGCTCAGCAGCACCGCGGTGTCGCCGCTGACGCTGAGCACATCGCCCAGCGGGTGCTTGATGCGGGTGAGGACGTTGATTTCCTCGGCGTGGGCGATGATGCGCTCGGGGGTGTGCGGGGTGACGGTGACCCGGTCCGAGTACGGCATCTCCACCAGCAGCGCCTTGCACAGCTCGATCTGCGCGATCAGGTCGGCCTCGCCCATCGCGTGCTTGGGCGTGGACAGCAGGGCCAGCGCCAGCAGGTTGATCGGGTTGACGTCGGCGGCGGCATTGACGTGCACGTTGATGTTCTGCGCCAGCGTATCGACCGTCTTCATCAGCCACGCCGGCTTCTCGTCCTCGGGCACCGGCTGGCCATCCCACTCGGGGGCATGCTCGGCCAGCACGTCGTTGAGCGCGATCGGCTCGCCGAAGTTCACCACCACCTGGCCGTAGTTCTGCTTGAGCACCTTGGGGATGCCCCACAGCAGCGACCAGATCGATTCCTTCTCCTTCGGCCGTCCTGACAGTTCGTCCAGATAGCTGTTGCCTTCCATCAGCTTCTCGTAGCCGATGTAGATGGGCTGGAACAGCACCGGCTTGCGCGGCTGGCGCAGGTAGGCGCGCAGGGTCATCGAGATCACCCCGCCCTTGGGCTGCAGCAGGCGGCCGGTGCGCGAGCGCCCGCCCTCGACGAAGTATTCGATCGAGTAGCCGCCGGAAACCAGCTGCGCCATGTATTCGGAGAACACCGCCGAATACAGCGGGTTGCCGCGGAAGCTGCGCCGCGCGAAGAACGCGCCGCCCTTGCGCAGCAGGGTGCCGACCACCGGCAGGTTGAGGTTGATGCCGGCGAAGATATGCGGCGGCACGATGCCGCGGTCGTACAGCAGGTAGCTCAGCAGCAGGTAGTCCATGTGGCTGCGGTGGCTGGGCACGTAGACGATCTCGTGCCCGGGCGCGGCTTCCTTGAACTTGTCCAGGTGGTGCACCAGCACGCCGGCGTAGATGCGGTTCCAGACATGGCTGAGCATGAAGCTGGCCGAGCGCACCACCGGAGTGGAGTAGTCGGCGGCGATTTCCCAGGCGTAGCCCTGCGCCTTCTTCCACGCCTCGGTGGTCTTGCTGTTGTCGCGCTTGGCCTGCGCGGCGATGGCCTCGCGCACCGAGTCGGCCTCCAGCACCTTGTCCACCAGCAGGCGGCGGGTGGACAGGTCCGGGCCGATGATCGATTCGCGGATGCGGCGGAAGTGGGTGCGCAGCACGCGCTGCAGCTTGCGCACGGTGCGCTCGGGCTCCAGCCCCTCGTCCACGGTTTCGCGCAGGGACACCGGCGCGGCGAAGCGCACGATGCTGTCGCGGCCGTTGAGCAGCACCGCCAGCAGGCGGCGGAAGCGGCCCACCAGCGCCCAGTTCTCCGAGAACAGTACCGCGAACCAGCCGCTCTGCTTGTCCGGGGCGCGGCCGACGAAGATCGACACCGGCACCAGCTGCACGTCCAGCGCGGGGTTGTCGCGGTGCGCCTGCAGCAGCTTGGCCAGCGAGTCCGAATGGGTGCGGGCGCCGCGCTGCTCGGGGATCAGCGCATTGCTGCTGGAACGCCGCGACAGCGCCACGTAGGCGCGCTTGCGCCCGGTCAGGTTGCCCGGCAACGGCACCAGCGGCGACGGCAGGCCGGCGTCGCGGCAGGCCTTGTCCAGGATCAGCGCGTTGGACAGGCCGTAGTCCTCCAGCACGTAGACCACCGGCTGCGCCGGGTCGTGCTGCGGTTGTTCCGGTTCGATCTTCAGGCCCAGCCACGGTTCGATCAGGCGGCCGAGCAGGCGCGCCCACCACGGGCGGCGGCCGGGACGGGCCTGCACCGGGCGCGCGCCCGGCACGATCGCGGCCGGTGCGGCGGCAGGCGTACCGGCCTCGTCGTGCGGGAGGAGTTCGCCCTGTTCGGGCCGGGAATTCTGTTTCGACATTCGCGACATTATGGCTTAGCCGCCCCGGTGGCGCTGTCCGCCGGTTCGGCCGTGGCCTCGATGGTGGCGGCCTGCGCGGCGCGGGCGGCGGCCAGTGCCGCCTCCGCCTCGGCCAGGGTCCGCGCCAGGTACCAGCGGCCTTCGCGCCGCTGTACCTGCACCTGCAAATCCAGTTCCTCGCCGGCCAGCGGGTACTGCACACGCACCGTGGCTTCGTCGCCGCGTTCCTCGACCAGGCCGGTGCGCAGCTGCGCCAGGCTGTCATCCAGCACCAGCCCGTAGCTGGCCAGCACCTGCTTGGCGGCACGGGCGAACGGCCCCAGCCGTTGCAGGCTGGCGGTCATCCCGGCCTGGCGGAAGGCGTCCTCGCTGTCCAGGCCGGTGGCGCGGGCGGCACCGGTCAGGGTGGCGATGGTGGATTCGGCCAGCTTCGGGTCGGACAGCGGCGCCGCCTGCGCCCATGCGCTCAAGGCGGTGACCAGCTGCGCGTAGTGGGCGCGCTCGGCATCGCTGTAGTCGCCTTGATAGGTGATGTACTGCACGCCGAACAGGCCCAGCGAGTGCGCGGCTTGGCGCACGGCGGCGGCCTGCCCGGCGATCTGCGCCTTGAACGCGCGCTGCAGGCGGGTTTCTGCGTCCTTTTCCGACAATATCGCCAGCAGCACCGGCAGCTTGTCGTCCAGCGGCAGTTCGGTCAGCGGCCAGCGGCTGTGGCCCTGGGCCCAGGCCGTTTCCAGCTCGGCGTACTGCGCCGGCGGTACCGCCGCGCGGGCGTAGCCGGCCAGGTCGTCGTCCTGCAGGTACTGGACCATCTGCCGCACCGCGGTGGCCGGGCGGCTGGCGGCGCCGGGCAGCTCCTCGGTGCCGTGGCGGCAGGAGGCGGCCAGCAGCGCCGCGGCGGCCAGTGCGAGGTACAGGCAACAGGTTCGCGTTCGGGAACGGCGTGGCATGGCGTGGTGTCCTCCCCAGGAGCCGGGGCATCTTGCGACCTGCCGGGTGACAGCGGCAAGCGCGGGGCGGCATCCCCCGGTGGCCGGTCACATAAAAAAGAGGCCGCACCGTTGCCGGTGGCGGACCTCCTCAAGCCGGCGCAAGGCCGGTGGACAGGTTGGCACATCGCCGGCAGGACCGGACGAGGTGCAAGCCTACGCGCCCGATTCAGTTAAAGCAATACTTCATTAATCTCGCTTCAAGTTATTGATTTAACTTGATGCAGCGGCGATTTCCTGCTGCATCGCCAGCGCCGCCGCACGCGGGTCCGGGGCCAGCCGGATCGGGCGGCCGACGACGATGGCGTCGGCGCCGTCGGCAAATGCCTGCGCCACGCCCACGGTGCGCTGCTGGTCGTCGCCGGCCGGACCGCCGGGGCGGATGCCGGGGCAGACGATGGAGAAAGTGGCGCCGGTGGCGGCGCGGATCGGCGCGGCCTCCTGCCCGGAGGCGATCACCCCGTCGATGCCGGCGCGCTGCGCGGCCAGCGCGCGTTCGACCACCACGTCCACCGGTTCGCGGTCGATGCCCATCTGCGCCAGGTCGGGGCGGCCCATCGAGGTCAGCACGGTCACCGCCAGCAGGCGCATGTCCGAGCCGTTGGCGGCCGCGGCCGCTTCCATCATCGCCGGGTGCCAGCCGTGGATGGTGCAGTAGCTCACCGGCCACTGCGACAAACGGCGGACAACACCGGCGATCGTGGCGGGAATGTCGAAGAACTTGAGATCGACGAACACGCGATTGTCGCGTTTGGCGAGTTCCTCGAGCACCTCGAAGTATTCGCCCGAGGCCAGCAGCTCCATGCCGATCTTGTAGAACGACACCGCATCGCCGAGCCGTTCCACCCATTGCAGCGCCTCGGCACGGCCGGGCACGTCGAGGGCGAAGATCAAACGCTCGTCGGGGCGCAGCGGCAGCGGGCCGCGGTTCATCGCGCCGGCTCCAGCGCGGCGTGCTTGGCAGCGCGGCGTTGCGCGGCGGACAGGCCGTGGCGGTTGCCGACCGCCGCCGACTCGTAGCCGCCGTAGGTCGGGTTGGGCAGCATGAACCAGCGCTCGCCGAGCCAGCCCGGGTGGCCGGCGAGCAGGGCGTCGCGGTCGGCGTTGTCGTTGCTGCGCGGCTGGCCGAAATCGGTGATCTGGTCGCCCACCTGCATCAGCACGCGGTACTGGCTGGCGACCTTGATGCGGCGGCAGCCCTTGTCGTCGGCCGGCCGGGTGCAACCGGGCACGTCCACGCCCATGCCGAGATAGACGCCGTCATCGGCCACCGGGAAGCCGGCCGCGCGCAGGTTGTCCAGCGTGTCGGCCTTCATCTGCTCGGTGCGGTTGGAGATATAGATGAGGGTGACGCCGCGGGCGTTGGCCGCACGGGCGAATTCCAGCGCGCCGGGCACCGGGCGGGCACGCTTCTCGGCCACCCATTCGGCCCAGCTTTCCTCCTTGTACGACTTGCCATCGAGTACCAGCCGCGCCTGGTAGGGGGAGTTGTCGAGCATGGTTTCATCGACATCGACGACCACCGCCGGCCTCAGGCCGGGCTGCTGCAGCTCGGCGCCTTCGCCGGGCAGCAACGCGGTCCATTGCGGGTCGGCCAGGGCGCGGTCGAGCGTGGCCGCGGCCATGCGCCAGGTCTGCGTGGTCAGGGCGCGGTACTCCTGCGCCCGCTGCACCCACAGCACGGCGTTGAGGTTGTCGTCGGCGGGAACGGCCTCGCTGGTGGCCACCGCGGCCGGGACGTCCGGCCCGCCCCGGGTCAGCTGCGTGGGAGCGGTGCACGCGGCCAGCGACAGCATGGCGGCGGCGAGCAGGGAGAAGGTCGGGAGTCGGGACATGCGGCGCACCGGGCAGGACGAAAACCCGCGCAGTTTACCGGCTCACCCGCCTGCCCGCCCCACCGCGGCCGGCTCGGCTATGCTTGCGCCCCCTCGCGCGACGCAGGTGCACACGATGACCGATTCCCCCGCCATTCCCGTCCTCGACGCCGCGCAGGCACGCGCGCTGGGCTGCCTGATCGAGAAGGAAGCCACCACCCCGGACGCCTACCCGCTGACCGTCAACGCCACCCAGGTGGCCGCCAACCAGAAGACCGCGCGCGACCCGCTGATGAACCTGGACGCCGGCAAGGTGCAGCACGCATTGCGCCAACTGGAGGCGATGGGGCTGGCACGCCAGCATTTCTCCTCGCGCGCCGAGCGCTACGAACACCTGGCCGGCAACAAGCTCGACCTGCCGCGCCAGCAGGTGGCGCTGCTCGGCCTGTTGCTGCTGCGCGGGCCGCAGACCGCCGGCGAACTGGCCGCGCGCAGCGAGCGCATGGCGAAGTTCGCCGACGCCGAGGACCTGCGCCACCAGCTCGACCGGCTGGCCCAGCGCGAACTGGTGGTGCAGCTGCCGCGCGCCACTGGCCAACGCGAGGACCGTTACATGCACCTTTTGTGTGGTCCTGTGGATGTGGAAGCGCTGGCGGCGCAGTATCGCGCCCCGGCGGCTGGCGGGGCGGCCGGCAACAACGCATTGGAAGAACGCGTGCAGCAGCTGGAAGCCACGGTATCCGCGTTGCAGGAGCAGTTGGCGCAGGTACAGGCGCGACTGGACGGCTGAGCAGCGTTGGCGCTTCTAGGAGCGACGTCAGTCGCGACCGGGACGTTACCGTGAAAGCCCCGGTCGCGACTGACGTCGCTCCTACATCACCCCTGCACAGCAAGGTAGGTCGGGGTTACACCCCCGACGCTTGCATCCCGTCACCCCGCGCGTCGGGGACGTAGCCCCGACCTACCGGCTTGTGGGTTTGTTGAGGTAGAGCAGCAGCGTTTCATCCTTGCCGGGCAGGCGGACACTACCGTTGGCACGGAAATCCAGCTTGTGCAGCAGCGCGATCGAACGTGCGTTGCCAGGTGCGACGATCGCGCACAGGCGGCCCAATCCGAGCGTTCCACGCGCATGGGCCAACAATCCGCGCGCCGCTTCCAGCGCATAGCCCTGCCCCGCATGGCGCTCCAGCAGTGCATAGCCGATATCCGGGTGCGGCAACGCGGCGCGATGCACCAGCCCGGCATTGCCCAGCCACGCGCCATCGCCACGCCGCTCGATGGCATACATGCCGTAGCCGTGCCGCTCGTAGCTCACCATCGGGCCATTGCGGATGCACTCGCGCGCCTGTTCCAGCGTGCGGATGCCGCGGTCGCCGATATGGCGGTGGAAGCCCGGCTCGTTGAGCAGCTCCAGCATCGCCGCGGCGTCGCCGTCGTCATCGCGCAGCAGGCGCAGCCGCAGGCGTTCGGTTTCGATCAGCATCATGCGCCTCGTCATCGTTCATCTTCGTGCAGCATCGCACCAGCAAGGGAACGGCGGGGCTGGTGGGTGCCGACCGTTGGTCGGCACATTCGGGCGGGTTGCAGCCAATGCGACACGACCAAGGGTCGTGCCCCACCACCATCCGCGAACCCCACCGTCTCCACCTCAGTCGAACAGCGCCTGTATTGCCGCCAACCCCGCCTTCGCGCGTTCCTGCTTGTGCGCCGCATCGGCCACCGGGTCGGCGCCGTCGCGCTGGATCTCCGCCGCCGGCAGTTCGTCGAAGAAGCGGCTGGGCTTCAGGCGCACGTGCTCGCCGAACTTGCGGGTCAGGCGGCTGTAGCTCATCCACAGTTGAATCTTGGCGCGGGTGATGCCGACATAAAGCAGCCGCCGTTCTTCCTGCAACGTGCCTTCATCGAGGCTGACCTGGTGCGGCAGCACGCCGTCCTCGCAGCCGACGATGAACACATAGGGGAACTCCAGGCCCTTGGACGCATGCAGGGTCATCATCCGCACCTGGTTGCCGCCATCGTCCTTGTCGTTGCGCGAGATCAGCGCCAGCTGCGCGGCCATGTCGGCGGCGCTGGCGCCACGCGGGCCGTTCTCGAACCACGCCGCCAGCTCTTCGAGGTTGTTGGCGCGGCGCTCGTAGCCGGCGGTGTCCTTGGCCTGGTGGCGCAGCTCGGCCAGCAGGCCCGAGTCCTTGGCCACGCGCCGCACCAGGTCGCCGGAGGAACTCTGGCGCATGTCCATGCGCAGCGCGCGCAGGATGTCGGTGAAGCGGCTCAGGCTGTTGGCTGCGCGCGGCGGCAGTTGCGCCAGTGCGCCCATCGTCTCGGCCGCCTGCGCCATCGACATGCCCTTCTCCGACGCCAGTTCGGCCAGCTTGGCCAGGGTGCCGGCGCCGACGTCGCGCTTGGGCGCCTGCACCGCGCGCATGAACGCGGCGTCGTCGTCCGGGTTCACCAGCAGCCGCAGCCACGCCAGCGCGTCCTTCACTTCCTGCCGCTCCAGGAACACGGTGCCGCCGGTGAGGTGGTAGGGCACGCCGACCAGTTGCATGGCCTTTTCCAGCGGCCGGCTCTGGAAGTTGCCGCGGAACAGGATGCAGAAATCGCTCCACGGCACGCGCCGGCTGGTGGCGATAAACTGGATCTCGGCGGCCACCTTTTCCGCCTCGTGCTCGCTGTTGCGGCATTCCCACACGCGGATGCGCTCGCCGTCGGCCTGGTCGGACCACAGTGTCTTCAGGTGCTCGTGCGGGTTGTGCGCAATCAGCGCGTTGGCTGCACGCAGCACGCGATTGGAGCAGCGGTAGTTCTGTTCCAGCTTGATGATCTGCAAGGCCGGGTAGTCGCGGCCCATCTGCTGCAAATTTTCGGGATTCGCGCCGCGCCAGGCGTAGATGCTCTGGTCGTCGTCGCCCACGCAGGTGAAGTTGCCGCGCTCGCCGGCCAGTTGCTTGAGCAGGCGGTATTGCGCGTCGTTGGTGTCCTGGCATTCGTCCACCAGCAGGTAGCCGATGCGCTCGCGCCACGCCAGCGCGATGTCCGGGTTTTCCTCCAGCACCTGCACCGGCAGGCGGATCAGGTCGTCGAAATCCACCGCGTTGAAAGAGGTTAGGCGCGCCTGGTACAGCTCGTAGACCATCGCCGCGTTCTTCTCGCGGCTGCTGCGCGCCGCCGCCATCGCCTGCTCCGGCGAGAGGCCGGCATTCTTGGCGCGCGAGATCAGGTTTTTCATGTCCTCGATGTCGTCGGGCTTTGCGTTGCTGCCGCCGAGCAGGTCCTTGACCTGCGCCGCCGCGTCGTCGGCATCGAAGATCGAGAAGCCGCGCTTCAGCCCCACCGCCGCGTGTTCGATCTGCAGGAACTTCAGGCCCAGCGCGTGGAAGGTGCAGATCGTCACGTCCTCGGCCTGCTCGCCGCGCAGGCGCTTGCCCACGCGCTCGCGCATTTCCTTGGCCGACTTGTTGGTGAAGGTGATCGCGGCGATGCGGCGGGCGGGGTAGCGGCCACTGCCGATCAGGTGGGCGATCTTCTCCACGATCACGCGGGTCTTGCCGCTGCCGGCCCCGGCCAGCACCAGCAGGGGGCCTTCGGTGTGCAGCACCGCCGCGCGTTGGGGGGGGTTGAGGGAGTCCAGCATGGGGTCGGGTCTGTCGCAGGGCGGCAGTGTAAGCCATCGGCCGCGACCGCCGGAGCCCACTGTAAAATGCGTCATGGCCAAGCTCTATTTCTACTATTCGGCGATGAACGCCGGGAAGACCACCACCCTGCTGCAGTCGGCGCACAACTACCGCGAACGCGGCATGCGGGTGGCGATCCTGACCCCGCGGCTGGACCATCGTGCCGGCAGCGGCACCGTCGCCTCGCGGATCGGCCTGCAGGCCGAGGCCACCGCCTTCGACCATGCCACCGACCTGCAGAAACTAATCGAAGGCGACATCGCCACGCATGGCAGGCTCGGCTGCGTGCTGGTGGACGAGGCGCAGTTCCTGAGCAAGGCGCAGGTATGGCAGTTGAGCGAGGTGGTCGATCAACTGCGCATCCCGGTGCTGTGCTACGGGCTGCGTACCGATTTCCGCGGCGAGCTGTTCGAGGGCAGCCAGTACCTGCTGGCGTGGGCCGACGAGATGCAGGAGATCAAGACCATCTGCCACAGCGGCAAGAAGGCGACGATGACCGTGCGCGTGGACGAAAACGGCTTCGCCGTGCAGGACGGGCCGCAGGTGGAGATCGGCGGCAACGAGCGCTACGTGTCGGTCAGCCGCGCCGAGTTCAAGAAGATCACCCACGGCGAGGGCCGCATCGAGCCGATGCAGGCGCCGTTGCCGCTGTGATGGCACCAGGATTCACATTGTGCTGCCCGCCATCTAATCTTGTCGTTACCTCCCGGGGATATCCGAAGTTGAACGTGTATCTACGCCTGTTGCCTCTGCTATTCCTGCCCCTGTGTCTACCGACGCTGGCCGCCGATGGTCCTGTCGAGGACGACAACGCACTGATTGGTGCCGGCTTCCTCGATAGCCATCCGGACATGATGTACCGGCAATGGGGAGTGGATGCGCTTCACCGTGGCAAGGCCGACAAGGCGATGGAGAATTTTCGTCTGGCCGCACGTTATGCCGACAAGCCTGCACAGGGATATCTGGCAGAAATGTACTGGTTTGGCGTCGAGCGTCCGGCCGACAAGATAATGGCATTTGCATGGATGGATGTGGCTGCCGAACGTGGCTATCCACTCTTCATGGAGTTACGCGACCAATACTGGGCGGCCCTCCCACTGGAGCAGCAAGAAGTTGCACGAGCGCAGGCACGACAACTTGCCGCCGAATATGGGGATGCAGTAGCCAAGCCACGTATTGCTGCGGTGCTTCTCCGGGGTCAAAGAGCAATGACCGGCAGCCGGACCGGTTCCATGTCCAACAACGTCGACATTACCTACTTCGAGGGCGGCACAAGCCGGACAATCAAGGCCGACCGCCTATACGACAAGAAGTACTGGGATCCCGAGCTCTACCAACGGTGGCAGGACGAAACATGGATGAAAGTACGGCGCGGCACGGTGAAAGTAGGTGCCCCGACCACGTCACTCCCATCGGCTACAGACGATCCCTGACTTGGGGAATGCATTCCGTCGTACTCGCATAAACATATCCATGCCGTTAGTAATTACGTCATCGACGATACCGTTACTGCCGTCATGTAGCCGTAGCTCAGGTCCAGGCAGCAATTGACCACCATGTAGGTGGCATTACTGGCAGGTCAGCAATTGGCAAGCATCTGCATCATCGTTGTAAACGTAAGACTGCTTCCGTGAGCTGTCTGCTCAAGGAAAATGGCTCACGTAGTTGGCGAACATGCCGATCCTGGTTGTTTGACCCGACATGCAGGGGCGTAATCCGGCAGCGGCATGTCGTAGTTGGCCAGCAAGCGGTCAGGTGGTCATTTCGGCCCGCCCCATCAACGCAGCAGCGTCTGGATGCCGTGCGCGGGAATGGTGATCCGGGTCGAGGCGGTTCCCACGTAATAGTTGTACGTGATCGGCTGCCCGGTTGGGTTCATCACCACCGTCGCCAGCGTGCCGTCCGCATTGACGAAGGCGGTCGCCAACAGGTTGCTGCGGCTGCTGGCCGCGCTCACGCGCTGCGCGCCCGGGCGCAGGAACTTCGAGAAATGGCCGATGTACCAGTAGCTCGGGGTGTAGACCAGCTCGCCGCTGCGGGTGTCGGCATGGACCGGCGAGAAGCAGTAGTTGCCGACGTGGTTCGGGCCGCCGGTTTCGTCGAGCAGCATGTTCCAGTCGATCCAGGCCGACGCGCCGTTGTTGAGGTCGTGGATGATGGACGTGCCGTAGCGCTCGCCGTTGGCCCAGCGCTGCACCTGCGACCAGTCGAACTTCTCCACCGTCGCTTCGGTCAGTAACAGCACCTTGTCCGGCCATGCGTCATGCACGCGCGCCACGTTGTCGAACATGGGCTCGAAGCCGGCCCAGGTTTCGTACCAGTGGAAGCCCATGCCCCAGGCGTACTGTGCCGCCTCCGGGTCACCGAAGATCACGTTGGCACGGTGGACCATCATGTCGCGGTTGTGGTCCCACACGACGATTTTGGTGTCGGCATGCTTGCTGTTCCTGATCGTCGGGCCGAGATGGTTCTTGAGGAAGTCGCGCTCCTCCTCGGCGGTGAACAGCATCGACTCCCACGTCTGCTTGGCCATCGGCTCGTTCTGCAGGCTGATCGCCCAGACCGGGATGCCCTCGGCCTGGTAGGCGTCGAGGAACTTGACGTAGTACTTCGCCCACGCGTCCGCGTACTGCGGCAGCAGCTTGCCGCCGTGGAGCATGTCCTTGCTGTCCTTCATGAACGCCGGCGCGCTCCACGGGCTGGCCATCAGCGGCAGCGTGCCGCCTGCCGCCGCGATCGCGCGCTTGATCATCGGGATGCGGTACCTGCGGTCATGCTCGACGGAAAAGCTGGCGAGCGACGCATCGCCTTCGGCGATGTAGGTGTAGCTGCCGCTGCTGAAATCCGAGCTGTGGATGGTGGTGCGCGCCAGCGTGTAGCCGATGCCCTGCTCGGGATCGTAATAGGCGCGCAGCAGCTCCGCCTGGCGCGCGTCGTCCAGCTTGGCGAAGGTTTCGGCGGTGGCGTCGGTGATGGCCCCGCCGATGCCGAGGAATGTCTGGAAACGGCGGCCCGGTTCGACGAACACCGAGTTTTCCACTTCGGTCAACGCATGGCCTTCGGACAGCGCCGCCACCTGGCTGCGGACCATTTGCCGCGTCGCGCCCTGCGCGGTGGTGTACACGACCACCGCCTCGCCGGTCCGGTCCAGTCGGTCCCCGGCCTGCGCGGGCAACGCCATCGCCAGCAGGGACATCATCAGCATGGTTTTCATCTTGGCTCCTCGTGCGGGGCAAGCCTCGCATCTACGGTTTCGGTGTTTCGGGAATCACCTGCTTCGCCGCCGGGTCGCGGGTGGCGCAACCGCTGCCGTCCGCATGGCCGGCGGTGCAGCGGTAGACGCGCACATAGTCCACCCGCATCGTCTGCGGGTAGGCGCGCGGGTCGATGCCGGTGGCGTTGACCGTGCCGGCCCAGTCGCCGCCGACGGCGAGGTTGAGCAGCAGGTGGAACTTCGAGGCGACGTCGAACGGGGCGCCGGGCGGGGCGTCGATCCAGTTGCCCTGCGCGTCCTGCCGCTGCGAATACCAGTGTCCGGCGTGCTGGCTGGCGTAGTGCACGCCATCGACGTACCAGCGGATCTCGTCCTGCTCCCATTCCAGCGCGTAGACGTGGAAATCGTCGGCCGGGTTGGCGCCATCGGGCAATGCGTACCACGTGCCGGCATGCACGTTGCCGGGTGGTCGGCGACCGTAGTGCAACGTGCCGTGCACCCGCGTTTCCGGGGTGCCGGGGGCGGCGCCGGACATGTCCGAAGGGGAGCCCAGATTCACCGCTTCCATGATGTCGATCTCGCCGGAAGCGGCCCAGCCGCCGTAGGGCGAACCGGTGGGCAGCATCCAGATGGCCGGCCAGCTGCCCTGCCCGGCCGGCAGCTTGGCACGGATCTCGAAGCGGCCGAACGTCCACGCCTGCCGGCCCTTGGTGCGCAGCCGCGCCGAGGTGTACGGCAGCGTGGCGGTGGCATCGCCACGGCCGTCCGGCGACGCTGGCCCGGCCCAGTCCTCGCGGCGGGCGGCGATGTGCAGCAGGCCGTCGGCGAGCCAGGCGTTGGCGCCCGGTTCGCGGTCGCGGCGCGGGGTATAGCACTGCCGTTCGTGGTTGCCGCCGCCCCAGCAGTTGTCCTCCAGCTCCCATTTCGCCGGGTCGATGCTGGTGCCGTCGAACTCGTCCTGCCAGACCAGCTCCCAACCCGTTGGCGACGCCTGCGCACCGCCAACGGACAGGAGGGCCGCCGCCAGCAGCAGCGGCCGCGGGATCACGGCGCCGGGCACTCGACCTTGCGCTCGTAGTCGGTGCCGATGCTCACCTTGGCCAGCGACAGGCGCAGGCCGTCGCTGCCGCGCAGGGCGAACGGCATGTCCAGCTTGCCGGTGTCGATGCCGGCGCCGCGCAGGCACTTGAGCGGCACGCCCAGCCGCGCCCATTCGCCGCGCGGCAGTTGCGCCAGCGCCTCGCCGATGGCCAGTTCGCCGCGGCAGCCTTCGCCGCAGCTGGCGACGTAGCCCACCTGCGCGCCGGCCGGCAATGCATCGACCCGCACGTTGGCGATCACCAGCACGTCGCCGTTGGTTTCGCGCACCAGGTCCAGCGGCGTGTTCGAGCGCAACTCGACGACGCCTGCGCCCTTGAAGTCGAACTGGCGCGCGCCTTCCTGCACCTCGGTGTTGACCGCGGCCATCGTCACCGAACCATCGGTGGTGACGACGTTGGGATGCACGACGTCCATCGCCTCGCCGTCGGCGCCGGTCAGGCGCAGGGTCAGGCCGGTGGTGGCCACGCCGCGGTCGAACCAGGTGCTGGTGCGCGAGGCATTGGGGTCGATGCCCGGGTCTTCGGACAGCGCCGGCAGGTTGCCGTCGTCGGCATAGGTCAGGCCGTAGCCGTAGGCGAACTGCGGGTCGTAGTCCTTCTGGCCGACGTTGTTGGCGTACTGGTCGGCGCGGCGCGGCCAGGAGAAGCTCAGCTTGCCGTGGAAGTCGTGCTGCACGCTGCCGTCGGGCTTGCGCAGCAGTACGTCGGCGACGCCGGCGCCTTCAGAACCGGGCAGCCATGCGGCGACGAAGGCGTCGGCGGCGTTGATCTCGCGGTTCATCCACAACGGGCGGCCGCTGAGGAACACCGCCACCACCGGGATGCCGTCGGCCTTGAGCCTGCGGAGCAGTTCGAGGTCGCCGGACTTGCCGCCCTTGAACATCAGGTCGGGCAGGTCGCCCTGGAACTCGGCGTAGGGTTCCTCGCCGAACACCACCACCGCCACGTCCGGCTTGCTCTTGTAGGCGCCATCGACGGCCAGTTCGGCCTTGCCGCCGGCCGCTTCCACCTGTGCCTTCATGCCGTCCCAGATGGTGTCGGCATTGGGGAAGTCGGCGCGCTTGGTGCCGTCGCCCTGCCAGGTCAGGGTCCAGCCGCCGGCCTGCTTGGCCATGTTGTCGGCGCCGTCGCCGGCCACCAGCACATGCTGCTTCGGCGCCAGCGGCAGCACGCCACCCTGGTTCTTCAGCAGCACCAGCGATTCGCGCACCGCCTGCCGCGCCACCGCGCGGTGTTCCGGCGCGCCCAGCAGCTCGAACTTGCCGCCCAGTGCGCGCGCCGAGGGCCGGGGCTTCTCGAACAGGCCCATGCGGAACTTGGCGCGCAGGATGCGGCGCACCGCGTCGTCCAGCCGCGCCATCGGCAACGTCCCGTCCTTGGCGTGGGCCAGGGTGCTTTCGTACATGCCCTTCCAGCTGTCCGGCGCCATCGCCATGTCCAGCCCGGCGATGTAGGTCTGCGCGCAGTCGGTGTTGCTGCAGCCCTTGACCTGGCCGTGGCCGTTCCAGTCGCCGACGACGAAGCCGCCGAAGTGCATGCGTTCTTTGAGCACGTCGGTCAGCAGCGGCTTGTGGCCGTGCATCTTCTCGCCGTGGAAGCTGTTGAACGAGGCCATCACCGACTGCGCACCGGCGGCGACCGCCGGCACGTAGCCGGCGGCGTGGATGTCGCGCAGCTGCGCTTCGCTGACCGTGGTGTCGCCCTGGTCCTTGCCGTTGTCGGTGCCGCCGTCGCCGAGGAAGTGCTTGACCGTGGTCATCACGTGGTGGTCGTCGAGGAAATCCGGCGCGCCGGCCTTGCCTTGCAGCCCTTCCACGAACACGCCGGCGTAGCTGGCCACCAGCGCCGGATCCTCCGAATAGCCTTCGTAGGCACGGCCCCAGCGGTCGTCCTGCGGCACCGCCACGGTCGGCGCGAAGGTCCATTCCATGCCGGTGGTGCGGGTTTCGATGGCGGTGATGCGGGCGATCTCGCGCAGCAGCTCCGGGTCGCGGGTGGCGCCGAGGCCGACGTTGTGCGGGAACAGGGTGGCGCCGACCACGTTGCTCTGGCCGTGCATGGCGTCGATGCCCCAGATGATCGGGATCGCCTTGCCGCCGCCGCGGGTATCCATCGACGCTTCCCAGAACGCGTCGGCCAGCGCCAGCCAGTCCTTGGGCGGGGCGTTGTACCTGCCGCCGGGGTCGGAGCCGCCGCCGGCCAGGATCGAGCCGAGCCGGTACTTGCGCACGTCATCGGGAGTGATGCTGGCGATGTCGCCCTGCACGATCTGGCCGACCTTTTCTTCCAGCGTCATCGTGGCCATCAGTGCATCGATGCGCCGCTCCAGTGCCGGGTCCGCGGCCAGCGGCCACGCCGGTTGCGGCCAGTGCACCGGATCGATCGAACCGACGCCGGCTTCGGCGGCGGAAACGGGCGGCGGAGCGAGAGCCGGCATGCAGGCCAGTGCCAGCGCGGCGCACAGCGAAAGCGGGCGCAGGCGGCGGCCGGGGACGGACGGGCGGGGGTGCGGGAGGCGAGGCTTCATGGGCGACGGGCTTCCTGGACGGGAGGACGGGAAATGCACGATTTTGTGCAGGACACCATGACAGCGTTGTCAGGCAGCAGGCAGAATAGCGCCAGTCCGCCACGATGGCTTGCTGCACAGCGGCATGCCGCATGCGGATAGAGTTGCACCTGTATCCAGGTGCGATGGCACGGGCCTGGCGGGAACCGGAAACGACATGACTGGCAAGAATCGGGCGGTGGCTGAACCCACGCAAGCATCGGCAGGCAAGGCCGGGCGCGTGCGCATCGAGGACGTGGCGGCAATGGCCGGTGTATCGATGAAGACCGTCTCGCGGGTGCTCAACCACGAGCCCAACGTGTCCGAGCGTACCCGCAAGCTGGTCGAGGCGGCGGTGGAGAAGCTGCGCTACCGCCCGTTGCCCTCGGCGCGGACGCTGGCCGGGCGGCGCTCGTACCTGGTGGCGATGCTGTTCGACAACCCCTCCTCCAACTACCTGATGGAGATCGAGCTGGGCGTGCTCGACGCCTGCCAGGCGCAGCACTACAACCTGATGCTGGCGCCGCTGGTCTACGACGCCGGCGACATCGTGGACAAGGTCGAGTCGCTGATCATGCAGTCGCAGCTGGATGGCATCGTGCTCACCCCGCCGCTCACCGACGACACCGCGCTGCTGGAACGGCTCGTCGCCTTGGGCATTCCCCATTCGAGCATCTCGGCCAAGGAACAGAACCGCCACGTCGGCGTGGTCGTCGACGAGATCGGCGCGGTCTGCGCGCTGATGGCGCACCTGGCCTCGCTCGGCCACACCCGCATCGCCCACATCAAGGGCCACGCCGCGCACGGCGCCAGCATGTGGCGCCTGGCCGGCTACCGCGAGGGCCTGCGCCGCGCCGGGCTGCGCTACGACGGCTCGCTGGTGATCGACGGCGAGTTCTCCTACGAATCGGGCTACGCCGGCGCCAACCTCCTGCTGGACCTGCCCGAGCGGCCCACCGCCATCTTCGCCGCCAACGACGACATGGCCGCCGGCGTCATCAGCGCCGTCTGCGAGCGCGGCCTCTCCGTGCCGGGCGACGTCTCGGTCTGCGGCTTCGACGACACGCCGATCTCCCGCCAGATCTACCCGGCGATGACCACGGTGCGGCAGCCCACGCGCGAGATGGGTCGGCTCGCGGGGCTGGAACTGATAAAGGAAATCCGCGAGATGGGCAGCGGCGGCGTGGTCGACGTGCTCTATACGCTGCAGGTCCGCCGCTCCACCGGCCCGGCACCCGCCTGAGTCCACCACGGCACGAGGCCTGCCCTGCCTTCGTCCTTGCCGACCCTACCGCCCCCGTAGGTGCCGGGCTTGCCCGGCACGGGCTTCCCCGGTAACGCCCCATGCGGGTCGGACGGCCCGCACCGCAATTGCTTCCGCTGTCATGCCGCCGCACCCGGCGCCGATTCATCCTGCTGCGTCGCAAAAACAGCATTTTTCTTTATTTTCAATAACTTGAATAGTTGCAGGTGCTATCCATCCAGCCAATTTTGACAACGCTGTCAAATTGCATTCCAATCCAACCGCCAGCCGCCACCGGCTGGGCTTCATCGAAAACACGACATCGAAAAACACAACTTCAAAGAACCACTGAATCCATTTGAATTCCCGGGGAGGGAAAATTCATGAGTCAGTCACGTGTTGCGCCGAAACGGCGTTTGTTGACCTCCGCGCTGCTGCTTGCATTCGCTTCGCCCGTCCTGGCCCAGGACGCGGCGGGCGACCAGGCCGGCGCGTCCGAGCCCCAGGCCACCGACCTGGACACCATCGTCGTCACCGGCATCCGCAGCAGCCTGCAGTCGTCGATGAACCTCAAGCGCGATGCCACCGGCGTCGTCGACGGCATCGTCTCCGAGGACATCGGCAAGTTCCCCGACACCAACCTGGCCGAGTCGCTGCAGCGCATCTCCGGCGTGTCGATCGACCGTGACAACGGCGAAGGCTCGAAGGTGACGGTGCGCGGCATCGGCCCCGACTTCAACCTGGTGCTGCTCAACGGCCGGCAGATGCCCACCGTCACCGGCGGCCGCGCGTTCGACTTCGGCAACCTCGCCTCCGAGGCGGTCTCGGCGGTGGAGGTCTACAAGACCAGCCGCGCCGACGCGCCGGCCGGTGGCCTCGGCGCCACCATCAACATCAAGACCGCGCGGCCGCTGGACAACCCCGGCACCCGCGCCAGCGTCGGCATGAAGGGCGTGTGGGACACCTCCGACGACGACCTGCCCAAGCACCTGCGCGGCGATACGGTGACCCCGGAACTGTCGGGCATCTTCAGCACCACCTCGGCCGACGGCCGCTTCGGCGTGGCGGTCAGCGCCAGCTACCAGGAGCGCGAGTCCGGCTCGGCCTCGGCCAGCGTGCCGGGCGGCTGGCGCTCGTTCATCGACACCCCGCGCGCCGACGGCGAAGGCAGCGGTTCCAACCTGCCGCTGCCGGGTGCCCCCGGTTCGGAGAACGTGGTCAACCGCCCCGGCCCGAACGACGTCTACGCGCTGCCGCAGAACCTGCAGTACACGATCAACCGCTTCCAGCGCCAGCGCACCAACGGCCAGGTGACCCTGCAATGGGCGCCGACCGACAACCTGACCACCACGCTGGACTACACCTACGCGCAGAACAAGGTGCAGGCGCAGTCCAACAACATGTCGGTGTGGCAGAACTACACCCCCGACGCGACCTCGTGGACCGACGCGCCGGGCTCCTCGCCGCTGACCTACCACGAGTCCTACCCGTGGGTCACCGACTTCGCCAACGGCGCGTCGGACACCGCCAACCGCTTCAAGAGCGATTCGCTGGGCCTGAACGTGGAATGGGCCGTGCGCGACAACTTCGACCTGGCGCTGGACTACCACCACTCCAAGGCCACCAGCTCGCCTGACAGTCCCTACGGCAACAACAACGTGCTGGCCGCCGCGGGCTTCTTCCGCACCGGCAACAGCATGGACTTCAGCGGCAAGTTCCCGATCCTCAACATCGAGTTCGCCGACGGCCTGACCCAGCCCGACCCATCGAAGATGATGATCGCCGGCTCGATCTTCGACGCCAATTACCAGCGCGCCGAGGTCGACCAGCTGCAGGCCAGCGGTGAATTCCGCTTCGAGAACTACTCCAAGCTGAACTTCGGCCTGGCCACCACCGACTACAAGAACCATTCGTACGGCAGCCACGTGCAGCTGGACACCTGGGGCGGCGCCACCAATGCCGGCGACTATCCGGACGAAGTGTGGCCGCTATACAACCTGGGCAACTTCTTCAAGAGCTTCTCGGGCCACAACGACCCGAACTTCACCGACGGCATCTTCATGTACGACTTCGCCACGCTGCACCAGCTGGCGACCCAAGCGTGGGTGAACGCCGGCCGCGGCGTGGCCGCCGACTACCTGCCGGCCTGGGACACCAGCTTCGCCGGCACCCAGGTGCCGGGCAGCGTCGAGCCGACCCGCACCAACTACGACAGCCGCGTCCGCGAGAAGTCCAAGAGCCTGTACCTGCAGTGGAGCAACACCTTCGACTGGGGCCTGCCGGTGGACATCGCCGCGGGCGTGCGCTGGGAGAAGACCGAGGTCGAGGCCACCGCGCAGCAGCCGGCGCCGGCCGGCATCCGCTGGATCTCGGAGAACGAGTTCGTCGTCGCCTATTCGGGCTCGGAGTTCCGCACCCTGGGCGGCAAGTACGACTACTTCCTGCCCAACCTGGACATGGCCGTCGAGCTCAACGACAGCATGAAGCTGCGCGCCAGCTACGGCGAGACCATCGGCCGCCCGCAATGGGGTGACATGAACCCTGCCGCCCGCGTCGCCGACCAGGCCCGCTTCGACTTCGGCTCCGGCGGTGCCGGCGACCCGGCACTGAAGCCGCTGGAATCGCGCAACATCGACCTGTCCTTCGAGTGGTACTACAGCGACGCCAGCTACCTGTCGGTGGGCTACTTCCACAAGAAGATCGACAACTTCATCGCCACCCAGACCACTACCCAGTCGCCGTATCCGGACCTGCACACGCCGGCCGGCGGCGCCTATTGGAACGCGGCGATCTCGGGCGGCTGCGCGGCCACCAACCGCGTCTGCATCCGCGACTACATCTTCGCCAACTTCGACGGCCAGCCCGGCGTGGACGCGGCGTCGGGGACCATCAGCGGCCTGGACAGCGACCCGGTGCTGCAGGTCAAGATGAGCGTGCCGGTCAACAACCGTTCCGATTCGCTGGACGGCTGGGAGTTCAACATCCAGCACATGTTCGGCGAGAGCGGCTTCGGCCTGGCGGCCAACTACACGATGGTCGATTCGGGCCTGACCTACGACGTGGCGTCGCTGGACACCCAGTTCGCCATGACCGGCCTGAGCGACACCGCCAACTTCGTCGCGTTCTACGACAAGGGCCCGTGGCAGGTGCGCGCGGCCTACAACTGGCGCGACAAGTTCCTGGCCGGGCTGGGCACCACGCCCACCTACGTGGAGGCCTACGGCCAGGTGGACATGAACGTCAGCTACCAGGTCACCGACAACCTCACGCTGTCGCTGGAAGGCATCAACCTCACCGACTCCTACTTCAGGAGCCGCGGTCGCAACTCGCACCAGCTGCACAACATCACCCAGCTGGGGCCGCGCTACATGTTCGGCCTGCGCTACAAGTTCTGACCGGCCATCTCGTGGCAACCTGCCGCCGTGTCCCTCCCGGCACGGCGGCGGCATCGGGCCGCCGAACGCTCTCCTTCGGCGGCCCGGTTTTTTTCGGGCAAGATGGCATCCGCCCTTCCTTCCCCGCCCGCATGGGCACGAGTGCATGGGCGAAGCCTCGCGCGATCGAACATCGCGAGGCTTCGCCCCTGCCCTCGCCTCTTCTTCCGCAAGGAGAGGCGCTTGCAGGTCCAAGTCCCGACACCTATCCGGTGGCACCACCGCAATGTCCAATCCCGTCCTGCTCAACAACATCGACCATGCCGACCTGCGGGTGATCACCACGCGTGGCGCGGCCTGGGGCGACGACGTCGCCGCGGTGCCGACCTTCCCCGGCGAGTTCCGCGAACTGCAGGCCTACTACCCCATCGCCTTCGACAGGAGCGGCGACGGCCAGGTGCAGCCGCTGGTGCTGCTGGGCCTGCGACAGAACCAGAACCTGTACCTGGACGGCGAGCGCTGGGACGCTCCCTGCCTGCCGCTGGCGATCGCACGGCAACCGTTCTTCATCGGCGTCGCCGACGGCGAACCGATGGTCCACATCGACCTGGACCACCCCCGGGTCAGCCGCGACCCGGCGCTCGGCCAGCCGCTGTTCCTCGAATTCGGCGGCACCACCCCATTCCTGCAGCACATGGCCTCGCTGCTGCACAGCCTGCACGACGGCATGGCCGGCAACGCCGGCTTCGGCCAGGCACTGCTGCGGCACGAGCTGCTGGAGCCGTTCACGCTCGACGTGCAGCTCGACGACGGCTCCCGCCACCGCCTCGGCGGCCTGCACACCATCGCCGAGGAACGCCTGCGCCAGCTCGACGGCGACGCGCTGGCGGAACTGGCGCGCAGCGGCCACCTGGAAGCGATCCACATGGCGATGGCCTCGCTGTCGCAGCTGCGCGGGCTGATCGAACGGGCCAACCGCCGCCATGCCTGAGGCCGCCGCCCCGATCGAGGAAGTCGCCGGCATCGACCCGGCCGCCTTGCCCGAGGCGTTGCTGCGCCGCGACCAGCCCTGCGTCCTGCGCGGGCTGACCGCGCACTGGCCGATCAGCCGGGCCGGCGCCGCTTCGGCCTCGGAGGCCATCGCCTACCTGCAGCGCTTCGCCAGCGCCGCACCGGCAATGGTGACCCTGGCCCCGCCCGAATGCGGCGGCCGCATCTTCTACCGCGACGACATGCTCGGGCTGGGCTTCCGCCACGAACGCGCGTCGCTGGCGGCGCTGCTGGACCGGCTGCAGCGGCCCGGCGACGGGACCACGCTGTACATGGGCTCGGTGGCCGTCGATGCCTGCCTGCCCGGCTTCCGCGCCGACAACGACCTGGGCTTCGGCGAGCTGCAGCCGCTGGCCAGCGCCTGGGTCGGCAACCGCACCCGCATCCCGACCCACCAGGACCTGCCGGACAACATCGCCTGCGTGGTCGCCGGCCACCGTCGGGTCACCCTGTTCCCGCCGCAGCAACTGCCCAACCTCTACGTCGGCCCGCTGGAGCTGACCCCGGCCGGGCAGCCGGTGAGCCTGGTCGACCCGGCCGCGCCGGACCTGGCGCGTTTCCCGCGCTACGCCGAGGCGATGCGCCATGCCCGCGTGGCCGAGCTGGCACCGGGCGACGCGGTGCTGATCCCGAGCATGTGGTGGCACCACATGGAGGCGCTGGACGACTTCAACGTGCTGGTCAACTACTGGTGGCGGCAGTCGCCGGCCTGGATGGACACGCCGATGAACGCGCTGATGGCCGCGATCCTGAGCGTGCGCGACCTGCCGCCGGCGCAACGCGAAATCTGGTGCGGCATCTTCGACCACTACGTGTTCGACGCCGACGCGGATACCGCCGCGCACATCCCCGAAGCCGCGCGCGGCATGCTCGGCGACATCGACCAGCGCCTGGCCCGCGAACTGCGCGCGCGCCTGTTGCAGCGCCTGAACCGCTGATCCGCAACAGGATGCGGGGAATGCCCCGTGCGGGGCAAGCCCCGCACCTACGCGGCGCGGCAACCCTTCCAGATGAATGCGAAAGGCCCGGCATTGCCGGGCCTTTCGTTTCGTTCAATGCCGGGCAAGCGGGCTCAATGTCCGCCTTCGGCCGCCAGCTTGTCCAGGTCGATGCCCTGCCTGCGCAGGATGCCGGTCGCGCGCAGCGCGTAGAACGCCAGGTAGGCGAAGCAGGCCACGCCGACCCAGAAGCTCATGTGCACGCCCACCTGGTCGGCCAGTGCGCCCTGCGTCAGGCTGACCCAGCCACCGCCCATGATCATCATGATCAGCAGGCTGCTGCCCTGGTTGGTGTGACGGCCCAGCCCGGCGATCGCCAGTGCGAAGATGCACGGCCACATGGTGCTGCAGAACAGGCCCACGCTGATGAAGGCGACGATGCTGGTCTTGCCGGTGGTGAACATGCCGATCAGCAGTGCGACGATGCCGCACAGCGCGAAGTACAGCAGCATCCGCGCCGGGTTGCCGCGGCTGAGCAGGGTCGCGGCGATCATCAGCACGATCACCCCGGCGTAGCCGTAGAACTGCGAGACGTCGTGCTGGGCGATGGCGTTGACCGCCAGGTACACGCCGAAAGCCAGGAACGGCAGGATCAGCATCAGCATCTTCTTCGCGCCGGTGCCGATCTCGAACGCGCCCGCCGCGCCGGTCCAGCGGCCGATCATCAGGCTGGCCCAGTACAGCGACACGTAGGGTGCCAGGTGCTGGGTCTCGATGCCCAGCCCTTCATGCAGGTAGGCCGGCAGGTTGCTGATGGTGGACACCTCCACGCCGACGTAGAGGAAGATCGCGATCATCCCCAGCACCAGCTGCGGATAGGCGAACGCCGACCCCTTGTGCACCAGCTTGGAGGTGTCCTCGGCCTCGTCGCGCGCCACGCCCTCCAGGTCGATGTGGTTGGGTACCGAAGAGAAGCGGATGAACAGCGCCACCAGCACGAAGGCCACACCCAGCACAAGATAGGGCATCTTCACGCTTTCGATGCTGGCCTCGGTATTGCCGGTGGCCACGCTGCCGAAGATCGCCACGCTGACCAGCAGCGGGCCGATGGTGGTGCCGAAGTTGTTGACGCCACCGGCCATCGTCAGCCGCTGCGCGCCGGTGGCCGGGTTGCCCATCACGATCGCCAGCGGGTTGGCCGCGATCTGCTGCAGCGAGAAGCCCAAGCCGACGATGAAAAGCCCCGACAGCATCAGCGCGAACGAGCCGCTGTTGGCCGCCGGGTAGAACAGCAGCGTGCCCAGTGCCGAGATCAGCAGGCCCACGCAGATGCCGTTGCGGTAGCCGATGCGGTTGAGCAGGTCCTTGCCGGTGGCCTTGGAAACGCCGAAGTAGATCAGCGAGCCCACCGTATAGGCCACGTAGAACGCCATCGACACCCACTGGCTCTGCGCCTGGCTCAGGTCGAAGGCTTTCTTGAACACCGGGATCAGGATGTCGTTGCTGGCGGCGACGAAGCCCCAGAAGAAGAACACCGTGATGAGTACACTGAACTGCGACCAGCGGGTTTTCTGTGTCATGTCGTTTGATTTCTTCGTTGCTGTCGTCGTCACCACGTGCGCATCGCGCCCGCTCCCCTTGTGCCCGGCGTGCAAGGCCACCGCTACCGGCACCCCGTGGCGGGCAATCACCCGCAAACACCGCATTGGCGCGTCATCCCCTGCCATGCGTTGCACGTTTCCGCCGGCATGCCGGCGGCACGGACCGTCGGTCGTTGTACGCGTGATCTGACAACGCTGTCAACGAATGCTTGCCGATGCATCGGCTTTCCCACGCAACGGGCGCAAATCACGGATTGCCAAGGGAATTTACGCTGCGCCGCAACATCACTGCCGGCCCGCGCGGCGCACATGAACGCGCATGCAGTCACCGTTGCTCCGCCCCCCCCCTGCGCAACAGGCTCATGTCGGATCAATAGAGCGTGCGTTGTTCCGGCGGCGGCGGCGTGTACTGGTACAGCCAGGTTTCGGTCAGGGTCCTGCCGCCGCTGCGCAGGTACAGGCGCAGGTCGATCTGCTCGCTGGAACCGTCCGGCGGCACCAGGTCGAACATCGCGCGGTAGCCGTCGATCTCGCGCAGTGGCCGCGCCGAGACGATCTCCACCCGGCCGCGGCTGGTTCCCACCACCGCCTCGACCTCGGCCTTGTCGATCAGCGACTGCAATTCGCCGCCTTCGAAATCCACCGCGAAGCGCCACGAGAAATATTCGCGCTTCCTGCCGATCACGCCGCCCAGACCGGTGCGGCTGGCCACGCAGTGCGCCAGCGGCGGTCGCGCCGGCGGCTGCGCACCCCAGTACAGGCGGTAGCCGACCAGCAGCTCCTCGCCCGGCTGCGGCTTGGCCGCGGGATTCCAGAACGCGACGATGTTGTCGAAGGTTTCGTCATTGGTGGGGATCTCCACCAGCTGCACCGAACCGGCGCCCCATTCGCCCTTCGGTTCCACCCACAGGCACGGACGCTTCTCGTAGAACACGCCGTCGTCCTGGTAATGGTCGAAGTCGCGGTCGCGTTGCAGCAGGCCGAAGCCGCGCGGGTTGCGGTCCACGAACATGTTGAAGCGCAGCTGCGGCGGGTTGCACAGCGGCCGCCAGATCCATTCGCCGCTGCCGGTCCACAGCGACAGGCCGTCGGTGTCGTGGATTTCCGGGCGCCAGTCCCAGCCCATGCGGCGGTCGTTCTCGCCCACCTGGTACATGCTGGTGCACGGAGCGATGCCGAGGCGCTCGATCTGCGCGCGCGGGTACAACGCGCTGTCGATGTCCATCAGCAGCACCTCGCCGTTGGTGATGGCGAAACGGTAGGCGCCGGCCACGCTCGGCGAATCGAGCAGGCCGTAGACGACCAGGGTGTCCGAACCGGGGGCCGGCTGTTCGAGGTAGTAGGCGATGAAATCCGGGAATTCCTCCGGCTTGCCCATGCCGGTGTCGATCGCCAGCCCGCGCGCGGACTGGCCGTACTGGCCCTCCTTGCCCACCGCGCGGAAATAGCTGGCGCCGAGGAAGGCGGCGAAGTCGCGGTCGGTATCGCCGCGGGTGTTGAGGCGGAAGCCGGCGAAACCGAGGTCGGCCGGCAGGCGGCTGCCGTGGACGCCGCTGTTGCCGTAGTCGAACGCGGCCGCATCGTAGGCCAACTCCTGCGCCTTGCCGTCGGCCACGTCGAACATGCGCACCGGCGTATGGAAGTACAGGCCGAGGTGGAAGAACTTGGCCTGGAAGCCGCCGGGCCGGTTGGCCCACAGCGCGTGGTCCTGGCGGTAGCGGATGGACTGGTACTGGTCCCAGTCCAGCGCCTCCACTTCCGGCGGCAGCGTGCGCTTGTGGCTGCGGTATGGCGCCTGCGCCAAGGCCCGTGCCTGGCCTTTCAGCGCGGCGAAATCGAACGGCTGCGGCTGGCCGATGCGGCGCAGGCCATGTTGCCTGCCGGCGGCGGCGGCCGGGAGTGACGGCAGCCCGAAGGCGGCCAGCGCCAGCGAGGCACGGCGGAGGAAATCGCGTCGTTGCATGGAGAGCGGCTTGTTGGAAACCCGTGGCATGTTAGGCGCACTCGGGTTAATCGGCAGTAGCCGCGCGCTGGGGGATGAACGCCGACTTCAGCTCGGTCGTGCCACGGGCGCCCGGCAGCGCGGCCGGACCAGCATCGACGGCGGGCACAACCACGGGGATCGCATGCACGCCGTTGCCCTTCCGGCATCGACACCGATCCTCGCGGGTGCAACGGCGAATGCGCCTACCGCTGGCAGTGGCCGCACCACACCGACGCACGCTGGCCGATGCTGGCGTGGCGCAGCGCGCGGCCGCAGCGCACGCAGGCCTGGCCCTCGCGGCCGTACACCGACAGTTCCTGCTCGAAATAGCCGGGCGCGCCATCGGGGCTGATGAAGTCGCGCAGCGTGGTGCCACCGCGGGTGATGGCGTGGCCGAGGATGCGCTTGACCGCATCGGCCAGCCGCGCGTAACGCTCGCGCGACACCTTGCCGGCCTCGCGCAACGGGCTGATGCCGGCCATGAACAGGCTTTCGGCGGCGTAGATGTTGCCCACGCCGACGACGATGCGTTGATCCATCAGAAAAGTCTTGACCGGCGCGCTGCGGCCGCGGCTGCGCGCGAACAGGTGGTCGCCGTCGAACGTCTCGTCCAGCGGCTCGGGGCCGAGGTCGCGCAGCAGTTCGTGGGTCTGGCCATGCGGCTGCCACAGCAGGCAGCCGAAACGGCGCGGATCGTTGAAGCGCAGCAGGCGGCCGTCTTCGAGGCTGACGTCCACGTGGTCGTGGGCGCGCACCGGGGTGTCGCCGGGCAGCACCCGCAGGCTGCCGGACATGCCCAGATGCAGCAGCGCGCTGCCGGCCTCGGTGTCCAGCAGCAGGTACTTGGCGCGGCGGCGGATCGCGGCGATGCGCCGGCCGGGCAGTTCGCGTTCGATTTCCGGCGGGATCGGCCAGCGCAGGTCCGGCCGGCGCAGGATCACGCCGTGGATGCGGCGGCCCTGCAGGTGCGGCTCCAGGCCACGGCGGGTGGTTTCGACTTCGGGCAGTTCGGGCATGACGGGATTGTAGGTGTGGGGCTCGCCCCACACGAGGCTTTACCGGGAAGGCCTCATGCGGGGCAAGCCCCGCATCTACGGCAGCGCATCGAGTCGCGGGCAAGCCCTGCATCCATGAAGTCCACCGTTCGCCCCGGGCGTCAGCGCGGCGGCGCCATCAGTTCGTGGGCGTTGAGGAAGCCGTCGCCATCGGCATCCTGCCGGGCGAAGCGCTGCAGGATCACCTGTACCTGCTGCTCGCGGGTGATCGCCTTGCCGCGTCCGCCGGGTTGTTCTTCCGGCTCCAGCACGCCATTGCCGTCACTGTCCATGCGCTCGAAGGCGTAGAGCATCCATTGCAGGTATTCGTCCGGGCCGACCCGGCCGTCGCCATCGAGGTCCATGCGCCGCAGGTAGTCGCCGGTGTCCTGCACCTGCGCCGCCGCCGGCAGCGCCAGCAGCAGCGTCAGGCCGGCGGCGAGCCGGTTCATGCGGTGGCGAGCGAATAGCCCTTCAGGCGCGCCGCGTAGGCCTGCAACGCGGCGATGCCGCTGGCCTCGGCCTCCTGGCACCACTGCTGCAGGTGCTTCAGGCGCTCGGCGGCATCGTGGGTACGCGCCTCCAGCAGCGCCGACAGGCGCGCGCGGTGTTCGACCAGCAACTGGATGCGCGGGCGCTGCTGCACCCACCGCTGCAACTGCTCGCGGCAATCCGGCTTGAGCCAGCGGCCGTCGTTGACCAGCCCGCGCCGCAAACGACGCGGCAGCAGCTTGCGCAGCTTGGCGCCGGCGGCGGCGGCTTCTTCGCGCAGCGCCGGGGTGAACACGTTGCGCTGGTAGTCGGTCATGGCCTGGAAGCGGTGCGACAGCAGCGCCCTGAGGGTGTCGGCGTCGGGCACGGAGATGTTCGGGCGCACGTCCATCGTCGGCGCCACCCGCAGCACCTTGGCCAGGCGCAGCGCCTGCAGCAGGCGGATGGCCTGCCAGCCGATGTCGAACTCCCAGCGCCGCATCGAGAAACGCGCCGAGCTGGGGAAGGCGTGGTGGTTGTTGTGCAGCTCTTCGCCGCCGATCCAGAACGCCCACGGCGTCAGGTTGGTGGAGGTGTCGGCCGACTCGAAGTTGCGGTAGCCCCACCAGTGGCCGAGGCCGTTGACCACGCCGGCGGCCCAGAACGGGATCCACGCCATCTGGATCGCCCACAGGGCGATGCCCGGCAGGCCGAACAGCACGAAGTTCAGCGCGAACAACAGCACCGGGCCGAGGTTGGCGTGCGGGGTGTAGAGGTGGCGCTCGATCCAGTCCTCCGGCGCGCCGCGGCCGTACTGCTCGATGTCCGCGCGCTGCGCGCGGGCCTCGCGGTACAGCTCCACGCCGCGCCAGAACACGCGGCCGATGCCCTTGGTCACCGGGCTGTGCGGGTCCTCGTCGGTTTCCACCCGGGCGTGGTGCTTGCGATGGATGGCCACCCACTCGCGGGTGATCATCGAGGTGGTCAGCCAGGTCCAGAAGCGGAAGAAGTGGGCGACGAGCGGGTGGAAATCCACGCCGCGGTGCGCCTGGCTGCGGTGCAGGTACAGGGTGACCGCGAAGATGGTGAGCTGGGTGAACACCAGCAGCACCGCCAGCATGCCCCACCAGCCCAGGCCGGCGACGCCGCCGCTGAGGAAGTCGAGAAGGGTGTCGGTCATCGAGGAACTCCGGGGGGCGATCGGTGGCGGTTGAAACCGTGGGTACCCATGATGGGGGCTGGCGCGGCAAACTTCATCCCTTGCCCGCGCCGTCTTTGGTCCAATCCCCCGCCACCGTTCACATCCGAATGCTCTCCACCTCCGCCGCGCCCGCGGCCCCCCTGATCGAACTGGACCACGCCAGCGTCATCCGCGGCCAGGTCCGCGTGCTGCACGAGCTGGACCTGCGCATCGAACAGGGCCAGCACACCGCCATCCTCGGCCCCAACGGCTGCGGCAAGTCCTCCTTCATCAAGCTGATAACGCGCGAGCTGTACCCGCTGGCGCGCGCCGACGGCCACGTGCCGGTGAAGGTGCTGGGCCAGACCCGCTGGCAGGTGGACCGGCTGCGCACGCAGCTGGGCATCGTCACCGGCGACCTGTCCGGCAACCTCGCCGACATGCCGGGGCTGGGCGTGGAGGAGGCGGTGATCTCCGGCTTCTTCGCCAGCTACGTGGTGCCGGCGCACCGCGACGTCACCGACGACATGCGCCAGCGCGCGCGCCACGCGCTGGAACTGGCGCGCGCCTCGTCGCTGCTGGGCCGCAGCTACGCCGAGCTGTCGGCCGGCGAGACCCGCCGCGTGCTGATCGCCCGCGCGCTGGTCAACCAGCCGCGCGCGCTGCTGCTGGACGAACCGTCCACCGGGCTGGACCTGATCGCCCGCCAGCACCTGGTGGACAGCATGCGCCATCTCGCCCGGCAAGGCATCACCCTGGTGCTGGTCACCCACCACATCGAGGAAGTGATCCCCGAGATACGCCGCGTGGTGCTGATGAAGGGCGGGCGCATCGTCGCCGATGGCGACCGCGACGAACTGCTGCACGCCGGGCCGCTGTCCGAGGTGTTCGGCGGCCCGATCGAGGTACGCGAGGAACAGGGCCGCCTCACCGCATGGGCACGCGCCACCGCGTAGCTGTGGGGCTTGCCCCGCAGGAAGCTTTCCCGGTGAAGCCCCCTGCGGGGCAAGCCCCACAGCTACGAATGGCCACCCATGCGGGGCCCGCCCCCCACCTACGGGCAGCCGGCATTGATGCGATGATGCCGCCCCGTTCCACCTTCTTTCCCGCGATGTCCCGTTCCAAGCCCCTGTTCCATGCCCTGGCGCTGTGCGCCGCACTGGCGGCCTGCTCCAGCACGCCGGCCGCCGTTTCCACCGATGCCCCGGCCCCGACCGGCTACCTGCGCGGCGACGCCCTTCCCGACAGCCTGGCGCTGAGCCCGCCGCCACCGGCAGCGGGCACGGCCTGGGCGGCGCTGGACGACGCCGTCGCCGCGCAGGCACTGACGCTGCGCGACAGCCCGCGCTTCCGCCAGGCGCACGTCGATGCCGACCTGGGCTTCCCCGACGGCGCCCAGCAGTTCAGCTGCGCGCTGGGCATCCCGGTGGACGAACGGCACACGCCGGTGCTGATGCGCCTGCTGCAGCGCAGCCTGATCGACGCCAGCGCCGCCACCCGCGCGGCCAAGACCCATTACCAGCGCCCGCGCCCGTTCATGGTCAACGGCCAGCCCACCTGCACGCCCGAGCAGGAGGATCACCTGCGCGGCAGCGGTTCCTATCCTTCCGGGCATACCGCCATCGGCTGGACATGGGCGCTGATCCTGTCCGAGATCGCCCCCGAGCGCGCCACCGCCCTGCTCCAGCGCGGCCGCAACTATGGCCACAGCCGGCTGGTCTGCAACGTGCACTGGTACAGCGACGTGCAGCAGGGCCAGGCGATGGCGGCGGCGACGGTGGCGCGGCTGCATGACGACCTGCAGTTCGGCGCCGACCTGCTGCTCGCGCAGCGCGAGGTCGAAGCCACCCGCAAACTCGGCCTGCCGCTGCCACGCGACTGCGCCACCGAAGCCGAAGCGCTGAAAATCGAGACTCCCGAAGCGCGTTGAGGTTTACGTGTACGGGGCAAGCATCACGGGGAACACCCCGCATCGGGCAAGCCCGGTGCCTACACGTAGATGCGGGCTTGCCCCGCATGAAGCTTTCCCGGCAAAGCACCGTGCGGGGCAAGCCCCGCACCTACCGCAGGTTTCAGGCGTTATCTCGTGCGGCGACGACCGCCTTGGCGGCTAGAGTGGGGCGCCCAGCTTCGTCGAGGTCTTCCATGCCTATCCCACGCTTCCGCCTACACACACTGCTGGCCGCCACCCTGCTCGCATTCACCGCCGCCGCACAGGCGCAGCCGCGCCTGATCGGCTACGTCATGGACAGCCCGGCGCCGCTGCAACTGACGGCCACCAAGCTGGACGTGGTGAACTTCGCCTTCGCCAAGGTCGCGGCGGACGGCCGCGTGTACCTGCCCGACACGGTCGATCCGGCGCGCCTGCGCGCCGTCGTCGGCAAGCGCACGGACAACCCAGGGCTGAAGGTGCTGCTGTCCATCGGCGGCTGGGGCGCGGGCAACTTCTCCGAGGCCGCGGCTACCGTGGCGGCCCGCGCACGCTTCATCGACAGCGGCGTCGCGCTGGTGCACGAATTCGACCTCGACGGCCTGGACATCGACTGGGAGTACCCGACGCTGGGCGACGCCGACATCAGCCACGCCCCCGGCGACCGTCGCAACTTCACCCTGCTGCTGGAGCAACTGCGCGCGCGGCTGGACGGCGAGGGCAAAGGCCGGCGCCATTACCTGCTGACCATCGCCGCCGCCGAGGGCCGCTTCGCCGAGGGGCTGGAGCTGCCGCGCATCGCCCGGTCGCTGGACTGGATCAACCTGATGACCTACGACTTCCACGGCAGCCTGACCCCGACCACCGGCCACCATGCCGGCCTGTCGCGCTCGCCGCTGGCCGCACCGCAGGACCGCGACACCGAGGCGGCGGTGCGCTACTTCCTCGGCGCCGGCGTGCCGGCGGACAAGATCAACGTCGGCGTGCCGTTCTACGGCCGCACCTTCGGTGACGTGGACCCGGCCAACGACGGCCTGTACCGCAGCTTCGCCAGCGACGGCGGTTTCATCACGTGGCAGCAGATCGTCCACACCCGCCTCGGCGCGCCGGGCTGGCAGCGGCACTGGGACGACGCGGCGCAGGCGCCGTATTTGTGGAATCCGTCCGAGCGCCGCTTCATCACCTACGACGACCCGCAGTCGCTGGCGATCAAGGCCGGCTACGTCAAGCGCAACGGGCTGGGCGGCATCATGTACTGGGAGCAGCGCGGCGACGACAACGAGCAATTGCTGGACGTGTTGCACGAGGCGCTGCACGGCGGTCGTTGAACCGCGCCGCATGCGGCCTCCGTCCTTCGTTAGACTTGGCGCCCACCTCCCGCAGCAGGAACCCGCCATGAGCCAGTGGTACTTCCACAATCCCGGCCAGGCCGACCGCGTCGGTCCGCTCGACGACGAGGCCGCGCGCCGCCACGCGCAGGCGCACCGCAACGCACTGGCATGGCGCGAGGGCATGCGGGGCTGGCAGCCGGCCGCGTCGCTGCCGGAGTTCGACGGACAGGCGGCACCGCCGCCGACGCCCCCGCCGGTGGGCGGGCGCGGCAACCGCGCCGACGACATCGACTTCCGCATCGTCGGCCACGAGATGCAGTTCGTGGAGATCGAGCTGGACCCCGGCGAAAGCGCCATTGCCGAAGCCGGCGCGCTGATGTTCAAGGACGCGTCGGTGCAGATGGACACCGTGTTCGGCGACGGCTCGCACAGCGGCCAGGGCGGCGGCTTCATGGACAAGCTGCTGGCCGCCGGCAAGCGCGTGATCACCGGCGAGAGCCTGTTCGCCACGCTCTACACCCACGTCGGCCAGGGCAAGGCCAAGGTCGCCTTCGCCGCGCCCTACCCCGGCACGGTGATCCCGATGAAGCTGGACGAGCACGGCGGCACGCTGATCTGCCAGAAGGACAGCTTCCTGGCCGGCGCGCGCGGCGTGCAGGTGGGCGTGCACCTGCAACGCAAGGTGATGACCGGGCTGTTCGGCGGCGAGGGCTTCATCATGCAGAAGCTCGAAGGCGACGGCTGGGTGTTCGTGCATGCCGGCGGCTGCGTGGTCGAGCGCGAACTGGCCGCCGGCGAGCGCATCGACGTCGATACCGGCTGCGTGGTCGCCTACCACGCCGGCGTGGACATGGACGTGCGCCGCGTGGCCGGGCTGAAGAGCATGTTCTTCGGCGGCGAGGGCGTGTTCCTGGCCACCCTCACCGGCCCCGGCAAGGTATGGCTGCAATCGCTGCCGTTCTCGCGCCTGGCCGGGCGCATGTACGCGGCCGCGCCGCAGGGTGGCGGCCAGGGCCGCGGCGAGGGCTCGGTGCTGGGCGGGCTGGGGCGCATCCTGGACGGCGACAACCGGTTCTGACGGCTGTCGCCGGGCCCTGCCGCGCCGGTTTCAGCGCAGCAGGGCGCGCGCCTCGCGCACGTTCCAGCGGCCGTTGAGCGCGAGCACCACGGCGATGTCGCCGCACAGCAGGACCTCGGCACGGTTGGCGGCGGCCACCGCGCGGTCCGCGCCGGGCAGCATCAGCACTTCCACGTCGCCGATGAAGTCGTGGCGGTCATGGTGCCGGCCACGCACGAGGATGCGGCAGGCGCCCTCCAGTTGCCGCACCACCGGCGCGCGGCCGGCCTCCCGCACCGCGGCCGCGAGGTCGATGACGCTGCCGCGCGGCGCCCGCCAGCTGATCCGCTGCGGTTGCCCGAACCACTCCAGCGCCGTCCGCTCGTGGCCATGCAGGGGCCGCAGCGGCGGTTGCCGCGCCAACACCCGCGCCGCCCGCCGCCGCCGGATCGCAACCCGCAGCATGCTCGCCGCCACCGCAAGCGCAGCGAGTACCGGCACCAGCAATACCAGCCCGAACCAGGCCGACGCATGCGGCACGGCGAACAGCGCCAGCAGGAAGCCGAAGAACAGGGCGAAGCGCCAGATGTCGTGCCGCGGTCCGCGCACGCGGCCTCCTGCCATGAAAACGGTGCCGCCACGCCGCATGTCGCGCCGTGGCCGTTGGCCGCGATTGTGCCGGTTGCGGGTATGCTCTCGCCCTTTCCCGAGCCCGCCGCCCGTCGATGAAACCGCTGCGTCCACGCCTGCTGCTGCCCCTTGCCCTGCTCGGCCTGCTGGCCGCCTGCGGCGGCGGGAACGTCAAGCCCGCCGCACCGGTTGCGACACCGGTTGTTCCGGCCACGCCGGTCGCGCCGGTGAAGATCGGCGTGGCGCTGGGCGGCGGCGCGGCCAAGGGCTTCGCCCACATCGGCGTGATCAAGATGCTGGAGGCCAACGGCTTCGAGCCGGTGGTGGTGTCCGGCACCAGTGCCGGCAGCGTGGTCGGCGCGCTGTACGCCAGCGGCATGGACGCGTTCGAGATGCAGCAGAAGGCGGTGGCGCTGGACCAGGCCAGCATTCGCGACGTGCGCCTGTTTTCCGGCGGGCTGATCGAAGGCCGCAAGCTGCAGGACTACGTCAACGCGCAGGTCGACAACAAACCGGCCGAGCGCCTGAGCAAGCCGTTCGCGGCGGTGGCCACGCAGCTGGAGACCGGCGAGCGCGCGGTGTTCGTGCGCGGCAACGTCGGCCAGGCGGTGCGCGCCTCCAGTTCGGTGCCGGGCGTGTTCGAGCCGGTCAGCATCGGCGGCAAGACCTACGTCGACGGCGGCGTGGTCAGCCCGGTGCCGGTGGATGCCGCGCGCCAGCTCGGCGCCGAGTTCGTCATCGCCGTGGACATTTCCAGCAAGGCCAGCGGCCAGCGCCCGGACAGCCTGCTGGGCACGGTCAACCAGTCCATCGCGATCATGGGCCAGCGCCTGGGCGAGCAGGAGCTGGCGCGCGCCGACGTGGTGATCCGCCCGCAGGTGCTGGACATCGGCGCGGCCGATTTCGAGCAGCGCGGCCGCGCCATCCTCGAAGGCGAGAAGGCGGCGATGGCGGCGATGCCGCAGATCCGCGCCGGCGTGCAGCGCTTGCAGCAGGCGCGCCTGCAACAGCTGCGCGACGCGCAGGCCCGCGCCAGCGCCGCCGCGGCCGAGGCATACCAGCGCTGCCAGGACAGCCGTTCGCGGCTGGAGAAGCTGCGCGGCAAGGAAAAGGACTGCGCCGCGCCGGTGCGTTGATTTTCCGTAGATGCGGGGCTTGCCCCGCGTGGGGTCTTCCCGGCGCTCCTCCATGCGGGGCGAGCCCCGCATCTACAGGTGCTTGATGCGCCGGCGCACTGCAGCATGACGTTCTTCCGGCAAGTCTTCGTGCGGGGCAAGCCCCGCATCTACATCCGGCTGTATTGCACTTGCAGCCAGAGCTTGTCCGCATCCTTGGTACGCAGGTCGTCGCTGCTGCGGTAACGCGCGGCCTTGAGCAGCACGCTCAGGCCTTTCAGCTGCGGGATGGCGCGCTCCCACGACAGGTCGAATTCGCGCCCGTAACGGTAGCTGCCGCGGTCGCTGCGGAAGTCGTGGTACCACGCCTGCGCCTTGCCACCGGCCAGCGGCAGCGCCACGCCGGCATAGGCGTCGCGCAGGCCGTCGGCCGGGGTGGTACCGAACTGGTCGGCCCAGCCTTGGAACGCGTGTTTGGTGGCCAGCGGCGTCTGGAAGGCACCGTTGGCGGCGGGGCCGTGGCCGGCGCCGAGTACCTCGATGCCGGCCGTGCCCTTGGTCCGGGTGCCGGCGTAGCTGGCTTCGCCCAGCCAATAGCGGCTGTCCAGCGCCCACGGGTTGCCGTGACCGTCCACCTGCCGTGCGTGTTCCAGCACGTAGCCGAGCGCGCCGCGGCCGCCCTGCAGGCGCAGGCCGGTGGTGTCGGCGGACAGGGTGCCACGCGGTGCGGCGGCGGCCACGGCGATGTTCTCCAGGTCGAGCCGGTAGTGGTAGCCGGTGATCGCCAGCGCTTCGGCGGGTGCGAAGGTCGCCTGCAGCAGGTGGCTGTCGCCGTGGATGTTGGCCGGTGCGGTGGCACTGGACGTGGCCGGTTCGTCCGGGCCGAACACGGTATTGATGTTGGTGACGAAGGCGTAGGCCAGCTTCCATTGCGCGGTCGGCGTCCACTCGGCCAGCGCACCGTCGTAGGTCTGTTCGTTCTGGCGCCAGCCGGAGCCGCCGACGAAGCGCTGGTTGCCGAGGTTGATGCGCTGGCGGCCGAGCTGCACGTTGCCGCGTGCACCGTCGTAGCGCAGCAGCGCCTGGTTGAGTTCGGCCCCATCCGGGTCGGCCACCGTCGGGTATTGGCCGCGGCCGTTGCGGGTGTCGTTGAAGCGCTCGCCGCCGAGGTGGGCGACGCCATCGACCTCGCCCAGCGCCGACCAGCCGTGCCAGCGCGCGCTGCGGTACCCCAGCCGCAGGCGCGCGGTGTGCGCATCGGCATCGCGGACGATCCCGTCCTGCTCCACGTGCTCGTAGCGGTAGCGCAGGTCCAGCAGCGGCTTGCCGCCGTCATCGGCCGCGAAGGCCGGCGCGGCGGCCAGCAACAGGGGCAGGACGGGGAGGAGGCGGATCGACATGGGGGTTTCTCGTTGGGGTGTGGCCGGCATGCTCCGCGCCTGCCGCCAGCGCCACCATGATGTCGATCAATCCGCGCGCCTGCTGCGGTTCAACTCCTCCCGAGCTGCGCCAGCGGCAGCGCGCGGAACTCCTTGACCGTGCGCAGCACGAAGCTGGAATTGACGTCGGCCACGCCGGCGGCGTTGAGCAGCTTGTCCAGCAGGAACGCGGAGAAGTGGTCGAGGTCGCGCACGTAGACGTGCAGCAGATAGTCCATGTCGCCGGTGAGCGCGTGGCAGGCCACCACCTCGTCCCACAGCTGCACCGCCTCGACGAAGTGGTCGATGGCCGCCTGCCCGTGCTTGGACAGCTGCACCCGCACGAACGCCTGCAGGCCCAGGCCGATCCGGCGCGGCTCCAGCCGCGCGCCGTAGCCGGCGATCACGCCCTCGGCCTCCAGCCGCTGCACCCGGCGCAGGCAGGCCGAGGGCGACAGGTTCACCCGCGCGGCCAGTTCGGCATTGGTGGCACGGCCGTGTTGCTGGATCTCCGCCAGCAGGCGCAGATCCGTGCGGTCAAGCGCGATGGACTCCATTATTGTTGCCCCGCAACATCGAAATGACGCAACAATATTGCGCCACGGCGGCATATCGACGCAATTTCGCACACCTGTTGCGCGGCCGGCTTCCTACCATCGGGAATCCACTCCACCGGAAGGCCCCGTCATGGACACCGCCCCGCGCCGCGTCGAACACCAACAGACCGACAAGGGTTACGTGCCGGTCTACACCACCGCCGTGATCGAGCAGCCGTGGGATGGCTACAGCGCCGACGACCATGCCACCTGGAGCACGCTGTACCGCCGCCAGCGCGAGCTGCTGGTCGGCCGCGCCTGCCGCGAGTTCCTCGACGCGCAGGACGAGATGGGCATGAGCGAGCACATGATCCCGCGCTTCGACCAGCTCAACGAGGTACTGGGCGCGGCCACCGGCTGGACCTTGGTGGGCGTGGAAGGGCTGCTGCCGGAACTGGATTTCTTCGAGCACCTGGCGCACCGCCGCTTCCCGGTGACGTGGTGGATCCGCCGCCCCGAGCAGATCGACTACATCGCCGAACCGGACCTGTTCCACGACCTGTTCGGCCACGTGCCGCTGCTGATGAACCCGGTGTTCGCCGACTACATGGCCGCCTACGGCCGCGGCGGGGTCAAGGCGCACGCGATCGGCCCCGAAGCCTTGCAGAACCTGACCCGGCTGTACTGGTACACGGTGGAGTTCGGGCTAATGAACACCGCCGAGGGCCTGCGCATCTACGGCGCCGGCATCGTCTCGTCGAAGGGCGAATCGCTGCATTCGCTGGAGTCGGCCGCGCCGAACCGGATTGGCTTCGACCTGGAGCGGATCATGCGCACCCGCTACCGCATCGACACCTTCCAGAAGACCTACTTCGTCATCGACGGCTTCGAGCAGCTGATGGCCGCCACCGCGCCGGACTTCACCCCGATCTACGCGAAGCTGGCGGCACGGGACCACTTCCCCGCCGGCGACGTGCAGGACGGCGACAACGTATTCCAGCGCGGCAGCGGCGAAGGCTGGGCCAGCGACGGCGACGTGTAGGGCGCCCCGCAGGAGCGCACCTTGGTGCGCGATGGGGCTCTACCGGGAAAGCTTCATCGCGCACCAAGGTGCGCTCCTACGGCGCGCTGCGCACTTCCACGGTGACGTGCACGATCTCCTCGTGGACCGACAGCGCGCGATGGAACACCTCGGCCTCCACGCCCGGCGCGGTCACCACTTCCATCGCGCAGGCGAAGCGGCCGCGGCCGACCTGCCAGACGTGCAGGTCACTGATCCGCGCCGGCACTGCGCCCTGCTCCACCGCCTCGCGGATTTCCGCCACCACCGGTGCGTCCATTTCCGCATCCAGCAATACCCGCGTGGTCTGCCGGACCAGCCCGCAGGCCCATGCCGACACCAGCACCGCGCCGACGATGCCCATCAGCGGGTCGAGCCACGAGGCACCGAAATACAGCCCGCCGAGCAGGGCGATGATCGCCAGCACCGAGGTCGCCGCGTCGGCCAGCACGTGCAGGTAGGCCGAGCGCTGGTTCAGGTCGTGGTGACCATGCCCGTGCCCGTGCGCATGATGGTCATGGCCGTGGTGATGATGGTCGTGCCGGTCGCGCAGCCACCATGCGCACAGCAGGTTCACCGCCAGCCCGACCACGGCGATGGCGATGGCCTCCCGGTAGTGGATGGCGCCGGGGTGCAGCATGCGCGCGATGGATTCGAACGCCATGACCCCGGCCACGCCCAGCAGCAGCACCGCGCTGGCGAAGCCGGCCAGCACCTCGATCTTCCAGGTGCCGAAGGCGAAGCGCGGATCGTCGCGATAGCGCCGCGCGCAGGCATAGGCGAACGCCGCCAGCCCCAGCGCCAGCGCGTGCGAACTCATGTGCCAGCCATCGGCCAGCACCGCCATCGAGTTGAACCACCAGCCGCCGGCGATCTCCACCACCATCATCGACACGGTCAGCGCCAGCGCGCGGCGGGCGTTGCGTTCGGCCAGGGGATTGCCATCGCTGAAGGCGTGGCTGTGGCGACGGGAGCGGGCGAGCGTCTCGATATTCATGCGGGCAGGCGTTTCCATATACCCCCATAGGGTATATGATCCGCGCATGGCACACACCCTGCGCGACAAGAAGAAACTGCTCGCCCGCGTCCGGCGCATCGCCGGGCAGGTGGCCGCGCTGGAACAGGCGTTGCAGGACGGCGAGGACTGCGATGCCGTGCTGGTGCAGATCGCCGCCGCCAAGGGCGCGATGCACGGGCTGATGCTGGAAGTGATGGCCGGCCACCTCGGTGAGCACGTCGTTGCCGAACAGGACGCGGACAGGCGCGCGGCCGAGGCCGAGGTGTTGCTGGAACTGCTCAAGCGCCACGCGCGGTGAGGCCCGGCCGCAATTTGCTCCATATGGGTAGGAGCGCACCTTGGTGCGCGAGGGGCTCTACCGGTAAAGCTCCATCGCGCACCAAGGTGCGCTTCTGCGGTTTGTTCATTGCACCCAGACGCTGTCGTTGTGGCCTTGCCGCATGCGCCTGCGGGTGTGGCGTGCCAGATGCAGCAGCACCGGCACCGCCAGCAGCGCGGTGGCGTCCACCGGCCAGCTGCCGGGGTGGCTCCACGTGCCGCCGATGTTCCAGTGGCCGGCCAAACTGGACAGGGGAATCAGCAAGGTCAACACCGCGCTGGCCACCAGCAGTTCCACCGCGCCGCGTGATGCGCCGCGCGCGAACGCCCACGCCACCGCCGCCACGAACACCGCGTAGTAGATGCCGGTGTGCCACGCCTTCAGGTCGCCCACCAGCGCCGGCAACCACTTGGCTGCGGCCAACGTGGCGGAAATGCCGGCCACGCAGCCCAGCGACACGCCGACGGTCAAACAGGCCAGCGCCCATGCCGAACGCTTCTGCACCGGCGTTTCCGCGCCCTTGCGCTTGCGCCGCCGCGATTCCACCCACAGCAGGTTGCCGCTGTAGAACAGCACCGCGCCGGCCAGGCCCATCAGCAGGTACAGCCAGCGCACCGGGTTGCCGCCGAAGCTGCCGAAATGCAGGGCGAAGAAGGCGTTGACCGCCTCGTCCCAGCCTTCCATGCGGCCCGGCAGGTCGTGCGGGTCGACCTCCCCGGTGTAGGGGTCGAGGTGGGTCTGCATGTAGGTGCGCGCGCGGGTGCCGCGGCGCACGTCAAGGCCGCTCACGCTGGCCTCGACGTGGCCCTCTTGGTCACGCTGGAAACCGAAGCCGTACACCTCGAAACCCGGCAGCTGCACCTCCACCCGGCGCAGCAGTTCGGCGGCCAGCAGCACGCGCCCACCGGCGGGCGCATCTTCATGCTCGCCCCACTGGATGCCATTGGGATACACCACCGCATCCTGCGCGTCGTAGAACGGGTCGTGGAAGGCGAACACCACGCTGGTCAACGCGATGACGACGTGGAACGGCAGGCTGAACAGGCCCAGCGCGTTGTGCACGTCCAGCCACAGGCGCTTGATGTTCTTGCCGATGCGCAGCGCGAACACGTCGCGGGCGATGGTCGGCAACAGCACGATCAGGCCGGACACCAGCGCCACCGCATAGGCCAGCGCCACCGCGCCCATGATCGGCCGCGCCACCGCGTCGGGGAACGGCAGGCCGACCAGCTGGTGCAGCGTGTCCACCAGCTGCGCCACCGGCGCCTTGCGGGTCTGCTCCACCTGCAGGCTGCCGTCGGCGGCGAAGCTGGCGCCGTACTCCTTGAACTCGCGGCGGCCCTTGCCGCGCTCCTGCCAGTACACGCGCGCCGGCTGGTCGGCGGCCGGTTGCACCGAGACGAAATAACGCGCCGCCGCCTGCGGGTGCGCGGCCAGCACCGCCTCGACCAGCGCATCGGCCCGCTCCAGCGGCGGCGCCGCCGACAGCGTGGACGGCGGCGTGGCCCAGCGTTCCAGCGGCTTCTCGAACATGGTGATCGCGCCGGCATAGAAGGCGATGAACAGCATCAGCCCGCTGGCGATGCCGATCCAGATGTGCACGTCCTTGTAGACCTTGATGATGTCGCTGCGGATCTTCATGCCCTGCTCCTCACGCCATCGTCCAACGCACGCACCACAACGCGGCGAACGCCAGCGCGTTGGCCGCACCCAGCCACAACCACGCCCGCAGACTGTCGCGGAACAGGTAGACGAAGGACAGCACCAGCGCCCACACCGGCGCCATCAGCCACATGCTGAACTGGACCTTGCCGCCGCCCCCGGCGATGCCATCCGGCCCAAGCCACGCGAACAGGCCGGACAGCGCCAGCGCCAGGCCGAAGCCCAGCACCGCGCCGGCCATCGTCTTGCCGAACCAGTGGCGGCTCTGCAGCCGCACCCGCGCGTCGTCGTTCATGCCGCCGCCCTCCGCGCACGCACGCGGGCGCGCCACGCGCCCAGGAACGGCCACAGCGACCAGAACAGCATCGCCAGCACGCTCCAGCCGGCCACCGCCTCCACCGGCGCCAGCACCCGCAGGAACAGCGGCAACGACAGCAGCAGGCAGGCGATGCCCGGCCACCACGACCGCCGTACCGGCCACGGCCCGGCCGCGCGCAGTTGTTGCTGTGGCGAGGCCAGGTACAACAACAGCGTGCCGACCAGGCACGACAGCACGGCGGCGACGGCCAACCACGGGGTCATGCGATCACTCCACGGAAACGGGACGTGCGACGGAGATGCGGATGCGGCATGGTCCGGCCCCGGTCAGAAGCGGTAGCGCACGGTGGCGGTGGCGCTGCGCGGCTCGCCGCGGAAGTTGCCCCAGCCGGTAGGGCCGACGGTCTGCCAGTAGTCCTTGTCGAACAGGTTGTCCACGTTCAATGCCAGGCTCCAGCGCGCGTCGAAGCGGTAGCCGGCGCGCGCATGCCACAGCGCATAGGCCGGCTGCGCGATGCCGCCACTGGCCTCGGTCTCGGTCTGCCAGCTCGCGCCGAGGCCGAACGACCAGTCCGCCACGGCCTGCGGCCGCCAGCTGGCCCACAGCCGCAGCATCTGCTTCGGCGCCCAAGTGTTGAACGGCTGGCCCTGCAGGTCCGCGTCGCGCGAATACTCCTGCTTGTTCCACGTATAGCCGGCACTGACGTCCACCCCTTCGGCGATGCGGCCGGCAAGCGTGGCCTCGAAGCCGCGGCTGCTCACCTCGCCCTGGGCGACGTAGCAGTTGTCGCCGTTGCAGGCGCCGGGCAGCTGCGAGGCGTCGAGCTGGGCACGGTCCTTCTGGCGGATGTCGAACACGGCGAACGAGGCATTGAGCGCGCCGTCGAACCAGTCGCCCTTGACGCCGGCTTCCAGCGCATCGCCCTGCATCGGCGGCAGCTGGCCATCGGTGCCGCGCTCGCTCTGCACCTGGAAGATATCGGCGTAGCTGGCGTAGAGCGACCAGTGCGCGTCCAGCTCGTACACCAGCCCGGCATAGCCGCCGAGGTGGGTGTCGCCGTAGTCGGAGCTGACCCAGGCGACCGGCTCCAGCTCCAGCCCGTCATCGTTCCAGCGGCTGTAGCGCAGCCCCAGCAACGCGGTCAGGCGCTGCGCCGGGCGCAGCCGCAGCACGCCGTACACGCCTTCCTGGGTGGTGGTGTAGCGGCCGCTCCAGTAGCTGTCCTGCAGCAGTTGGGTGGGGCGCGGCAATGCGTGGGGATCGAAGGCGTGCACGTCGGCGATGGCCCACGATTCGGCGAAATCCAGGCCGCTGGCGTCGGTGTTGCTGCGGTTCCAGTTGGCGCCGACGATCACGTCGTGCTGCCGGCCCCATGCCTGGAAGCCGCCCAGCACGGCCGCGTCCAGGCTCTGGTTGCCGTAGTCGCGGTATTGCAGGGTCGGGGTGATCGACCAGCCCGAGCCGTCGTCGGCGATCGCGCCCCAGCCGTTGCCGACCAGGTAGCGGCCGTTTTCCCTGGCGTACTGCGCCGACACCCGCAGGCGCCAGTTCTCGCCCAGCCCCTGGTCGAGCTCGGCGAACAGCTGGCGGCCCTGCGTGGTCACGTCCTGCCAGGCCGGCTCCAGTGCGGTGCGCGGCGACACATCCAGCGCGCGGCCATCTTCGTGGCGCGGCAGCCCGCTCCAGACCGGCGTGGTCTGCAGCTTCTCGTAGCTGACGCCGACGCTGAAGCGGCCGTCGTCGGAAATGTCGGTTTCCAGCACGCCGTAGCCCAGCGTGTAGCGGTAGTCGGCGCCGCGCTGGAACAGGTCCTTGTCCTCGTGCTCGACCACCGCGCGGCCGCGCAGGCTGCCCTCGGCGTTCAACGGGCCGCCGACGTCGCCCAGCACGCGGTAGCGGTTCCACGAACCGGCGGAGAACTCGGCGTTGCCGACCCATCCGGCGGTCGGGTGCTTGCGCACCAGGTTGACCACGCCACCGGGGTCGCCGGCGCCGTTGAGCAGGCCGGCCGCGCCGCGCAGCACTTCCACGCGGTCGTACATCGCCAGCCGCGGCTTGGCGCGGCCGAGCGTGGCCGGCAGGCCGTCGAGCTGGTAGTCGGTGATCTCGAAGCCGCGCGCGATGTACTGGGTGTCGATGCTGTCGTACTGGCGCAGGGCCACGCCGGGGACGAACAGGATCGCCTCGTCCAGCCCGTCGGCGGCCAGGTCGTCCAGCAGCGCGCGGGTCAGCACGCTGACCGACTGCGGCGTCTCGCGCTGGCTCACCGGCAGCTTCAGGCCGACGTTGGTGACCGGCGCGGCATAGCCCTGCACGCGCACGCCGCGCACGTCCACCGCATCCAGGGTGCGGGTGCCGTCGGCGTCGGCCGGCAGGGTTTCGGCGGAGGCGGCCGCGGGAAGGGAAACGACGATGGCCAGCGCCAGCAGGGCCGGCCGGGGGAATGCGCGCATCTCAATAGTCCTTTGCAGAGGTGGGGGCGCTGGCGTCGGCTGGCGTCATGGGGGAAGCGGAAGGCGTGGCCGCGAACAGCGCCAGCAGGCCGTCGGCGAGGGTGCCGCGCCAGTGGTACCAGTCGTGGCCGCCGGAGAATTCGCGGTGCCGCACGTCATAGCCCCTGGCGCGCAGCACGTCGCGCAGGTGGCGGTTGCTTTCGAGGATGCCGGCCTGGCCGCGCCCGGTTTCGAAGCGGCCGGCCTCCAGCCAGAAGCGGATCGGCTGGCGCGGGGCCTCGGCGTAGCGCCGGGCCAGCCATTCGGGTTCTGCCGCGCCCGGCTGGCCCGGTGCCGCGTCCGGCGCCCACCAGAACGAACCGGACTGGCTGAGCACGTTGCCGAAATGCCGCGGGTATTGCAGCGCCACGCAGGCCGACGCCAGCCCGCCATAACTGGCCCCGGCCAGCGCGGTGCGCGACGCCGCCGGCAGCGTGCCGGCCCGGGCCTGCACCCACGGCAGCAGTTCCTGCGCGAGGAAGTCGCCGAACGTGGGGTTGCATGGCAGTTCGCGCGCGCGTGCATCCGCGTCCGGGTTGGAGACGAACACCGCCAGCACCGGCGGCAATGCACCTTCGCCGACGAGGTTGTCGAGGATGACCGGCGTGGGAATCGCGTTCTGGTAGGTGTAGCCGTCGAACACCACCAGCAGCAGGTTGCGCGCATCGCCGGCACGGTAGCCGGGCGAGCGGTACAGGTGGATGTCGCGGGTGTTGCCCAATCGCGCACTGCCCAACCGATGCGCGCTGATCGTGCCGGCGGGGTGCGTGCCGGGCCGCACCGCGCGCTGCGGCGGTGCGCCGGGCAGTTCCAGGATGGATTCGCGGGCGAAATCATCCGGCGCATCGGCAGGCCGGAAGCGCGGGTTCAGCGGGTCGCGCTGCACCGTGGCCAGCACCGCACGGCGCGCGGCGCGGCCCCCTTCGGGCAGCACCGGCACGTCCGGGGCGAGCTTGTAGGACATGCGGGTATCGGCCGGCACCTCGTAGGTGGCGAACCACACGTCGCTGTCACCCAGTCGTTGCAGGTCCTCGATGTCGCCGCTGGGCGCGGCGAACAGGCGCACGTTGTGGCGCGCGCCGCGCCACAGGAAGGTGGCCAGGTGCACGCCATCGACGGTTTCGACCAGCGGTGCACCCTCGCGCGCGACCTGCGCCCAGAACGCCGCGGTATCGCCGCCACTGGCGAGGTGTTCGCGCAGTGCCTGCAGGCGCGGGCTGCGCGGTGGCGGCGGCGTGGTGGCGAGTTGCTGCCCGGCCATCGGCAGCACACGGGTGACGTGCAGTTCGTAGCGGGCCTTGGCATCGGCTGCACCCTGCAGGCGCAGCACATGGCGGCCATCGTGGCCGGCGACGAACATGAACTCGCCGGCCTGCCACGCATCGAGCAGGCGGCGCAGCGGCCGGCCATCGGCATCGTCCAGCCACAACGCCGGCGCGGCGGCGGCGCGCAGTTCGCCGACGACGTAATCGCCCGCGTGCAGGTCCAGCGCGTGGCGCGCACTCGCACCTGGCTTCAATACGCCCTGCATGGGGGGCATGGCGCTGCCCTCTTCCGCCGCCAATGCCTCGGCGAACGGCACTGCAGCAAGCAGGCAGGCCAGCACCAACCTCCACGGCAGCGCCTGCCCGAGGGAGACGGACGGAACGCGGGAACGGAACGCGGCGGCAGGGCGTCGTGGGGTCATGGCAGCGGGGGGAGGTCAGGGCGTGGCAACGGAGGCGCCGGACAGCGCCTCCAGCAGCAGCGGCAGCGAGGCGCCCAGCGTCTGCCCGTGCGACAGGCCGGGCAGCGGCGTCCAGTGCACGGTCAGGCCACGGGCGCGCAGGCGGGCGGCCATGTCCTCCGTCGCCGTGGCCGGCAGGCTGGTGCGCGCACGTTGGAAGGCATTCGGCGGGGCCGGGGCGCGACCCGGCTCCGGCACGCGCAGCGAAGCCATTGCCGCATCGCCACCACCGGCCCACAGATACAGCACCGCGACCGGGTCGGAAGCGGCGACGGCTCCGGCCTCCTCGCGCAGCAGTTGGCCATCGCCCCACCATAGCGACGGGTCGGCGGCGGCGTAGACGTTGAACGCATCCGGGCGCGTGAACAGCGCATGCAGCACGAATACGCCGCCGTAGGAGTGGCCCCACAGCGCGCGCCGGCTGCTGTCGATCGGCGCCATTGCCTCCACCTGCGGGGCGATGGTGCGTTCGATCAGCGCAAGGAACGCATCGGCACCGCCGGTGCGTCGCCCACCCAGCACGTCGCGCTGCGCTGCCTCATCGCCCGGGCGGCGCGGGGTGTAGTCGAACGCGCGTGCATCGCCGTCGATGCGCAGGCCGTTGTCATGGGCGATGAAAGCGATCACCGGCGGCCGCGGCGCCGCCGCCAGCCGCGTCAGCAACGCCGCATCGGTCGCCATCAGTGCGGCATTGCCGTCGAGCAGGTAGGCCACCGGGAAGCCATCGGCCGGTGCAGGCCGCTCCGGCACCGCCACCCGCACACGGTACGGGCGCAGGCCGTCGGTCGAGGTGACGCGGGTTTCCTGCCAGCGCCAGCCCGGTACCTCGGCATCGGCCACGGTGGTGCCCACCGGGCGCGCGCGGCCCGGCTGCGCGACCGCAGGCGTGGCCATTGCGGCCACGCCCAGCAGCAGCGCCAGGCCGGTGCAGGCAATGCGCATCACCAGCTGAAACGCGCGCTGGCGGTGATGGTGCGCCCCGTGCCGTAAAAGCACGAGGAGGTACCGCTGCAGGTGGACACGAAGGTCTTGCCCGCCACGTTGCTGACGTTGATGGCGAACTGCGTGGCCACCGCACCATGCTGGCCGGCGTCGTAGCGGATGGCCGCATCCCACAACGTGTAGGACGGGATGCGGTACAGGTTGGCGCTGTCACCGTAGCTCCGCCCGTTGTAGCGCACGCCGGCGGCCAGGCTCAGGCCGGACAGCGCCCCTTCCCGGAAGGTGTAGTCGCCCCACAATGCCGCCGTCCAGTCCGGCACCATCGGCAACTGCTTGCCGGCATAGCCGTTGTTGCTGCGGATCATCTCCGAATCCATGCGGCTGGCCGCGCCGATCACGCTGAAGCCCTCCAGCGGGGTGACGCGTCCCTCCAGTTCGATGCCACGCACCCGACCCTCACCGTCCTGCACCTGGCACTGGCTTGTCCCGGCCATGCCGCAACCGGTGACATGCAAGGGGTCGTTGGTAAGGATGTTCTGCTGCCGCAAATCGTAGGCGGACATGGTCAGCAGGCCATCGAATGCAGCCGGCTGGTACTTCACGCCGGCCTCCCACTGCTTGCCGGTGACCGGATCGAACGGGCTGCCGTCCCAGCTCATGTTGGCGTTGGAACCCGACGGCTGGAACGATTCGGAGTAGCTCAGGTACGGCGACAGGCCGTTATCGGCCACGTACAGCAGGCCGGCATTGCCGGTGAAGGCTTCATTCTCCACCCGCGTGGGTATCGTCGGGCCGGAAACGTCGGTCACCGCGTTGTAGCTGCGGGTAAACGTATCGTCATCGGTCCAGTCGTAGCGACCGCCGACGGTAAAGCGCCACTTGCCCAGTGCCAGTTGGTCCTGCAGATAGGCACCGGTCTGCTCGTTGACGCCGCCGGAGTAGCCGATGCCGGTGGTGACCGGAGCATAGGCACTGTAGACCGGGTTGAAGATGTCGATGCTGGCGGGGTTGAGCATTGCTCCACGCGCGCCCTCCCAGTCGGCTCTTTGCCAATCCACGCCCAGCAGAACCGTATGCTCAACCGCGCCGGTGGCGAATTTCCCGGTCAACCGGGTATCCACGGTCTTTCCCTTCGATTCGCCTTCGCCCCAAGTGGCGCGGCGATTCTGGGTGCGGCCATCGGCATTGAGGGGCCCACTGGTGACGACGGTCCGGAACACCGATTCCACATGGGTGTAGCGCGCGCTCTGGCTCAACGTCCAGTGGTCATTGAAGCCATGCTCGAACAACCAGCCGGCGGTCCAGATGTCGCGGTCGAAGGTGTTCCAGCCCGGCTCACCGATGAAGGTGGTGTTCTTCATCCGCCCGTATTGTGTTGGGAGCAGCGTGCCGTCCATCGGCAGGAACTGGTAGGTCGAGCCGCCATCGTCCTTCTGGTACAGGCCCAGCAGGGTCAGGCGGGTGCGCTCGGCCAGTTGCAGGGTGTAGCTGGGGGCGAGGAACCAGTGCTGCTGCTCGGTGTGGTCGATCTGGGTCTGGCCGTCGCGGTACAGGCCCACGAGGCGGAACAGGTGGTGGTCATCGGCGGTACCGGCACCGACGTCGAAAGCGGCGTTGTACTGGCCATTGCCGTCGATGCCCACGCGCACCACCTGCGCCTGCCCCGGCTCGGGCGTCTTGCTGACCTGGTTGACCATGCCGCCCGGAGCCACCTGGCCGTACATCACCGCCGAGGGTCCCTTGAGCACTTCCACCCGCTCCAGGTTCCAGCTGTCCACCATGCTGCGGTTCCACTGGCTGCCCTGCGGCGCGCGCATGCCGTCGATGGTGACGTTGTTGCTCCAGCTGCCGGCATCGTAGCCACGGATGCGGAAATCATCGACGCGGTTGTCGATGCCGCTGCTCTCCAGCGATACGCCGGCGACATAGCGCATGGCTTCGTTCAGGTTCTGCACGCCCCGCGCGTCCAGCTCCTCGCGGGCGATGACCGACACCGACTTGGCGGTCTCGGCGATCGACGCATCTGTCTTGGTCGCGCCGGAGGTGTGGGTGGTGACGCGGTAGGCGTTGACCTGCACCGTGTCCAGCGTCTGCGCGTCGGCCGCCGGCGCGGCTTCGGGCGACGCCGCGCCGGCGGCGAACGAGGACAGGGACAGGGCGACGGCCAGCGACAGCATGGCCGGCCGGAAAGCGGAAGTGGGGGGGAGGGAGCGCACGGAAGCCAACCTGATCGAAGGAGAAGTTGGCTGACTGCGGGCGCAGCGGCTGATGTCACGAATTGTATCAAATACGAATCATTAACAACACTGCGGCATCCTGCCGCACCCCGTGCCTGCCACGGCAGGCAGGTCCCCCGGCCCGGCCGCCTTCCCCCGTTGCCGTGTAAAATCCGCGGTTTTCCCCAGTCGGCACAATGGCGAAAGCTTCCCCACGGGCGCCCGTGCTGGGCCCGGCGTTCATTCGCCTGCTGGCCCGCTTCGGCGACGCAGACCTGCCCCGCACGCCACCGGTGCTGACCGAGCGGCTGGCGCAGTGGTTCGACTGGAACCGCGCCATCACCCTGTCGCGCGCGCTGGACGGCCGCCTGCCCGACGCCGGGGCCGGCGCGGATTTCGACGACGCCCACGACGCCGAATGCGCGCGGGTGCGCCGCAGCCTGCTGGACGCCATCGACGCCGACATCGACCTGGCCCCGCCCAGGCGCAAGGACGCCAGCGCGGCGGCCATCGACCCCAGCTTCCTGCCCTACCGCCAGCATTGCCTGGCCATGCAGCGCGCGATGCAGGCGGCCACCGGCCAGCTGCGCGGCCAAATGCGCGACATGCTCGCCCGGCAGTCGCCGGCCAAGGCGCGGCTGGCCGAGGTGGACGCGGTGATGGAGGCCACCCTCAGCCCGCGTGAACAGGCGCTGCTGGCCATCGTCCCCGGCCTGCTCGGCCAGCACTTCCAGCGCCTGCGCGATGCCGGCGCACCCGACCCCGCCGATGCCGACGCATCGGCCGACGACACTCCCGCGACTCCCGCCGGCCCGTGGCTGGCGCGCTTCCGCCAGGACATGCGCAGCGCGCTGCTGGCCGAACTGGAGATCCGCTTCCACCCCATCGACGGCCTGCTCGCAGCGCTGCGCACCCGGTAACCCGCATCCATGCCCAGAAACTTCATCGTCCTCCTCGTTTTCCTCGCCGGCCTGCTGGCCGTGTGCTGGATCGGCATCGGCTACGCCGGCACCCATCCGCTGGCGGCGGTGGTCGCCACGGTCATCGCCGCCTGCTATCTCGTTGGTGCCTACGAACTGCTGCGCTACCGGCAGGCCACCGCCACGCTGGCGCAGGCGCTGCCGTCCATCGACGAGGCCGCCGGCAACCTCGACGGCTGGCTGTCGCGCCTGCACCCGGGCCTGCGCAACGCCGTGCGCCTGCGCGCGCAGGGCGAGCGCATCGGCCTGCCGGCCCCCGCGTTGACGCCCTACCTCGTCGGCCTGCTGGTGCTGCTGGGCATGCTCGGCACCCTGCTCGGCATGATGGCGACGCTGCGCGGCACCGGCATGGCGCTGGAAAGCGCGACCGACCTGGACGCCATCCGCAGCTCGCTGGCCGCGCCGGTCAAGGGCCTGGGCTTCGCGTTCGGCACCTCGATTGCCGGCGTAGCGACTTCCGCCGCATTGGGCCTGTTGTCGGCATTGCTGCGCCGCGAACGCGCACAAGCGGTGCAACAACTGGATGCCGGCATCGCCGCGCATCTGGCGCAGCATTCGCGCGCCTTCCAGCACGGGCAGACCCTGCACCTGCTGCAACAACAAAATGCGCTGATGCCGGTGCTGGTCGAGCGCCTGCAAACGCTGGCCGACACGCTGGAACGCCAGCAGCAAAGCAGCGGCGAACGCCTGCATGCCGACCAGCGGCAGTTCCACCAGCGCAGCGAAGCGGCCTACACGCAACTGGCCGGCACCCTGCAACACGCCCTGCGCGAGGGCATCGCCCAGCAGGCCAACGCCGTCGGCGCGGCCCTGCAACCGGTGGTCGAAACCACGATGGCCAGGCTGGCCGAACGCGCCAACGTGCTGCACGCCGCCATCGAAAGCGCCGTGCAGCAGCAACTGGCCGGCCTGAACGCCACCGTGCAGAACACCGCCAATGCCGCGCGCGAAAGCTGGAGCGCCGCCATTGCCGAACAGCAGCGTGGCAACACCGCGCTGACCGACGGCCTGCAACAGGCGCTGCACCAGTTCACCGGCACCTTCGAGCAGCGCTCGGCGGCATTGCTCGATGGCGTCGCCACGCGGCTGGAAGACAACACCGCGCGCACCGCCAGCGCATGGGGCGACGCATTGGCGCAGCAGCACGCAGCGCACGACGCACTGGCGCAGCGCCATGAACAGGCGCTGGCCGCCGCGTCGGCCACGTTTGAAAGCCATGCGCGCACGCTGGTGGACGCCGTGCAGCACTCGCACGAGCATCTGCAAACCACGCTGGAAGCACGCGACGCGCAGCGGCTGCAAGGCTGGTCGCAGGCGCTGGACGCCAGCATCGCCACGCTCGACACGCAACTGCAACGCAGCGGCGAGCAGGTCGCCCAGCGCCAGCAGCAGATCTGCGACACGCTGGCGCAGACCACGCAGGCGATCAACGAACAGGCGCAGGCCCACGCCCGCGACACGCTGGCCGAGATCGCACGCTTGGTCGCCACCGCATCGGAAGCGCCGCGCGCCGCTGCCGAAGTAGTCGCCGAGCTGCGGCAGAAACTGTCCGACAGCATGGTGCGCGACACCGCCACGCTGGAGGAACGCAGCCGCCTGCTGCACACCGTGCAGACCCTGCTCGACGCGGTGAACCATGCCTCCAACGAACAGCGCGGCGCCATCGACGCGCTGGTGTCCACCTCGGCCGAACTGCTGGAGCGCGTCGGCAGCCGCTTCACCGCGCAGGTCGAAAGCGAGGCCGGCAGGCTCGATGCCGCCGCCGCGCACGTCACCGGCAGCGCGGTGGAGGTGGCCAGCCTCGGCGAGGTGTTCGGCGGCGCGGTGCAATCGTTCGGCGCATCCACCGCGGCGTTGAACGAACGCCTGCAGGCCATCGAGGCGGCGCTGGACAAGTCGCTGGCGCGCAGCGACGAGCAGTTGGCCTACTACGTGGCGCAGGCGCGCGAAGTGATCGAGCTGAGCATGCTCTCGCAGAAGCAGATCATCGGCGAGCTGCAACAACTGGCCGGCGCGCGTGAGGGGGCCACGGGCGCATGAGCGACGAGATCGAGTTCGACGCCGAGTCCAGCGCGACCACCTGGGCCGCGTTCGGCGACCTGATGTCGGTGCTGCTGGGCGCGTTCGTGCTGATCCTGGCCAGCGTCATCGGCATCCAGCTGCTGCTGCACAAGAAGCTGGATGAAGAAGTGCAGCAGCGGCAGGCCGAGGCGGCCAAGCTCAAGTCGCTGGAAGAAGCACTGGCCGCGCCACTGGCCGCCGGCCGCGTCACCGTCATCAATGGCCGCATCGGCATCAGCGGCAGCGTGCTGTTCGCGCTCAACTCCGACCAGTTGCAGCCGGAAGGCCGCGAACTGCTGCAGAGCATCGCCGCCCCGCTGCGCGACTACCTGCGCGCGCGCGAGGAAATCCTGATGGTCAGCGGCTTCACCGACAACCAGCCGGTGCGCGCCAGCAATGCCCGCTTCGCCGACAACCTCGAACTGTCCGCCGCGCGCGCGCTCACCGTCACCCGCACCCTGATCGCCGACGGCGTGCCGTCGGCATCGGTGTTCGCCGCCGCGTTCGGCGCCGAGCAGCCGGTCAGCTCCAACGACGACGAAGCCGGCCGCGCCAAGAACCGCCGCGTCGAGATCGCGCCGATCCCGCGCCACACCTCCGATGCCAAGGCCGATGCCCGCTGAAACTGCCGGCATCCGCGCACGGCTCGATGCGTGGCGCGCGCAAGGCGCGGATCGCGTCGATCCGTCGCGCTTCGCGTTGATGGACGCATTGGCGCAGCATGCGGCACGGCACGAGGGCTCCGTGCGGAAGCAGTTGGATGCACGCTTGCAGGTGCTGGCCGATGCCTATGCCGACCTGCTCACCCATCCACCACAAGCAGGAACGCGCGGCGTCGAAACAGGCGCAAGCCCGTTCAAGCCGCTGCTGGAACAACTGGCAAACGCATCGCGACTGGACGCGATGCCGCAGACGGCATCCACACCGCGCACCGATGATGCCGGCGAACCCGCGCCCGCCGCCGAGCCATCGACCATGCCGTTGCTGGACGAGTTCCAGCAGCTGTGGAGCCGCATCCGCATCGACAGCCTGCTGCGGCAATGCCTGGACGGCCTGCCCGAAGACGCCGGCCCGCTGCATTCCACTGTGCTGACCTACCGCGCGATGGCGCTGATGCGCGAGGTCTGCCCCGACTACCTGCAGCATTTCATCGCCTATGCCGACACGCTGACGTGGCTGGAGCAGCTGGGCGGCAGTACCGACGCCGACGACGCCATTAGCCCACGCAAACCCCCGCGCACCGGCAGCCCACGCCGCAAGAAGTTGCCGTAATACATCTCCCTGTTGATCCCCGTAGGAGCGACGTGAGTCGCGACCGGGGCTTTGCAGGGAAAACCGCGTCGCGACTCACGTCGCTCCTACGGCGCTGACCGCCTCCTTTCATCTGAAGTAGTCTTCCCGCTCACACCGCCTCGGTACGGGAGTTGCGCAATGGTCAGCAGGAACACGGTCTGCCTCTGGTTCGACGGCACCGCGCTGGACGCGGCAACCTTCTACGCCGAAACCTTCCCCGACAGCGCGGTCCACGCCGTCCACCGCGCGCCCGGCGACTACCCGGCCGGCAAGCAGGGCGACGTGCTGACGGTGGAGTTCAACGTGGCCGGCATCCCCTGCCTCGGCCTGAACGGCGGGCCGGCGTTCCGGCACTGCGAGGCGTTCTCGTTCCAGATCGCCACCGACGACCAGGCCGAGACCGACCGCCTGTGGGACGCCATCGTCGGCAACGGCGGCCAACCCAGCGCCTGCGGCTGGTGCAAGGACAAGTGGGGCCTGTCATGGCAGATCACCCCGCGCGCGCTGACCGCCGCCATCGCCGATCCCGACCCGGCGGCGGCCAGGCGCGCGTTCGAGGCGATGATGGAGATGACCCGGATCGACATCGCGAAGATCGAAGCCGCCCGTCGCGGATAACGCACCGCGCCGCACCTGCCCCATGCCTGCCCGACTCGACCTTGCCGCGCTGCGCCGCCACGCCGTCGCCCGCAGCCTGTTCCCGCCCACCACGCTGATGGCCGCCGTCGAGCGGCTCGGCGGCTTCGTGCAGGCTGACCCGCTGCGCGCACCCGCCCGCGCGCAGGACCTGACCCTGCGCCACCGGGTCAAGGGCTACCGTGCTGGTGATTTGGAACGCCGTTACCCGCGGCTGCCGCTGCAGGAAGATTTCTTCATCAACTACGGCTTCCTCACCCCGGCGCTGCGCGCGCTGATGCACCCGCGCAGCGCGCGCCGCGTGTGGGACACGCCGCGCTGGAAACTGGCCAATGCGGTGCTGGCCGAGGTCGAACGGCTTGGCGAGGCCCATCCGGCCGAGGTGGACGCCGCGCTGGGCCACGGCCCGGTGCGGAACTGGTTCGGCGGCAACAGCCGCCTGTCCACCGAGCTGCTGGACGGCCTGCACTACCGCAGCCATCTCGACGTGGTCCGCCGTGACAGCGGCACCCGCGTCTATGCGCTGGCCATGCCGTGGCAGGCCAGCACCGACCCGCAATCCGCGATGGATGCGATGGCCGATGCATTGGTGCGGAAATACGCGCCGTTGCCGGCGGCCAGCCTGTCGCAGCTGGTCAACATGCTGGCCGGCGCCGCGCCGCAATGGCAGGACCTGCGCCGGGCCACGCTGGCGCGCGCGAAGCAGTGGCTCGCGCATGCGCGCATCGATGGCGTGGATTGGCATTGGCCCGGCGACGAAGACCCGGCGCGCGGCTGGCGCATCCCGTCGCAGGTGCGCCTGCTGGCGCCGTTCGACCCGGTGGTGTGGGACCGCCGCCGCTTCGAGCTGCTGTGGGGCTGGGCCTACCGCTTCGAGGCCTACACCCCGGCGCACAAGCGCGTGCGCGGCCACTACGCGCTGCCGCTGCTGTGGCGCGATGAAGTGATTGGCTGGGGCAACCTGAAGGTCGTCGATGGGTGCTTGCAGCACGACCTCGGCTACGTGGCGGGCCGTGCACCGCGCGATGCCGGGTTCAAGCAGGCGCTGGACGACGAGCTGCAACGGCTGCACGACTTCTTGGGTCTGGGAACCTGAGCGGTTGCTCGTGGCGAAAATGCACCTCGTGCTCGTTCCGGTAATTCTCGACCAAACCGGAAGCGATACGAATCACAGCAGTTACAGCCGCATCGCGGCTTATTTGCGGAACCAGATCTTCAGCGTCACGTACAACGCATAGCCCAGGGCAAGCACCAACCACACCATGAAGAAGACGTTGGCCCAGTACGCACTTGTATTAGTGGCCAAGGTATAGACCTGCCCGGCGCAGCCCTTGCCGACGCATGGCACTTCGCCTCGCACCAATGCGCGCAGGACGGCGAACAGGCAATAGCCCGCCACGCCCGTCGTCATCAGGAAACCCACCGGCCCCACCAGCCCCTGGGTAGGTGCGCCGTTTTCGTCGAAGGGTTCTTTTCGGAGCTGCTGCTGTCCGAACCGGTACCAGGCGAATCCCAGCAGGAGCAGCAATGCGTAGTAGAGAAAGTCGCGCATGTAGTTGCGATACGAAACGGTGGCAGTAGCACCGGAGTATGGCGGCAAAGGCAGCCGCCGCACCTGCGACGGACTGCCCACTTGCAGCCATTGCTTCATCCGCGCCTGCGGCGATGCTGCCGCTCAGGCGGCGGTATCCACCAGCACCAGCTCGGCATCTTCCAGCGCGCGCACGCGGATGCTGTGCACATCGGTGATGGCCGCACCGTCGCGGGCGTCGAGCACCACGCCGTCCACTTCCACCTTGCCGCTGCTCGGCACCAGATAGCCGTGGCGGGTGCTGTCGCCGAAGTGGTATTCGGCGCTCTCGCCGGCCTTCAGCGTCGCGCCCAGCACGCGGGCGTCGGCGCGGATCGGCAGTGCGTCGTCGTCGCCGGCCATGCCGCTGGCCAGGGTGACGAAGCGGCCGGAGCGCTCGCCCTTGGGGAAGGGCTTGGCGCCCCACGACGGCGCGCCGCCGCGCGCGTCCGGGATGATCCAGATCTGGAAGATGCGGGTCACGCCCGGCTCCAGGTTGTATTCGGCATGGCGGATGCCGCTGCCGGCGCTCATCACCTGCACGTCGCCGGCCTCGGTACGGCCCTTGTTGCCCTGGTCGTCCTGGTGGCTGATGGCGCCTTCGCGCACGTAGGTGACGATCTCCATGTCCGCGTGCGGGTGCGGCGGGAAGCCGGTGCCGGGCTGGATGGTGTCGTCGTTCCATACCCGCAGCGCGCCCCAGTGCAGGCGCGCCGGGTCGTGGTACTGGGCGAAGGAAAAGTGGTGCCTGGCATCCAGCCAACCGTGGTTGGCACCGCCAAGGCTGGCAAACGGGCGACGCTCGATCATGGCGTTCTCCTGCATGGGTGGTTGCGATGGGGGCCAGTCTAGGCAGGCGCCACTATCGATGGAATGGAATGAATGGAAATGCATCATTTCCATTCGTGCGATGATCTACAGACCCACCAGGGCTGCCACCATGAACCCGCTCCCCGATCTGGAAGCCTGGGCGATCTTCGCCAAGGTCGCCGAGGCCGGCTCCTTCGCCCGCGCCGCCGAAGCGCTGGGGCTGTCGCAGGCCACCGTGTCCAAGGCCATCACCCGGCTGGAAACGCGCATCGGCACCACCCTGTTCCACCGTACCTCGCGGCGCATGTCGCTGACCGCCGCCGGCGAGGCGGCGCTGGAGCGCGCCACGCGCATCCTCGACGAGGGCGAGGCGGTGGAAGCCGAGGTGGTCGATCGCTCCACCACCCTGCACGGGCGGGTGCGGATGGCCGCGCCGATGTCCTTCGGTGTGGCGCGGCTGGCGCCGCTGCTGCCGGACTTCATGCGCCAATACCCGGAGGTGGAACTGGACGTGCAGTTGGGCGACGCGCAGGTGGACCTGGTGGCCGAACGCTTCGACCTGGCGCTGCGCATCGCCACGCTGGCCGATTCCAGCCTGCGCGCACGGCGGCTGTGCCAGGTGAGCATCCTGCTGGTCGGCGCACCGGCCTATTTCGCCGAGCACGGCAGGCCGAAGCACCCGCGCGACCTCGCCCATCACCGCGGTTTCCACTACAGCCTCGCCCGCGGCGGCAACGGCTGGCGCTTCCGCCACCGCCGCCACGGCGAGTTCGCGCAGACCGTGCCGTGGGCGTTGCAGGCCAACAACGCCGAGGTGTTCGCCGCCGCCCTGCGCGACGGCCTCGGGCTGGCGCTGCAACCGGAGTTCCTGGTCTGGGAAGACCTGCGCGACGGCAGGCTGGAAACGGCGATGGACGACTGGCAGGTGGAACCGATCGCGCTGCACATCGTCACCCCGCCCGGCCTGCGCCGGCCGGCGCGGGTGCAGCGATTGATCGACTATCTCGCTGAGCGCCTGCAACGCGAGCCGTGGGCAACGGGCGGCGACATCCGGAATGATTGAAGTTTGACCGTACCCACCGCGGGTGATATCTGCTTGGCCTCGGCCGCCATCGACCCAAGGAGGGATCCCAATGGCTGAAGCACCTGCAACGCGCTTTCCCGATGACCCACTGCACCCGGATCACGCGATGTACCAACGCATCCTGGATGGTGTACGGGAACTGCAGCGCTGGAGCCCGGAACATGGCGCCAACCTCGCAGCCGCGCTGTATGCGGACATCCGCAACCGCCAGCCACATATCGACGCCCGGGACATCGACCGGATAATTGCCGGTGACCCGGCTGCCCCGCAGCCCTCGCTGTTCGCCTTGCCGCGAGAGGGATACCACAGCCACAGCGCCGATCCGGCGGCATTCCGCTTCCGTACTTCATTGGAAAGCGCCAATCGTCCGGCCCGGCAATCGCTGTCGGCCTACGGACTGAAAACCAGTGTTGGGCAGGACGGCTTCCTGACGGATCCGGGCATCCTCCACACCCCCGTCCCGCAGATCCAGCATGGCGCGATGCCCCGGCCAAACGGCATCGTCCTGCACCGCACCGAATCCGGCAGCGCCGCCAGCACCTTGAACGCATGGCGCACCGGTCCTGGCGGCACCGGTGCGCATTTCCTGATCGACAAGGACGGCACCATCCACCAGACCATCCGCGTGGACCGACAGGCCTGGCATGTGGGAGCCATCCGTTCACGAGGAGAAGTGGAGGGCACCCTCGTCCCCGGGGACCAACGCGAGCTTGAACATGCACGTGCCGGCCAGGCGGAATGGCGAGCCGGAGCGGTCAAGGCCGTCAGCCGCGTGGAAGCGACCCGTCCCTATCCCGAGCGCTACCCCACCAATGGCGACAGCCTCGGCATCGAGGTCGTCGCCCGTTACGTCCCGGCCACGCGGACCTGGGAAGCCCCGACGCCCGAGCAGACCGCTTCGATCCAACAACTGGTAGGCATCCTGCAACGCAACTTCGGACTGACTGACCATGACGTTTATCACCACGATGCCATCTCGCGCAAAACGCCCGGCGAGGGTGCTGACCTGTATGCGCCGGCCCTGCCTCCTGCTCCTGCTCCCGATACTCCCGGCATGCCAGCAGCCGGCCCGCATCGATGACATCCCTGCACCCTTCAACGTCATCGAAGTCTCGACATCGGTCTATCAACCCGCGCCCGGTACCCCGCACATGGCCAGCGAAGAGGCGGCCTGCCGGACATGGTCGCTGGACAAGCAGCAGGTAGCCTCGCTGTTCCAGCTGAGTACGAGGCTGCGCGAAGGACAGCTGCATGACTACGACTGGCTGCCATGTTCAATCAAGGGGCAAGCTCAGGCCGAGGGAAAGGTGTGGGAGTTCGAGATCAATGCCGCCGCCACCAGCATCTGGCGCAGTGGCGATGAAACACGCCTGATGGGTTGTGCGCAGGCTGCATGCGCGCCATTGGTGATCCTGATGATGCCGGGACGACAAGGCGACTGACCGTGGGCGACACGGGCGCCATGGCGATGGACGACTGGCAGGGGGAACCCATCGCCCTGCACATCGTCACCCCACCCGGCCTGCGCCGCCCGGCGCGGGTGCAGCGATTGATCGATTACCTTGCCGAGCGCTTGCAGCGCGAGCCGTGGGTGGCGGCGGCCGGCATCGCGGACTGAGTCCGATTCAGCGCACGAACCCGGCTTCGCGCTGCGCCCTGATCGCAAGCACGAGCACGGTGTCGATGCCGGCGACATAACGGTACAAGGCCACGTATCCGCGTGCGCCGCGACCGATGACCAGTTCGCGCATGTCCTTGCTGCAGGGGCGGCCGATCAGCGGGCTGGTCTCGAGTACGTTGATCGCTTCGATGATTGCGCCCACCCTTGCCATACGCTGCCCGGCATCGTGCTGTTCGAGATGGGCGAGGATGCGCTCGAAATCCTCCCCGACCTCCGGCGCCAGTTCAATCCGCGTCACTGCTATTTCGCCAGCTTGCGAACAGCAGGGCGCCGGGCGGCCTGGCCCGTCACCCGACGCTCCAGATAGCTGCGCATCTCGTCCCAGGGAATGGTTTTACCCGACGCGGCGATCCCGGCATGGCGTCGCTCCGCCTCGGCTTCGAAGTCGGCGCGGCGTTCGGCCAGCGCCGCTTTCTCGGCTATCGCTTCCAGGATGAAACCATGCGGCGTCATGCCGGCTTCTTTCGCCACTTCGGCGACACGGGCCTTCAGATCGTCGGGCAGGCGGATGGTGGTGGTGCTCAAGAGCTACTCCGTCGGATCAGTGATTCCGAATCAAAGTAGCACATATGTGCTACTGATGGACAAGAGCACGAATGGCCGGTCATGCAGAGCACGGCTTGCTGTGCCAGAGGCTGGCCAGTGAGGTTCCATCGCGCACCGAGGTGCGCTCCTACGGGTGATGGCCCAGACGCCGCGCAAGGCCGGAGAGGCGGCTGGCGTGGCGCGACAGGGCGGCCTCGATCACCCCGGCATCGCCGGCAAGATGCAGTGCATGGCGGGCGCGGGTGATGCCGGTGTAGAGCAGTTCGCGGCTGAGCACGCGGTTGTCGCGCGGTGGCAGTTGCAGCCATACCTCGTCGAACTCGGAGCCCTGCGCCTTGTGCACGGTCATGGCGAAGGCGCTTTCGTGCGCCGGCAGCGCGGCCGGGTGGAATGGGCGCGGGTGGTCGGGGTCGTCGCCGGGGAACCAGGCGGTGGTGGTGCGGGCGGTTCCATCGCTTAGGCAGATGCCGACGTCGCCATTGAACAGGCGGTGGCGATAGCTGTTCTCGGTGACCAGCAGCAGGCGGCCGTGGAAGTGCGCCGGCGCGCCGCCGCGCGGGGTGGCGCCGCCGAGCAGTTCCTCGATGCGGGCGTTGAGGCCGCGCGCACCCTGCGGGCCTTCGCGCACGGCGGTGAGCAGGCGCAGGCGGCTTGCCAGTGCGAGCGCCTGCGCCGGGGTCTGCGCGGCGGCCAGTGCGTCCCAGTAGCGTTGCAGCGGTTCGCGCCAGGCTTGCAATGGATCGCCTTCGTTCTCGTGGAAATGCACGCCGGGCAGTTCGCCGCTGCGCAGCAGCGACAGCGCGCGGGCGGCGTCGCCTTCACGCATGGCGGCGGCCAGCGGGGCCAATTGCAGGGCATCGCTCTGGCGGTAGCCGCGGTGCAGGTGCACTCGGGTGCCGGCAAAGGCGCCGGCCGCGGGAACGCGGGTGGCCGGCAATTCGCCGAGCAGCGGTTGCAGGGCCTGCGCATCGGCCGGGGCGATCGCCTCGCCATCACCGGCGGCACGCAGGATCGCGCCGAGCACGTCGCCGGCTTCCACCGAGGGCAGCTGGTCGGGATCGCCCAGCAGCACCAGCCGGGTGCCGCTGGCGACGGCCTCGACCAGCTTGGCCATCAGCGGCAGGTCGATCATCGAGGCTTCATCGACCACCACCACGTCGAATGGCAGCGGGTTGTCGGCATGGTGGCGGAAGCGCGGCGAATCCGGGATCACGCCGAGCAGGCGATGCAGGGTGGTGCCGGTGGTGGGCAGTTGCGCGCACAGTGCGGGGGCCACGCCCAGTTGCGGCAGTTGCTGCGCGGCGTTGCGCAGGCTTTCGGCCATGCGTTCGGCGGCACGGCCGGTGGGTGCGGCCAGCGCCACGCGCGGCGGCGGCTGGCCGCCAGCGCGGGCCTGTGCGGCCAGCAGCACCAGCAGGCGGGCGATGGTGGTGGTCTTGCCGGTGCCGGGGCCACCGGTGACCAGCAGCAGGGCATGGCGCAGCGCGAGGGCGGCGGCACGGGCCTGATGGTCTGCCCCTCCCCTTTCGGCTTCGCCGAAAAGGGAGGGGGTGGAAGCGGGCTTCGCTGCCACATCGAACAACTGTGCGAACAACGGAGCCAGTGCGGCCACATCGGTCTGGTCGAGTTGTGCTGCGCCAATGCGTTGCAGGCCCCGGGCGAGGCGGCGTTCGTATTCGCGGTAGCGGCGCAGATAGAGCAGCCCGTGTTCCCACGCCAGCGGGGCTTGTTCGGCCTCGGCGCTGTCGTCGTCCGGCGTCGCCACCCAGCGCGAAGCGCGCAGTTGTGCGATCCATGCTTGCGGTTCGGGCCACGGCAACGGGGCTTCGACCAGCCGTGCCGGTTGCGTCGGGTCGAAACCGGCATGGCCCTGTGCCACGGCCAGCGAGGCAAGGGCGGCGGCGGCGAGTACTTCGTCCGGGGTGGTTGGGTCGAGGCGGCGCAGGCTTTGCGCGAGGGCGTGGTCGAGTGGGCGAAGGACTTGGGTTTTGGTGAGAGCGGTCAGCAAATTCATGGTTCGGTTCCCACTGACTCCGTTTGCCCCTCACCCCAACCCCTCTCCCGGGGGGAGAGGGGCTTTGAAGGCTTGCCGCCTGCGAACAGTTCGTCCACGGCCTGCACCAGCTCCGGGGCGAAGCGGTGGGCGTACAGGCCCGGCGACGGGCTGCGGGTGGCGTCCAGGCCGCGGCAGAACAGGTAGCGGATGCCGCCAAAGTCGCGGGCGTAGTCGTAACCGTCGCCGAGGCGGAAGCGCAGCCAGCGGTGCAGGGCCACGGTATAGATCAGCGCCTGCAGGTCGTACTCGCTGTGGCGCATGGCCGCTTCCAGCTGCGCCGGGGCGTAGCCGGGCAGACGGTTGGACTTGTAGTCGAGCACGTACCAGCGGCCGTCGCGCACGTAGGTCAGGTCGATCTTGCCGGTCATCAACCCTTCCAGCCGCTGCCGTGTGCCGAAGCCGTGGCGGCCGCGCGCGACGCCGTATTCGTGCAGCACGCGCAGCAGCGCCGGGACCGCGGTCGGCTGCATGGCGAAGTGGAATTCGATTTCGGCGCGGCGCTCGCCTTCGTCCAACGCATGCAGTGCGCCGCCCTCGGGCAGGGCGACGGTCAGGGTCTGGCCGACCAGCATGGTGAGCAGGGCGACGCCGTCGGCGATGTCGGTTTCGGCATAGCTTTCCTTGCGCAAGGCCCCGGCGATGATGTCGCCCTGCCCCTGCGGTGCGGCATCGCCGGGCTGCCAAGCGGCCCAGGCGGCGAAGTCGGCGTTTTCCAGCGCGGCGTGCAGCACGTTGCCGAAACGGCTGCCGGCAAAGCGCGGGTCGAAGGCTTCCGGCTGCGCCATCGCATCGGCTTCGGTTCCGGCCTCGGGCGGTGCCGGCTCGTCGGTCGCGCCGCCACTGTCCTCGGTAGCAGCGGCGGAGGTGTCGTGGCCGGCCTCGGCATGGGCGAGCTGGGTGAAGCTGTAGACCCACCAGTCGTGCGACAGCACGCGCCGCGCGTCGCGCACCGGCGGCAGTGCCTGTTCGCGCTCGGGCGGCAGGCGCGGCGGCAGCGTCGCCACGCTGCCTTCGACGATGCGGATGTCCGGGTGCGCGGCCAATGCGTCGCGCTTGTCCAGCATCGGCCCCAGCCGCGATTCGGGCAGCCCGGCCAGCGCGCCGCCGGCGATCCACAACGCGTGTTTGGCACGGGTCAGGCCGACGTAGAGCAGGCGCGCGGTTTCGGCCGCGTCCTCGGCGGCGGCCTGCTGGCTGGCGGCCTTCCAGTCTTCGGCATCCTTGTCGATCTTCCAGTGCAGCACGCGCCGGTCGCCATCGTGCACGGTCTTGTGCGCATCGGTGTCCGGGGCCTTGCCGTCGATGCCGACGAAAGGCAGGTAGACCAGCGGGTATTCCAGCCCCTTGCTCTTGTGCAGGGTGATGACCTGCACCCGGCGCGCGTCCGATTCCAGCCGCAGCAGCTGTGCTTCGTCGCCGTCGTCGGCGTGGGCGATGCGCGCCTGCAGCCAGTCCAGCAAACCATGCAGGCCGATGCTGCGGTGGCCGGCCTCCTGCAGCAGTTCGCCCAGTTGCAGGTAGTTGCTCAGGCGGCGTTCGCCATCGACCAATGCCAACAGCCGCGGCGCCTGTTCGGCGCACAGTTCGGACAGCATCGCCAGCACGCCGCCGCGCTGCCAGCGTTCGCGCCAGCGCAGCAGGCGTTCCTGGTGGTGGCGCTGGCGTTCGCCTTCGTGCTCCAGCGCGGCGATGACGGCGGCGCTTTCGCCCAGCAGCACGCTGGCCAGCGCGGCGCGCAGGCGGCCTTCGTCGGCCGGTTGCAGCAGGGCGAGCAGCAACAGGCGCAGTTCGTGCGCCTCGTTGCCGGCGAACAGGCTGTGCTTGCCGGCCGCCACCGCCGGGATGCCGGTCGCCGCCAGTGCCTGCTGGATGCGCGCGGCCTCCTTGTGCGAGCGCACCAGCACGGCGATGTCGCCCGGTTGCAGTGGTTCGCCGTCAATCAATGCCCGGCCCTCGCGCGCGGCGGACAACGCGCGGTGGATGTCGGCCACGCAGGCCAGGGTGGCGGCGTCGCGCGAGTCGTCGGCCTTGAGCGGCTTGCCTTCGTCGTCCGGGTCGAGCAGGTGCAGGGTCAGCGCCGGGGCCGGGGCGCCGTCGAGCAGATAGTCGGCATCGTCGCGCTGGTCGCCCGGCTGCACCGGCTCGAAGCGGATGCGGTCGTCAAGGAAGGCGCGTTCGCCGGCGTTGGCATACAGCGCGTCGAGCGCGCGCAGCAGCGCCGGGCGCGAGCGGAAGTTGTGGGCCAGCCGCGGCGCTTCCCCGGCCAGCGCGCGGGCGTGCAGGTAGGTATGCACGTCGCCACCACGGAACCCGTAGATGGCCTGCTTGGGGTCGCCGATCAGGAACAGCGCGGCATTTTCCGCCGGTTCGGCGAACACGCGGCGGAAGATGTCCCACTGGCGCGGGTCGGTGTCCTGGAATTCGTCCACCAGCGCGAAGCGGTACTGTGCACGCAGCCGCCCGGCCAGTTCGATGCCACCCTCGCCGGCCAGCGCGGCGTGCACGCCGTCGATCAGGTCGTCGTAGGTCTGCACGCGGTACTGCTGCTTTTGGTGGGCGAGGCGTTGGCGGGCTTCAAAGCGCAGTTGGTGCAGCAGTTCCACTCGCTTTCGCTTCAACCACTGCTGCCGGAAGTCGTCGGCATCGAACCATGCTTGCAAGGCGTCGAACAGCGGCGAGGCCGGTGCCTGCTGGCCTTCTTTGCAGAAATGCTTGAGTTGGGTCGCTGCCAGCTTGTCGATGTGGTGTTTGTCGCCACGCGGCCATTCGCCCAGCGCGCTGCCGGCCACCAGTTCCACGAAGGCTTTATCGAAGCTGGGGCGCTTGGCGCGGCGGCCATCGAACAGCTTTTTTTCGAAGGCGTTGGCGATGGCTTGTCGGGCGTCGGGCAGGTGCTGGGTGATGGCGTGTTGCAGGGTTTGGGTGACGGTTTGCAGGGCGGCGTTGGGGTTGGCGGTCTGCCGGGCAAGCCCGGCAGCTACGGGGGCGAGCCCGGCAGCCACGTCATCCGGGGCGGGCAGCAGCGGCAGGTCGGCGACCAGCGCCGGCAGGTCGACGGCCAATGCTTCCGGGCTTTTCCACAAACCCAGCAAGGCATCCAGCGCCTCGCCGCGCGCGGCATGCAGGCGCCACAGGTCGGCGGCCAGTTCGGCGTGCAGCGGGCGGGTATTGGTCAGCAGTTCCGGCATGGCGAAGCCGTGGCCGCTTTCCAGTGCGTGTTCGCCCAACACGCGGGTGCAGAAGCCGTGGATGGTGAAGATCGCGGCGAGGTCGGTTTCCTCGGCGGCGATGCGCAGGCGCCGGGCCAGCTGCGCGGCGCTTTCGCCGCCCTGCGCCAGGTGGCGTTGCAGGATGGCGTGGGTCAGTGTGGTTTCCGGGCTGTCGCCGGCGGCGGGTTCGGCGTCCACCAGCCGCGCGGCCAAGGCCAGCCGCTCGCGGATGCGCCTGCGCAGTTCCTGCGTGGCCGCGTCGGTGAAGGTGACGGCCAGTATCTGGCCCATGCGCAGGCCGCGTTCCACCACCAGCCGGGTGAACAGCGTGGCCAGGGTGAAGGTCTTGCCGGTGCCGGCGCTGGCCTCGATCAGGCGCAGGCCGGACAGCGGCAGGTCGAGGTAGGGGTCGCGCGACGGCTGCCCGGCGTTCATGCCCGATCCTCCCCTTCCGGCGATTCCGGCAGCACCCGGCCTTCGCGCAGCGCGGTGAATATCAACAGGCTGTTGTGGATAAATCTGTTGGTAGTGGCCGCCGAGGCGAACGGATCGGCGCCGCGCAGGGCCAATTGCAGGGCTTCGCCGTTGCGCTCGCCCCAGCTGCGCTCGCTGCCGTTCCACTTGTCGCGGCCGGCTTTTTCGCGCTTGTCGGCCTCGGCGTTGTAGATCGCCCAGCCGGTATAAGGGGCGAACGGCAGCGGCGCCTGCAGACCTTGAAAACGCAGGTGCAGCAAGGCTTTCAGCGCGTTTTTCGCCTGTCCGGCGGGCAGCGCCGGCAATGCGTGCGGGCCGTGGTTGCCTGCGCCATCGTCGAAGAACTGCAGCAGCGGCCTGCCCTCGCCGGCGGCGTTGGCCAGCAGCCAGTCCAGCCCGCTGCGCAGCACCCAGGCCACGCCCGGCGCGCCGGCCTGCAACCGCGGCAGGCCCTGTGGATGGATTTGCGCGATGCGCCCGTGCACGCGGGTGCCGTCGACCTCCACCTCGTAGCGCTGGCTGTGCAACGGGGTGCCGTCGTGCCAGCGCGCGTAGCTCTGCGCGCAGGGGCGTATCTGCCCGAGCAGGCGCGCGAACTGCTGCCGCCCGAGCGCGCCGGAAGGCAGCAGCGCGCGGGCGCGCAGGCGTTCGTACAGGCCCGCTTCGTCACCTTCCAGCAACGCGGCGAGCAGGTGTTGCTGCAGCAAGGAATGCGCGCGGCCCTTTTCCGGCAGCACCAGCGGTTCGATGTCGTCGCTGGCGTCGATCTCGCCGGCCAGGCGCAGGCCGAGGCGGTGTTCGAGGAACTGCCCGGCGGGGTCGGCGAGGAAGCGGCGCAGGGCATCCAGCGACAGGCTGGTTTCCTGCAAGGCACCGGGCAGCGGCGCGGCCAGTTCGCCCTCGATCCACGCCGGCAGCCGCTGGCGCTGGCCACCGACGGCGCCGGCCGCCGGGTGCCATTGCCGCTGGTAGCTGAAACGGCGCGGTTCGCCGTCGCCACCGAACGCGGCCGGGGCGAACGGCTGCAACGGGTGCCTGACCACCATCGCCCGGCGCGCGGCGGCGGGATCGTCGTGGCAGGCGGCGGCCGCGTCGAGCAGTTCGCTGACCAGTACCGACGGCTCGCGCGCGCTGCCGTCGCGGGCATCGGCACCGAGGTAGCTCAGGTAGAACACGTCCTGCGCCGAGGCCAGCAGTTGCAGGAACAGGAAGCGGTCATCCTCGCGGGTGGAGCGGTCGCCCGGCTTGCGTTTGCCGCTGGCGATTTCCACGGTGAGCCTGCTCAGGCCGGCGGCCGGATCGCGCCGCGGGAAATCGCCGTCGTTCAGGCCGAGCACGCAGATCACCCGGAACGGCAGCAGCCGCATCGGCACCATGCGGCCGAAGCTGACGCCGCCAGTGAGCAGCGGCGCGCGGGTGTCGGCCTCGGACAGCACCGTGGCGAAGTGCGCGCGCACCACCTCGGCCGGCACCGGGGTGTCGAAGCCGGCCTTTCCGGCCTCTTCGGCGAAGTCGTTGACCAGCTTGCGCAACCGCTCCAGCGCGCGCGCGGTGGCCGGGTCGGCCGGGGTTTCCGGCAGCAGCGCCTTCAACAGCGCAAGCAGGCGTTCGCGCCATTGCGCCGGGGGCAGCGCCTCGGCCAGCAACTGCTGGTGGCGGGCGAGCACGCGCAACAGGCGGATCAGGGCGTCGAGCGCGGCCAGCGCGCTGCCTTCCAGCTCCGGCCACGGCGCCACGCCGGCCAAGTCGGCCTCGCTGCCGCTGGCGTGGCCGAGCAGCAGCCGGTCCAGCGCGAACTGCCAGGTACAGGCGTCGTCGGCCGGCGCCTGATGCTGGCCGCGGTGCGCGGCATCCAGCCCCCAGCGCGCGCCGGCGGCCTGCAGCCAGCCGTGCAGGCGCTCGAACGCGGCCGCGTCCAGCCCGGCGGCGGCGGCCAGCGGCGGGCTGGCGAGCAGGTCGAGGATCTCGTTGAGGCCGAAGCGCGACACCGGCAACCCCAGCAGTTGCAGGAACACCTCGGCCAGCGGCTCGCCCTGCAACGGGCTGGCGTCGGCCAGCGCCCACGGGATCTGGCCCTGGCCGGCGCCGCGGCCGCCGAACACCGCTTCCAGGTACGGCACGTAGGGGTCGATGTCCGGCGCCAGCACCGCGATCTCGCGCGGTTGCAACGGCGGGTCGAAGCGCTCGTCGTCGAGCAGCGCGCGCAGTTGGTCGTGCAGCACCTGCATCTCGCGCAGGCGGGTATGGCAGGCGTGCACCTGCACGCTGGGGTCGTCCGGACGCAGCACCGGACGCAGCGGCGGCGAAGGCCGGGCGCGGCGGTGGAACAGGTCGGCCTGCAGCTGGTGCAGCAGGCTGTCGCGCAGGCCGCCTTCGTCCAGTGTCCTGCCGGTGCGTTGCTCGGGGTCGGCATAGGCGGCGATCTCGCCGCTCGGGTGCACCACTTCGTAGCTGCCCAGCACCGCCATGAAGTCACGCCCGGCCGCGCCCCACGCCTGCAGCAGCGGGTTTTCGCCGGCGGCCTCGCCGAACGGATCGTCGCTGCCGCCGCGCAGCTTTTCGGCCAGCGTCTGCAAATCGCCCCAGTACGCGCGGGTCGGCGTGGGCAGGTAGAAATGCAGCGTGCCGACGCGGGCCTGGGTGGCGATGACGCGCAGCACGTCCGGCGAGACGTTGAGCGTGGCGAAGGCGAACAGCCGCGATGGCAGGCCCCGTGGCAATGGCCGGTCGGCACCCTCGAAGCGGGCGAGGTAATCGTTGATGCGGCGCGCGCGATGCTGGCGGCCGCTGGCGATGCGGCGCCAGAGGATGGCCTGCGGGTCGTCGGCATCGGCGCCGGCCTCCCAGCGCAGCAGCCAGTCGCGGCGCCATGCCTGGTACTTCTCGAACGCGCCACCCAGCTCGGCGGCCAGCGACCACGGTCGCAACGGATCGTCGCGATTGAGCCAGGCATGCAGCCCGGCCATCGCCGGCTGCCGCATCAGGGTTTCGTCGGTCAGCGCCGCATACAGGCGCCAGTGCAGGCCGGCCGCACCGAGGTCGTCGTGCTCGCCGGGCACATTGGCTTCGGGCACGTTTTCTTTCAGCGCGCGGGCAACGAACTCGCCGGGCGTCAGGAATTCCAGGTTGGCGGCGATGCCGTATTCGGCCGCCAGCGTCGATTGCAGCCAGCGCCGCATCGCCACCTGCGGGATCAGCACCGTGTCGGCGGCCAGCAGCGGCTGCCCCGGCGCCGGTTCGCGCAGTTCACGGGCCAGCAGCGAGGCCAGCACGTCCAGCGCATTGGAGTGGTAGAGGCGGAAATCCGGGGCGGCGTCGGGCATGGGGGGATTGTGCCGGAGCGGGATCGCAATGGCCGCGACCGGGGCGCTCCCCCCCCGTGGGCGGAAGCGCATGCAGGCCACTGATCCCTGCCTTTCGCGGGGTCCGGAAGATGCGCTGTTCCGCCAGCGGCACTGACGGCGGGCCGCGATGCGGCGACAATACTGCACGGTCCGGTTTTATTTTGTTCAGGCCGACTCGATAATCCTGCCACGTTAGCTTTCCGTAAAAGGCCGCCATGTCCCCTCCCCGGACACCCCTGGTGCAGTTGTCCGACGTGCGCATCGACCGCGGCGGGCGCACGATCCTGCGCGACGTTTCGCTGGAGGTGCCACGCGGCAGCATCACCGCCGTGCTCGGGCCCTCGGGCAGCGGCAAGTCCACGCTGCTGGCGGCGCTGACCGGCGAACTGCGGCCGGTGGCCGGCCACGTGCGCCTGTTCGGCGAGGACATCCCGCATGGCAGCCGCGCGCTGCTGGAGATGCGCAAGAACGTCGGCGTGCTGCTGCAGGGCAACGGCCTGCTGACCGACCTCACCGTGGCCGAGAACGTCGCCCTGCCGCTGCGCACCCATACCCGCCTGCCCGAGCCGGTGCTGCAGCGGCTGGTGCGGATGAAGCTGCACGCGGTGGGCCTGCTGGCCGCCGCCGATGCGTGGCCGCGCGAACTGTCCGGGGGCATGGCGCGGCGCGTGGCGCTGGCCCGCGCGCTGGCGCTGGACCCGCCGCTGATGATCTACGACGAGCCGCTGACCGGGCTGGACCCGATTGCCTCCGGCGTCATCATGAGCCTGATCCAGCGCCTGAACGACAGCCTCGGCCTGACCAGCATCATCGTCAGCCACCACGTCCACGAAACCCTGCCGATCTGCGACCAGGCGGTGGTCATCGCCAATGCCGGCATCGTCTTCTCCGGCACGCCGGACGAACTGCAGGCCAGCACCGACCCGCTGGTGCGGCAGTTCCTGCACGGCCAGCCCGACGGCCCGATCCCGTTCGACGCTGCCCCACGCGCGAGGGTCGCCTGATGCCGTTCACTTCCTCGATCCGCTCGCTGGGCCGCGCCGGCCTGTTCTCGCTGACGGTGCTGCGCGGCTCGCTGCCGACCCGCGACTTCCTGGCCGAACTGGCGCGCGAGATCTACAAGATCGGCGCGCGTTCGCTGCCGATCATCGCCGTCGGCGGTGCCTTCGTCGGCCTGGTGCTGACCCTGCAGGGCTACCGCACGCTGACCACCTTCGGCGCGTCCGATGCGCTGTCCACCCTGCTCGGCCTGTCGCTGTACCGCGAACTGGCGCCGGTACTGACCGCGCTGCTGTTCATCGGCCGCGCCGGCAGCTCCATCGCCGCCGAGCTGGGGCTGATGCGCGCCACCGACCAGATCAAGGCGCTGGAACTGATGGCCATCGACCCGGTGGCCAAGGCGGTGGCGCCGCGCTTCTGGGCGGCGGTGCTGACCGTGCCGCTGCTGACCGGCATCTTCTGCTCGCTGGCGATCACCGGCGGCTGGTTCGAGGCGGTGCAGGTGCTGGGGCAGGACAACGGCACGTTCTGGTCGGGGCTGCGCGGCAGCGTCGATTTCTGGGACGACTTCGCCGTGGCCCTGCTCAAGTCGGCCATTTTCGGCGGCACCGCAGCACTGGTGGCAGCCTACGTCGGCTTCCATGCCGAACCCACCATCGAAGGCACCTCGGTGGCGACCACCCGCGCGGTGGTCAACGCCTCGCTGCTGGTGCTGATGTTCAACTTCGTGCTCTCCGCACTGATGTTTCAATGACGCGAATCCTTCGCAACAGCCCGCACATCCCTGTGCGGGGATCAAACGAAAAACCCGCTTCGATCTTCACGACGAAGCATTTGCCGGATCAGGAGTGAGACAAAAACATGGCCATCCGTGGACCTCGACTCGAATTCTCCGTCGGCGCCTTCCTGCTGCTGGCGCTGGCCTCGCTGCTGGTGCTGGCGGTGGCCTCCACCAACCAGCGCTTCGGCATGGGCGGCGGCGACTACGTGCTGACCGCGCGCTTCAGCCAGGTCGGCCAGCTGCGTAAGCAGGCACCGGTGAAGGTGGGCGGCGTGACCATCGGCCAGGTGGCCGATATTCAGCTGGACCCGGTTAAATACGACTCCGTCGTGACCCTGGCGCTGGACGGCAGGTTCAAGGATCTGCCCGCCGACACCTCGGCCGGCATCTTCACCAGCGGGCTGCTGGGCGAGAGCTACATCGGCCTGCAACCGGGCGGCGACCCGGACGTGCTCAAGTCCGGCGACGAAATCGTCTTCACCCAGCCGGCGGTGGACCTGATCCAGCTGGTCGGCAAATACATGTTCAGCGGCGGCGGCAGCACTCCGGGCGCCAATGCCGACGAAACCCACGGCGCCGACGCGCCCGCAACGGAACCGCAACCATGAAGACCAAACTGCTCGCCACCGTGCTTGCCTCCCTCCTGCTGGCCGCCGCCCCGTCGCTGGTGCAGGCGCAGGCGCGCCCGGCCGCCACCGCCGCGCAGCCCTCGGCCGCGGCACGCACCGTGCTCGACGCCAGCACCCGCATCCTCGCCACGCTGGAAACCCGCCGCAACGAGTTCCGCGCCAGCCCGGCGGCGCTGCGCGGCTTCATCGACAGCGAGATGAGCCGCAGCTTCGACCGCGACTACTCGGCACGGCTGGTGCTGGGCGTGCACGGCCGCGGCGCCTCCGACGCCGACGTCAAGCTGTTCGCCGACGCGATGGCCGACAATCTGATGGCGCGCTACGGCTCCACCCTGCTCGACATCCAGGGCAAGCCCAGCTTCCGCTACCGCAGCGAGGCCGCGCTGCCGGGCAACCGCGGCGTCAAGGTCAGCACCGAGCTGGTGCGCGCCGGCAGCGAGCCGACCCCGGTCGAATACCTGATGCGCAACGTCGACGGCCAGTGGAAGGTGTTCGACGTGATGATCGAGGGCATCTCCTACGTGCAGACCTTCAAGAACCAGTTCGACACGCCGCTGCGGCAGAAGTCGATCAAGGACGTGGCCGCCGAACTGCGCGGCGGCAGCCTGCAGGCCGGCGCGGGACCGGCACCCCGTGGCAAGTGACGCCAGCGCGCGCATCGAAGGCGATGCACTGTTCCTGGCCGGTACCCTCGACCGCGCCGCAGCGGTGACGCTGTGGCCGCAGCTGGCCCGCCAGGCGGGGCAGTTGCGGCGGCTCGACCTGAACGCGGTCGAGCGCGTGGACAGCGCCGGCGTGGCGTTGCTGGCCGAACTGGCCGCGCGCCTGCGCGGCAACGGCGGCGGCGCCATTACCGGCACCCCGGCCGGGCTGGACGAACTGCGCGCCGCCTACCGGTTGTCGCCGTCCCTCGATTTCAATGCATCCACGGCAGGAAGCTGACATGAACCCCATCCGCACCCTTCTCCTCCTGGCCTCCATCGCGCTGCTGTCCGCCTGTGCCGGCAAGCCGGTGCGCGACGCCGCCCCGCCGCAAGCGACCGTGGTGGCCCCCGCCCCGGCCGAGGCCACCAGCGAGGCGGAAGTTGCGACGACCGAGGTTCCGCAGGCTGCCGGAGACGCGGTTGCCGGGCCGGCCACCAGCGCGCAGGACGACGCCATCGTTGCCGCCAGCGCGGACAACGGCGCCCCCACCGACGCGGAAGACGACTTCGCCGCGCTGTATGGCGGCACCGCCGAAGCCAACGCCAATGGCAGTGGCGCGGCCACCTACGACCCGTGGGAGGGGTTCAACCGCAAGGTGCACCGCTTCAACAACGCGGTGGACCGCGGCGTCGCCCGCCCGCTGGCCACCGCCTACGTGCACGTGGTGCCGCGCTTCGCCCGCACCGGCATCAGCAACTTCTTCAGCAACCTGCGCTCGCCGCTGACCGTGGTCAACCAGCTGCTGCAGGGCCATGCCGACGACGCCTGGGACACGCTGGGCCGCTTCCTGATGAACTCCACGCTGGGCCTCGGCGGCCTGTTCGACCCGGCCAGCAAGGCGATGGTGCCCAAGCGCAACGAGGACTTCGGCCAGACCCTCGGCGCCTGGGGCTGGCGCCAGTCGCGCTACGTGGAGCTGCCGTTCTTCGGCCCGCGCACCGTGCGCGACGTGTTCGGCCTGGCCGGCGACACCCCGCTGTCACCCATCCGCGGCATCGAGTCCGACAAGGTCCGCATCGGCCTGCAGGGCCTGCAGCTGGTCGATACCCGCGCCCAGCTGCTGTCGCTGGACGAACTGCGCGACAGCGCGGTGGACGAATACACGCTGACCCGCGACGCCTGGCTGCAGCGGCGCAACTACCAGATCGAAAGGGACCTGCGCCACGACCGCCGCCGCCACGAGGACGACGAGCAGGCCCCGATCCCGGTCGATGCGATGCCGATGCCGGACTGGGGGCGTTGAGCGCCGGCGCGCTTCGCGTAGCTGCCGGGCTTGCCCGGCAGGGAGCTCCCGGCAACGCCCCCGGCGGGGCAAGCCCCGCCGCTACGTCAAGCGCGCTGTCGGCGATACGGAAAAGCCCGGGGAAGCCCGGGCTTTTCACATCTCCCAAAAGGTAGGTCGGGGTTACTCCCCCGACGCTTCCTGCAGGGCATGCCGAGGGCGTTATCACGACCTGCCCTCGGTGCCCATTGCTCCGGTCAGGCCGCCAGTGCCGCGTCGATTGCCGCACGCAGGCGCGCATCGTCGGCGGTGACGTCCGGTGCGAAGCGGCCGACCACCTGCTCGTCCCTGCCGATCAGGAATTTCTCGAAGTTCCACAGGATGCCCGGCGCCGGGTTCGGCTCGATGTTGAAGCCGGCCAGTTTCCCGCGCATCGGGCCCTCGCCGGTGGCGGCCGGCTGCGCGGCAATCAACTGCCGGTACAGCGGGTGCACGTCGCTGCCGGCCACGCTGACCTTGGCGAACATCGGGAAGGTCACGTCGTAGGTGAGCGAGCAGAACTGCCTGATCTCGTCCTCGCTGCCCGGCTCCTGCCCGTTGAAGTCGTTGGCCGGGAAGCCCAGCACTTCCAGCCCGGCAGCCTTCTTCTCGCGGTACAGCTTTTCCAGCCCTTCGTATTGCGGGGTAAGGCCGCATTTTGAGGCGACGTTGACCACCAGCAGTACCTTGCCGGCGTAATCGCCCAGCGTGGCCGTGGCACCGTCGATGGTGGTCAGGGGAATGCTCTGGAGAGCGGTCATTGCGGTTCCTCGGGGTGGGGAAAAGGGTGCCATCAAGCCGAGCCTTCATCGTCCTCGGCGGCCAGCGAGCGTACCGCCTCCGGCTGCAGTTCCGGCGGCAGCGCCTTGCGCGCCTTGCTGCCGAGTTCGGCCAGCCGACGGGCGCGGTTGGACAGCGATTGTGGGGAATCGGTGAGGCGGTTGCGGGCGCGGCCGAAGGCCTGGCTGGCGTCTTCCAGCTTGCGGCCGACGCCGTCGAACTCGGCAAGGAAGGCGGACAGCGCGTCGAGCACCTTGCCGCCGGTATCGCTGATTTCCAACGCCTGCCGCTGCACCTTGTCGCGCGTCCACAACCGCTCGGTGACGCGCAGCAGCGCCATCAGCGTGTTCGGCGAGGCGAACACGACGCGGCGGTCGAAGGCGTAGGACTGCAGGTCCATGTCCACGCCGAGCGCGGCCGAGAGCGCACCTTCGATTGGCACGAAGGCGATGGTCACGTCCAGTGCGTCGCCGCCGATGGCTTTGGGATAGTTCTTGTCGCCCAGCTCCTTGACGTGCTGGCGCAGGCCGATGGCGTGGCGGCGCAGGGCTTCGTCCTGCTGCTCGGGCGTGGCCGCGTTCATGGCCTCCTGCCATGCGATCAGGTTGACCTTGCTGTCGATCACCACGCTGCGCTGGTCGGGGAAGCGCACGACCACGTCGGGGCGCAGGCTGGCGCCCTCGTCATTGGTCGCATGCGCCTGGCGCTCGTAGTGCACGCCTTCTTCCAGCCCGGAGCCGCGCAGCACGTTGTCGAGCATCAGCTCGCCCCAGTCGCCGCGCACCTTGGCGCTGCCCTTCAGCGCGCTGGTCAGCGCCGCGGCCTGCGCGGCCATGTCCTGGTTGAGGGTCTTCAGCTCGCCCACCGCGCCGAGCAGGCTGGCGCGCTCGCGCGCCTCCTCGCCGTACAGCGTGTCCACGCGCTGGCGGAATTCGCCGAGCTTGTCGGCGAACGGCTTGAGCATGGCCTCGATGTCGGTGCGCGACTGGCCGGTGGCCAGGCGCACGTTCTTCTCGAACTGCTGGCCCTTCTCGTCGAACACCTTGCCGGCCAGTTCGGTGAAGGCGGCCGACAGATTTTCCCGCGCCGCGCCGACCCACTGGCGCAGTTCTTCTTGCGCTTGGCGCGCATGCTGCAGCTCGGCCTGCAAGCGCGCGTTGCCGGCCTGGGCCGCGTGCAGGGTTTCGCGCTGGCGCTCCAGTGCTTCCTCCAGTTCGGCGATGCGTGCCCGCGCGGCGGCCAATGCCGCATCGCGTTCGCCCAGCCGCACCTCGGCCTCGGCCGACTGCGTCGCTTCGCGCTCCACACGCTGGTTCAACGCGGCCAGCACGCGCGCCTGCTCGGCCTGCTGGCCACGCTCGTGCGCGATCTCGGCCGACAGCGATTCCAGCCGCCCGCGCAGTTGCCCGGCCTCGACCGCGGCGGCATTGGCGCGCTGGCGTTCGGCATCGAGTTCACGGGCCAGCCCGCTGCCGCCGGTACGGCGCAACAGGAACACCAGCAGCACGATGACGGCCAGCAGCAGGCCGGCCAGGATCAGGATTTCGGTTTGCATGCGCCGCAGTGTAGCCCCGCGCGTCTCACCGGCTGCGCCGCGTCGGCGGGAATCACTGGCGTATGCTTGCGTGCATCCGGGGCAGGAGACTCGCCGCCCCGCACCTCACGGAGGCCGGCATGATCATCCACTGCAAACGCGCCTACGAAGCCGCCAGCGCCGGGGACGGCCAGCGCTTCCTCGTGGACCGGCTGTGGCCGCGTGGGGTCAGCCGCGAGCAGCTGCAGGCGCAATGGCTCAAGGACGTGGCGCCCAGCACCGAGCTGCGGCAGTGGTTCGACCATCGTGCCGAGCGCTGGGACGCGTTCCGGCAGCGCTACCAACAGGAGCTGGCCGCGCACCCGCAGTTGCTGGCGCCGCTGCGCGACGCGCTGGACGCCGGGCCGGTGACGCTGGTGTATGGCGCGCGCGACACCGAGCACAACCAGGCCGTGGCCCTGCGCGAATACCTGCTGTCGCATCCGCGCCGCACGCCGTAGGTACGGGGCTTGCCCCGTACGTGGCTTCACCGGGAAAGCTTCGTGTGGGGCAAGCCCCACACCTACGGTGGTCAAGCCATCGCACCCCGGCCGTTTTATGCCGAATTCTTCATCCTGACTATCGGTCACCGCCAAACCCTGCGGAAACCGCGGGAATTTCTGGCTTTGCTGCGTTGCGTTCGGCGAAACTCGGCCACTTCCGTGTTTTCACCCACCGCGAGGCCCGCATGCAATCCTGGCTCCGGCGCAAGCCCATCGACCAGCTCACCGAACACGAAGAAGGCCGCCGCCTGATCCCCACCCTGAGCTGGCCCCACCTGGTCGCGCTGGGCATCGGCGCCATCGTCGGCACCGGCATCTACACGCTGATCGGCGTGGGCGCGGACAAGGCCGGCCCGGCGGTACTGCTGTCCTTCGTCATCGCCGGGGTCGTCTGTGCCTGCGCGGCGCTGGCCTACGCCGAGCTGTCGACGATGATGCCGGCCGCCGGCAGCGCCTATACCTACAGCTACAGCGCGCTGGGCGAAACCATCGCCTGGGTGGTGGGCTGGAGCCTGATCCTCGAATACTCGCTGGTGGTGAGCACCGTGGCGGTGGGCTGGTCGGGCTACTTCACCGGCTTCCTGGAATGGGTGCATACCCAGTTCGGCTGGAATGTGATGCTGCCGCAGGCGCTGGCCGCCGGCCCGCACGTGGAAGGTGGCTTCCTCAACCTGCCGGCCATCGTCATCACCTTCCTCGTCGCCGGCATGCTGATGGTCGGCACCCGCGAGAGCGCCACGGTCAACGCGGTGCTGGTGGTGTTCAAGCTGATCGCGCTGGCGATCTTCGTGGCGGTGGCGCTGCCGGCGTTCGACCCGGCCAACCTGCAGCCGTTCATGCCCTATGGCTTCCCCAAGTCGATCAGCGCCGACGGCGTGGAGCGCGGGGTGATGGCCGCCGCGGCGATCATCTTCTTCGCCTTCTACGGCTTCGACGCGATCTCCACCGCCGCCGAGGAGACCAGGAACCCCGGCCGCGACCTGTCCATCGGCATCGTCGGCTCGATGATCGGCTGCACCATCATCTACCTGGTGGTGGCGCTGGCCGCGGTGGGCGCGATGAACTACACGGTGTTCGGCAAGAGCGCCGAGCCGCTGGCGCTGATCATGCGCGAGCTGGGCCACGGCACCGCCGCGCTGGCGATCGGCGTGGTCGCCATCGTCGCCCTGCCGACCGTGCTGCTGGCGTTCTTCTACGGCCAGAGCCGCATCTTCTTCGTGATGTCGCGCGACGGCCTGCTGCCGCGCGGGCTGTCGCTGGTGAACAAGCGCACCGGCACGCCGGTGACCATCACCGTGTTCACCGCGGTGCTGGTGGCGGCGCTGGCCGGGGTGGCACGGCTGGACGAGATCGCCGCGCTGGCCAACGCCGGCACGCTGGCCGCGTTCACCGCGGTGGGCCTGTGCCTGCTGGTGCTGCGCAAGCGCGAGCCGGGGCGCGTGCGCAGGTTCCGCACGCCGCTGGCGTGGCTGGTCGGCCCGGTCGCCATCGGCGGCTGCATCTACCTGTTCTTCAGCCTGCCGGCCGCCACCCAGAAGTGGTTCCTGGTCTGGAACGTGCTCGGCCTGGTGGTCTACGTGCTGTACAGCCGTCGCCGCGCGGTGCTGGGGCGCGGCTGATCGCATCCGCCGCTTCATGTTCATGCGGGGCGAGCCCCGCATCTACAAGAGCGTCGTCCTTGTGCGGGTGCCGGGCTTGCCCGGCGCTGGCCTTCCCCCGTGGCGCGGAGTCTACGGGGCCTGCTTCGCCACGTAGTCCTGCGCCTGGCGCATCACCCGCAGCACGTTGCCGCTCCAGATACCGGCGATCTGCGCTTCGCTCAGGCCGCGCTGCTGCAGCCAGGCGGTGATCCTGGGCAGGTCGGTGACGTCGGCCATGCCCGGCAGGCCGCCGCCGCCGTCCCAATCCATGCCGATGCCGACGTGCGCGGGGCCGACCACGTCGAGGAGGTGGCCGAAGTGGGTGAAGAAGTCGTCCAGCGTCGCGCGCCGGCGCGGGATGCGCTGGTCCAGCTCGGCCATCGCATGGGCCAGTTCCACGCCCTTCTCGATCGGCATGTCGTCCCAGCTGCCCAGCCGCCGTTCGATCTCCTGCTCGGCCTGCCTGCGTTCCTCGCCCGGCGTTTCATCGACGAGGTAGCCGCCGTAGGCGTTGACCTGGATCACCCCGCCCTTGGCCGCCAGCTGGCGCAGGCGCGCGTCGTCGAGGTTGCGCGGGTGGTCGAACACCGCCTTCGACGCACTGTGCGAGAGGATGAACGGCACCGGCAGCATCGCCAGCAGGTCGTCGAACACCGCGTCGGAGGCATGTGACTGGTCGATCACGATACCCAGCTTCACCGCCTGCTCGACCAGCGCCTTGCCGGCCGGGCTCAGGCCGTTCCACTCCGCGCCCTTGGGGTCGGTGGCCGAATCGGCGAACTCGTTGTTGGCGAAGTGCACGGTGGACAGCAGCCGCAGCCCGGCGGCGTGGTAGAAGCCCAGCAGCGAGGGGTCGGCCACCAGCGGGCTGGCGTTCTCCATGCTGATGTAGACCACGCGTTTGCCGGCGGCCTTGATCCGCGCCGCGTCATCGGCGGTGAGCGCCAGCTGGAAGCGGTCCGGGTGCGCGGCCAGCATCTCGCGGATCTCCATCAACCGGCGCAGGCCGTGGTCGCGCTCGATCAGGTGCGCAGCGTCGCTGCGGTCGCCCTGGTCGGTATAGATCGCCCAGAAGCCGCCGTCGAGCGCACCGTCGAGCATGCGCGGGTAGTCCACCTGCGACAGCGCGTTGTGGTCGTGGCGGTGGGTGATGTCGAAACCGGGCCGGGCAAGGTTGGCCGGCGTGTCGAGGTGGCTGTCCAGGGTCAGCAGGCGCTGTTGCAGGGCCTTGGCGCGGGCCAGTTCGGCGGCGCTGAAATCGACGGCATGGACGGACAGCGGCGCGCCCAGCGCCAGTGCAAGCAGCAGGGACAGACGACGCAGCGACATGCGGGCCTCGGCATTCGGGAAAGGCCAAGACCTTACCGCCGCATCTTGCTTCCCGGTAGTGCCGGCCGCTGGCCGGCAACCTCGCATCCATGCGGATGCCGGCCAGCGGCCGGCACTACCGTCAATCCACCACGCGGCAGAACACGGCCTTGAGGTAACGCGATTCCTGCACGTGCGCCATGAACGGATGGTCCGGGCCGGCGCCGGCCACCTTGAGGATCTGGATGGTGCGGCCGGAATAGAACGCGGCGCGGCGCAGCATGTCCAGGAACTGGTCCTCGGCCACCAGTCCGGTGCAGGAGAAGGTGGCGAACAAACCGCCGGGCTTGACCACGCCCAGTGCCAGCTTGTTCATGTCCAGGTACTTCTTCAGCGCGGTGATGACCTGGTCGCGGTCGCGGGTCATCTTGGCCGGGTCGAGGATCACCACGTCGTACTGCTCGCCGCGGTTGGCCGCGTCGCGCAGCCACGGGAAGATGTCGGCCTGCACGAACTTCGGCTTGACGTTGTTCAGGCGCGCATTGCCCTTGGCGATGGCGATCACGTCCTGGTCGATGTCCACGCCCAGCACTTCGCTGGCGCCGCGAGCGGCGGCATACACCGCGAAGCCACCGGTGTTGCAGCACAGGTCGAGCACGCTCTTGCCCTCGACCAGCTGGCTCAGCCACTGCCGGTTCTCGCGCTGGTCGGCGAAGAAGCCGGTCTTGTGCGCGCCGGCCGGGTCGGCGCGGAACTTCACCCCATATTCGCTGATGACCGCCGGTTCGGTGGTGGTGTTGCCGTGGAAATCGAAGCTCTCCTGCTTCTGCACGTGCTCGTCGGCGAAGCTGTGGAAGCGGCAGCCGGGGAACTGCGCGCGCAGCGCGTCGTAGATCCATTCGCGGTGGCGGAACATGCCGGCGGCGAAGAACTCGACCACGATCAGGTCGCCGTAGCGGTCCACCACCAGCCCGCTCAGGCCGTCGCCCTCGCTGTGCACCACGCGCCAGGCGTCGGAGATTTCATCGAGCCTGAGCACGTCGCGGCGCAGCGATACGGCCTGCGCAATCTTTTCGGCGAACCAGCCGGCATCGATCGTCACTTCCGGGCGGGTTTCCAGGATGCGCACGGCGATGCGCGAGTGGCCGTTGTAGAAACCACGGCCGATCCACTCCCCGTCCACCCCGATCACGTCGACGAGGGTGCCGGATTTGGGCTTGGCGGCCGGCTTTTCGACCAGTTTCTGGAAAATCCACGGGTGGCTGGAGCGCCACGCGTTCTTCAGGCGTACGACGGGCAGGGGGGTATTCATGGGCGCCATTGTAACGGTGGCCGGGCTGGCCCCGCGGCGCATTCATTGACTGTAACGGCGGCAGGCCGCACTATCCGCGCTCGAAGGGGAGTAGCTCCCAGACGTTGTCGCCGTCAATTCGAGCCGCAAGGCTCCGGTGCAACGGCAGTCCCACGGGGCTGTGAGCAAGACCTTCGCCGTACTGGCGAAGCGTCTGCACCCGGAATCCTTGCATCTTCCGTCGCAGCCCTCGCCGTCCGGTTCGAGGCTCATCTCAATTTCCGACGGAATCGATATGCAAACGATAGGCAATGTGTGGATGTGGGGCGGCTTCGTCGCCGTGGTGGTCGCCGCGCTGCTGGTCGACCTGGTGCTGATGCGCCACGGCGGCCCGCACAAGGTGACGTTCAAGGAAGCGCTGTACTGGTCGGCCGGCTGGGTGGCGCTGGCGCTGGCCTTCAACGCCGGCCTGTGGTGGTACCTGCACGAAACCGCCGGCGCGGCGGTGGCCAACGAGGTCGGCCTGCAGTTCCTGACCGGCTACCTGATCGAGAAGGCGCTGGCGGTCGACAACATCTTCGTGTTCCTGCTGATCATGGGCTACTTCGCGGTGCCCGAGGTGCAGCGCCAGCGCGTGCTGGTGATCGGCATCCTCGGCGCGATCGTGCTGCGCACGGTGATGATCTTCGCTGGCAGCGTGCTGGTCAGCCAGTTCCACTGGCTGCTGTATGTGTTCGGCGCGTTCCTGCTGTTCACCGGCTGGAAGATGTGGTTCGCCGCGGGCGAGGAACCGAGCCTGGACGACAACCCGGCGCTGCGCTTCATGCGCCGCCACCTGCGCATCACCCACGAGTACAACGGCAACCGGCTGCTGGCCGAGAAGGACGGCGTGCGTTGGTTCACGCCGATGTTCGTGGTGCTGGTGCTGATCGCGGTGACCGACGTGATCTTCGCGGTGGACAGCATCCCGGCGATCTTCGCCATCACCACCGACCCGTTCATCGTGCTGACCTCCAACGTGTTCGCGGTGCTGGGCCTGCGCGCGATGTTCTTCCTGCTGGCCGGCATGGCCGACCGCTTCCACCTGCTGCCCTACGGGCTGGCGGTGATCCTGGGCTTCATCGGCGCCAAGATGCTGCTGATCGACGTGTTCCACATCCCGGTGCCGGTGTCGCTGGGCGTGGTCGCGGCGATCCTGGCGATGACGATGGTGCTGAGCGTGAAGCTGCCGCCGCGCGGCAGCCACGGTACGTAACCGGATCGCTCCCTCCCCTGTAGGAGCGAGTCGCGAGGGGCTTTACCGGGAAAGCGTCATCGCGACTGGCGTCGCTCCTGCAGGGGGAAGCAAGCGGCAGCGGCCAGCATTGTCCCGCCACCGGCACACCGGCTTCCCGCGGGAGCGCACTTGCATTCGCCGCGGGGCGCCGCAATTCCTCCTGCATGGACACGTCAACCGACATCGCCATCGGCAACGATCGCCGCCGCGTGCTGCGCGCCTTCAACCTGAGCCTGGGCTTCGTGCTGCTGCTGGTGGCGATGTTCGCCGCCCAGCAGACCCACTGGGATTGGCGCCCGCTGGCGGTGGCGCCGCACGCGCTGGCCGGCCTGTGGGGCCTGCTCGGCGCGCCGCTGCTGCACGGTTCGGTCGAACACCTGGGCGCCAACGCCGCGGCACTGCTGATCCTCGGCACCCTGGCCGGCAGCGTCTACCCGAAGGCGACGCTGCGCGCCCTGCCGCTGCTGTGGCTCGGCTCCGGGCTCGGCGCGTGGCTGCTCGGCGAGGCCGGCAGCCACCACCTGGGCGCCAGCGGCGTCACCCACGGCCTGATGTTCCTCGTGCTCGGGCTGGGCCTGCTGCGCCGCGACCGCGCCGCCATCGCCGCCGGCATGATCGGTGTGCTGTTCTACGGCGGCATGGTGATGACCGTGCTGCCGCACGAGCCGGGCGTGTCGTGGCAGTCGCACATGGGCGGCGCCGCGGCCGGCATTGTCGCCGCGCTGCTGTTCCGCCACGCCGACCCGCTGCCGCCACGCAAGCGCTACAGCTGGGAGGACGAGGAAGACGCGTTGCCTGGCACACAGACCGACGGCGAACTGGAACCACCGGCCCCGCAGGACGTGCCGGTATTGTGGCAGCCACGCGAAGGCCGCGATTACGACGTGGTGGTGCCGCTGCGGCCAAGGCCGCGCCGCGACGAGCCGTAGGTGCGGGGCTTGCCCCGCACGAGCCTCACCGGGAAAGCCCCATGCGGGGCAAGCCCCGCATCTACGAGGCAATTCCATGCATTCGGAGCCGATCAGGGCATGCCGCCCTGCGCCACCGCGTCGCCATCCACCGCGCGCCGGCCCAGTGCCGGGTCGTCGGTGAAGAAGGCATCGATGCCGGCCCGCAGGTAGGCACGGATCTCGGCAACCGCACCTTCCGGGTTGCGCGCATTGGCCCCGCCCTGCCGCAGCGCCGGCGGCAGAAACGGGTTTTCCGGGCGGAAGGTATAGGCCACCACCGCCAGCCCGGCCGCGTGCGCATCGGCGATCAGCGCGGTCGGCGCACCCAGTTCGCCACGCGCATCCAGCGGCAGCAGCTGGCGGCTGTCCACGCCGATGGCATCGGCATAGCCGGCGATCTCGCGCAGGCCGGCCGGGGTCATCATCCGTGCATAGGTCAGGCTGCCGCCGGCCAGCGCCACGTCGGCCGGAACCACCTCGGGCGCATCCAGCAACTGCAGCAGGCGGATGTTCGACCCCTTGCCGATGCGCGCGCGCAGCTGGCGCAGGTTGGCCGTCTCGAACGACTGGATCAGGATCGGCGCGACGTTGGTGTAGGAATCGGCGCGCAGCGTTTCCAGCAGGCGTTCTTCCATCGGCAGGCCAATGCCACGGAAATAGCTGCCGTGCTTGATCTCCGGCGCCAGGCCGATACCGCGGCCGGCACGCGCGGCCTGCTGCACGAGGAAGGCGATGATCTCGTTCAGCGTGACGATGCGGAACTCGCCGTCAAACGCGGTGCCGCGCAGCTCCGGCAGGCGCTCGCGTACGCGCAGCGTCTTCAGTTCGGCAAGGGTGAAGTCCTCGGTGAACCAGCCTTCGACCGTTTCGCCGTCGATCACCTTGGCGGTGCGGCGCGAAGCGAATTCCGGGCGTTTGGCAACGTCGGTGGTGGCGCCGATCTCGTTCTCGTGGCGCGCCACCATCACCCCGTCACGGGTCATCACCAGGTCCGGCTCGATGTAGTCGGCGCCATCGGCGATGGCCTGCGCATAGGCCGCCAGCGTGTGCTCGGGCAGCAACGCGCTGGCGCCACGGTGCGCGTACACCGGGACGTGCGAATAGCGTTGTGCGGGAGCGGCGGCCATCGCCACCGAGGATGCCATGCACACACCCACCGCCACAGCCAGAACCGCTTTGCCGAACACCGCCGCCTCCTTGTTTCCATTGCCGGAAGGAGCGGGAGTGTGGCGAAGGGATGTGACCGGCGTGGGACAGGAGCTTGCAGGAGCGACGCGAGTCGCGACCGGGCTTTACCGGAAAAGCCTTGTCGCGACTCGCGTCGCTCCTACGGACGTTTTCGGCCGGCGTGGAGGTCAGGGTGGCAGCCTGCGCCATCCATTGGCCGCGGCATGCAGCCTGCCGGTGATGCCGATGCCATGCAGGAACGCCTCGTCGTGGGCGGCCACCAGCAACGTGCCCGGCCAGTCGCGCAGCATCGCCTCCAATGCCTGCATCGCCTCCAGGTCGAGGTGGTTGGCCGGCTCGTCCAGCAACAACAGTTGTGCCGACGGCTGCGCGTACAGGGCGCAGGCCAGTGCCAGCTTCATGCGCTCGCCGCCGCTGAGGGTTTCCACCGGCTGCCGCACGCGCTCCGCATCCAGGCCCAGCAAGGCCAGCCGGGTGCGCAGCTCCGCCTCGGCCATCGACGGGTTGGCATGGAGCAGTTGCGCCGTCGCCGTCGCCCGTGGCACGGGCAATGCCAGATGCTGGTCCAGCCACGCATGCGGCGCACTCGTTTCCACCGTGCCGTGCAGCGGCTGCAGGCGGCCAGCCAGCACCTTGAGCAGCACCGACTTGCCGCTGCCGTTGCGGCCGGTCAGTGCCAGCCGCTCGCCCCGGCGCAGCAGCAGGTCGATCGCGGCCAACGGCCCCTCGATGAACGGCAACGCCACCTTGTCCAGTCGCGCGATGCGCTCGGGCGCGGCCGCAGTGAACGCGGCCGGCAGCAGCACCACGGGCGCCGGGTCATCGACCTGCGCGGCCGCCAACCGCACCTGTTCACCCAACTGTTCGCGCTGCGCCTGCTGCTGCAGGTGCGCCTTGCCGGCGCTGGCCTGCGCCCGCTGCTTCTGCCCGCCGAGCAGGATCGGCGCCTGGTTGCTGTCCGCGGCCTGCCGGTTGCCGCGGGCGCTACGGCGTTCGAGTCTTTCCCGCTGCTCGCGCAGCAATTGCTCGCCCTGCCTGCGTTCGTGGCGGCGCTGTTGCAAGGTACGTGCCGCCAGTGCCTTTTCCTCGGCACGGCGGGCAGCATGGAATTCGTAGTTGCCACCGTGGCTGCGCAGGCCAAGCGGGGACAATTCGACGATGCGCTGCATGTCACCCAGCAGTTCGCGGTCATGGCTGACCACCAACAGGCCGCGCGGCCAGCGCCGCAGCTGATTGCGAAGCAACCTGCGGCCCTGTGCGTCGAGGTGGTTGCTGGGTTCGTCGAGGATCAGGAAATCGGCTTCGGACAGGAAGGCACCGGCCAGCGCCACGCGCATGCGTTGGCCGCCGCTGAGCTGGCAGGCTGGTGCGTCGGCTGATACGCCCCTCAGCTCCATTTGCTCCAGCTCGGCCCGCAACTGCGCGCGCAGCTCCCAGCGCTCGCCCAGCGTTTCAAAGTCGGCAACGTCGCTGCTGCCCGCCTCGATGCGTTGCAACGCGGCCAGCGCGTCGCCCAGGCCGGCAAGGTCGGCGACGCTGTCGGTGGGCAAGGCATCGACCTGCTGCGGCAGGTAGGCCACCGGCCCCGAGCGCAGGCAGCGCCCGTGCGTGGGTTGCAGGTGGCCGGCCAGCAACCGTGCCAGCACGCTCTTGCCCGCGCCGTTGCGCCCGACCAGACCGGTGGGCCGCGCGTCGAAGGTTTCGTTCAAATCGGAGAACAGCAGTTCGCCATCGGGCAACTGCCAGCAGACGCTTTCGAGCGTCAGAAACGGAGTCGTGGTCATTGCATTCCATCCATGCCCGGATCACCCGGCTGCCATCGGCAGCGGGACTTCGCAGGGCCGCAGCAGCTGCGGCGGGCATCAATGGCGCATCGGACCGGACTCCTTCATGGAACAAGGCCGCCATAGCGGCGGCGGGCAAAGACTAACCGGCGGTGGGTGAATGGTTCAATGCCGGCGGGAAGTCATTTGCCGATGCAGAAGCTGGAAAAAATGCGGCCCAGCAGGTCGTCGGCGGTTATGCGGCCGGTGATTTCGCCAAGGGCATCATGGGCGAGGCGCAGCTCCTCGGCGGCCAGTTCCAGTTGGTCGTGGTGCAGTTGCGCGGCGGCAGTTTCAAGATGTTCGCTGGCGCGGATGATGGCCTGCACATGGCGTAGGCGCGCGGAGAATTCGCCTTGCTGGCCTTCGCCGGCCCCGTGGCCGGCGATCTCGCGCAGGCGGGTGTGCAGGTGTTCCAAGCCCTGTCCGCTGGCGGCGGAAATGGCGAGGGTGTCTTCGCCCAGTGATTGCGGCCACTGCGGCAGCAGGTCGCATTTGTTGAGTACCCACAGCTGCCGCGCCGCTTGCGTGGCGGCATCGCCGATGGCCTGCTTTCCGGCTTCCGGGTCGCGCGCATCGAGTACGACGATGGCGATGTCGGCGCGCTGCATTTCCTCACGGGCGCGGCGCATGCCTTCGCGCTCGATGGCGTCGCCGCCTTCGCGCAGGCCGGCGGTGTCCACCAGTTCCAGTTCAAGGCCGTCGATGCGGATGGTCTCGCGCAGGGTGTCGCGGGTGGTGCCGGCGATGTCGGTGACGATGGCACGCTCGCTGCCGGCCAGTGCGTTGAGCAGCGAACTCTTGCCGGCATTGGGTGGGCCGATCAGTACGGCGTGCAGGCCGTCACGCAGCTTGCGGCCGCGTTCGGCGTCGAGGCGCAATTGTTCGAGCGACGTCCGAGCCTGCTCGACACCGGCACGCACCTGCGCACCGCCCAGCGTATCCAGCGGTTCGTCGGCGAAGTCGATGGCCGCCTCGACGTGGATGCGCAGCCGCACCAGCTGCTCGGCCACGTCCTCCACCCGGCGCGAGAACACGCCGTCGAGCGAGCGCCGGGCGGCGCGGGCGGCACGCACGTCGCCGGCGGCGATCAGGTCGGCGATGGCTTCGGCCTGCGCAAGATCGAGCTTGCCGTTGAGAAAGGCGCGCTCGCTGAACTCGCCGGCGCGCGCCTGGCGCGCACCCAGTTCGATGCAACGCGCCAGCAGCTGCCGCAGCACCACCGGGCTGCCGTGCCCTTGCAGTTCCACCACGTCCTCGCCGGTGAAGCTGCGCGGGCCGGGGAAATACAGGGCGATGCCGTCGTCGATAACTTCGCCTGGCGCATCGCGGAAGCGCGCGTAATGCGCGTGGCGTGGTCGCAATTCCGGGCAGCCAAGCGCACGCGCGATGTTTGCCGACGCCGGGCCGGAAACGCGCAGCATGCCGATGCCTCCGGCCGCCGCGCCGCTGGCGATGGCCACGATGGTGTCGCTGTTGGAAGTGGCGTCCATGCCTACAACTTCTGCAACTGCGCGCGTGCCTGGTTGGCGCCGCTGCCTTGCGGTTGCAGTTCCAGATAGGTGGTGTAGGCCTGCTTCGCCCTGGCCTTGTCGCCGCCGTGCAGGTAGGCGTCGCCGAGGTTGAGGTAGGCCACCGCGCGCGAGGGGTCGATCTTCAGCGTGTTCTCCAGCCAGCGCGCCGCTTCGGCATAACGCTGCTGGCGGTAATAGACGAAGCCGAGGTTGTTGGCGGCCTGGGCGAAATCCGGGCGCAGTTTCAGCGCTTCGGTGAACTGCGCCACCGCTTCGTCGTAACGCTTCTCGCGGTAAAGCTGCAGGCCACGGTCGTTGGCCTGCTGGGCGCGCTGGCGGTCGGAGGTCGGCACCGCCGCCGGCAGCACCAGCGTGTTGCTGCCGCCCTGCAGGTCGGCCACCGTCACCGGCGCCTCGCTGCCGCCCTGCACCGCTTCGACGCGATGGTTCAGGGCGATGGCGTCGGCCGAGAGCTGGGTGGTGTCGGCGTTGAGGAACTCCTGGCTGTCGGCCACCTGGAACACGAACTCGCCGCCCTGCGAGCCGGGCAGGCTGCCGAACGCCGGCGTCTGCCGCGATACCGCCGACACCGCCGGCGCGACGTAGGCGGCCAGTTCGGTACCGGTAATCAGGCCGTCGCCGTTGAGGTCGCCCTTGCCCGACAGCGCCTGCAGCAGCACCCAGGTGAACACCGAATGGCCATTGGGGCCGCTGTCGGCCACCTGCTGGTCGGCGCCGCCGGCGGTAAGCATCTGCCGCGCGGTGCGGCGTGCGTTCTCGCGCAGGAACGCCGACGAGGACGGCCCGCCGCGGGTCAGGCCCAGGCCGCTGTAGCAGGCGTCCATCACGAACAGCACGTGCTTGGCCTGCAGGCTCTCGGCGATGTTCTGCACGTCGGTCATGGCAATCGCGTCGGTGGCGAACTCGTCCGGGTTCGAATCCACCGGGATGATGTAGCCGAGGTCGCGGCCGGAGGCGAGCCGGCGGGTGGCGCCGTGGCCGGCGAAGAACACGAACACGCGGTCGTTCTTCTGCGTGCGGCCATCGGCGAGGCGGTCGTGGAACGCGGCGAGGATGTTGTTGCGGGTGGCCTGCTGGTTCTTCAGCACGATCACCTGCGAGGAAGGAAAGCCGAACTGGCCGGTCAGGGTGTCGGCGATGGCCTGCGCGTCGCGGCTGGCGTATTCCAGCTTCGGCCAGCTGGCGTAGTCGTCGATGCCGATGACGATGGCCCAGGATTTCTCGTAGCCGGTGGTGACGGTGGCTTCGCTGGCCGCGGCGTTGCGGGGGCGACTGACGGAGAAGTCGCGGCCGTTCCAGCCGGCGAACTGGTAACCGTCGGCGATCAACTTGTCGAGGATCTGCGGCAGCGCCTTGACCGCGCGGTCGTGGATGTCATGGAACAGGATGATGCCGCGCTGTTCCTTCTCCACCTGCGCCAGCACGCGCTGGACGATGGATTCGGGCACCGGGTCGGCCCAGTCCATCGAGTCGATGTTCCACATGATCGACTTCAGCCCGGCCTCGTTCAGCAGCTGCAGCCCTTCGGCGTTGCGCGCGCCATAGGGAAAGCGGAACAGCGGTGCGCGCTTGTCACCGACCTGGCGCAGCAGCACGTCGGTATCCAGCACCTGCTGGCGCAGCGCGTCGCCGCTGGTGCGCGAGAGCTGGGCGTGGGTAAGGCTGTGGTTGCCCACCGCGTAGCCGTCGGCCATCAGCTGGCGGCTGATGCCGGCCATCAGCCCGAGCTTGACCTTGCCGTCGGCGGCCACCGCACCGAGGTTGCGGCCGACCTCGAAGAACACGCCGGGCACGTCATAGCGCTTGAGGATGGCGACGATCTCGTCGGTGTGCGCCTTGTGCGGGCCGTCGTCGAAGGTCAGCACCACGGTCTTGCGCGGCAGCGCGCGGCCGAAGATCTCGCGCTCGCTGTCCTTCATCGACATCGGGTACGGCTCGATCACGCCGAAATCGCGCAGGATCGCTTCGCGGTCGTGGTGCTTGCGCAGGTGGGCGACGTAGTCGTCCCACTTCTCGCGTTTCAGCGCGATGGCGCGGGTGCGCTCGAAGCGGCTGAAGATGCGGGTGATTTCCTGGTTGTAGTTGCGCTCGATCTCGTCCAGCGCGTCGAGGTCCTCGCCGATGCGCTGGTGCAGCTTCACCGCCGGCAACGAGGAATCGGCGCCGATGCGTTCGTGCAGGTCGCGCAGCACCTCGCGGAAGGCGAGGCGGTCGGCGTCAAACAGTTCCGGCGCCGATTCGATGTAGTCCAGCACCGCGCCAAGGGCGGCAAAGCGCTGCGGGCTGGCATCGCGCAGCAACGCGTCGAACTGGCCGGCGATGGCCTGGCGCCGTTCCAGCCCGTCATGGAACAGCTGCTGGCCGATGCGGCTGGAGGTGGCGCGGTCGCGCGCGGATTGCGCGTCCTCGTCGGCCAGCAGCACGATGATGCGGCGGTAGTCGTCGAGCTGCTCCTGCAACGCCGCCAGCAATGGCGCGGCGGCGATGCTGCCATCCACGGCGGGTGGCGGCGAAGTGGCGGCAGGTGCCGCTGGCGGCGACGGTGCCTGCCCCTTGTCACCGCAACCGGGCAATGCCAGCGACAGGAGGACCGGCAACAGCAGACGGCACGATGCGGGGAAACGAAGCATGGAATGGGCTCGGGCGCAGGCGGCGACGAAAGGCCCGGTGATTCTAATGTAGGTGCGAGGCTTGCCTCGTACGGAGCCTTCCCGAGCAAGCGTGCAGCAGTACACCGGAAACGCAGCCCGGCCCGCGCCTGATGCAGAAAGCCCGCCTTGCGGCGGGCTTTCGCGGATCAGGGGGTTTCGACCTTGGCCGGCGACGGATGCATGCCGTGCTTCTTGGTCATCCACCACTGCTGGGCCAGGCTCAGGCCGCCGTTGACCACCCAGTACAGCACCAGGCCGGACGGCATGAAGGCCATCATCACGCCGAACACCAACGGCATGAACTGCATCATCTTCTGCTGCATCGGGTCCATGCCCGGCGCCGGCGTCAGCTTCTGCGTGAACCACATGATGGCGACGTTGATCACCGGCAGGATGAAGTACGGGTCGCGCGCGGTCAGGTCCTGGATCCAGCCCAGCCACGGCGCCTGACGCAGCTCCACCGACTCCACCAGCACCCAGTACAGGGCGAAGAAGATCGGCATCTGGATCAGCAACGGCAGGCAGCCGCCCAGCGGATTGATCTTCTCCTTCTTGTACAGCTCCATCATCGCGGTCTGGAACTTCTGCTTGTCGTCGCCGTAGCGTTCCTTCAGCTGGGCGATGCGCGGCTGGAACTTGCGCATCTTGGCCTGCGACTTGTACTGCGCGTTGGCCAGCGGGAACAGCGCCAGCTTCAGCAGCAGCACCAGGCCGATGATCGCCCAGCCCCAGTTGCCGACCAGCTTGTGCACGTGGTTCATCACCCAGAACAGGCCCTGGCCGATGATCGCCATCAGCGAGAAGCGGCTGTAGTCCACCACGCGGTCCAGGCCCTTCACGTCTTCCCGGGCGATCTGGTTGACCAGCTTGGGGCCGACCCACAGCCGTGCCTGGGTGCTGACCTTCTGGCCCGGGGCGACGGTGAAGCCAGGGCCGCGCGTTTCGATCACGTTGCGCGGGCCGTTCTGCGAGAGCAGGTACAGCGAGGCCTGGTCGGCCTGCGGGATCCAGGCGGTGAAGAAGTGGTGCTGCAGCATCGCCACCCAGCCGCCGCTGACGGTCTGGTTGAGGTTGCCGTCCTCCAGGTAGTCCTTGAACGCGCGGCGCTGGTAGCCGTCGGCCGGGCTGAACCAGGTGGCGCCGTTGAAGCTGAAGGAATCCGGGTTGGTCATGCCGCGGGTGAGGATGGTCGGCACGCGGTCGAGCTTGCGGAACACGTAGCCCTGCCACGGCGCGCCGCCGGCGTTGACCACTTCGTCGCGCACGCCGATGGCGTAGTCGCCGCGCTTGAAGGTATAGGTGCGCTGGATGCTGACGCCGTCCGGTCCGTTCCAGACGAACGGCACCTTCAGCTCGTCCTGGCCCTCGGCCAGGACGTAGTCGCGCTGGGCCTGCGCCGGCTGGAAGCCGTTGGCGCCCGGCGCGGCCGAACCACCCTGCCCGACCCAGCCGCTGGTCGCGCTGTAGGGGTGGGCCTTGTCCTCGGTGAGCAGCCGCACCGGCGGGCTGCCGGCGGCCTTGGTCTGCGGGAACTGCAGCAGCTCGGCGTCGAGCACGCTGCGGCCGTCGAGCACCAGCTTCAGCACGTCGGTGGCGACGCTGACGCGCGGCGCGCCGGAGGCGGCTTTCATCGCCGGTGCCGGCGCGGCGGCCTCGGCCTGGCCAGGCACCGTGGCCTGTGGCACGTTGCCGGCCGCTGGCGGCGCCAGGTCGGCATCGTCAGACGCCGGCACCGCCGGCTGGGCAGCGACGACGCTGGCCGGGTCGGGCGCGTTCTTCTCGCGGCTCCACTCCATCCCCAGCAGCACGACCACCATCAGCCAGGCGAAAATCAGGAATACACGGGTCTGGTTCATCAGCAGGCAGGCTCGGCTGGACCGGGCGGGTTGCCCGACGCGTTCAGGGAAGAGGGTTCGGCGCGCTTGCGCGGCGGCATTGTGCCGTCCGCACCCGTCGCCGGCAATGCGCCGGCACGGCGCAGCAGGCGGATGAACGCCTCACGGATCTGGGGATTGCCGGCGGTTCTGGCCGCCGCACGAGCGACCACGACGTAGTCGCCGCCGGCCAATTCGGGCCGGAGATGGCGCATGGCGTCGCGCAGCACGCGCTTGATGCGGTTGCGCCCCACCGCCCGCACGTCGACCTTCCTGGACACGGCCAAGCCCAGCCGGGCGGGAGTATCCGCTTTCAGCCAGTGCAGGGTCATCAGGGGGTCGGACACACGGCGGGCGCCGTTGAAGACCGAACTGTATTCGGCACGCGTACGAACCCGCGCAGAGCGAGGAAATCGCTTGCGCGGGTTGTCGGTGTTCACGATCACTATTGCGGCTGCCGCCAGGTGCGGCATCGCAATCAGGCGCTGAGGACTTTGCGGCCCTTGGCGCGGCGACGCGACAGGATCTTGCGGCCGTCGGCGGTCTTCATACGCGCGCGGAAACCGTGGTCGCGCTTGCGCTTGAGGTTGCTGGGTTGGAACGTGCGCTTGGTGGCCATCGGGGCACCTGTATCCATGGGGCGGAAAGAACCGGCGATTCTATAGGGCCGGCGGCGGATGGGTCAAGCCCGCGACACGCCCATCCGGACGGCGCGCCCTGCTGCGTTGTGGATGGATCTGTGAACAAAGCCGGGACAAGCATTCCCGCCCCCGTCCGGCAATGGTAGTCTGCCGCATCCCGATTTCCCTTTCCCGGCTCGCGGCTGGGCAGCCTCGTGCGCCCTGCCGACAAGCCTTCGATGACTATTCTGATGGATGCCTGGCCCCGTTGCATCGAACGCCTCGAAGCGGAATTCCCGCCGGAAGACGTCCACACCTGGTTGAAGCCGCTGCAGGCCGACCACCGCGTCGACAGCATGGTGCTGTACGCGCCCAACGCCTTCATCGTCGAGCAGGTGCGCGAGCGCTACCTGCCGCGCATCCGTGAACTGCTGAACCATTTCGCCGGCGTCGCCGAGGTGCAGCTGGAGATCGGTTCGCGCCCGCGCGTGGCCGAACCAGCGCCGGCCGCGGTTGCCGGCCCGGCCGCGCCAACGGCATCGGTGGTGCCGTTCAACGGCAACCTGGATTCGCACTACACCTTCGCCAACTTCGTCGAGGGCCGCAGCAACCAGCTCGGCCTGGCCGCCGCGTTCCAGGCCGCGGCCAAGCCCGGCGACCGCGCCCACAACCCGCTGCTGCTGTACGGCGGCACCGGGCTGGGCAAGACCCACCTGATGCTGGCCGCGGGCAACGCGATGCGCCAGGCCAACCCGGCCGCGCGCGTGCTGTACCTGCGCTCGGAGCAATTCTTCAGCGCGATGATCCGCGCCCTGCAGGAAAAGGCGATGGACCAGTTCAAGCGCCAGTTCCAGCAAGTGGACGCGCTGCTGATCGACGACATCCAGTTCTTCGCCGGCAAGGACCGCACCCAGGAGGAGTTCTTCCACACCTTCAACGCGTTGTTCGACGGCAAGCAGCAGATCATCCTGACCTGCGACCGCTACCCGCGCGAGGTCGAGGGGCTGGAAGCGCGGCTGAAGTCGCGGCTGGCCTGGGGCCTGTCGGTGGCGATCGAGCCGCCGGACTTCGAGACCCGCGCCGCCATCGTGCTGGCCAAGGCCCGCGAACGCGGCGCGGAGATTCCCGACGACGTCGCCTACCTGATCGCCAAGAAGATGCGCAGCAACGTGCGGGATCTGGAAGGCGCGCTCAACACGCTGGCCGCGCGCGCCAACTTCACCGGCCGCGCCATCACCACCGAGTTCGCCCAGGAAACCCTGCGCGACCTGCTGCGCGCGCAGCAGCAGGCGATCAGCATCCCCAACATCCAGAAGACCGTGGCCGACTACTACGGCCTGCAGATCAAGGACTTGTTGTCCAAGCGCCGCACCCGCTCGCTGGCACGGCCGCGGCAGGTGGCGATGGCGCTGACCAAGGAGCTGACCGAGCACAGCCTGCCGGAGATCGGCGACGCCTTCGCTGGCCGCGACCACACCACGGTCCTGCACGCCTGCCGCCAGATCCGCACGCTGATGGAAACCGACGGCAAGCTCCGCGAGGACTGGGACAAGCTGATCCGCAAGTTGAGCGAGTGAGTCATCGGGAAAGCGGAAGGGACAGGCGGGAAGGTCGGGGAATGATGCATCGGCGCCACGCAGGCGTCATCGCACAAAACGGTGCATGATTCGGGGGCAGACGCTTGAGAATCTGTGGATAAAATTGCGCCTTGCAGCGGGGCGAAAACCATCCACAGCTTTTCCCACCGCTCCGGTACCAGTAATGCAGAGGGTTTCGAGGCAATTAAACCCTTTTAAAACATATACTTGGGTGTGTTTTGAACCAAATCCGGCTCTACCAGCACCACCAGGCTTTTGATTTATCCCATATCTTCAAAGCATAGGGGCACGAAACCACATGCGTTTCACATTGCAGCGCGAAGCCTTCCTCAAGCCGTTGGCACAGGTCGTCAACGTGGTCGAACGCCGCCAGACCCTGCCGGTTCTGGCCAATTTCCTGGTCCAGGTCCAGGGCGGCCAGCTGTCGCTGACCGGCACCGACCTGGAAGTGGAAATGGTCTCCCGCATCGCCGTGGAGGATGCGCAGGACGGCGAAACCACGATCCCGGCACGCAAGCTGTTCGAGATCATCCGCGCCCTGCCCGATGGCAGCCGCATCACCGTGTCGCAGACCGGCGAGAAGATCACCGTACAGGCCGGGCGCAGCCGCTTCACCTTGGCGACGCTGCCGGCCAACGACTTCCCGTCGGTCGATGAAGTCGAAGCCACCGAACGCGTGGTGGTACCAGAATCGGCGTTGAAGGAACTGATCGAGCGCACCGCCTTCGCGATGGCGCAGCAGGACGTGCGCTATTACCTCAACGGCCTGTTGTTCGACCTGCGCGACCAGCTGCTGCGTTGCGTTGCCACCGACGGCCACCGCCTGGCGCTGTGCGAAACCGAGCTGGAGAACAGCACCGGTTCCAAGCGCCAGATCATCGTGCCGCGCAAGGGCGTGACCGAGCTGCAGCGCCTGCTGGAAGGCGGCGACCGCGCGGTGGAGCTGGAAGTGGGCCGCAGCCACGTGCGGGTGAAACGCGACGATGTCACCTTCACCTCCAAGCTGATCGATGGCCGCTTCCCGGATTACGAAGCGGTGATCCCGATCGGCGCCGACCGCGAGGTGAAGGTCGACCGCGAGAGCCTGCGCGCCTCGCTGCAGCGTGCGGCGATCCTGTCCAACGAGAAGTACCGCGGCGTGCGCGTGGAAGTGAGCCCGGGCCAGTTGAAGATCAGCGCCCACAACCCGGAGCAGGAAGAAGCGCAGGAAGAGATCGAGGCCGAAACCGAGGTCAGCGACCTGGCCATCGGCTTCAACGTGAACTACCTGCTCGATGCCCTGTCGGCGCTGCGCGACGAGCATGTGGTCATCCAGCTGCGCGATTCCAATTCGTCGGCGCTGGTGCGTGAAGCCAGCAGCGAGAAGTCGCGTCATGTGGTGATGCCGCTGCGGCTCTGACTCGGTTCCACGTGGAACATGGAGAAGCCCGGCATTGCCGGGCTTTTTCGTGGGCAGGGCACACGCCATGCGAAATGGCGATTGGATTGCCCGGTCAACTATCCGGGATGCCCGGCAATGCTTCAAATCTGGGAATAAATCAAAAGCCTGATGATGCTGGTAGGCGCAGATTTCAGGGAAAACCAAGTCATGTATCTGTTTTCATTGACTTTTGTTGCCTCGAAACCCCGTTGAAAAACCGGGTATATGCGTGTGGATAAGCATGGACAAGTCCCCGGTGCCCGGAAACGCCGAACTTTATCCACAGTTCCTCCAGAACGTCGTCACCGCTTGTTCCCGCCTGTCCGGCGTCCCGCAAGGGAGCGTCGGCATACCCCGACAGGACTGTCGCCGGCCATGCGAGGGAATGCTTTAAGCTGCCCGCCTGCCCGCCACGGTGGTGCGTCCTGCTTCGAGCGTCAATGCATATCGTCCGTATCGCCCTGAATCGAGTCCGCCGTTTCGACGCGGTGGAGTTGGCGCCACGCCCGGGGATCAACCTGATTACAGGCGCCAACGGTGCGGGCAAGACCAGCCTGCTCGAAGCCCTGCACCTGATGGCCTATGGCCGCAGCTTTCGTGGCCGGGTCCGCGACGGGCTGGTGCAGAAGGGAGCCGAAGCGCTGGATGTTTTCGTCGAATGGCAGGAACGGGGCGCCCCCGGTTCGCCGGAGCGGGTCCGTCGTGCCGGCCTGCGCCATGCAGGCCAAGCCTGGAAAGGACGGCTGGATGGCGAGGACGTCGGCCAACTGGGCAGCCTGTGCGCGGCCTTGGCGGTGGTGACGTTCGAGCCGGGTAGCCATGCGCTGGTCAGTGGTGGCAGCGAGCCCCGCCGTCGCTTCGTCGATTGGGGCTTGTTCCACGTGGAACCTGATTTCCTTCCCCTGTGGCGCCGCTATACCCGCGCCCTGAAGCAGCGCAATGCCCTGCTCAAGGCCGGTGCCGCGCCGCGGCAGCTCGATGCGTGGGATCACGAACTGGCAGAAGCCGGCGTGCCGCTGACTTCGCGCCGCCAGCATTACCTGGAACGCCTGCAGGAACGCGCCATCGCCATCGCCGCGGATCTGGCGCCGGGCCTGCAATTGCAGGGGCTGGAACTGCAACCGGGCTGGCGCCGGCACGAAATGTCGCTGGCCGATGCGCTGCTGCTGTCCCGCGACCGCGACCGTGCCATCGGCCATACCTCGGTGGGTCCGCACCGAGCCGACTGGAACGTCGATTACGCCGAAATCCCCGGCCGCGAGGCCCTGTCCCGCGGCCAGGCCAAGCTGACCGCGCTGGCCTGCCTGCTGGCGCAGGCGGATGACTATGCCAACCAACGCGGCGAATGGCCGGTGATCGCGCTGGACGATCTTGGCGCGGAGCTGGACCGCCAGCACCAGCAGCGGGTGATCCGGCGTCTGGCGACCACGCCAGCGCAGGTCTTCATCACCGCTACCGAACTACCCACCGCGCTGGAAGAAGAACTGCGAGCGGCGAGTGTGTTCCACGTGGAACATGGCGCCATCCAGCCCGCCGAATGAGCCCGAACGGCGGCAAACGGCCCGGCTGGTATAATTTTGGCGCAATCCCCTCTTTCCCACGCCCCGGCCTGAAAACCGGGACGTGACCCGTGGAGCAACGGCAAGCGCGATGAGCGAAGAACAGAACACCCCGGTCAGCAACGGCAATTACGACGCCAACAGCATCACCGCACTGGAAGGCCTGGAGGCGGTCCGCAAGCGTCCCGGCATGTACATCGGCGATGTCCACGATGGCACCGGCCTGCACCACATGGTGTTCGAGGTGGTCGACAACTCCATCGACGAAGCCCTGGCCGGCCATGCCGACAACGTGGAAGTCCGCATCCATGCCGACGGCTCGGTATCGGTATCCGACAACGGCCGCGGCATCCCGGTGGGCAAGCACGCGCAGATGAGCGCCAAGCTCGGCCGCGAGGTGTCCGCCGCCGAGGTGGTGATGACCGTGCTGCACGCCGGTGGCAAGTTCGACGACAACAGCTACAAGGTCTCTGGTGGCCTGCACGGCGTCGGCGTCAGCGTGGTCAACGCCCTGTCGCAGAAGCTGCTGCTGGATATCTACCAGGGCGGGTTCCACTACCAGCAGGAATTCAGCAACGGCGCCGCGCTCGGCCCGCTGCAGCAGCTGGAAACCACTACCAAGCGCGGTACCACCGTGCGTTTCTGGCCGTCGGTGAAGGCATTCAACGACAACGTCGAATTCCACTACGAGATCCTGGCACGGCGCCTGCGCGAGCTTTCGTTCCTGAACTCGGGCGTCAAGATCATCCTCGCCGACGAGCGCGGCGAAGGCCGCCGCGACGATTTCCACTACGAAGGCGGCATCAAGAGCTTCGTCGAGCATCTGGCCCAGGTGAAGACGCCGCTGCACCCGAACGTGATCTCGGTGACCGGCGAGTCCAACGGCATCACCGTGGAAGTGGCGCTGCAGTGGACCGACTCCTACCAGGAAACAATGTACTGCTTCACCAACAACATCCCGCAGAAGGACGGCGGTACCCACCTGGCCGGCTTCCGCGGCGCGTTGACCCGCGTGCTCAACAACTACATCGAGCAGAACGGCATCGCCAAGCAGGCCAAGATCAACCTGACCGGCGACGACATGCGCGAAGGCATGATCGCGGTGCTGTCGGTGAAGGTGCCGGACCCGAGCTTCTCTAGCCAGACCAAGGAAAAGCTGGTCAGCTCGGACGTGCGCCCGGCCGTGGAAAGTGCCTTCGGCGCGCGCCTGGAAGAGTTCCTGCAGGAAAATCCGAACGAAGCCAAGGCCATCGCCGGCAAGATCGTCGACGCCGCCCGCGCCCGCGAGGCCGCGCGCAAGGCCCGCGACCTGACCCGCCGCAAGGGCGCGCTGGACATCGCCGGCCTGCCCGGCAAGCTGGCCGACTGCCAGGAGAAGGACCCGGCGCTGTCCGAACTGTTCATCGTCGAGGGTGACTCCGCAGGCGGCTCGGCCAAGCAGGGCCGCAACCGCAAGAACCAGGCGGTGTTGCCGCTGCGCGGCAAGATCCTCAACGTCGAGCGCGCGCGCTTCGACCGCATGCTGGCCTCCGACCAGGTCGGCACGCTGATCACCGCGCTGGGCACCGGCATCGGCCGCGACGAGTACAACCCGGACAAGCTGCGCTACCACAAGATCATCATCATGACCGACGCCGACGTCGACGGCGCGCACATCCGCACCCTGCTGCTGACCTTCTTCTACCGGCAGATGCCGGAGCTGATCGAGCGCGGCCACGTCTTCATCGGCCTGCCGCCGCTGTACAAGATCAAGCAGGGCAAGACCGAGCTGTACCTGAAGGACGACCCGGCGCTGGACGCCTACCTGGCCAACAGCGCGGTGGAAAACGCCGCGCTGGTGCCGGCCGCGGGCGAACCGCCGATCGAGGGCGTGGCGCTGGAAAAGCTGCTGATGACCTACGCCGCCGCGCAGGACGCCATCGACCGCAATGCCCACCGCTACGACCGCAGCCTGCTTGAAGCGCTGGTCGATTTCACCCCGATGGACCTGGAGCACCTGCGCAGTGCCGCCGCCGGGGAAGGTCTTGACGCGCTGGCCAGCCGCCTGAACCAGGGCAGCCTCGGCACCCCGCGCTTCACCCTGACCCTGCAGGAACCGAACGAACAGCGCCCGGCCGCGGTGCTGGTCACCCGCCGCCACATGGGCGAGGAGCACATCCAGGTGCTGCCGCTGGCCGCGTTCGAATCCGGCGAACTGCGCCCGCTGCACCAGGCCTCGCAGCTGCTGCACGGGCTGATCCGCGAAGGCGCCACCATCAACCGCGGCAACCGCTCGGCCGGGGTCACCGGCTTCGCCCAGGCGCAGGCATGGTTGATGGAGGAAGCCAAGAAGGGCCGCCAGATCCAGCGCTTCAAGGGCCTGGGCGAAATGAACCCCGAGCAGCTGTGGGACACCACCGTGAACCCCGATACCCGCCGCCTGCTGCAGGTGCGGATCGAGGACGCGGTGGAGGCCGACCAGATCTTCAGCACCCTGATGGGCGACGTGGTCGAACCGCGCCGCGACTTCATCGAGGACAACGCACTGAAGGTGATGAACCTGGATATCTGACACAATCGGCCGGTCAAGGCGGGCGCCTGCATCCTGCGGCGCCCGTTTTCATGGCGCACATTCCTGTGCGCCACCCTTCGGGCGGTTTTGCCGTGAGGACGGCTCTCCTGCCGTTCTTCGTGTCCGCCCGCCGCCACTGCACAGGTTTGCGATGTCCGCTCCCCCGTCGGTCCCGATCCCCACCCCGCTCCCGCCTGCCGCCGCTCCACGCCCGGCTTCACCGCTGGCCGCTTTCTGGCTGGACCTGCTGATCGCCGCGGCGACCCTGTTCGGCCTGAGCCTGTTGTGCGGCCTGGCCTGGGGCATGTGGCGCGGCATCCAGGTCGGCATCGAGGCCGCGCGCAGCGGCGCCGGCGCCCCCGCGGCGCAGGAAGTGGCCAAGCTGATGGGCACCCCCGGTGCCCTCGCGCAGCTGCTGATGGCGCTTGTTTCCACCGGTGGCGCCGCCCTGCTGCTGTATTTCTGGCGCCGCCGCGCTGCGGCAGCCGAGCGGACCGCCTCCGGGCAGGCCGCGCGGCGGGTTTCCACCTGGGGCTGGACCCTGCTGGTGGCGGCCTGCGTGTTTGCCGGCAGCAGCCTGATCGCCTGGATCGGCAAGCAGCTCGGCATCGAGCCGGCCCCGACCAACCTGCCGTTGATGGAGCAGGCAGTGGCGCATTACCCGTTGTTCCTGGTCGCCTTCGCGGTGTTCCTGGCGCCGGCCTACGAGGAACTGCTGTTCCGGCGGGTGCTGTTCGGGCGCCTGTGGGCCGCCGGCCGGCCGTGGCTGGGCATGGTGCTGAGCAGCGCCGCGTTCGCCTTGATCCACGAAATCCCCGGCACCAGTGGCAATGGCCCGGCGGAAATCCTGCAGCTGTGGCTGGTCTACGGCGGCATGGGCGCCGCCTTCGCGTGGCTGTACCGCAGGACCGGCACTTTGTGGGCCGCGGTGGCCGCGCATGCGCTGAACAACGCCATCGCGTTGGCGGCGCTGGTGCTTTTCGGCCTGCAGTGAACGCACGCTCCGGCGCCAGGGCTGAAATCACGGAAATTTAAGCCGGCCCTTCGCACACTGCAGCCATGACAAGGGGGGAATGGCAATGAAATCCGCATTGTCCGGCGTCGTCATCGTGCTGATGCTGGCGGCCTGCGCGACCACCACCTCGCCCACCGGCCGCCGCCAGGTCATGGGCGGCGTGTCGCAGCAGCAGCTGGACCAGCTCGGCGCGCAGGCCTTCGCCGAAACCAAGGCCAAGCAGACATTGAGCCGCGACGGCAAGCAGAACGCCTACGTGCAGTGCGTGGTCAACGCGCTGGTGGCCGAACTGCCGCAGCAATACCGCGGCGTACGTTGGGAAACCGCCCTGTTCGTCGATAAAGAACCAAATGCCTTTGCCTTGCCCGGCGGCAAGGTTGGCGTGAACAGCGGCATCTTCAGCGTGGCGAAGAACCAGGACCAGCTGGCAGCGGTGATCGGCCACGAAATCGGCCACGTGATCTCGCGCCACCACGAAGAGCGCATCACCCAGCAGATGGGGGCCTCCAGCCTCGTGCAGATCGTCGGCGCCCTTGCAGGCGTCGCCTATGGCGAAGGCGCGGGTAATACGGTCAGCCAGCTTGGAGGCACGGCTGCTCCCGTGCTGCTTCTGCGCGGTTCACGTACCCAGGAAAGCGAAGCCGATGTAGTCGGGCAACGATTGATGGCACAGGCCGGCTTCGATCCCGCCCAAGCGGTGAACCTGTGGCAGAACATGATGGCCGCTGCCGCCGGTGCACGCCCGCCGCAATGGCTTTCCACCCATCCGGACCCGGCCAACCGCATCCGCGAGCTGCAGCGCGACGTTCCGGCCCTGCAGCCCGTGTACCGGCAGGCGCGGCAAGCCGGGCGGACACCGCGTTGCGGATGACCGGCGGGCATGCCGTTCAGCTGCCGGACAGTGATGCACTACAGCATCACAAGTGATTTCTCCATCAAAATTTTTCTGTTACGTTTGGCGGCTACGTTTTTCCAGACCGTCCGTTCCCTGCACCGCCCCGGCGGTTTCAAAGAGGTGACCCCATGATTTCGCGCAGCCACAAGCAAGCCCTGCTCTCCGTCCTCGTCGCGACCGTGCTCGGTGGCGTGGTGGTTGCCGATGCCGTCGCCCAGTCGCGTTCGGCCGACCGTTCCAGCGAGCGCCGCAACCGCGGTTCGGACAAGCCCGAGGTCCTGTATCCGGAAGCGACCCGCGAAGAGCCCAAGGCCAAGTCCTCCTCGAAGATGGGCGGCAAGCTGCAGAAGCTGTTCTCCGCCTACAACAAGCAGGAGTTCGAGGAAACTCGCACGCTGGCCGACGAAATCATCGCCAATGCCGCCGCCAACGACTACGACAAGGCCGTGGCCAACCAGCTTGCCTCGCAGGCGGCCTACAACCTCGACGACAACGCCGGCGCCAAGCAGTACCTGCAGCAGGCCATCACCCTCAACCAGCTGGACAACAACGGCCACTACCAGGCGCTGCTGATGCTGGCCCAGCTGCAGTTGCAGGACGAGCAGTACGACGAAGGCCTGGCCAACCTGGACAAGTACTTCGCCGAGTCCAAGTCGAACAAGCCCGAGGAACTGGTGATCAAGGGCCAGGCCCTGTACCAGACCGAGAAATACGCCGAGGCGATCCCGGTGCTGAAGGCCGCCATCGCCGCTTCGAGCGAACCCAAGGACAGCTGGAACCAGCTGCTGATGGCCTCCTACGCCGAAGCCGGCCAGACCGCCGAAGCGGTCAAGGAAGCCGAGGCGCTCGTCGCCAGGAACCCGGCGGACAAGAAGAGCCAGATCAACCTCGCCAGCATGTACATGCAGGCCGACCAGATGGACAAGGCCGCGGCGGTGATGGACCAGCTGCGCACGGCCGGGCAGCTCACCGAGGAGCGCGAGTACAAGCAGCTGTACTCGATCTACGCCAACACCGAGAACAAGGAAAAGGACGTCATCGCGGTAATCAACGAGGGCCTGGGCAAGGGCATCCTCAAGCCGGACTACAACGTCTACCTGGCGCTGGCACAGTCCTATTACTACAGCGACCAGATCCCGCAGGCGATCGAGGCGTGGCAGAAGGCGGCCCCGCTTTCCAGCAACGGCGAGACCTACCTGAACCTGGCACGCGTGCTGCATGCCGAAGGACGCATCCCCGAAGCCAAGCAGGCTGCCCGCGACGCCTTGGCCAAGGGGGGGCTGAAGAATCCGGCGGACGCGAACAAGATCATCAATCTGAAGTAAGCACGAATAACGCCTGAACAGCTGCATACGTGATGCGCAGCCGCTCAGGATTGGTATAAGCTTGGAGGTTCCTGCGGTGTCATGCACCGCTGAATCAGGGGGTGCCGGAACAGTGGTGCCTCGACCCCACTAACGAGTTCTTGGCGCATGACGGAACAACTGGTTTTCCACCACAGGTATGACGGCGAGAAGGAAACAGGCCTGAGCTGGCCCCGGATCGTCGGCATCGCCTTCGTAATCGCACTCCATCTGGCAGCCCTGATGATGCTCCTGATCCCCGCCGTGGCCCCGAAGGCCGCCGCGGAAAAGGAACGCAACGTCATGGTCACGCTGGTCGACGCTCCGCCGCCGCCACCCCCGCCGCCGCCGCCGCCGCCGCCGCAGGACACCCCGCCGCCGCCGGTGAAGAACTTGGCCCCGCCGAAGCCCTCGCCGCTGCCGCCGCCGCCGGAAGCCCCGGTGGTGGACGTGCCGGAACCGCGCGAGTCGGACATCGTGGTGCCGCCGGCCCCGCCGTCGCCGCCGGCCCCGCCGACCGACATCCAGGCCAGCGTCGACATCTCGTCCAAGAACATGAATCCCCCGCGCTACCCGCCGGCCGCCTTCCGCGCCGGCATCCAGGGCGAGGTGATCCTGATCATTGATGTCGATGCCAACGGCAACGTCACCAATGTGTCTGTCGAGAAGTCCAGCCGTAACCGCGACCTCGATCGCGCCGCAATGGATGCGGCACGCAAGTGGAAGTTCAACCCTTCCATCATCAATGGACAGAAGGCGGCTGGCCGCGTCCGCGTCCCGGTCAACTTTGCGCTGAGCTGATCCCATTGGCGGCCCACCGGCCGCCATCCGGGAACCGTTCGATCTAGCTACACCCTTCAACACCACACACAACAAAGGTAAGCGTCATGCTGCAGGAACTCTTCATCGCCGCTGCTGCCGGGGGCAACGCAAACAACGCGCTCTCGCAGATGGGCTTCGAGCATCTGATCCACGAAATGACCTCCAAGCCGGGCGACTTCGCCGTTTCCTGGGTCGTGCTGCTGACCCTGGTGCTGATGTCGGCCATGTCCTGGTACTGGACCGTCATCAACATCTTCCGCACCACCCGCCTGAAGTCGGCTTCCGACCGCGTGCCGGGCCTGTTCTGGGACGCCGCCAATGCCCAGGACGCCATCCGTGCGATGGAAGAGCAGCCGGCTTCCGAGCCGTTCTCCAAGATCGCCCTGGACGCCGCCCAGGCCGCCGCGCACCACCAGCAGGCCGGTGCCGCCGAGACCCTGAGCCGTTCGGAGTTCGTCGACCGCGCCCTGCGCCAGGCCGTGACCCGCGAATCCAACCGTCTGCAGGGTGGCATGATCCTGCTGGCCACCGTCGGCGCGACCGCTCCGTTCGTCGGCCTGCTGGGTACCGTGTGGGGCATCTACGGCGCGCTGATCAAGATCGGTGCCACCGGTTCTGCCTCGATCGACGCCGTTGCCGGCCCGGTGGGTGAAGCGCTGATCATGACCGCCATCGGTCTGTTCGTCGCGATCCCGGCCGTGTTCGCCTTCAACTTCTTCAGCAAGATCAACAGCGCGACCGTCAGCAAGTTCGACACCTTCGCGCACGATCTGCACGACTTCTTCGCCACCGGCTCGCGCGTCCGCTGAGCCGCAGGCAGAGCAGTCCTAGCAACGAGATATAGACGGAGCCCGTTATGGCTTTCAGTAGTGGTAACAGCAGCGGCCCGATGTCCGAGATCAACGTCACGCCCCTCGTGGACGTGATGTTGGTGCTGCTGATCATCTTCATCATCACGGCGCCGCTGATGTCGCACAAGGTCAAGGTGGAGCTTCCCGAGGCCAACCTGAACATCGATCCGGACGACGCCGAAAAGCGTGCCGGCCCGATCACGGTGGCGGTCAAGGAAGACGGCACGCTCTACTGGAACGACGAAGAGGTTTCCAAGGAGACCCTGGAGTCGCGCTTCGCCACGGCGGCCCAGCAGACGCCGCAGCCGCCGCTGAACCTGCGTGGTGACAAGACCACCAAGATGAGCGTGATCAACGAAGTGACCAAGATCGCGCAGGGCCAGGGCATGCTGGACGTCGGTTTCGTTGCCACCAAAGAAAAGGGGCAATAAGCGATGGCATTCAGTAGTGGTGGAAGCAGGGGCCCGATGGCCGACATCAACGTCACGCCCCTCGTGGACGTGATGCTGGTGCTGTTGATCATCTTCATCGTGACCGCGCCGATCATGACCTACCCGATCGCCGTGGACCTGCCGCAGCGCGTGCTCAACCCGCCGCCGGTGACGCGTGAGCCGCCGCCGCCGATCGACCTGCGGGTGGACGCGAGCAACCAGGTTTACTGGAACAACAGTCCGGTGAACGTGGCCGACCTGCAGCAGAAGATGGAAGAAGAAGTACAGAAGGATCCGACCAACCAGCCGGAACTTCGCATCGACGCCAATCCGGATTCGGAGTACGAGGTCATGGCCAAGATCCTGGCCCAGGCCAAGAACGCCCAGATGAAGAAGATCGGCTTCGTGCAATAACGCAAGACCAAGTCATGACGCGACTGGAAACGCCCCCGCTTGCCGGGGGCGTTTTTTATTCGGATGACCGGATTTGCGGGTAGTTCGTTACCAATATGGCGCTGGTGACACTGCTTTCGCAGGAGCGACGCCAGTCGCGACCGGGGTTCTGCCTCAAAGCCCGGTCGCCACAGGGCCATTCCTGCCGCTGCTGCGGGTTCAGGTGCCGGATTCGATGATGCCGAGGTAGCGTTCCACGGTGGTTTCCAGGCCGTCGTACAGGGCTTCGCCGATCAGCGCGTGGCCGATGGAGACTTCCAGCACATCCGGTACTTCGGCGAGGAAATGGCCGAGGTTGGCCTGCGACAGGTCGTGGCCGGCGTTGACGCCCAGCCCGGCGGCCTGCGCGCGGCGTGCCGCGGCGGCGAACACCGCCGCCGCATCGGTCTTGCCGGCGGCGAAGGCCTCGGCATAGGGGCCGGTGTAGAGCTCGATGCGGTCGGCGCCGAGTTCGGCGGCGCGGGCGATGTGCGGGTTGCCGGCGTCGACGAACAGGCTGACGCGGCAGCCATAGTCCTTCAGCGCCGCGATCAGCGGCAGCAGGCGTGCGCCGTCGCGCTGGAAATCGAAGCCGTGGTCGGAGGTCAGCTGGCCATCGCCGTCGGGCACCAGCGTGGCCTGCGCCGGGCGGGCCTGGTCGCACAGCGGCAGCAGGCCGGGATAGCCGGGGCGCGGCGGTGCGAACGGGTTGCCCTCGATGTTGAACTCGACGTCGTGCTGGCGTGTCAGCTCGGACAGCATCAGCACGTCGTCGGCGCGGATGTGGCGCTGGTCGGGACGCGGGTGCACGGTGATGCCGTGCGCGCCGGCGCGCAGGCAGGTCATCGCCGCGCGCACCACGTCCGGATCGCCGCCGCCGCGGGAATTGCGCAGGACCGCGATCTTGTTGACGTTGACGCTCAGGCGGGTCATGGCTGCGGCTGTCCTTCGGACGGCGGGTTGGAGGAAGGTGGGGCGGCGCTCGCGCGCAGCTGCTCGCGGATCGCCTGCAGTTCCGCCGGGTGCAGGGCGCGCGGCGTGGCGGTGAAGGCGTCGCCGGTACGGGCGCGGTAGAGGCCGCGGACCCACAGCAGCAGGCAGGCCAGCGCCGCCAGCAGCGCCAGCCACAGCAAGCCGGCGTGGGTAGTGGTCAGGGCAAAGAAAAAGGCGCCGATGGCGAACAGCAGGAACAACCAGTACATGGGTACCTCCCGGCAAGGCTGCCAGTTTAGCGGCGCCGGCCGCCGTGCTGCATGCGTTGCGACTGGCGTGGTTCAGAGCAGCGGCGAGGCCAGCCGGGCGAAGGCTTCCGGCAGGCGGTGGCGCCAGAGCGGGCGCTGGCGCTCCGGCTGTACCGGGGTGGCACGGGCGAATTCCTGTTCCAGCAGGGTTTCCAGCGCGGCGGTCAGGCCGCGGTCGTGGTACAGCATCGACAGCTCGAAGTTCAGGCGGAAGCTGCGGTGGTCGAAGTTGGCGCTGCCGACGATGCAGGTGTCGTCGTCGGCGATGAAGGCCTTGGTGTGCAGCATGCGCGGGCCGTATTCGTAGATCTTCACGCCCGCTTGCAGCAGTTCGTCGAAATACGAGCGCGCGGCCAGGGTGACGAACAGCGAATCGCTGCGCCGCGGCACCAGCAGGCGCGTGTCCAGCCCGGCCAGCGCGGCCGAGGTCAAGGCCATGCGCGCGGCCTCGCCGGGCACGAAGTACGGCGTCACCAGCCACACCCGGCGGCTGGCTTCCTGGATCGCCGCCACGTGCATGCGGTGGATCGCCTCCCACGACGAGTCCGGCCCGGAGACCAGCACCTGCGCCTGGATCGTGCCGTCCTCGCGGCCGGGCATGTCCGAGGGGAACAGGTCCTCGCGGTCGAAATGCGCCCTGCCCTGCCCGCTGGCGTAGATCCAGTCCTCCAGGAACACCAGCTGCAGGCTGCGCACGACGTGGCCGGTGATGCGCATGTGCAGGTCGCGGTAGGCGTCGGCGCGGCGGCTTTCGTCCTCGGTATCGGTGATGTTGATGCCGCCGGTGAATGCCAGGGTGCCGTCCACCAGCACCAGCTTGCGATGGGTGCGCAGGTTCAGCCACGGCCGCTTGAACGGCTTGAGCAGCTGCCGCGGATGGAACCACACCACTTCGCCGCCGGCATCGAGCAGCGGCTGCAGGAAGCGGCGCCGGATCCGCGAGGACCCCACCGCGTCCAGCAGCAGGCGCACCTTCACCCCGGCCCGGGCGCGCTCGGCCAGCGCGTCGCGCAGCGCGGTGCCGGCATGGTCCGGCTCGAAGATGTAGTACTCCAGGTTGACGTGGCGCCGCGCGCCGGCCACCGCGTCGAGGATGGCGGCATAGGTGGTCGCGCCGTCGACCAGCCACTCGACCGCGGTGGCGCTGCTGGGCGGCAGCCCGGTGGTGGCCTGGCCGACGCGCGCCAGCTCGGTGCATTCGGCGTCCGGCGGGCAGACCGCGCTGTAGGCCTCCATGCCCTCGCGCGAGCGCCCGCGCCGCAGCCGCTGGCGGACGATGCGCTGCGGCCCGAACAGGTAGAACACGAACAGGCCCAGGTAAGGCAGCGCCGCCAGCGACAGGATCCAGCTCAGCGTCGCCACCGGCTCGCGCTTCTGCAGCACGATGTAGCAGGCCAGCAACAGCAGGTAGGCCACGTAGGTGGCCGCCAGTATCTGCGCCAGGTGCGGAATGGCCGACACGGTGGCCCACAGGGTGTGCAGGAAGTCGCGCATGCCGGCGATTCTAGCCAGCTCCGCCACCGGTTTGCGGATGCCGTGCGGGCCAGCCTGAACGCCGCGTCGCTGCATCTGCGACGGCGCCGCGTTAGCGTGGGCCGATGCCGACACCCATTCCGATCAAGGGCCGCGGAGCCAGCAGCCACCTGCCCGGCCGCTTCGAAACCCGCACCAGCGAAGCGGTCGATGACGGCTGGATGGCCGCGGAGGGCGAGGAATTCGCCGCCCCGCGCCTGCGTACCGACGTGCGCGCCGAGACCGCGCGCAGCATCATCAGCCGCAACGCCTCGCCGGACGTGGGCTTCGACCAGTCGGTGAACCCGTACCGCGGCTGCGAGCACGGCTGCTCGTACTGCTTCGCGCGGCCGACCCATGCCTACCTGAACCTGTCGCCGGGACTGGATTTCGAGACGAAGATCTTCGCCAAGACCAACGCCGCCGAACTGCTGCGCAAGGAACTGGCCCGGCCCGGCTACGTGGTCAAGCCGATCGCGCTGGGCATCAACACCGACGCCTACCAGCCGATCGAGCGCAAGCTCGGCATCACCCGCCAGCTGATCGAGGTGATGCTGGAAACCCGGCACCCGTTCTCGCTGATCACCAAGAACGCGCTGGTCGAGCGCGACATCGACCTGCTGGCACCGCTGGCCGAACAGCGTCTGGTCAGCGTGCACTTCTCGGTGACCTCGCTGGACCCGCACCTGTCGGCCAGACTCGAACCGCGCGCCTCGGCCCCGCATGCGCGGCTGCGCGCGATGCGCCGGCTGCACGAGGCCGGCATCCCGGTCGGGGTGATGGTGGCGCCGGTGATCCCGTGGATCAACGACGCCGAGCTGGAAGCGGTGCTGGAGGCCGCGCGCGAGGCCGGTGCGCGCAGCGCCGGCTACGTGCTGCTGCGCCTGCCGTACGAAGTCGCGCCGCTGTTCCGCGAATGGCTGCAGGCGCACCACCCGCAGCGTGCCGAGCACGTGATGAGTACGATCAACCAGCTGCGTGGCGGCAAGGACTACGACGGCAGTTTCGGCAAGCGCATGCGTGGCGAAGGCGTGTATGCGCAGCTGCTGTCGCGGCGCTTCGCACTGGCCCGCAAGCGGTTGGGTTTCAGTGCCTCGCGCGAGCAGTGGCCGTGGCTGGATTGCAGCCGCTTCGTGGCGCCGGTGCCGCCGCGCAAGCCTTCGCCACAGGGCGAGCTGTTCACGTAGGTCGGGGCTACGCCCCGACGCTCCGTGTATCCGGGCATCAAGCGTCGGGGGCGTAGCCCCGACCTACGCGGCTGAATCGTGCAGGGCGGAGGTTGGCATGCCCACGTAGGTGCCGGGCTTGCCCGGCACGGGGATTCACCGGGAGGGCTCCATGCGGGGCAAGCCCCGCATCTACGGCAACGTGGCAATTCAACTGCGCGCGTCATGCTCGCGGTGGCAGCGGGTGGCTTCGGCCACTTCGTTGCGCGAGCCGAGGAACACCGGCACCCGCTGGTGCAGCTGGCCGGGCTCGATGTCGAGGATGCGCTCGCGGCCATCGGTGGCCGCGCCGCCGGCCTGTTCGATCAGCATCGCCATCGGGTTGGCTTCGTACATCAGCCGCAGCTTGCCCGGCTTGGACGGGTCCTTGCGGTCCCACGGGTAGATGAAGATGCCGCCGCGGGTGAGGATGCGATGCACGTCGGCCACCATCGAGGCGATCCAGCGCATGTTGAAGTCCTTGCCGCGCGGGCCTTCGCGGCCGGCCAGCAGGTCGCCCACGTAGCCCTGCATCGGCACTTCCCAGTGGCGCCGGTTGGACATGTTGATGGCGAACTCCTGCGTGTCCGCCGGCACCTGCATGCCGCGCTGGGTCAGCACGAACTCGCCGGTTTCGCGGTCCAGGGTGAAGGCGTGGGTGCCGTGGCCAACGGTCAGCACCAGCATCGTGCTCGGGCCGTAGATGCAGTAGCCGGCCGCCACCTGGCGGGTGCCGGGCTGCAGGAAGTGCTCGTCGCCGGGCTTGTCCACGCCGGCCGGGGCGCGCAGCACCGAGAAGATGGTGCCGACCGAGACGTTGACGTCGATGTTGGAGCTGCCGTCCAGCGGGTCGAACAGCAGCAGGAAGTCGCCGTGCGGGTATTCGGACGGCACCGGCTGGCTGTGGTCCATCTCCTCCGAGGCGCAGGCGGCCAGGTGGCCGCCCCAGGCGTTGGCTTCGAGCAGGATCTCGTTGGAGATCACGTCCAGCTTCTTCTGCGCCTCGCCCTGCACGTTGCCGGTGCCGGCGTCGCCGAGCACGCCGCCCAGCGCGCCCTTGCTCACCGCGATCGAGATGCTGGTGCAGGCGCGGGCCACCACCGCCACCAGTTGCCGCAGGTCGGCGTTGATGCGGCCGGCGTGCTGTTCTTCGATCAGGAAGCGGGTCAACGAGGTGCGCGACATGGACGGTGGCTGCCTTCGGGAAAGGGGCGCCATTGTCGCGGGTTGTCCGGGTCTTTGCGAATACGAGCCAGGAAATGTCCCGAAAGGACGGGTGCTCGGTAGGTGCCGGGCTTGCCCGGCACGGGCTCTCCCGCGAAGGCCGTGTGCGGGGCAAGCCCCGCACCTGCGAGATACAAAAAGCCCGGCATTGCGCCGGGCTTTCGCTGCAGCAGTGCGACCGGCTCAGCCGCGGCTGACTTCGTAAACCGCCTTGGCCACGTAGTCCAGGTTGTTCTGGCTCAGCGCGGCCACGCAGATGCGGCCGGTGCCGACGGCGTAGATGCCGTAGTCGTCGCGCAGCCGGTCCACCTGCGCCTTGCTCAGGCCCGAGTACGAGAACATGCCGGCCTGCTGTTGGATGAAGCCGAACTCCGGCGCGCCCAGCGCCGCCAGCTTCTGCACCATGCCGGCGCGCAGGGCGTGGATGCGCTCGCGCATCTCGGTCAGTTCCGCTTCCCACAGGCCGCGCAGCTCGGTGCTGCCCAGCACGCCGGCAACCAGCGCCGCGCCGTGGGTGGACGGGCTGGAATAGATGGTGCGGACGATGCGCTTGACCTGCGACTGCACGGCCTTGGTCGCGGTGGCGTTCGGGCCCACCACCGACAGCGCGCCGACGCGCTCGCCGTACAGCGAGAACGACTTGGAGTACGAGTTGGCGACGATGAAGCTGTCGATGCCGGCCTCGGCGACGATGCGCACTGCCTGGCCGTCGGCCTCGATGCCCTTGTCGAAGCCCTGGTAGGCCATGTCGATGAACGGGAACAGCTGGCGGTCCTTCAGCAGCGCGGCGACCTGCTGCCACTGCTCGGTGCTCAGGTCGGCGCCGGTCGGGTTGTGGCAGCAGGCGTGCAGCAGCACCACGGTGCCCGGCTGCAGCTTCTGCAGGTCGGCGACCATGCCGGCGAAGTCCAGGCCGTGGCTGGCGTTGTCGAAGTAGGCGTACTCGACCACCTCGAAGCCGGCGGCGCCGAACACCGCGCGGTGGTTCTCCCAGCTCGGGTTGCTGATCGCCACGGTGGCGTGCGGCAGCAGCTTCTTCAGCAGGTCGGCGCCGACGCGCAGCGCGCCGCTGCCACCGATGGTCTGGGTGGTGGCGACACGGCCGGCGGCGAGCAGTTCCGAACCCGCGCCGAATACCAGCTCCTGCGTGGCCCGGGTGTAGGCCGGCAGGCCGTCGATCGGCAGGTAGCCGCGCGGCTTGGCCTCGGCGGCGAGTTGCTCTTCGATCTGCTTGACCGCGCGCAGCAGCGGGATGCGGCCGCTTTCGTCGTAGTAGATGCCGACGCCAAGGTTGACCTTGGTGGCGCGGCTGTCGGCGTTGTAGGCCTCGGTCAGACCCAGGATCGGGTCACCGGGCACCTGTTCCACGTTTGCAAAGAAGGACACGGCGGTACTCGTAGCGGTGGTGGGAGGGGAGGAATTCGGCACGACCGCACGGCGCGGTCAAACCGGTTCATCCTAACAGGGACGGGGGTTGGCGGCAGGGTTTCAGGCGGAACCGTCCCGCGCCGGCGCGGGCATGCCCGCGATCGGGGATGATGCCGGCATGAAGCGGAGCAAGCGGTATTTCCCGGTGGCCGGATGGGCGATGGCGTTGCCGGCGGCGGCGCAGGCCGGCCCGGCGCCCGCCGTGCTGGACACCGTGCAGGTGCAGGCGGCGCGGGTGCGCGCCGTCGATGACTTCGACCTGCCCGCGTCGATGACCGTCATCGACGTGGACGAGGCCGGCAACGGCCGTGGTGCACTGGTGTCCGAGGCCATGAATGGCGTGCCGGGCCTGCTGGCGCGCGAGCGGCAGAACCTGGCGCAGGACACCCAGTTGTCGATCCGCGGCTTCGGCGCGCGCTCCACTTTCGGCGTGCGCGGCGTGCGCCTGCTGGCCGATGGCGTGCCGGCGAGCATGCCCGACGGCCAGGGCCAGCTGTCGCACTTCAACCTGCTCGGCGCCGAACGCATCGAGGTGCTGCGCGGGCCGTTCTCGGCGCTGTACGGCAATTCCTCCGGCGGCGTGGTGCAGTTGTGGAGCGGCGACGGCCAGCCGGGCGATCCGTGGCGGCTGCGCGCCACCTGGGGCAGCGATGCCAGCAGCAGCCTCGGCCTGCAGCTCAAGGGCCAGGTGGCGGCCATGCACTACAACGTCGCCGCCAGCCACTACCGCACCGACGGCTGGCGCGAACACGGCGCGGCGCGGCGGGAATCGCTCAACGCACGGCTGGGTTTCGACCTCGCGCCGGGGCAGCGGCTGGACCTGCTGTTCAACGTCCTCGACGCCCCGCACGCGCAGGACCCGCTGGGCCTGGCCCGCGAACAGGTGCGCGTCGATCCACGCCAGGCCACCGCGGTGGCCGCGCAGTACGACACCCGCAAATCGGTGCGACAGGCGCAGGCAGGCGTGGTCTACACACTGGACCGCGAGCGCCGGACCTGGCGGCTGATGGCCTATGCCGGGCAGCGCACGGTCGAGCAGTTCCTCGCCATTCCGCCGGCGGCGCAGGCCAGCCCGCTGCATGCGGGCGGGGTGATCGACCTGGAGGGTGGCTACGGCGGCGTGGACGCGCGTTGGGCCTGGCATGGCGAACTGGCCGGAAAACCGCTGGAACTGGTGCTTGGCGCCAACGCCGACCGCCAGCGGCAGCACCGCAGTGGTTACGAGAACTTCGTCGGCGATGCATTGGGCGTAAAGGGCCGGCTGCGCCGCGACCAGCGCGACCGGGTCGGCAACGTGGACCAGTTCGCGCAGGCCTGGTGGCGGTTCGCGCCGCGCTGGTCGCTGCTGGCCGGCGCGCGCCACAGTCGGGTGCGCTTCGAGTCCGATGACCACTACGTCACCGCCAACAATCCCGACGACAGCGGCCGCCGCGACTATGTGGCCACCACGCCGGTGGCCGGGCTGGTGTTCCGTGCCGGCGACGACCTGCGCCTGTATGCCTCGGCCGGGCGCGGCTTCGAGACACCGACCCTCAACGAGCTGGGGTATCGCGCCGACGGCGGCGCCGGGCTGGCGCTGGACCTGTCCCCGGCGGCCAGCCGCAATCACGAACTCGGCGCCAAGTGGCGTACCCGGGCCGGTGCGCGGCTGGACCTGGCGCTGTTCCGCGCAGACACCGACGATGAACTGGCGGTGGCCAGCAACAGTAGCGGCCGCAGCAGCTACCGCAACATCGGCGCCACCCGCCGCCAAGGCGTGGAACTGGGCTGGCTGCAGCCCATCGGCGAAACCCAACAACTGCAGCTGGCCTGGACCTGGCTGCAGGCCACGGTGCGCGAGGGTTACCTGACCTGCACCGGCCTGCCCGCACCGTGCACCGAGCCGCGCAACCCGGTGGCGGCCGGCACCGCGCTGCCGGGCGTACCGCGCCAGCAACTGTTCGCGCGCTGGCACTGGCAACCGGGGCCGTGGCAGCTGGCGGTCGAAACCGTGGCCGCCGCCGCCACCCCCGCCAGCGACCTCGGCGACGCCCGCGCGCCCGGCTACGGGCTGCTGAACCTGGAAGCCGCCCGGCAATGGCCGACCGCGCGCGGCCCGCTGCGGCTGTTCGCGCGCGTGGACAACCTGCTGGACCGGCACTACATCGGCTCGGTCATCGTCAACGACGGCAACCGGCGTTATTACGAACCCGGGCCGGAGCGCGGCTGGACGCTGGGCCTGCAATGGCAGTGGACGCGGTAAGAGCCAGGAACGAATGGAGAGGACACAGCTGTAGGTCGGGGTTACATCCCCGATGCACGGCGCAGGGTGGACATGGCACGTCGGGGGCGTAGCCCCGACCTACGAGATTCAAGCATTCCCGCAGGTGCCGGGCTTGCCCGGCACGGGGCCGTACCGGGAAAGCCCCATGCGGGGCGAGTCCCGCATCCACAGTTGCCGCTGCCTCAGCCGGGCAATACCGCCGCTTCGCGTGCCAGCCGCTCGATGCCGGCCCAGTCGCGCGCCTGCAACAGCTCGCGCGTGGTCAGCCACGAGCCGCCCACGCACAGCACGTTGGGCAGGTGCAGGAACTGCGCTGCGGTCTGCGCGCTGATGCCGCCGGTCGGGCAGAAGCGCACGTCGCCGAACGGGCCGTTCCACGCCGACAGCATCGCCGCGCCACCGGCCTGCACCGCCGGAAAGAACTTGAAGGTGTCCAGCCCGTGCTCGAGCCCGCGCATCAGTTCCGAGGACGTCGCCACGCCCGGCAACAGCGGCAGGTCGGTATCGCGCGCGGCGGCGTACAACCGGTCGGTGGCGCCCGGCGACACCGCGAAGCGACCACCGGCGGCCTTCACCTGTTCCATCTGCGCGGCGCCCAGCACGGTGCCGGCGCCGATCACCGCATCCGGCACCGCCTCGGCCATCGCCTTGATCGCCGCCATCGCGGTGGCGGTGCGCAACGTCACCTCGATCACCGGCAGGCCGCCGCGGAACAGCGCCTGCGCCACCTGCACCGCGTCGTCCACGTCGTCGGGGGTGAACACCGGGATCACCGGTGCCAGCCTGAGCACGGCGCGCACGCGCGGGTCAGCGCCGGACATCGAACCTGCCCTCGCCCACCAGCGCCATTACCTCGGCCACGCCGACCGGGTTGAAATCGCCGGGGATGGAATGCTTCAGGCAGCCGGCGGCCAGCCCGAAGCGGATCGTCGCCTCGGCGTCGAAGCCCTCGATCAGGCCGTGCAGCACGCCGGCGGCGAAGGCGTCGCCGCCGCCGATGCGGTCGACGATGTCGGTCAGCTCCTCGGCCGGCGCCACCGCGCGGGTGCCGTCGCGGCCGAGCAGCATCGCGCCCAGCGAATGGTGGCCGACGCTGTGCGCCGTGCGCTGGGTGCAGGCCAGGTACTGCAGGCGCGGGAACGCGGCGAAGGCCATCGCCGCGGCCGCATCCACGCGCGCCTGCGCGTCGGCCTGCGGGAACTCGCCGCCCAGCACCACGCCGATGTCGCGGTGGTCGGCGAACACGATGTGCGCGCAGTCGAACAGGTCGTGCAGGATCGCTTTCGCGTCGCCACCCCAGCGCTCCCACAGCTTCGGCCGGAAGTTGCCGTCGAAGGACACCTTGATGCCCTGCGCGCAGGCCGCGCGCGCGGCGTCCAGCGTGGCGCGCGCCGCTTCCGCGCCGAGCGCCGGGCTGATCCCGGACAGGTGCAGCCATTGCGCGCCGTGCAGCAATGCCGGCCAGTCGTAGCCGTCCGCGCGCGCGTTGGCGAAGGCCGAGTCGGCGCGGTCGTAGACCACCTCGCTGGGCCGGTGGCCGGCGCCGGTGGTCAGGAAATACAGGCCCATGCGGCCCTCGGCGCGGCGCACCCGTGAGGTATCCACGCCGTGCAGGCGCAGTTGTCCGGCCGCCGCCGCGCCCAGCGGGTTGTCGGCGACCACGCCGACCATCGCCACGGCGTGGCCGAAATGCGCCAGCGATACGCCGACGTTGGCTTCGGCGCCGCCGCAGTGCACGTCCAGCGACGGGCTCTGCAGCAGCAGTTGGTGGCCGGGGGCGCCGAGCCGCAGCAGCAGCTCGCCGAAACAGACAACACGCGGGGGATTCATCGGGACTCCTGTCGCAGGCCGGGGGCTCGCCGGCATGATGGCATGATAATTTGACCATCGGTGTCATGTTGCCCGGATGTCCCTTCATGGCACCCGGATACAGTCCCGGAATGTCCCAAAGACAATGGGTTGCGACGCTCCACCCCTCTGTTGCGGTGCAAGATGCCCGCCTCTGGAAGTCCTGCTAGTTTCGGTTTTGACCAGCGGTGTCATTAACCGCGGGCATAACGAATTCATACCGCATGTTGGCCTTTGGAGAGGGGAAGCACATGTATTCCTGCCGCAAGCAGAACAAGACACCGGTTACCTTGCTCGCGCTGTCGATCAGCTTGGCGCTGGCCGGTACCGCCACCGCCCAGGACGCCGGCACCGCCGCGACCGAACTGGACACCGTGACCGTCACCGGCTACCGCGCCAGCGTCGAGAAGGCGCTGGACATCAAGCGTGGCGAGGCCGGCATGGTCGACGCCATCGTCGCCGAGGACATCGGCAAGTTCCCGGACAGCAACCTGGCCGAATCGCTGCAGCGCATCCCGGGCGTGGTCATCACCCGCGACGGCGGCGAGGGCCGGCAGATCACTGTGCGCGGCCTCGGCCCGGACTTCACCCGCGTGCGCATCAACGGCATGGAGGCGCTGAGCACCGTCGGCAGCAGCGACGGCCAGGGCGGCGCCAACCGCAGCCGCGGCTTCGACTTCAACGTGTTCGCCTCGGACCTGTTCTCGCAACTGGTCGCGCGCAAGACCGCCTCGGCCGACGTGGACGAGGGCTCGTTGGGCGCCACCGTCGACCTGCGCACCGCGCGCCCGTTCGACTACGACGGCCTGACCGTCGTCGGCAACGTGCAGGCCGCGTACAACGATGCCTCGGAGTCGGCGATGCCGCGCTTCGCTGGATTGATCGCCAACAGTTGGGCCGACGGCAAGGTCGGTGCATTGTTGTCGGTGGCCTATTCCGAGCGTGACACGGTGGAGGAAGGCACCGGTACCGTGCGTTGGGCCGGTGGTGACAGAAACGGCGGCTTCAACCCGGCTTCGACGTTCACCGACGCATTGCGCCCGGACGTCTATGCACCGCGTTTCCCGCGCTACACACTGATGGAGCACGACCAGAAGCGCCTGGGCGTAACTGGCGCGCTGCAGTTCAAGCCCAGCGACCGCACCAGCTTCAACCTCGACATGTTGTACTCGAAGATCGACGCCAAGCGCGACGAGAAGTACATCGAGGCCAACGGCCTGAGCAAGAGCAGCGCCGACGGCAAGCCGCAGGTCCTGGTCAACGACGGCGAGGTGCGCAACGGCGCGCTGGTCTACGCGCAGATGGACAACGTCGACATCCGCGCCGAGAACCGCCATGACGAATGGAGCACGGATTTCCACCAGATCAGCCTCGACGGCGAGCACAGGCTGACCGACAGCTTCACCATCACCGGCAAGATCGGCACCTCGAAGTCCAAGCACGAGAACCCGGTCCAGGCCACCATCATGATGGACAAGCTGGACGTGCAGGGCTACAGCTACGACTACCGCGACAGCCTGACCCAGCCGGTGTTCAATTACGGCGTGGACCCGACCGACCCGACCGGCTGGACCCTGTCCACCATCCGCATGCGCCAGAACTACGTGACCAACGAGTTCAACAATGGCCAGCTGGAGTTCAACTGGGTCGCCGGCCCGTCGTTCACCCTGGCCGGCGGCGTGCAGGCCAAGAACTACAGCTTCGACTCGATGGAGCGCCGCCGTGGCAGCGAAACCTCGGTGCCCGACTTCAGCAGTGGCGGCAGGATCGTGCCGGTGGACATGACGGAACTGGCCAGCCTCAACGGCCTGAGCGGCAACCCCGGCAAATGGGTGGTGCCCAACTTCGGCGCCATCGCGAGCCTGTTCGATATCTTCAGCAATGAAGGTGCGTTCGCGCTGGCCGACTACGCCGCCAGCATGCGCAGCGTGGAGGAACAGGACCGCAGTGGCTGGCTGATGGGCCAGTTCTCCACCGAGATCGGCTCGGTCCCGCTGTCGGGTAACATCGGCGTGCGCCATGTGCGCACCAAGCAGAGCTCTTCGGGCATCGCCACGGCCAGCGGCACGCCGGTGGCCACCACCGTCACCCGCGAATACAACGACACCCTGCCGTCGCTGAACCTGGTGGCCGAGGTCACCCCCGACTTGCTGGTGCGTTTCGCCGCGGCCAAGGTGATGTCGCGCCCGGGCCTGGGCAGCCTGACCCCCGGCGTGACGGTCAACGTCAGCGGCAGCGCCAGGACTGTCAGCGGCGGCAACCCGTTCCTCGACCCGGTACGCGCCAAGAGCTACGACCTGGGCTTCGAGTGGTACTTCGACGAAGGCGCGATGCTTGGCGCGACGCTGTTCTACAAGGACATCGACAGCTTCATCCAGAACACCCGCGAGAGCCGCACCTATGCCGACAGCGGCCTGCCGGCCAACCTGCTCGAAGGCACCACGGCCAGCACCAGCGACGAGTTCGTGTTCACCGTGCCGATCAACACCCCCGGCGGCAAGCTGCAGGGCGTGGAGTTCAACTACGTGCAGCCGTTCACCTTCCTGCCGGGCAAGTGGTCCAACCTGGGGGCGCAGCTGAACTACACCTACGTCGATTCGGACATCCAGTACCTGCTGTCCTCCGGCGCGGCCGCGCAGAAGGCGGCGATGACCGGGCAGTCGAAGAACTCGTGGAACGCCACGCTGTTCTACGAAGGCGACCGCTTCTCCGGGCGCGTGTCGGCCACCAACCGCAACGATTACCTGATCCAGGTGCCGGGCACCGAACCGGGCTTCAACAGCGAAGCCAATGGCGTGCATGGCCAGAGCGGCACAACCATCGTCGATGCCTCGCTGCACTACCGCATCAACGACCGGCTGGAAGTCAGCCTGGAAGGCGCCAACCTGACCAACGAGGCGCAGGAGTCGTGGGTGGCCAACCCGTCGGTGTCGCTGCCGCTGGAGTACAGCCAGACCGGCCGTACCTACACGGTGGGCCTGCGCTACAAGTTCTGATGCTGCAAACCCTTCCCGGCGCAATGCCGGGAAGGGCCTCCGATGGTGCGACGCAGGATGTGATGGCGCAGGCGCGTCGCTAACTTGGCCCACCGCGCGCGGAACCGGCACGCCGCCCGCACGCTTCCAAGAGACGCACGATGTCACCCCACCCGACCCGCCGTACCCTCGGCCTGCTGTTGCTGGTTTCCGCGCTGTCCGCCGCTCTCCCGGCGGTGGCGCACTCTTCGCCGCCGGAGCTGCTGTTCCGCGTTTCGGCCGACAACGGTTTCGCCGCCGATACCGCGCGGGGCGACGCCGTCCCCAACTTCCAGGACAAGGTGGCGCTGGTCGACGACGGCGCGCACGGCCACGCGATCCAGTGGCAGGATGACGGCGTGCTGTCGTGGAACGCACCGGGCAACATCCGCGCCGAGCGCGGCACCCTGTCGTTCTTCTGGCGCTCGCGCTACGCGGTGGGCGAAGCGCCGTTCGTGATCTTCCGCGTCGGTTACGCCGACCACAGCAGCTGGGACATGGCGTGGCTGCGCATCGACTGGAACGGTCACGGCTTCGACGCCTTCGTCACCGACGCCAACCTCGCCCGCACCCGCGTTTCCTTCCGGTTGGAAAATAACCCGTCACCTCAACAATGGCAGCACATCGCCTTCGCCTGGGACGAGGACAAGGGCGTGCGCCTGTTCCTCGACGGCAAGGAGGTGGCGCGCGCCGACGCCACCGGCGACTACGATGCCGCGCTCGACCAGCTCGGCTTGGCCGGGCGGGTGATGGCCCCGTACCAGGTGCAGAGCCGCTACAACTTCCTGCGCGGCAGCGACGTCGACGAGATCCGCGTCTACGACCGCATGCTCGACGCCGAGGGCGTGGCCGCGCTGGCGCGCAATGCCGCGCCGCGTAGCGGCGAGCCCGCCGGCGCGTCGCAGCGTGCGTGGTGGCATCGCTACGGCTGGGATGGCGCACCGCCACCCTTGCTGGCCACGCCGGTGACGACGATCCGCAAGGTCGAGTTCGCCGACGTCAAGGACAAGAAGCAGTGGATGTGGAAGGGCACCGACGGCATTGCCGAAACCACGTGGCCCGGCGTCTACAACCGCTCGCGCCTGCCCGGCCGCAACGATTACTTCCAGCTGCCGGACTGGAACACCTACGTCGAAGGCGGGCAGAACCTCGACCTGACCGTGCCCGATGGCGAAACCATCAACCGCATCGAGATCCGCGGCGCGGCCTTCGGTGAACTGCAGGGCAGCGCCGGTACCCTGTTCACCCGCCCAAAGGGCGTGGTGCGCAGCGTCGACGAATTCGCCGCGCAGGCCGGCGGCACGCTGCGCTTCGCCAACGCCGAACAGGAAACACCGATACAGGAAATCTGGGGCTATCACGTCAGCGATGCCGCCGAGCCGCAGGGCACGGTCAAGCAGCGCTACGTCATCGACAGCAGGGTGTTGCCGGACTACACCAACGTCGCCGCGCTGCGCGACTACATCGACGGCCGTTTCGCCCCGGACGAACGCAGCATGGTGATGGCGCTGCCGAAGGGCGCCGGCTCGCGCATGCGCGCGGCCGATACGCTGCCGGCGCACCCGCAACCCATCGTGCACGTGCTGGTGCCCTCCGGCGTTGGCGACGCGCCGGCGGCGCAGCCGCTGATCCGCAGCTGGGCCTACAGCTGGGAGAACATGCACGACGGCCTCGACGGCGTGGCCATCGACATTCCGGCGCTGGACCTGCCGGCCACGCATGATGGCGTCATTCCGCTGGACATCCGCATCAAGGACCCGATCTGGCCGGCGCGCGACATGATCGACGTGTCGGTGTCGGTGAAGCCGGGGCAGGCGCGCACGCTGTGGCTGGACCTGCGCGACCGCATCCTCACCGCCGACAGCCTGTGGATCGCCATCGCCTCGGCCGCGCCCGGCTTCAACGCCGCCTCGCTGGATGGCGCCGAAGTGCGGCTGGTGTTCAAGGATCGACGAGAAGCATTGAAGGAACACGTCGCCGACCGCTTCAACCAGGTGCGCGACAACTGGGGTTTCCTGGTCGAGGAACACACCACCTCCAAGCGCCAGCGGCTGTACGCGCGCGTGTATGCCGACCTGAGCGACCTGCTGCGCGTCGATCCCGAGAACGAGCTGGGCCGTCTGTACTGGAACTACATCAGCTACAACAGCCAGGGCCGGCCGCCGTTCGTGCAGCCGCAGCCGCCGAAGGGCGTGCCGCTGTGGGCGTTCCGGCAGGTGGAGGAACTGAAGTACGTGCGCCGCTTCGTGGACTGGTGGATCGACAACCGCCAGGTCGGCTACGGCGATTTCGGCGGCGGTATTTCCGACGACACCGACCTCACCCAGCAATGGCCGGGGCTGGCGCTGATGGGCGTGGAGCCCGAGCGCCTCAACGCCTCGCTGACCGCGCTGTCCGATGCGGTGTACAGGAACGGCATGTTCTCCAATGGCCTGAGCACCATCGAGACCGACGAGCTGCATGCCTACGAGGAAGGTATCAACGCCAACAGCGCGATGCTCTACCTCAACTGGGGCGACCCGCTGACCGTCGAGCGGCTGATGGAAACGGTCAAGGCGTTCGACGAGCGCATCGTCCTGCCCAACCCGCAGGGCCACCTGCTGTTCTCCAGCAACTGGTACGGCGGCAACAAGGTCTACCGCGAGCCGAACTGGCAATGGCAGAAGCCGTACTCGTTCCCGGCGTTGCACCCGGCGTTCCTGGTCGGCGAATACAACGCCGATCCCACAGGCCGCAAGCTGGTGACAGGCCTGGCCGACGGCTACCTCGCCCACGCCTATACCGACGGCAAGGGCCGCTGGGCGCTGCCGAACGAGATCAACTGGGCCACTGGCGCCACCCGCGGCGGCGAGCTGAACCAGGGCTCGGGCAGCGGCGACGTCATGCACACCTTCTGGGCGGCGTGGCGCTGGACGGGCAACGACAAGTACCTGAAGGCGCTGGATTACCGCGTGGTGCGCGGCGGGCCGAACGCCTTGTCCAACCTTGGCGAGAACTTCATCGACGCGCTCGGCCGCCAGCAGGATTGGGGCCGGCAGCTGCGGGCCGACGCCGACAAGGGCGGCGGCGGTTTCGCCAACGTCGTGGCATGGCAGACCAGTGGCGACAAGCGCTATCTGGAAACCCTGCATGCCGAGGGCATCCAGGCCAAGGCGCAGCGCGAGTACATGAACACCGAGGGCCATTGGTGGAGCGACCGCGTCGAGGCGCCCAGCGAGTTGCTGCAACGGCTGCGGCTGGGCGGCATCGCGCTCAAGCGCAACCAGAGCTGGCCCGGCCACACGGTGAGCTGGCGCTTCGCCCGGCCCGGCGCCGCCGAGCAGGTGGCGCTGCTGGTGCATGCACCCTCGCGCGAACGCTTCAAGGTCATCGCCTGGAACCTCGGCGACACGCCGGTGGACGCGGTGATGACCGGCTGGAACGTCGCCGCGGGCACGTGGCGCATCCGCAGCGGCATCGACCGCGATGGCGACGACGCCATCGACGGCAGGCCGCAGGTGCGCGAGGTGGCGCTGGAGCGCAGCGTCGGCACGTCGTTGCGCTTCGCGCCGAAGCAGGCGCAGGTGTTCGAGTTCGAGTTGGTCGAAGCGGGTACGCCGGTGGAAACCCGTGCCGATCTCGGCATCGGCCGCGGCGATTTGAAGATCGAGGAAGGACGCGTGCGCCTGACCGTGCACAGCCTCGGCCACGTCGCCACGTTGCCCGGTCATGCCGTGATCGAGGATGCACGTGGCCGCGAGGTGGCGCGCGTTGCGATTCCCGCATTGGAAGCGCCACTCGACCTGCGGCCGCGCACGGTGACGGTGGAACTGGCGTTGCCGGCGGGTTTCGACCGTGGCGGTGCCAGCGTGTGGGTGCTGCAGGAAGGGGAGGCGGAGGAAGTGACGCTGCTCAACAACCGGTTGCCACTACCGTAGGTGCCGGGCTCGCCCGGCACGGGGCATTACCGGGCAAGCTCCATGCGGGGCAAGCCCCGCATCTACGCAACGCGCCTTCCACAACGAACACCTCGTAGGTGCCGGGCTCGCCCGGCACGGGGCATTACCGAACAAGCTCCATGCGGGGCGAGCCCCGCATCTACGCGGCGGAATCGGTCTGCATCTGCCGGCTCTCGCGCCTGTACCAGTCCCCGCTCCCCGCTTCCGGCACGAACACCGTGCAATGCTCCAGCGGCCGCTGGTAGACGTGCACCGAGATCGCGGTTTCCTCGTCGCTGGCGTTGCGCAGCACGTGGTATTCGTCCGGCGGGATCAGGTTGCCGGTGCTGCCGCGTTCGCCGGCCCGGGCGGGCAGGGGTTCGAGGCGGCAGCGGTCGCCGCGGCTTTCCAGCAGGCGGTGCGGGGTGAAGCGCAGGGCGCCCTGCCACACGCCTTCCACGCACCACAGGCCGTCGTGGTCGTGCAGCGGCGTGCCCTGCCCCGGTCCCCAGGTCATGGCGATGATGCTGTAGCCGTAATGCGCGCTGCGGTACAGCTCGCGACGCGCGTAGTGCCCGGTGATCGGTGCGTGCACGCAGCCCGGCAGCACGATCAGCGGATCGGCGATGGCGGCCAGCAGCGCGCGCTCGACCCCCGCCACCACCGTGGCGGTGTCCATGGCGCCGATCGCCGCGTCGAGCGCGTCCACCAGCCGCTGGCGACCGGCGAAGTCGGGAAGCCGGGCATCGGTTGCATCTGAAATCATGCCGCCAGTCTAGGGCAGGCCGGTGAACATTCCGTTCGCCGCAGGCCGGGGTTACGCCCCCGACGCTTTGCGCATCAAGCTCCAGCGCGGCATGCCAAATGCACATGGAGCGTCGGGGGCGTAGCCCCGACCTACTTGCATCAGAACGTGCCGCGCTGGATGAAGGGCGCCTGCCGGTAGAGCCGGCGTTCGCCGCCGCGCGGGTCGTCGGCCAGCCGGCTTTCGTCGTCGAACACCAGCGTCTGCCGGCGCGGCAGCGTATACGGCTCCCAGCGCGGCAGGCCGGGATGGTTGGGGTCGCCGTGGCGGGCGAAGGCGAGCAGGGCGTCGCTGATTGCCGCGGCCATGTGCGTGGCGCTTTCGCCCGTGCCGGTGCGCGAACCGGGTTGGCCGGTGTTGTCGAACGCCAACGGGATGTCGAGCGTGTGGTGCGCGCGCAGCCGATCCGCTGCGCCGCCGCGGTCGTACCAGTCCAGCTGGTAGGCCCACGTCGGCGCACCCTGCCGCGCACGGGCTTCCAGTTCCTCCACCGCACCGCGCCACGAGCGGCCGGCGGTGGTGGCGGCGAAGAACACCTCCGATGGCGTGTAATGCGGGTACAGCCGGCGGTATTCGGCGATCACCTGCGAAGGCGGCAGGTCCACGTATTGCTGCGCTTCCAGCCTGGCCGGCAGCGCATCCCAGTCCAGCGCGAAATTGGCCGGGTCGCCGCCGAGGAAGGCACGGGTTTCGTCGTGGGTATTGCCGATCACCATCGGCACGCCGGTCGACTGCGCCGGGGCCTCGGGCCAGAACGGGTGCGCCGGCAGGTGCCGTCCGTCCAGCACCGGGCCGAAGTAGAGCGCGGTGTCCTCCACCCGCGAAGGGTCGCGGAGCTTCAATGCCTCCAGCAGCATTTGCATCGGCAGCGTGCGCAGCGTTTCGGGATCGGCCCTGAAATGGTCGAGCACCCGTTGCGCGCGCTGCGTGGCCGCGCGCGGGCCGGCGGCGGTGACCTGCTGGCCACTCATGGTCCATGCGCGGTGGAACAATCCGCTGGCCGCCGGCATCGCCATCAGCGTGGCGATCTTGGCGCCGCCGCCGGACTGGCCGAACACGGTGACGTTGCCGGCGTCGCCACCGAACTCGGCCGCGTGTTGGCGCACCCACTGCAAGGCCTGGATCAGGTCGAGCTGGCCGGCGTTGCCGGAATCGGCGAAGGCCTCCCCGCCCGGCTGCGCCAGATACAGGTAGCCGAACAGGTTGAGCCGGTGGTTGACGCTGACCACCACCACGTCGCCGCGCCGGCACAGGTTGCCGCCGTCGTACAGCGCATCGCTGCCAGAGCCGTTGTTGAAGCCGCCGCCGTGGATGTAGACCAGCACCGGGCGCCTGCCGCCGTCGCGCAGGGCCGGCGTCCACACGTTGAGGTACAGGCAATCCTCGCTGCCCGGCCCTTCGCCGCCGTTCTGCGGTGCCGAAGGACCGTAGTCCAGCGCGTCGCGCACGCCGCGCCACGGGGTTTCGGGCAATGCCTGCCGGAAGCGCCGTGGCGCGGTGTCGCCGCCATAGGGAACGCCGCGGAAGACATGGATGCCGTGTTCGGTCTGCCCGGCGACACGGCCACTGCGCAGGCGTGCGATCGGGCTGGGCTGGCCGCGTGCGGCGGCGGCCGGCAAGGCGCTCGCCAAGCCGGCGGCGAGCGTGCAGAACGCGCCGCTACGCAGGAAATGGCGGCGCTGCGGGTCGTCGGGCATGGCGCTCATGGCGTGGCCTCCACGGCCTGCGCGGCGATCCAGTCCAGCGCCAGTCGCGGCCACGCGGCCGTGGTCAGGCCGGCGGTGCCGCGTATGCCGAAGCCGTGGCCGCCGTGCGGGAACACGTGCAGCTCGGCGTCCACGCCGGCGCGGCGCAGGCGGTCGAACATCATCAGGCTGTTGCCGACCGGCACCGCGTCATCGTCGGCGGCATGCAGCAGGAAGGTGGGCGGGGTGTCGGCGCGTACTTGCGCCTGCATCGAATAGCGTCGCTGCAGTTCCGGCGCGGGATGCGGGCCGAGCAGGCGGTCGCGCGAGCCTGGGTGGGCATCCGGCCCGGCCATGTCGATCACCGGGTAGACCAGCAGCTGGAAATCCGGGCGTGCGCTTTCGCCGTCGATGGCGTCGGTGGCCGGATGGACGATCTGGTCGAAACCATTGCCCAGCCGCGCGGCCAGGTGCCCGCCGGCGGAAAAGCCGATCGTGCCGACACGCCGTGGGTCCACGCCCCATTCGCCAGCGCGGTGGCGGATCAGGCGCAACGCGCGCTGCGCGTCGGCCAGCGCCGCCTCGCGGTCGTCGCGGCCCTCGCCCGGCAGCCGGTAGCGCAGCACGAACAGGGTCACCCCGCCCTGTTCGACGAAGGCCGGCACCAGTGCGCTGCCTTCCTTGTCCAGCACCACCCGCTGGTAGCCGCCGCCGGGGATGACCAGCAGCGCGGTGCCGTTGGGCCGGCGCGGGCGGTACACCACCAGCCAGGGCTCGCTGACATGGGTGACGTAGCGATCGGGCAGCGCCGGGTCGGCGCTGCGCTCGACCAGCCGCATCGGTTCCGGCAACAGTTTGTCCCCCGGTGCCAATCCATCCGGCCACAGGGCCACGCGGTCCGGCGAGCCGGCTCCCGGCTCGGCTTCGCCGGCGGCCCGTGCCGGTCCGCCGCCAAGCCCGGAAACCGCGGCAAGAGCCAGTAACAACAAGGGTTTGAAGAGATTCGATGGCGACATGGGAAACCTCGCAGGACGGTGCCGGGGGGCAACGTGGTGCGTTGCACATTGCCATATGACACCGGTTTACCATATACAGCATCCACAGCACTGTCGATGGGCGGTGCAGCAACGCCACCAGGAGAATCACTTGAGCAACGACCCAGGCAGCCAGGACCCGGCCGTTTCCGTGCTGGACGACATCGCCCGCCAATTCGTGGAGGCGCGCCGCGCCGGCCGTTCGCTCGCGGATTTCCCCGGCGCGATCCCGCCGGATCTGGTCACCGCCTACCGCGTGCAGGACCTGGCCATCGCGCGCTGGGACGATGCGGTGGTCGGCTGGAAGGTCGGCTACATCGCCGCCGAGCGCCGCGATGGTTCCGGCGACGAGCGGCTGCTGGGGCCGGTGTTCTCGCGCAATCTCTGGAATGCTACCGGTAGCATCGTGGATATCCCGGTGTTTTCCGGCGCCGGTGGCTTCGCCGCGGTCGAGGCCGAATACGTGCTGCAACTGGAAGCCGATGCACCCGCCGACAAGCTCGACTGGACCCCGGAAGCCGCCGCCGCGCTGCCCGCACGGTTGTTTACCGGGGTGGAAGTGGCCAGCAGCCCGCTGGCGACGATCAACGTGCTGGGGCCGCGGGTGGTGGTCTCCGATTTCGGCAACAACAATGGGCTGGTGCTGGGGACGGAGATCGTGGACTGGATGCGGCTGGACGAAGCGCGGTTGCTGGCGCGCACCGAGATCGACGGCAACGTGGTCGGCACCGGCGGCGCCAACAACCTGCCCGGTGGCCTGCGCGCGGCCTACGCGTTCGCGTTGTCGCGCTCGGCAAAGCGCGGGCGGCCGTTGAAGAAGGGCGAATTGATCGCCACCGGCAACGCCACCGGCATCCACGACATTGCCGTCGGCCAGCAGGCGGTGATCCGCTTTGAAGGTTACGGTGAAATTTCCTGCAGGGCCGTGGCCGCCTGAGCGGCGCCCGCGGCGAACGAGCGTGGAGGGCGCAATGATCACTCGCAGAGGTTTTCTCGCCACCGGCCTGGGCGCGCTCGGCGCGTCGGCGCTGGCCGGCTGTTCCGGCAGCGGCAACGGCACGGCCGTGGGCGGCCGCCTGCTGACCGCCACCGACGTGCACGTGGCCGACTACCCCACGGTCACCGCGGTCAAGTGGATCGGGCAGGAGCTGGAGCGCCGCAGCGGAGGCCGCCTGCGGCTGGCGCAGTACCACTCCGGCCAGCTTGGCCGCGAGTCGGAGGCGATCGACATGGCGCGCTTCGGCGCCATCGACATCACCCGGGTCTATTCCGGCGCGCTGAACAATGCCTTCCCGCTGACCCGGGCGCTGTGCCTGCCCTACGTGTTCGACTCGGTCGCGCACATGCGCGCGGCGCTGGACGGCGGCATCGCCGACGCGGTGCTGGCCGGCTTCGAGAGCCGCGACCTGGTCGGCCTGGCGATCTACGATTCCGGCGCGCGCTGCTTCTACAACACCAAGCACCCGATCGTGGAGCCGCACGACCTGCACGGCCTGAAGCTGCGCGTGGCCAGCTCGGACATCTTCCTGCAGCTTATGCGCCTGTTCGGCGCCAACCCGACGCCGATGTCGCTGGGCGAGACGTTCTCCGGCATGGAGACGCACATGATCGACGGCGCCGAGAACAACATGCGCAGCTTCCATTCCAGCCGCCACTTCGAGGCCGCGCACTACTGGTCGGAGAGCCGCCATTCGTATGCGCCGGACATCCTGCTGATGTCGCGGCGCAGCTTCGACGCGCTGGCCGCGGACGATCGCCGCCTGCTGCTGGAGCTGGCGCGCGAGTCGGTGCAGGTGATGCGCCGCGAGTGGGACGCCTCCGAGGACAAGGCGCGGCAGGAAGTGCTGGCGCACGGGGTGAAGGCCAACGAGGTCGACGTCGCCGCGTTCGCCGCCGCCGCCGCCCCGCTGCTGCGCGACTACCTGCGCCAGCCGGAGATCGCCGCCCTGCACCGCCGCATCCGCGAATTCGCCTGAGGCCCGCCGCGCATGTCTGACACTAACGCAACCCCCACGCCGGCCGGTGCCCAGCGCCTGTTGGAAAAGCTGGCCAACCTCGTCATCTACGTCGCCGCATTTGCCCTGCTCGGGCTGGTAGTGGTGCAGGGCTGGCAGGTGTTCGCCCGCTACGTCATCAACGATTCGCCGAGCTGGACCGAGCCGGTCACGCTGCTGCTGCTGAGCACGGCGATGAGCCTGGGCGCGGCCGCCGGCGTGCACACCAACCGCCACTTCGGCTTCTACCTGCTGCACGACCACTTCGGCCCGCGCTTGAGGATGCTGGTCGATGCGCTGGTGCAGCTGGTGGTGGCCGCCATCGGCGCGGTGCTGGCCTGGTGGGGCTGGCTGCTGTGGATGGATGGCCTGCACATCAAGGCGGCCGGCGCCGACCTGCCGCAGAGCGTGAACTACCTGCCGTTGAGCATCGGCGGCGCGCTGATGGCGCTGTTTGCATTGAACCGCCTGTGGCTGGCGCTGCGCCCGGCCGCCGGCGAAGGAGACCGTTGAATCATGGGTATCGCAATCCTGTTCCTGGTGTTCGCCGTGCTGCTGCTGATCGGCGTGCCGGTGGCCTACGCGCTGGCCGCCGCCGCGCTGGCCACCCTGCTCTACCTCGACCTGCCGGCGGTGGTGCTGGTGCAGCAGGTTTCCGCCGGCACCGGCACCGCCTCGCTGATCGCCATCCCGCTGTTCATCTTCGCCGGCGAGATCATGATGCGCGGCGGCATCTCCGAGCGCCTGATCGCGCTGGCCGCCGCGCTGGTCGGGCGCCTGCGCGGCGGCCTGGGGCAGGTGTCGATCCTGTCCTCGCTGTTCTTCGGCGGCGTCTCCGGCTCGGCCATCGCCGATGTCTCGGCGGTCGGCGGCACGATGATCCCGCAGATGGTGCAGCGTGGCTACGACCGCGACTTCGCGGTCAACGTCAGCATCACCGCGGCGCTGGTGGCGCTGCTGGTGCCGCCCTCGCACAACCTGATCCTGTTCTCGGCCGCGGCCGGCGGCGGCCTGTCGATCGCCGACCTGTTCGCCGCAGGCATCGTCCCGGCGCTGCTGATGACCGTGGTGCTGATGGTCACCGGCTACGCGGTGGCGCGGCGCCGCGGCTACGGCGTGGAGGCCTTCCCCGGCCTGCGCGCGGTGCTGCTGCGGCTGGTCGCCGCGCTGCCCGGCCTCGGGCTGGTGGCGCTGATCTTCGTCGGCATCCGCGCCGGCATCTTCACCGCGGTGGAGTCGGCGGCCATCGCCGTGGTCTACGCGCTGCTGGTCACCAGCGTGCTGTACCGGCAACTGCGCTGGCGCGTGTTCCTGGAGACGGTGGTGCATGCCGCGCGCAGCACCGGCGTGATCCTGTTCGTGATCGCCACCGCGGCGGTGTTCGGCTGGCTGCTGGCCTACCTGCAGGTGCCGGCGGCGGCGGTGGAATTCCTGCAGTCCTTCGCGCACGGCAGGTTCATGGTGCTGCTGATGATCGTGGTGATGCTGCTGTTGCTGGGCACCTTCATGGACCTGGCACCGCTGATCCTGATCTGCACGCCGATCTTCCTGCCGGTGGCGCGCGCCTACGGCATCGACCCGATCCACTTCGGCCTGGTGCTGGTGCTGGCCGGCGGCCTGGGGCTGGTGACGCCGCCGGTGGGCTCGGTGCTGTTCATCGGCACCGCCATCGGCAAGATCAGCGTCGGCGAAAGCATGAAGACGATCTGGCCGTTCTGGCTGGCCGGGCTGGCGGTGCTGCTGCTGGTGGCGTTCTTCCCGGAAATGTCGCTGTGGCTGCCGGCGTTGCTGCGCAGCTGAGCATTGCCGCCGCCGGTGGCGGTCGTTTCCCGTACGCACGGGTATATCGGGCTGCATCGGGCTACCATCGGGGCCCGGCCGGCGCCGCCGTTGCCGTTGCGGCCCCGCTAGAATCCGTTCCCGCTGGATGGTTTGAAGGACATGTCATTGCGCAAGAAGGCCGATTCCGACACCACGACCAGACCCTTGGGCAGGCCGGCGACGATCAACGACATCGCGCGGCTGTCCGGCGTCTCCAAGAAAACGGTGTCGCGGATCATCAACAACTCGCCGCTGGTGCGCAAAGACACCCGCGACAAGGTCGAGGCGTTGATGCGCGAGGTCGGCTACGCGCCGGACCCGCTGGCGCGCGGGCTGGCGTTCCGGCGCTCGTTCCTGATCGGCATGGTCTACGACAACCCCACCGCGCAGTACCTGGTGGACATGCAGTACGGCGCGCTCGACGCGCTGCGCGGTTCCAGCTTCGAGCTGGTGGTGCACCCCTGCGACACCCGCAGCCCCGGCTACATCGAGGGCGTCAAGCGCTTCGTGCAGCAGCAGAAGCTGCACGGCGTGATCCTGGTGCCGCGCGCTTCGGAAGACCAGGCGCTGGCCGACATGCTCGACGAGATCGGCTGCCGCTACACCCGCATCGCCTCGGCGGCGCTGGACGAAAGCGCGCAGATGGTGGTGACCCACGACCACGACGGTGCCGCCGAGGCGGCCGACTACCTGCTCTCGCTCGGCCACCGCGACATCGCCCTGGTCACCGGCCCCGGTGCCTACCGCTCCGCCCACGACCGCACCGCCGGCTTCCTCGGCGCGCTGGCCCGGCGCGGCATCGAGCTGCCGCCCGAGCGCATCATCGAGGCCGGCTACACCTTCGAGTCGGGCGTGGCCGCGGCCGAGAAGCTGCTGCTGGGCAAGCAGCGGCCGACCGCGATCTTCACCGGCAACGACGAAATGGCCGCCGGCGTCTACAAGGTCGCCATGCGCACCGGCATCAACATCCCGCGCGAGCTGTCGGTGGTCGGCTACGACGACAGCCCGCTGGCCTCGCGGCTGTGGCCGTCGCTGACCTCGGTGCGGCGCAATACCCGTGACACCGGGCGCACCGCCGCGGCCATGCTGATCCAGCCCGAGGGCCAGGCCGCGCTGCAGATCGCCAGCGTGCGCCCGCACCTGATCGTGCGCGATTCCTGCCAGCCGCCGCTGGATTGACCCCCCAAGCCATTGTTCCGGAAAGGGAACCAGGTGTCCCGCAGTGCAAAATGACACCGGTTTACCAATTGGCTATGATGGCCCCGCAATGCATCGGCGGCGGTACCGCCCCGGGCAATGATCGCCAGCAGGCGCCCCAACCCGCACTACCGCTCAGGGAGAGGAACAGCATGTCGAATCCATTCAGTCTCGAAGGCAAGGTCGCTTTGGTAACCGGTGCCAATACCGGCCTGGGCCAGGGCATCGCCGTGGCGCTGGCCGCCGCCGGTGCCGACATCGCCGGCGCCGGCATCGTCCCGGCCGAGGAAACCGGCGAGAAGGTGCGCGCGCTGGGCCGCCGCTTCCTCAACATCGAAGCCAACCTGATCAGCATCGAGCCGGTCGAGCGGGTGGTTGCCGAAACCGTCGCCGGCCTCGGTCGCCTCGACGTGCTGGTCAACAATGCCGGCCTGATCCGCCGCGCCGACGCGGTGGAGTTCAGCGAGAAGGACTGGGACGACGTGATGAACGTCAACATCAAGTCCGCGTTCTTCATGAGCCAGGCCGCCGGCAGGCACTTCATCGCCCAGGGCCGCGGCAAGATCATCAACATCGCCTCGATGCTGTCCTTCCAGGGCGGCATTCGGGTGCCGTCCTACACCGCCTCCAAGAGCGGCATCGCCGGCATCACCCGGCTGCTGGCCAACGAGTGGGCGGACAAGGGCGTGACCGTCAACGCCATCGCCCCGGGCTACATGGCCACCGACAACACCGCGCAGCTGCGCGCCGACGAGGACCGCAGCAAGGCGATCCTCGACCGCATCCCGGCCGGCCGCTGGGGCAAGCCGGAGGACCTGGGCGGTGCGGCGGTGTTCCTGGCCTCGGCCGCCTCGGACTACGTCAACGGCGCGATCATCCCGGTCGACGGCGGCTGGCTGGCGCGCTGATCCCGTGGTTCCCTCTCCCGCCGGGAGAGGGTGCCCGAAGGGCGGGTGAGGGTACGCCTACCCGCCTGCATCCGGATTCATTCCCCCACACCGAAACAGAGAGTCATGCAATGAAAATCGCCTTGATGCAGGAATTCAGCCAGGCCGCCAAGAACCCGGTGGTGCTGGAACAGCTCAATACCGTCGCCGCCGCGCAGGGCCACCAGGTGTTCAACGTCGGCATGGACGGCGACAACGACCACCGCCTGACCTACATCCACCTGGGCATCTGCGCCGCGCTGCTGCTCAACGCCAAGGCGGTGGATTTCGTCGTCGCCGGCTGCGGCACCGGCCAGGGCGCGATGATGTCGCTCAACGCATGGCCGGGCGTGTACTGCGGCTACTGCATCGAGCCGACCGACGCATTCCTGTTCGCCCAGGTCAACAGCGGCAACGCGCTGTCGCTGCCGTTCGCCAAGGGCTTCGGCTGGGGCGCGGAAATCAACATCCGCTACATCTTCGAGAAGGCCTTCGCCGGCGAGCGCGGCCAGGGCTATCCGGCAGAGCGCAAGGAATCGCAGATGGCCAACGCCGGCATCCTGGCGCAGGTCAAGCAGGGCGCGTCGAAGAACTTCATCGACGGCCTGAAGGCGATCGACCCGGAGCTGGTCAAGCAGGCCATCGGCGGCGAGCGCTTCCAGAAGGCGTTCTTCGACAACGCGCAGGACGCGGACATCGTCGCCTACGTGAAGGGCGTGCTCGGCAAGTAAGCGTGCGCCGGACAGGGCAACACCCCTCCCCGGGGCCCTCCCTTGCGCGCCGCGCAAGGGAGGGGATTGCTGCCGGGAGACGGCACGGGACAAGGGCGCCAATGGGCGCCCTTCGTCGTTGCGTGCCTGCGCCTGCGGTGCCCGCCGCGTAGCCGGCTGGTAGCATATCCACCCCCGAAATCCAGGCGCTGTCCGTCATGGCCGACCCCGAGAACCCGTCCGTCACCCAAGCCCAGGCCGAAGAGGCCGTGCGCACGCTGCTGCGCTGGGCCGGTGAAGACCCCGCCCGCGAAGGCCTGCTCGACACCCCGCGGCGGGTGGCCGAAGCCTACGGCGACTGGTTCAAGGGCTACCACGACGACCCACGCGAATACCTCGAGCGCACCTTCGAGGAAGTGGCCGGCTACGACGAGATGATCGTGCTGCGCGACATCGAGTACGAAAGCCACTGCGAGCACCACATGGCGCCGATCATCGGCCGCGTGCACGTGGGCTACGTGCCCGACGGCCGCGTGGTGGGCATCTCCAAGCTGGCGCGCGTGGTCGAGGCCTATGCGCGCCGCTTCCAGGTGCAGGAGAAGATGACCGCGCAGATCGCCGACTGCATCCAGGACGTGTTGCGGCCGCTGGGCGTGGGCGTGGTGGTGGAAGGCGCGCACGAGTGCATGACCACCCGCGGCATCCACAAGCGCGGCGTCAGCATGGTCACATCGCGCATGCGCGGCACCTTCCACGACGACGCCCGCACCCGCGCCGAGTTCCTGCGCTTCATCGAAGTGGGCCACGCGCGCCGCTGAGCCGCTTGCTTTGAAAGCCCCTCTCCCCACGGGAGAGGGGTTGGGGTGAGGGGCGAACGGAGTCGGCGGTGCTGGAATTCCGGTATCCCCACCGCCCCACTCCCATGACGTTCAAGAATCACGGAAGAACCCCATGCACTACGTCGAACTGGTCGCCCTGCTCGCCGTCGCCCAATACCTGTTCTTCGGCGCGATGGTCGGCCGCGCGCGTGGCCGCTACGGCGTGAAGGCACCGGCGGTCACCGGCCACGAAGGCTTCGAGCGCGCGTACCGGGTGCAGATGAACACCCTGGAGCTGATGGTGGCGCTGCTGCCGGCGCTGTTCGTCGCCGCGCGCTTCTGGCCGGCGAGCTGGGTGGCCGGGGTCGGCGCGGTCTACCTGCTCGGCCGCTTCGTCTACTGGCGTGCCTACGTCGGCAACCCGGCCAGCCGCGCATTGGGCTTCATGCTGTCGATGCTGCCGGTCATCGTGTTGCTGCTGATGGCGTTGGCCGGCGCGATACTGCGCTGAACGCGCCCGCGGCGTCGAAACCGGGGAAAGCGCAAGGCTCCCCCGGCCCATCGGCCGCCATCACCGCGCCGAAAAGCCGCCATCCACCAGGTGGTAGCTGCCGGTGATGAACGAGGCCTGTTCCGACAGCAGGAAACAGGTCAGCGCCGCCACTTCCTCCACGCTGCCCAGGCGCCCGATCGGGTGCAGCCCGACCAGGCCGTCGTAGGCCGCGCGGTCCATGCCCGCCAGCAGCGGCGTGTCGATGAAGCCCGGCCCGACCGCGTTGATCCGCAGGCCCTGCGCCGAATATTCCAGCGCCGCGGTCTTGGTCATGCCGACCAGCGCGTGCTTGGCCGCCACGTAGGCGGTCGAACCGGCCCAGCCGTTGCTGCCGAGGATCGAGGCCATGTTGACGATGGCCCCGCCGCCGCTGGCGAGGATCGCCGGGATCTCGTACTTCATCGAGAAGAACACGCCGTGCAGGTTCACGCCGAGCACGCGGTGCCATTCCTCCAGCGGGTAATCGGCGGTCGGCAGGCTGGCGCCGCCGATGCCGGCGTTGTTGACCGCAAGGTGCAGGCCGCCGTATTCGGCCACGCTGGCGTCCACCAGTTGCCGTACCGCATCGGCGTCGCCGACGTCCAACTGCCGCGCGCGGGCGCCGCTGCCGAGGGATTCGGCCACCGCTTCGGCGGCGGCGAGGTCCAGGTCGGCGACGACGACCCGCGCGCCGTTCGTCGCCAGTTGCCGGGCCACGGCCTCGCCGATGCCCGATGCCGCGCCGGTGACCAGCGCGACCTTGCCGGAAAAATCCAGGTGCATGAGGGTCTCCACGGGCGGCGAGGGAGGCCGCCTCGGCGCCATCATGGGCACAGCTGCATGCGGTCCGCGTTGCGCCGGATCAAATCGGCAGGCCAGCGTTCAGCCGCCGAAGGTGTCCCACCCCATGCGCGCGATCAGCACCACCACCAACGCCAGGAACAGCCGGCGGATCAGCGGCGTGCCGCCGCGCAGGGCCATGCGCGTGCCGGCCACCGAGCCGGCGATGTTGGCTACCGCCATCGGCACCGCGAACACCAGCAGCACGTTGCCGCTGGGCACGAAGAACGCCAGCGCGGCGACGTTGGTGGCCAGGTTCACCACCTTGGAGGCGGCCGAGGCGCGCAGGAAATCCAGCCCGAAAAAGCGCACGAACAGGAAGATCAGGAAGCTGCCGGTACCCGGGCCGAAGAAGCCGTCGTAGAAGCCGATCACCGCGCCCATCGCCAGCGCGATGCCCAGTTCGCGGCGGCCGACCTCGCGCGGGCGGTGCAGCGCGCCGAAATCCTTCTTCGCCAGCGTGTAGCCGAGCATCACCACCAGCAACGCGAGCACCAGCGGCCGCACCGCGCCCTTGGACAGCAGGCTCACCGCGGTGGCGCCAAGGAACGAGAACACGAACGCCGCCGCCGCGGCCAGCAGCACCGGCCGCCACGGGAAGCGCACCGAGCGCGCGTAGCGCCACGCCGCCGCGCCGGTGCCGAACATCGAACTGAACTTGTTGGTGCCCAGCAGCGCCGTCGGCGCCTGCTGCGGCAGGGTGGTGAACAGGCCGGGCAACTGGATCAGCCCGCCGCCGCCGACCGCCGCGTCCACCAGCCCGGCGACGAAGGCGATGACGATCAGCCAGGGCAGTTCGGCGGGCAGCAGTTCCAGCATGGGGGTCGCGGACGAGGGCGCGACAGCATACGCCCGCGACGGCTGGTGGTGGCAGCGCTGGCGGTGGGAAAATGCGCCATGTCGATCGCCCCCACCTCCCCCTGCCCCTGCGGCCTTGGCCCGGCCTATGGCCCGTGCTGCGGCCGCTACCACGCTGGTGCCGTCGCACCCGATGCCGAGGCGCTGATGCGCTCGCGCTACAGCGCCTATGTCACCGGCGATGCCGACTACCTGCTGGCCAGTTGGCATCCCACCACCCGGCCACCCGCGTTGTCGCTGGACGACCCGCCGGGCCAGCGCACGCAATGGCTGGGGCTGGACGTGAAGCGCCACCGCGTCACCGGCACCGACAGCGCCGAGGTGGAATTCGTCGCCCGCTACCGCATCGGCGGCGGCCGCGCGGTGCGCATGGCCGAGCACAGCCGCTTCGTGCGCGAAGGTGGCCGCTGGTACTACCTCGACGCACAGGGCTGAGCGCCGGCGCGGGCCATGACGCCGCGCTAACCGGGCTTGGGCAAGCATCGGCGGCATGCAGATCTCCAGCGCCGCCCTGCTGAAGGCTTCCGGCACCGCGACCGCACCGGCCACGCTGGCCGAGCGTTACGGCCGGGTGCGCCGGGCCAGCATGGCCCTGGCCGCGCCGCTGTCGGCCGAGGACGCGATGCTGCAGAGCATGCCCGACGCCAGCCCGGCCAAGTGGCACCTGGCGCACACCAGCTGGTTCTTCGAGCAGTTCGTGCTGGGCCTGCAACCGGGCTACCGGCCGCTGCATCCGCACTGGCAGGCGCTGTTCAACAGCTACTACCAGAGCATCGGCCCGGCGCATGCGCGCGCCCGGCGCGGCCTGCTGTCGCGGCCGACGCTGGCACAGGTGCTGGAATACCGCGCGCAGGTCGATGAACGCATCGGCCGCTGCCTGCGCACCGGTGCGCTGGACGAACCGGCGCAACGGCACCTGCTGCTGGGCCTGCAACACGAGCAGCAGCACCAGGAACTGCTGCTGACCGACATCAAGCACGCGCTGTGGAGCAACCCGCTGCAACCGGCCTACCGCGACGACCTGCCGCCCGCGGCGAGCGATGCCGCGGGCAGCGCGTGCTGGCTGCCGTTCCCCGAGCGCATCGTCGAAATCGGCGCGCCGCCCTGGCCGGCAAATGCGGGCTTCGCCTACGACAACGAATCACCGCGCCACCGCGTGCTGGTGCCGGCGCATGCCCTGGCCAACCGCCCGTTGAGCAATGCCGAATACCGCGCCTTCATCGACGACGGCGGCTACCGCGAGCCTCTGCTGTGGATGAGCGACGGCTGGGCGCAGCTGCAGGCCGGCCAATGGCGCCACCCGCTGTACTGGGACGACGCGCTGGAACGCGAATACACGCTGGGTGGCTGGCGTGCGCTGGACCCGGACGCGCCGGTCTGCCACCTGGGCTGGTACGAGGCCGATGCCTGCGCGCGCTGGGCCGGCGCCCGGCTGCCCACCGAGTTCGAATGGGAAGCGGCGGCCGCGGCCTGCGCGCCCGCCGGCAATTTCGCCGACACCGGGCTGCTGCATCCGGCGGCGCAGGCCGGGGATGCGGGCCGGCCGCGGCAGCTGTTCGGCGACGTCTGGGAATGGACCGCCAGCGCCTACGGCCCCTACCCCGGCTTCCGCCCGCTGCCGGGCAGCGCCGGCGAATACAACGGCAAGTTCATGTGCGGCCAGCAGGTGCTGCGCGGCGGCAGCTGCGCCACCCCGGCCGGGCACGTGCGCGCCAGCTACCGCAATTTCTTCCCGCCTGCGGCGCGCTGGCAGTTCTCCGGCCTGCGCCTGGCCAGGGACGCCTGATGGCCATGCCGGAACCGTTCCCGGCCGCCCTGGTCGATCGCCGTCCCGACCGCGCCACCATCACCGCCGACGTGCTCGCCGGCCTGTCGGCGCGGCCGCGCACGCTGCCGTCCAAGTATTTCTACGACGCGCGCGGCTCGGCATTGTTCGAGCGCATCACTCACCAGCCGGAGTACTACCTCACCGGCACCGAGCTGGAGCTGCTGCAACAGGTGCTGCCGCAGATCGCCGCGCAGGTCGGGCCGCAGGCGCGGGTGGTCGAGTACGGCAGCGGCAGCGGCCGCAAGACCCGCCTGCTGCTGCGGGCGCTGGCGGACGTGGTGGCCTACACCCCGGTGGAGATCTCGCGCACCGCGTTGCTGGACAGCGTCGGCGCGCTGGCCGTGGATTTCCCGGACATCGAGATGCTGCCGGTCTGCGCCGACTTCACCGCCCCGCCCGCACTGCCGCCGGCCCGGCGCCCGGCGCGGCGCACGCTGCTGTTCTTCCCCGGCTCCACCCTCGGCAACTTCGTCGCCGAACAGGCCATCGCCATCCTGCGCGGCATGCGCGCGGCGATGGGCCCGCACGGGCTGGCGCTGGTCGGCATCGACCTGGACAAGGACCCGGCCGTCATCGAAGCCGCCTACAACGACGCGGCCGGCGTCACCGCCGCCTTCACCCTCAACCTGCTGGCGCGCCTGAACCGCGAGATCGGCAGCGACTTCGACCTGCACGGCTTCGCCCACCGCGCCCGCTACGTGGTCGAACGGCAGCGCATCGAGACCTTCCTCGTCAGCCACCGCGAACAGGTTGTGCACGTGGCTGGTCATGCGTTCGCGTTCGCCGCCGGCGAGGCAATGCGCGTGGAATACAGCCACAAGTACGACGACGCCCGCTTCGCCGGCATGGCCGCGGCCGCCGGCCTGCGCGTGCGACAGGCGTGGGACGCGCCGGGGCGCATGTTCGGGCTGCGGCTGCTGCAACCGGCCTGAGCGGGCCGGTTTATCATCGGCCCTCGCCTGGAGTTGCGCGGCCGCAAGGAGCCAAGCATGAAACCGACCCCGGTAGTGCCGCTGCTGGCCCTGCTTGGCGCATTCGCCGCACCGGCCGCGCAGGCCGCCATTGCCGATTTCGGTACCTGCGGCGCCACCCTGCGCGAGGCCGCCCTCGGCAACGGCATGGCCGCCGAACGCTTCGACCGCCTGTTCGCCGACGTCGCGCCGGATCCGAGCGTGCTGACGCTGCTCGACGCCCAACCCGAATTCACCACGCCGGTCTGGGACTACCTCGCCGCACTGGTGGACGAACAGCGCATCGCCGATGGCCGCGCCATGCTCGCCACCCACCGCGAACTGCTCGACCGCCTTGCCGGGCAATACGGCGTCGATCCGGCCACCGTGGTCGCGGTATGGGGCGTGGAGAGCGACTACGGCCGCGTCACCGGCAAGCGCCCGCTGCTGCAATCGCTGGCCACGCTGTCCTGCAACGGCCGCCGCCAGCCGTTCTTCCGTGGCGAACTGCTGGCCCTGCTCACGCTGATCGACGGCGGCGACCTCGGCGCCGAAGGCCTCACCGGCTCCTGGGCCGGCGCCTTCGGCCAGACCCAGTTCATGCCCTCCACCTATGCCCGCATCGCGGTCGATGGCGACGGTGACGGCCGCCGCGATCTGGTCGCCAGCATTCCCGACGCATTGGCCTCCACCGCCAACTACCTCAAGCGGGCCGGCTGGCGCAGCGGGCAACCGTGGGGCGTGGAAGTGCGCCTCCCCGCAGGCTTCGATGCCACCCTCGCCGGCCGCGGCAAGCGCCGGCCGTTGAGCGCATGGCGCACGCTCGGCCTCGTGCTGGCCGACGGCACGCCGCTGCAGGTGCCGACGATGGCCGACGACAGCGCCGCCGCGCTGCTGCTGCCGGCCGGCGCGAAGGGGCCGGCGCTGCTGGCGTTCCGCAACTACGACGCGATCTATTCCTACAACGCCGCCGAAAGCTACGCGCTGGCCATCGCCACCCTCGCCGACCGCCTGCGCGGCGGCGGCGGTCTGGCGACGGCATGGCCCACCGATGACCCCGGCCTCGGCCGCAATGAACGCCGCGAACTGCAAACGCTGTTGCTCGCGCGCGGCCACCCCATCGGCAGCGCCGACGGCATGGTCGGCGACGCCACCCGCCGCGCCATCCGCATCGAGCAGCAGCGGCTGGGCTGGCCCGACGCCGATGGCCGCGCCGGCACCCGCATCCTGCAGGCCCTGCGCGATGCAACACCTCCCGTTGCCACCGCGTTCAAGCTGCCGGCCAACCACGCGCAACTCATCCAATCCCCCATCGTGCGGAGCAGGATTCCAATGAAGGACGTGCAAGGCCTGAGCGCAGGCGATTTCAACGGCTTCGCCGCATGGAAGGTGGAAACCCCGTTCTC
>NZ_JAKSEE010000003.1:350000-895000 GCF_022359915.1 Stenotrophomonas sp. NLF4-10
GGAGCGTTCCGTAAGCCGGTGAAGGTGGATTGAGAAGTCTGCTGGAGGTATCGGAAGTGCGAATGCTGACATGAGTAACGATAATGCGGGTGAAAAACCCGCACGCCGAAAGCCCAAGGTTTCCTTGCGCAACGTTAATCGGCGCAGGGTGAGTCGGCCCCTAAGGCGAGGCAGAAATGCGTAGTCGATGGGAAGCAGGTTAATATTCCTGCACCTCGCGTAAGTGCGATGGAGGGACGGAGAAGGTTAGGTGTACCGGGCGTTGGTTGTCCCGGGGAAAGGCGGTAGGTTTGGAACTTTGGCAAATCCGGGTTCCTTCAAGACCGAGCACCGAGACGAGCCTTTTAGGCGAAGTCACTGATACCACGCTTCCAGGAAAAGCTCCTAAGCTTCAGCTTACGCAGACCGTACCGTAAACCGACACAGGTGGGTAGGATGAGAATTCTCAGGCGCTTGAGAGAACTCGGGTGAAGGAACTAGGCAACATGGCACCGTAACTTCGGGAGAAGGTGCACCCTCTTTGGTGGCCCATGCGGGTCAAAGCTGAGGAGGGTCGCAGTAACCAGGCCGCTGCGACTGTTTATCAAAAACACAGCACTCTGCAAACACGAAAGTGGACGTATAGGGTGTGACGCCTGCCCGGTGCTGGAAGGTTAATTGATGGGGTCAGCCGCAAGGCGAAGCTCTTGATCGAAGCCCCAGTAAACGGCGGCCGTAACTATAACGGTCCTAAGGTAGCGAAATTCCTTGTCGGGTAAGTTCCGACCTGCACGAATGGCGTAACGACAGCGGCGCTGTCTCCACCCGAGACTCAGTGAAATTGAAATCGCTGTGAAGATGCAGCGTTCCCGTGGCAAGACGGAAAGACCCCGTGAACCTTTACTATAGCTTTACACTGAACGTTGAGTTCGTCTGTGTAGGATAGGTGGGAGGCTATGAAACCATGACGCCAGTTGTGGTGGAGCCATCCTTGAAATACCACCCTGTCGTGCTTGACGTTCTAACCTGGGCCCGTAATCCGGGTCGGGGACCGTGTATGGTGGGTAGTTTGACTGGGGCGGTCTCCTCCTAAAGAGTAACGGAGGAGCTCGAAGGTACGCTCAGCGCGGTCGGACATCGCGCACTGTGTGCAAAGGCATAAGCGTGCTTGACTGCAAGATCGACGGATCAAGCAGGTACGAAAGTAGGACTTAGTGATCCGGTGGTTCTGTATGGAAGGGCCATCGCTCAACGGATAAAAGGTACTCCGGGGATAACAGGCTGATACCGCCCAAGAGTTCATATCGACGGCGGTGTTTGGCACCTCGATGTCGGCTCATCACATCCTGGGGCTGTAGTCGGTCCCAAGGGTATGGCTGTTCGCCATTTAAAGTGGTACGCGAGCTGGGTTCAGAACGTCGTGAGACAGTTCGGTCCCTATCTGCCATGGGCGTTGGAAGTTTGAGAGGGGCTGCTCCTAGTACGAGAGGACCGGAGTGGACGAACCTCTGGTGTTCCGGTTGTCACGCCAGTGGCATTGCCGGGTAGCTATGTTCGGAAGCGATAACCGCTGAAAGCATCTAAGCGGGAAGCGCGCCTCAAGATGAGACTTCCCGGGGCTCTAGCCCCCTGAAGGAACCATGTAGACTACGTGGTTGATAGGTCAGGTGTGTAAGTGCAGCAATGCATTGAGCTAACTGATACTAATGATCCGTGTGGCTTGACCATATAACCTCAAGTTGCCTTGGCCGACATGACATGTCGATAGAACCCAAGTGCACGCTACGTCACAAGTCCCTACGAGAGGCTGGCGCTGGAAACGGCGACCCTCCAACCCTCTCCCTGGTGAAATCAGCGCTGTGGAACCACCCGATCCCATCCCGAACTCGGAAGTGAAACGCAGCTGCGCCGATGGTAGTGTGGCTCAAGCCATGCGAGAGTAGGTCATCGCCAGGGGCTTTTCCTCCAAACCCCCGCTGCTCAAGCAGCGGGGGTTTGCTTTTGGGCGCCAAGCACACGCAGGCCAAGCTCCCGCGGGGAAACTACCGCCACCGCCTGTAGAGCCGGGCTTGCCCCGCTGAAGCTGGCTCGACAAAGCCCAGCGGGGCGAGCCCCACTCTACCGATGAAGCCGATGCCATCGTCCAGATAAGGTGAAATCGAAAGCTCAATCAACAACGGCGCCTTTCGGCGCCGTTGCTGTTTACCTCGCTGTGAAGCTCAACGCTGCTGCGGGCGTCGCCGGGCCGCGATGGCCCAACGGGCGGCGAGGTTGGGGGCCGTGATGCAGACCGCTTCGTCGGTCACCGTGGTCACCGCGCGTTCCAGCAGTTGGATGTCGGCTTCGTGCTGGCGGGCCACGTGCGGGTCCTCGAAGAAGATCGCCCGCTGGCAACGGCCTTCCAGCACGCGGTCGGCGATCTGCGCGTCGCCGCCGAGCGGGCCGCTCTGGAAGCGCTGGATCCACTCCTGCTCGCGCGGCCAACCGCGGCTCCACGCCAGTTCGTTCAGATGTTGCCCGGTGGTGCCGGTGCCGATGCGTTGGGCGAACCGCGAAAGCACGTCGAAATGCTCGGCGGCAAAGGCCAGCATCTGCGGCTTGCGGGCGTCGTGGGCGATCAGCGCCAGGGTCTGGTTGCCGAAGTCGTGCAGGCCGTCGGCACCGGGGTCGGCGGGCAGGCCGGCGTGGATGCGCTCCATCTCGACCCAATCGCGGGCGCTGGCCACGGTCGAGATGAAGGGCTTGCCGTGGATGACGCACTGGCGCTTCAGGGCGATGGCTTCGGGGAAGACCGAGGACGGGTCCACCGGGTCGATCAGGTAGATCGCGCCATCCAGCGTGCGCTCCGGCGCGCCCATGCCGACGATCTCGGCGACCAGCTTCATCAAGCCGCCTTCGCGGCCGTTGGGATAGCGCGTCAGGCCGGGCAGGCCACCGGCCGGCAGCGCGGCGAGGATGGCGTCATGGGTGCGACCGACGGCGTGCAACGCCACGCCGAGTTCGCGGATGCCGGTGGCGCTGGCGCGCAGCCAGCGGAACAGGGCGGCGTCGGCGCGTTCGTGGTGGAGGCGGTTGGCGGCCAGGCCGATGCGCATGGGGTTCTCGCTGGGGTTGGGGGTTTGAGTGTAAATCCTGGGGGAGTTTTCCTTCTCCCTTGAGGAGATAGCCCGGCAGGAATGCAGGTGCCCGAAGGGTGGGTGAGGAGTGAACGCTGTCCATAATGGTTAACTATCTGGACTCCGTTCGCCCCTCACCCCAACCCCTCTCCCGGTGGGAGAGGGGCTTTTGCTTCCCGGGGTTTGACCCTGTCAGTGCAGCAGCAGCTTGATGATGCTGGCAGCCGCGTCGCGGCCTTCGGCGACCGCGGTGACCACCAGGTCGGCGCCGCGAACCGCGTCGCCGCCGGCGAACAGCCTGGGGTTGTGGGTCTGGTAGGGCAGGCGGGTGCTGCCGCCGGCGACGATGCGGCCGTTGCCGGTGGCTTCCACGCCGTGCGAGCCCAGCCATTCCGGCAGGGTCGGCGAGAAGCCGAAGGCGATGATGACCACGTCCGCTTCCAGCAGCGATTCGGAACCGATGATCGGCTCGGCGTTGCGGCGGCCGTTGGCGTCGGGTTCGCCGAGCCGGGTTTCGACCACGGTGACGCCAATCACCTCGTCGTCGGCGCCGGCCTCGATCGACAGCGGCTGGCGGTTGAACAGGAAGCGCACGCCTTCCTCGCGGGCGTTGGCGACTTCGCGCGCCGAGCCGGGCATGTTGGCTTCGTCACGGCGATAGGCGCAGGTCACGCGTGCCGCGCCGAGGCGGATGGCGCTGCGCACGCAGTCCATGCCAGTGTCGCCACCGCCAAGGACCACCACGCGCTTGCCGGTCAGGTCAGGCAGGGCGATCTGGTCTTCCCAGCCGGCGATGGGCCGGCCCTGCGGGTCGGTGCCGCCGACGATGCGGCCGTTCTGCACGAGGAACGGCAGCGCCGGCAGCACGCCCTTCAGGTCCTGCCCGGGCAGGCCGCCGTCGGTGTAGCGGTAGGCACCGGTGCCGAGGAACACGGCGTCGAACTCGGTTTCCAGCTGTTCGATGCCGATATCGCGGCCGATCTCCACGCCGAGGCGGAATTGCACGCCCATGCCTTCGAGCACTTCGCGGCGCTTGGCGATCACGCTCTTGTCGAGCTTGAAGCTGGGGATGCCGAACTGCAGCAGGCCACCGATCTGCTCGTAGCGGTCGAACACCACCGCCTGCACGCCGGCACGCGCCAGCCGGTCGGCGCAGGCCAGGCCGGCCGGGCCCGCACCGACCACGGCCACGCGTTTGCCGGTGGCCTGCACGGCGTGCAGGTCCGGCTTCCAGCCGGTGGCCAGCGCGGTGTCGACGATGTACTTCTCGACCGCGCCGATGGTCACCGCGCCGAACTCCTCCAGCGTGCAACTGCCTTCGCACAGGCGGTCCTGCGGGCAGACCCGGCCGCAGACTTCCGGCAGCGGATTGGTCGAATGGCACAGCGTCGCCGCCTCGTGGATGCGGTCTTCCTGCACCAGTTGCAGCCACTGCGGGATGGCGTTGTGCACCGGGCACTTCCAGCTGCAGTACGGGTTGCCGCAGTCGAGGCAGCGGCCGGCCTGGTACTGCGCGTCGGCCTTGTCGAACTTGCCGTACAGCTCGCCCCAGTCGCCGGACGTGCGCAGTTCCACCGGGATGCGCTGCGGCATGGTGCGGGGCAGGTCGAGGTATTGGAAGGCGTGCTTTCGGGACATGGGGAAAGGCCGGGAATGGGGGAACGGGGAACAGGGAATGAAGCGTCATGCGGGCGGGGAGGGAAGCGGGAGGGAAAGGAGACGTTTCATTCCCCGTTCCCTGTTCCCGCCGCCGTCAGGCGGCCCTGCGCAGCGACTCGGCCAGCGATTCGATGCTGGCGGCCTTCGGTTTGACCAGCCAGAACTTGCCGACGTAGTCGCGGAACTCGTCGAGGATCTGCTGCGCCCAGATGCTGCCGGTCAGCTCGCGGTGGCGGCCGACCAGGGTGTGCAGGTGCTGGCGGTAGTTCTCGAAGCCCTCGCTGGAAATGCGGTGGATGTCGATCAGCTCGTGGTTGTAGCGGTCGACGAAGTCGCGGTCGATGTCCAGCACGTAGGCCAGGCCGCCGGTGAAGCCGGCGCCGAAGTTCTGCCCGACCTTGCCGAGCACGGCGACGATGCCGTCGGTCATGTATTCGCAGCAGTGGTCGCCGGCGCCTTCGATCACCGCCAGCGCGCCGGAATTGCGCACGCCGAAGCGCTCGCCGGCGCGGCCCGCGGCGAACAGCTCGCCGCCGGTGGCGCCGTACAGGCAGGTGTTGCCGACGATGGCGGTGTTGCGCGCCTCGAAGCGGGCGCCGCGCGGCGGGCGCACCACCAGCCGGCCGCCGGCCATGCCCTTGCCGACGTAGTCGTTGGCCTCGCCTTCCACTTCCAGGTTCAGGCCATCGACGTTGAACGCGCCCAGGCTCTGCCCGGCGGTGCCGCGGAAGCGCAGGTGCAGCGGGGCGTCGGCCATGCCGTGGTTGCCGTGCGCGCGGGCCACCGCGCCGGCCAGGCGGGTGCCGATGGAGCGGTCGGTGTTGTGGATCAGGAAGCGGTGCTCGCCGCCACGCTTGCGGGCGATGGCGTCGCCGAGCAGGTTGTCCATCTGCGTGGCCAGGCTGTCCGGCGACTGGTACAGGCGCTGCGCCGCGCAGTGCGCGCCGTCGTAATGGGCCGGGGCCAGCAGGCGTGAGAGGTCGAGCCTGACGCCTTCGCGCGGCTCCACCTCCAGCTGCTGCAACAGGTCGGTGCGGCCGACGATCTCGTCCAGCGAACGCGCGCCAAGATAGGCCAGCCACTGCCGCACCTCCCCGGCCAGCAGCCGGAAGAAGTTCTCCACCCGCTCGGGCTGGCCGGTGTAGTGGTGCTCGCGCAGGCGCTCGTCCTGCGTGGCCAGGCCGGTGGCGCAGTTGTTGAGGTGGCAGATGCGCAGGTACTTGCAGCCCAGCACGATCATCGGCGCGGTGCCGAAGCCGAAGCTGTCCGCGCCCAGCAGCGCGGCCTTGACCACGTCCAGCCCGGTCTTCAGGCCGCCGTCGGTCTGCAGGATGGTCCGCCCGCGCAGGTCGTTGCCGACCAGCGCCTGGTGCGACTCGGCCACACCCAGTTCCCACGGCACGCCGGCATAGCGGATCGAGCTGATCGGCGAGGCGCCGGTGCCGCCGTCGTGGCCGGACACGGTGATCAGGTCCGCGCCGGCCTTGACCACGCCGGCGGCAATGGTGCCGACGCCGGCATGCGAGACCAGCTTCACCGACACCAGCGCTTCCGGGTTGACCTGCTTGAGGTCGTAGATCAGCTGCGCGAGGTCCTCGATCGAATAGATGTCGTGGTGCGGCGGCGGCGAGATCAGGCCGATGCCGGGCCTGGCGTAGCGCAGCCGCGCGATCAGCTCGTTGACCTTGTGCCCGGGCAGCTGGCCGCCTTCGCCGGGCTTGGCGCCCTGGGCGACCTTGATCTGCAGCACTTCGGCATTGACCAGGTATTCGGCGGTGACGCCGAAGCGGCCCGACGCCACCTGCTTGATCTTGCTGCGCTTGTCGGTGCCGTAGCGCACCGGGTCTTCGCCGCCTTCGCCGGAGTTGGAGCGGCCGCCGAGGCGGTTCATCGCGATCGCCAGCGCCTCGTGCGCCTCCGGCGACAACGCGCCCAGCGAGATCGCGGCGGTGTCGAAACGCTTGAACAGCGATTCGACCGGTTCCACCTCGTCCAGCGGCACCGGCACGGCGGCCGGCTTGAGCTGCAGCAGGTCGCGCAGCGCCGAGGCCGGGCGCGCGTGCACCGCCTCGCAGTAGCGTTGCCAGTCGGCGGCGTCGCCGCTGCGCGCTGCGCGCTGCAGGGTCATCACCACGTCCGGGTTGTACATGTGGTACTCGCCGCCGTGCACGTACTTGAGCAGGCCGCCGACCTCGGTGGGCACCTGCTCGTTCCAGGCGCGCACGGTGAGCTCGCGCGCCTCGGTGTCCAGCCGCGCCAGGCCGACGCCGCCGATGCGCGCGGTGGCGTCGGGGAAGCACAGGTCGATCACGTCCGGGTCCAGGCCGATGATCTCGAACAGCTGCGCGCCGCGGTAGCTGGCGACGGTGCAGATGCCCATCTTGGAGATGATCTTGGACAGGCCCTTGTAGATGCCCTTGCGGTAGCTGCGGCCGATCTGCGAGACCTCGCCGCCCTTCTTCAATTGCAGGATGCCGCGGCGGCCGAGGTCGAACAGGGTCTGGTAGGCCAGATACGGGTACACCGCGGTGGCACCAAAACCGAGCAGGCAGGCCATGTGGTGCGCGTCGCGCGCGGTGCCGGTCTCGATGATCAGGTTGACGTCGCAGCGCAGGCCCACCTTCGACAGGTGGTGGTGCACCGCGCTGGTGGCCAGCAGCGCGTGCGCCATCGGTCGCTCCGGCACCGGGTAGCGGTCGGACAGCAGCAGCATCACCACGCCCTCGCGCGCGGCCTGCTCGCACTGCGCGCAGATGCGCTCGATGCCGGCCTTCAGCCCTTCCTCGACGCCGTAGGACAGGTCGATCAGCCGGTTCTTCTCGACGTACTGCTCCATCTTCAGCAGCTGCCGCAGCTTGCGCTGGCTGAGCACCGGCGAGTTGAGGATGACGTGGTTCACCGTCTCCGGGCCGGCGTGGAAGATGTTGGTCTCGCGGCCGAGCTGGGTGGTCAGCGACATCGCGCACTCTTCGCGCAGCGGGTCGATCGGCGGGTTGGTGACCTGCGCGAACGCCTGCCGGAAGTAGTCGTACAGCGGCCGCGTGCTGCGGCTGAGCACGGCGATGGGGGTGTCGTCGCCCATCGAGCCGGTGGCTTCCTGGCCGATCTCGGCCAGCGGCCGCAACACCTGGTCCACTTCCTCGGCGGTGAGCTGGTACAGCTTGTGGTAGCTGCGCAGCGTGGCCTCGTCGAACGGCTCCTCGGCCAGCGACGGGTCGATCAGTTCGGTCTGCAGCCAGGTCACGCCCTGGTGCAGCCACTGCTTGTACGGCGCGCGCGCGCGGTTGATGCGGTCGATGGCGTCCGAGTCGAGCAGGTCGCCGCGCTTGAGGTCGATGGCCATCATTTCGCCCGGCCCGAGCTTGCCCTTGCGCACCACGCGCTCGGTCGGCACTTCCCACACCCCTGCCTCGGAGGCGACGAGGAAGTGGCGGTCGGAGGTGAGCAGCCAGCGTGCCGGGCGCAGGCCGTTGCGGTCCAGGGTGCAGGCGGCGTAGCGGCCGTCGCAGGCGACGATGCCGGCCGGGCCGTCCCACGGCTCGGTGTTCAGGCCGTGGAATTCGTAGAACGCGGCCAGGTCGGCGTCCTTGAATTCCAGCGATTGCGTCGCCGGCGGCACCAGGATGCGCAGCGCCTGGATCAGCTCCATGCCGCCGGCCACCATCAGCTCCAGCATGTTGTCCATGCTCTGCGAGTCCGAGCCGTGCATCGAGATCACCGGGTCGAACTCGGCGATGTCGAACTTCGGCGTCTTCCACACCTTGCTGCGCGCCTGCGCCCAGTGGCGGTTGCCCTCGATGGTGTTGATCTCGCCGTTGTGGGCGAGCAGCCGGAACGGGTGCGCCAGCGGCCAACGCGGCATCGTGTTGGTGGAAAAGCGCTGGTGGAACACCACCACCGACGAGGCCAGTTCGTGGCGCTGCAGGTCCGGGTAGAAGGTCGAAAGCTTGTCCGGCAGCACCATGCCCTTGTAGCTGATGGCCTCGGCGCTGAGCGTGGTGACGTAGTAGTCGGCCACGTCGCGCAGGTTCTGCTCGCTGCGGCGGCGGGCGAGGAACAGCGCCAGCGCGAACGGCTCGGCGCCTTGGCCGGCGCCGGCATCGACGAACACCTGCTCGACCCGCGGCAGCGTGGCGCGCGCCAGTTCGCCGCAGACGCTGTCGTCGGTGGGCACCACGCGCCAGCCGCGCGGCTGGCAACCGGCGTTGCGCAGCTGCGTGTCCAGCTCGTCGCGGCAGCGTTGCGCCTCGCCCGCGTCGTGCGGCAGGAACACCACGCCGGCGGCGAAGTTGGGGCCAACTTGCAGGCCGGCTTCCTCGGCCAGCCGCCGCAGGAAGGCGGTGGGCTTGCGCAGCAGCAGGCCGCAGCCGTCGCCGGTGAGGCCGTCGGCGGCGACGCCGCCGCGGTGGGTCATGCGCGAGAGCGCGGCGATGGCGGTGTCGACGAGAAGGCGGGAAGGCTGGTCGTCCAGCTGCGCGACCATGCCGAAGCCGCAGGCGTCGCGTTCGTCCCGTGGGTCGTAGAGCCCCTGGCGGTTGCGGAGGGTCATCTGTGCCTCAGTGCGATGTCAGGTGAGCGGCGACACCTCTCCCTCGTCCATCGCGCCATGCCATGCACGGCGGTGTTGCTTGCACGTGCACGGCATGCCCGTCACTGGAGCGCAGCGTTGAGGCCACCGGATGCGCTCGACTAGATCATGGATGCTGCGACGCCGCAATACATCGTTGCGGCGGCAACCAAAGCCTTGCCCTGCAAGGCTTTGGCCGCTGCGGCGATCAACCGCAGCGAACCCCGCTGACCAGGTTCTTCTCGTCCACCTCGATGTTCAGGCGCTCGCCCAGGTACTCCAGGGTGATCATCTGGTCGGGCTTGAGCTGGCGTACTTGGCCGGCACCGGCGTCCTGCCGGGCCTGCTCGGCCAGTTCGTCCGTATATGCCTGGCCGACCAGCCCCTGCACTTGGCTGGCGTCGCAGCTGCCCACCGGCGGCGGCGTGGCGGCGGCGTCGGGATCGGGCGTGGCGGCTTCGGCCGCGGCCTGCTGGGCCTGGTCCAGCGCCCGGTCCTGCTCTTCCGGGACCGGGCCGTTGCAGGCGGCCAGGAGCAGGGCCAGCGCGGTGGCCGCCATCAGGGCGAGGGCGCGGCGCGGGCCGCGGATGGTCGATGGGAAATGCATCAAGGGCTCCACAGCGGAATGGGGATGGCCCAAGGATAGGACAGGAGCGCGGAGCGGTGCGCGAACGCGCGGCGCAGGCCGATAATCGCGCTGGATTCGTCGCATTGGAGGGGTGATGCCGCAGCCGGACGCTTGTCGTGTGCTGGTACTGGGGGGATACGGGCATTTCGGCGCGCGCATCGTGCGTGCGCTGGCGTCGTCGCCGTGGCTGCGGGTGATCGCGGCCGGGCGCCATCCCGAGGCGGCCGCGCGCCACCTGCCCGGCGTCGACCTGTCGCGCATCGAGCTGTGCCGGCTGGACGTCGCCGCCGCCGATTTCCCGGCGCAACTGGCCGCCACCGGTGCCGCGCTGGTGATCCACACCGCCGGGCCGTTCCAGGGGCAGGGCTACGACGTCGCGCAGGCGTGTCTGCAGGCCGGCATGCACTACATCGACCTGGCCGATGGCCGTGCCTTCGTGCGTGACTTCCCCGCGCAGCTGGACGCGGTGGCGCGGCAGGCCGGGCGCTGCGCGATCAGCGGCGCCAGCACGCTGCCGGCGCTGTCCAGCGCGGTGGTCGATGCGCTGCGCGGGCGCTTCGACGTGTTGCAGGCCATCGACATCGTGATCGCCCCGGCGCAGGCCACGCCGCTGGGCATGGCCACGGTGCGCGCGGTGCTGTCTTACTGCGGCAAGCCGTTCCAATGCTGGGTCGACGGGCGCTGGCAGCGAGTGACCGGCTGGGCCGGCCCGCAGCCGGTGACGTTCGCGCGCATCGCCCCGCGCCTGGCCTCGCCCTGCGACGTGCCCGACCACGACCTGCTGGTGCAGCGCCACCCCGGCGTGCAGACGGTGCGCTTTCGCGCCGCATTGGAGCTGCCGCTGCTGTCGCGGTGCCTGGCCGGCATCGCCTGGCTGCGCCGCCACGGCCTGCCATTGCCGATGGCAGCGCTGGCCGGCGTGTTCGCCCGCGCCGGGCGCTGCTTCGACCGCTTCGGCAGCGACCTGGGCGGCATGCGCGTGACCCTGCGCGGATTGCGCGACGGCGTCGAGCACACCCTGCATTGGGACCTCACCGCGCCGATGCTGCACGGTCCGGAAATCCCCACCTTCGCCGCAGTGCTGCTGGCGCGCCGGCTGGCCGCCGGCGAGCCGCTGCCGGTGGGTGCACATGCCTGCATGGGCCTGCTGACGCTGGCCGAGTTCGAGGAAGAGTTCGCCCGCTGGCGGATCGACAGCACCGTTTCCTGACGCCGCCGGCCCGACGAAGGTCGCCCCGCCCTCCGGGCTATTGACTACATTTGTCGTCACCGCTACCGTGACGACAAATGTAGTCATGGAGCCGGGCATGCGCCGCAAGACCATCGGGGACCAGGAACTGGCCCTGCTGCACTACCTCGGGGAGAACCAGCCGGCCAGCGTCGGCGAAGTGGCCGCCGGTTTCGGCGAGTCGCGCGGGCTGGCCCGCTCCACCGTGCTGACCATGATGGAGCGCCTGCGGGCAAAGGGTTACCTGCGGCGCGCGCAGCACGCCGGCGTCTACCGCTACGAGGCCACCGCCGGGCAGCAGGAAGTGGTGAACAGCGCGGTCGGCAGCTTCGTCGAGAAGACCCTGCAGGGCTCGATCTCGCCGTTCGTGGCATGGATGTCGGAAAAGGCCGAGGTCAGCGACGACGAGCTGGCCGAACTGCAGGCACTGGTCAGCCGGCTGCAATCGCAGCGCCGCGAGGACTGAACCATGGACACCCTGCTCGAACTGCTTGGCAACCGCCTGCTGGCCACCAGCGTGCAGACCGTGGCGCTGGCCGCCGTGGTATGGCTGCTGTGCCGCTGCGTGCGGCGCCTGCCGGCCGCCACCCAGTGCGGCCTGTGGTGGCTGGTGGCGTTGCAGGCGGTGCTGGGCCTGCTGTGGGCCGCGCCGCTGGAACTGCCGGTGCTGCCGGCCGTGGAAGCCGCGCAGTTGGTGCAGCAGGCCGCGCCGGCGCCGGCTGACGCCGCGGCACCGTTGGTGGTGATGACGCCGCTGCCACTGGAAAGCGGCTGGTCGTGGCTGCACGTGGCAATGGCGCTGTGGCTGGCCGGGGTGGCGGTGATGGCGCTGCGGACCGCTTCGGCATGGCGCGCCAGTCGTGCCCTGTTGCGCATGGCGCGACCCTGCGACGACCGCCGCCTGGATGCCGCGTTGCAGCTGGCGGCCGAGGCGCACGGCCTGCGCCGCGCGCCGCGGCTGATGCTCAGCGCGGCCATCGATTCGCCGCAGCTGGTCGGCCCGTGGCAGCCGGTGCTGCTGCTGCCGGCGCGCGGCCTGCAGCGCATGGGCGACGACGACCTGGACATGGCCCTGACCCACGAGCTGGTGCACCTGCAGCGCCGCGACCTGTGGTGGGGGTTGCTGCCGGCGCTGGCCCAGCACTTGTTCTTCTTCCATCCGCTGGTGCACCTGGCCGCGCGCGAATACGCGATTGCCCGCGAAGCGGCGGTGGATGCGGCGGTGGTCGCCGGCGACCGCCATTGCCGCCAGCACTACGGACGCCTGCTGCTGCAGCTGGGCGTCGCCCCGCGGCCCGGTGCCGGCCTTGCCAGCGCCTCGCCGACCTTCCTCAGCCTCAAGCGGAGACTGCTCATGTTGCAGAACACATCCTCCTTCCCGCGCGTGGGCGCGGGCCTGATCGTCGCCGCGGTGGCTTTGGCCGGCGTACTGCCGATGCGGCTGGTCGCCATGCCGGTGCCGCCCGCCCCGCCGGCACCGCCCGCGGCACCCATCGCCCCGGCCGCTCCCGCGGCCCCGGTCGCCGGCACGTCGGTACTGAACACCGTGATATCGGCCGGCGCCGCGCCCGCCGCGGTTCCCGCACCGCCGCCGCCGGCCGTCCCGCCGCCGCCACCAGCTCCCCCTGCGCCGCCGGCCCCGCCGCTCGATGCGCAGGGCGTGATCCACCTCTCCAGCGATGCGAGCCGCAACGGCTACGTGCTGCTGAAGGACAACCACAGCATCATGAACGGCTCCAGCGCCGACCTGCAGCAGGCACGGCAGCTGGACGACGGCAACGGCGTGCTGCTGCTGCGCCGCGACGGGCAGGCGTATGTCGTGCGCGATGCCGATACGCTGTCGCACTTCCAGCAGGCGTTCGCCGAAACCTCGCGGCTGGGCGAGGCACAGGGCCGGCTTGGCGAGCAGCAGGGCCGGTTGGGCGAGCGCCAGGGCGAGATCGGTGCGCAGATGGGCGAAATCGGCGCCCGCATCGGGGCCATCGCCGCCCGGCAGGCGCAACTGGCACTGTCCCGCGACGACGGCGCGGTCCTGCGCAAGGCGGCCGAGGACGCGCGCCGCGAAGCGGAAAAGGCGCGCGCGGAAATGGACAGCCCGGCCATGCGTGCCGAAATGGAAACGCTGGCGCGCCAGCAGGCCGAACTCGGCAAGCAGCAGGCCCGGCTGGGCAAGCAGCAGGCGGAGGCCAGTGCGCGCGCACGGCGCGAGGTGGAGGCGATGATCCGGAAGGCGATTCGCGAGGGCGTTGCCGAGCCGGTCAGCGGTTGAAATCAAGGCGCGGGGTGGAATAAAGCCCCTCTCCCTCCGGGGCGATGCCGCACGGCTTACGCGCCACTGGCGCGTGTGCGGTTGAGCGCCCACGCCGCTGGCGTGGGCCGGGGCACGGAGTGGGGGTTGGGGTGAGGGGCGAACGGAGTACAGAGGGTTCAAACATCATGGACTTCGCTCGCCCCTCATCCGCCCTTCGGGCACCTGCATTCGGCACATCCCTGTGCCTCACCCTTCGGGCGGCTTCGCCGTGCAGCTTGGCAATCCTGCCAAGCTGTCTCCCGACGGGAGAAGGAAAAGCCATTACTCCGCCTCGGCCCGCACCAACTGCAGGAACAACTGCGCCAGCGTCACCACGTCCTGGTGGTTGTGTTCGCCGACGCGGCGCAGGTTGCGCGCGCTGCCGCCGCGCAGGTAATCCAGCCACGCGGCCGGCGCCTCCGAGCCGGGCAGGTCGTCCTCGCGCTGGATGCGCAGCAGCTGGCGTTCGATGGTCGCCAGCCGGCAGTTCTCCCAGGTGCCGCGGTAGCGGCGGCGGGTGGGGAACAGCAGGTCCACGTGGTCCAGCGCGGAGAGCGGGTCGCCACGCCGCGCCAGCCGGTAGCGGGTCTTGAGCAGCGGTGCGTCGTAGCAGCGGCCGTTGTAGCTGGACAGCACCGTGGTCGGCGCCAGCCAGCCGGCGAACGTCTCCAGCATCGCGCGTTCCGCACCCAGCGTGGCCATCAGCAGCTGGCGCACGCGCAGGCCTTCGCCGTGCGTGGCGTCGCGCTGCCAGTCGGCCGCGCCGATCATGAAGGCGCGGGTGCCGGTGCCGCCGGCCAGCCCCGTGGTTTCGGTGTCGAAGAACAGCATGTCGCGCGGCTGCACGCTTTCGTCCGGGCGCTTGCTGAAGGCCAGCGACAGCGGCTGCGCGGGGATGGGCTGCGGCAGGAAGGCTTCGATCAGGTGCAGGCCGGGCGCGATCTCGGTGCCGGGCAGGTCGCGGTCGAGGGGGCCGCGTTCGGTACGTGGCACGGGCGCGATGGCGCGGTTGCGGGTGGCCAGCAGGCGGCGCAGGGCGTTGCCGTCCGGTGCGCGACGTGGCTTGTGCTGGATGTTTTCCACCCAGCCGAACACCGATGCCTCGCGCGTGGATTGCCTCGGCTGTTGTAGGAGTGGGGCCGGCATGCCGGCTCCGGCCAGTCGCGAAGCCGATGAATCTGCCGAGGCCGGCGAATTGCCGGATGTATCCGGAGAAACGGGCATTACCTCGGATTCCGGCTGTATCGGCTTCGCGACTGGCGGCGCTCCTACAACGGCAGGTGCAGCGGCAGCGGGTGCATCCGTATGCCCCGCCTGCTTCCGCAGCGCCTTCAGCTTGTCCAGGCTGATGCTCATGGCAACAGGTCGAGCGCCTCGTCGGCGGGTATGGCGGCCGGCACCTGCCCGCAGCGCTCGTCGGAAAGCAGCGACAACACATTCAACGCCAGCGAACGTGGCGTCTCGCCACCACCTTCCTCCTGCGCAGCCAGCACCGGGCCGACGCAGGCCGGGCAGCCGGCGTTGCAGTCGCAGCGCTCCACCAGTTCCAATGCGCGCTGCACCAACTCGCCTTGACGCTGCCACAGCGGCTCGCTCAGGCCCACGCCACCGGGGAAGTTGTCGTACAGATACACCGTGGGCACGAAGCTCTGCATCAGCTCCACCGCGCCGTCGCCACCCTCGTTGCCGCGCAACTGGCCGCGGCCGCTCTGGTCGGCCACCGCGAACCATGCGCCATCGCCGTTGCCCACCGCCTTCTGCAAATCGCGCGCATCGGCCATCACCGCCACGGTGGCGACGATGTGCAGCGCATAGGCCGCGCCGAGGAAGCCGTCCAGCGCATCCTGCTTCTGCGCGAACGCGCGCAGCAGCGTGGCCTGCGGCAACTGCCACCACACCGCGGTGGTGTGCAGTTCCTGGTCGGGCAGGTTGACCGGGCCGTAGCCGATGTTCTCGTGCGTGTAGTAGCGGATCTTCTTGTAGCCGGCCACGCGTCGCACCACGTGCACCTCGCCGTGGTGCGAGTCGCCGCGCCCGGCGCCATCGCCGTCGAAGCGGTCCAGCACCTTGAGCTTGGTGAAGTCGATGCTGTCGGTGTAGTAATCCACGTGCGTGCGGGTGACGTAGGCCTTGCGCCCGTCCCAGTCCAGCCGCTCCACCTGGTAGGGCGTGCTCTGCACCATATGGATCGCGCCTTCGTACAAGGTAAGCGCGGCGGTGGAGTAGTCCACCTCGGCGATGATCTGCTGCTTGCCGTCGCTGCGGTCCACCACCACGAAGTTGCCGTCGGCCACCGCGCGCAGGCTCACCGCGTTGGCCGGGTAGCTGTCGGCGATCCACTCCCAGCGCTCGCCCTCCTGGTGCACCACCTCGCTCTCGGCCAGCGCCTGCAGGAACACCAGCGGGTCGATCGGCCCGAACGGTTCGCCGCTCATGAACGGCAGCTCGAACGCGGCGCAGCGGATGTGGTCGAACAGGATCAGCGGCTGGTCCGGCGCGGTGCGCGCATGCTCGGGCGTGGCGCTGGCGAAGAAATCCGGGTGGCGCACGACGTACTGGTCCAGCGGCTGGCTGCTGGCGACCATCACCCCGAGCGCGGCCTGCTGGCGGCGGCCGGCGCGACCGAAGCGCTGCCACGTCGCCGCCACGCTGCCGGGGTAGCCGTTGAGCACCACCACGTCGAGCGCGCCGATGTCCACGCCCAGCTCCAGCGCCGAGGTACTGACGATGCCATCGATGTCGCCGGCCCGCATCGCCCGCTCCACCTCGCGGCGCTCGGTGGGCAGGTAACCACCGCGATAGGCGCGGATGCGCGCCGGCTTGCGCGGGTCGTTGTCGAAGATATCCTTCAGGTACTTGGTCAGCACCTCCACCATCAACCGCGTCTGCGCGAACACCAGCGTCTTCAGCCCGCTCTTGATCGCGATGCGGGCGATGCGGTTGGCCTGCGAGCGCGCCGAGGCGCGCAGGCCGAGGTCGGGGTTGATGACCGGTGGGTTCCACAACAGCACGTGCTTGGGCCCGCTGGGCGCGCCGGATTCGGTGATCGCGTGCACCCGCTCCTCGACCAGTGCCTCGGCGTGCGCGTGCGGGTTGCCGATGGTGGCCGAGCACAGGATGAACTGCGGTTGCACGCCGTAGAACGCGCAGATGCGCTTGAGCCGGCGGATCACGTTGGTGACGTGGCTGCCGAACACGCCGCGATAGGTATGGATCTCGTCGATCACCACGTAACGCAGGTTCTCGAAGAACTGCGCCCACTTGGTGTGGTGCGGCAGGATCGCCTGGTGCAGCATGTCCGGGTTGCTGACCACGATGTCGCCGTGCAGGCGGATCGCCTGCCGCGCATCGCCCGGGGTGTCGCCGTCGAAGGTGAAGGCGCGCACGCCCAGCTCGCCGGCGCGGTTCAGTTCCAGCAGCTCGGCCACCTGGTCCTGCGCCAGCGCCTTGGTCGGGAACAGGTACAGGGCTTTCGCATTGCCGGCCATCGCTGCGCTCACCACCGGCAGCGTGTAGCACAGCGACTTGCCTGACGCGGTGGGGGTGACGATGGCGACGTGTTCGCCACGCTGCGTCGCCGCCCACGCTTCGGCCTGGTGCGAATACAGCTGCCCGATGCCGCGCGCCTGCAACGCCGCTTTAAGTGCATCGGGCACGTCATCGGGAATCGGCGCGTAACGGCCCTCGCGGCCGGGAATCGTGAAGCTGCCCGTCACCCGGTCGCCGTAGCGCTTCGCCAGTCGCTTGCCGAGCAAGGCACCGTCGCGCGAGGGCAGGCCGTCGGTGGTCGCCAGCGCCCGTTCGCTGGCTTCGGTGCGGGGAGCGAGGGAAAACGCCATGCCGGTACTGCCGATCAAAGGACGGCATGGAAGCACACCGGCGTCTCATCCCGTGAGACGGCCGGTTGCCAACGAAATCCGAATCCGCCGTCCGTAAACTGCCGGCCCGGCATGCAGGATGGAGACGGCAACGGTGAAGGCGGGTGGATGGCGGTCGATGGCGCTGGCCGGCACGATGCTGATCGGCGTGGCACAGGCGCAGCAGGCGCTGCCGGAACAGCCTGCGGCGGTCGCCGGGGATGCATTCCGGCCCACGCCGGCCGAAGGCGACGTCACCACCCTGGGCGAGGTGCGCGCGCTCAAGCCCGAGGACGATCAGCCACTGGACCTGTACCGCTTCAGGAACCCGGTGCAGGTGGAGGACAACCGCTTCAGCCGTTCATGGAGCGAGCCGCCCACGCCGGAGCAGGTCAGCCTGAGCGGCGGCTACCTGATGATGGGCATCAACTACGGCCTGATGGCTGCCGCAAAGGGCCTGCACAAGCTCAGCAACGGCCGCGACCAGATCCAGTCCGCCGTCGCCCGCCCGCCACCGGAGCTGAGCGAGCAGCAGCGCCTTCGCGCGCTGCGCTTCTGCCGGCAGCAGGAAGGCTGCACAGGGGGCGATTGACCCGGTGCCCGCCCAGCGCGCCGCACCGCCGCGGGTTTGTCCTCAGGCGGAAACGCCGGCCAGCACCGCGTACATCACCACGGCGATCACCAGGAACAGGTAGACGCCGCCGATGAAGAGGTAGCGCAGCATCGTCAGCACCGGGTTGCCGCCGTAGACGCGCTGCTGCATCCAGAACAGGTAGACCGGCACCGCCAGCCACAACAGCACGTACAGCCAGCCGCCGAGGGTACTGACCACGGAGTTGCCGATGGCGCCACTGATGCCGGCCACCGCGAAGGTCGCCAGCAGCACCAGCATCAGCCAGCTGTGGCTGTACAAGGCGACCACCAGGTGTTCGAGGTAGCCGGTCGGCCGTCGCAGGTAGGCCACGCGCAGCACCAGCGCGAACACCGGCATCAGCAGGAACAGCGCGCCGGGCAGGGCGGTCAGGACCGCCTGCAGGAACAGAACGGGGTTGCCGTCCATGCGCTCCAGGTTGGCGCGGGTGTTCGCCATGCGCTGGTTGAGCCAGCGATCGGCGAACCCCGGCCAGCCGGCCAGCACCACCGGGTTGGTCTGCGGGTCCCACGGCTTGCCGTTGACGTCGTGGCTGAACAACTGCCCGGTGCGGCCATCGCTGGCGCGCGCCGCCGCCTCGCCGGCGCGCGCCACGGCCGAGCCGCTGGTGCTCCGGGTGTCTTCCAGTTCGGCCAGGCGCCGTGCGGCGGCGGTGTTGATTGCGGTCATGGCCAAGGCGAGGCTCGCGGTGTCACCGGGCGAGCCCCCCAGTGCGCGCTCCATCTCCGCCACCTGCGCCGCGCGCAGCCGTTCTACCTCGTCCGCGGTTTGCGCCGGTGCGAACAGCCCGGCCTGCCGGTCGAACACGACCGCCCCCTCGGCATGCAGCATCAGCTTGCCAACGAAGAACGTGAACAGGGTGAGGATGACGAACAGCCGCAGTGGCTGCACGTAGCCTACCCGGTGGCCCCTGAGGAAATTCACCGCCACCCGGCCGGGTACCAGCAGGTCGCGCAGGGTGCGGAAGATGCGCCCGTCCAGGTGCCAGAACGACTCGAACACCTCCTCCACCGCGTGCCCGAAGTGCTTGAGCGGGTTGTGCGCGGATTGCCCGCAGTGGTGGCAGTAATGGCCGTTCAGCGCGGCATGGCAGTTCTCGCAGCTGCCGTGCTCGGGCGCGGCGGCAACGGCGGGCGGATTGTCGCGGGTCGGGTTCATGGAGGACACGGCGGATGGCGAAGCGCCACACGATAACGGCGATTGCCGGCCGGGTCAGCTGCGTGGGTTGCGGCGCACCACGCCCCTGCGTCCATATGTGAAGAAATGGAAGCCGGACCGCAGGAGCGCTCCGCGGAGATTCCTTCATGGCTGCTGGCGCATGCCGATTGCGGCGGCGTGGAAACGGTGGGTGCGTTGGGCGGCTTCGGCTACAGTAGCGCGATGACGAAAGAGCACATTCCCGGCGGCCTGCTGATCGCCATCGAGGGCATCGATGGTGCCGGCAAGTCCACGCTGGCGCGCCGGCTGGCCGACATCCTGGAGCAGGCCGGCGCCGAGGTGGTGCTGAGCAAGGAGCCGACCAACGGGCCGTGGGGCACGCAGTTGCGGGCCTCGGCCGCCACGGGCCGGCTGAGCCCGGAACAGGAGGTGGAGCTGCTGCTGCGCGACCGCCGCCAGCATGTGGAGGAACTGGTCCTCCCGGCGCTGCAGCGCGGCGCGGTGGTGATCCTCGACCGCTATTTCCCGTCGATGGTGGCCTATCAGGGCGCGGCCGGGTTGCCGGTGGACGAGCTGCTACGCCTGAACGACTTCGCGCCGCGCCCGCATCTGCTGCTGCTGCTCGACCTGCCGCCGGAAACCGGGCTGGCGCGCATCCGTGCCCGCGGCGACGTGCCCAACCACTTCGAGACGGCGCAGAACCTGGAGCGCTGCCGCGCGATCTTCCGGCAGCTGGACATCGCCGGCAAACAGGTGATCGACGCCAGCCACGACGAAGCACAGGTGCTGCGCGAGGCGCATGCAGCCATCGCCGCGGCGCTGGCCCGGCGCCTCGGGAGCGACGGCAAGTCGCCGGAAAACGCGCGCAGGCTCGAACGCCTGAGCGCCGCCGACCTCGGTTGAGGCGGCACCCGCCGGGAGCCGCAGCCATGCCCTTCGGCCCATGCGTGGGCCGGGGCGCGCGGACACGATAGGGCATTCATTTCCCTGACGAGGTCTGCGTGATGCGGGTATTTCGAGTGGCGGCGTTGAGTGTGGCCCTGCTGGCGTCCACGGGACTGGCGCATGCCACGCCCGGACCGGTGGCCGTGGATGCGCGCGGCACGGCGATCAGCGAGGCCGCGTACCCGGGCACGATCGTGCTGGACGTGGACGCCACCGACCTCGGCCAGCGCGTGTTCAAGCTGCGCCAGACCGTGCCGGTGCGGGCCGGGTTGCAGCGCTTCCACTACCCGGCATGGCTGCCGGGCAACCATTCGCCCACCGGTGCGATCGAGAAACTGGCCGGGCTGGTCGTCACCGGCAACGGCCAGCGCCTGGACTGGGTTCGCGACCCGCTCGACGTCTACACCTTCAACGTGCAGGTGCCCGAGGGCGTGGGCGAGCTGCGCATGGACTACCAGTTCCTCAGCCCCACCGACGCATCGCAGGGCCGCACGGTGATGACGCCGAACATGCTCAACCTGCAATGGAACGCGATGGTGCTGTACCCGGCCGGCCATGCCGCGCATGCCATCACCTACCGCGCCAGCGTCCGCTACCCGCAGGGCTGGGAAGCAGCCAGCGCGCTGGAAGTGGAGCGCCGCGACGGCGACACCGTGCACTACGCGCCGACCAACCTGGAGATCCTGGTCGATTCGCCGGTGTTCGCCGGCCGCTACCACCGCAGCTTCGACCTTGCCCCGGCCGGCACCCGCCCGGTGCGCTTGAACGTGTTCGCCGACCGCGCCAAGGACCTGGAAGCCAAGCCCGAGCACATCGAGCAGCACCGCGCGCTGGTCACGCAGGCACGCAGGCTGTTCGGCGCCGAGCACTACGACCACTACGACTTCCTGTTCGCGGTGACCAGCCAGCTGGGTGGCATCGGCCTGGAACACCAGCGTTCCAGCGAGAACAGCGAGGACCGCGACTATTTCAGCGGCTGGGACGCCAAGGTCGGCAGCAGCGACCTGCTCGGCCACGAATACACCCACTCGTGGGACGGCAAGTACCGGCGCCCGGCCGACATGGCCACGCCGCACTACAACGTGCCGATGCAGGGCAGCCTGCTGTGGGTCTACGAAGGCCAGGCCCAGTACTGGGGCAACGTGCTGACCGCGCGCGCCGGCATCCGCCCGCTGGACGCCTCGCGCGATGCGCTGGCGCTGGTCGCGGCCACCTACGCCGACAACCGCCCCGGCCTGGAATGGCGCTCGCTCGGCGACACCACCAACGACCCGGTGATCGCCCGCCGCAAGCCCAAGCCCTACCGCGGCTACCAGATGAGCGAGGACTACTACCAGGGCGGGCAGATGCTGTGGCTGGAGGCCGACGTGCGCATCCGCAGCCTCAGCAAGGGCCGGCGCAGCCTCGACGATTTCGCCCGCGCCTTCTTCGGAAAGAACGATGGCCAGTGGGAGCGCCCGGACACCTACACCTTCGAGGACGTCGCCGCGACGCTGGAACAGGTGCAGCCCACCGGCGACTGGACGCAGTTCCTGCGCGACCGGCTGGAGCGCAGGGCCGGCCTGACCGGCGGCATCGAGGCCGCGGGCTGGAAGCTGGTCTACAACGACAAGCCCAGCGCCTATTACCGCGCGCTGATGAAGGGCCGCGGCGCAAACTTCATCTACTCGCTGGGCATGGCGCTGGACGGCAGCGGCCGCGTCGGCGAGGTGCGCTGGGATAGCCCGGCGTTCAACGCCGGCCTCGGCAGCGGCATGCAGGTACTGGCGGTCAACGACCTGCAATACAGCGCCGACGAACTGGAGGAAGCGGTGCGCGCGGCGCAGGCCGGCAAGCAGCCGATCCGCCTGCTGGTCAAGGAGATGGACGTCTATCGCACCCTGAGCATCGACTACCACGGTGGCCTGCGTTATCCGTCGTTGCAGCGCATCGAGGGCACGACCGATTACCTGACGCCGATCTTCAGCGCGAGGAAGTGAGGCTTGAAGTGCCTTTCATTTTGGAGGGTACAGAGTAAAGCCCCTCTCCCCACGGGAGAGGGGTTGGGGTGAGGGGCGAACGGAGCCCGGATGTTCAACCATCATGGACTCCGTTTGCCCCTCATCCGCCCTTCGGGCACCTGCATTCGGCACATCCCTGTGCCTCACCCTTCGGGCGGCTTCGCCGTGCAACTCGGCAATCCTCCCGAGTTGTCTCCCGGAGGGAGAAGGAAAAGGCAGCGTCGCCGTCGCCCGCAGTCCCTAAACCGGATACCACGCCAGCGCCGCGCGGAAATCCTCCGCCGCCTGCCACTCGTGCAGGTGCCAGCGCGCCGCTTCGCCCAGGCCCGGGTCGCACCACGCCAGGCGCAGCGCGCCATCGTCGCCGGGTGCGAAGCGCAGCTTGTGCAGGCCGAAGGAAATGCCGTGGCCGTGCGCCTTCAGCAGCGCCTCCTTGGCGCACCAGACGCGGAAGAACCAGCGTTCGCAGCCGGCCTCGTCCAGCGCGTCCAGCCACGCGACCTCGTCGGGATGGAAGAAGCGGCGGATCACCTCGCGCATCTGCCGGCGCGGGCGCTGCTGCTCCAGGTCCACGCCCAGCCGCACGTGCTCGCCCAGCGCCACCAGCAGGTGCCCGCCGCTGTGGCTCCAGCCGGTGCCGTAATGCGCCAGCTCGCCGATCAGCCACGGCCGGTTGCGCTCGTCACGGGTCAGCGGCAGCGCCTGCGGGGTGCTGCCCAGCTCGGCCGCCAGCAGCTCGCGCGCCTGCGGCTCGCCGCGGGTGCCGGGCACGTGCGGCAGCTGCCACACCCGTACCTGCCCGAATTGCCACGCGCGCGCCGGCGTCATCGCCAACGGCCCCGCCTGCCGCGGGTCCACGGCCGCTTCACGCCCGATCGGCTTGACTGGGGAGGCCGCACCCGCCCGGGTGCATTGACGCAGGGAGATACTCGCATGATCGGTTTCATCATCTGGTTGATCGTGGGCGGCATCGTCGGCTGGCTGGCCAGCATCATCATGCGCCGCGACGCGCAGCAGGGCATCGTCCTGAACATCGTGGTCGGCATCATCGGCGCGATGGTAGCCGGCTTCCTGTTCGGCGGCGGCAGCATCAACGGCGCGATCACGCTGCGCTCGTTCCTGCTCTCGCTGCTCGGCGCGGTGATCCTGTTGGCCATCGTCAACCTGTTCACGCGCAAGCGCGTCCGCTGAAGCAGGAACGAGTGGGGAGGAACGAGGAACGAGTAGAGGCAAGGAGCCGGAACGCTTCGGCTTTCTCTCGTTCCTCGTTCCTTTTCACTCGTTCCTGTCCAACTGCACCCACGCCGGTGCATGGTCGCTGGGCCGTTCCCAGGTGCGCGGCTCGCGGTCGATACCGGCCGCCAGCGCATGCGGTTTCAGCGCGTCGGACACCAGGGTCAGGTCGATGCGCAGGCCGAGGTCGCGGCGGAAGCCGGCGGCGCGGTAATCCCACCAGCTGAACACGCCGGCCGCGTCGTTGTGCAGGCGGAAGCCGTCGTGCAGGCCCAGTTGCAGCAGCTTGTCCAGCGCGCCGCGCTCGGCGGTGGAGGTGAGGATGTGGTTGTCGTTCCACACCGCCGGGTCGTGCACGTCGCGCGCGTCCGGGGCGATGTTGAAGTCGCCCAGCACCACCAGCTTCGGGTTGCGCGCCAGTTCGGCGGCGATCCAGTCATGCACGGCATCGAGCCAGCGCAGCTTGTAGGCGTACTTGTCGGTGCCCACGTCCTGGCCGTTGACCACGTAGAGGTTGATGATGCGCACGCCGTTGACGGTGCCGGCGATCGCCCGCTTCTGCTCGTCCTCGAAACCGGGAATGCCGACCTGCACGTCCTCGATCGGGTCGCGCGCCAGCAGCGCCACGCCGTTGTAGGTCTTCTGCCCGGCGAACACGTTGCGGTAGCCGAGTTCCAGCAGGCGCGTGTCGGGGAACTTGTGGTCCTCCAGCTTGGTTTCCTGGATGCCGACCACGTCCGGGGCGAAAGCGGCCAGCCACTGTTCCAGGTGCGGCAGGCGGACATTGAGCGAATTGACGTTCCAGCTGGCGATTTTCATAGGGGGCATTCTATCCGCCCCGGTCATGGAGCCGATGAAGCGCGCGGCCGGCCTCAGCCCTGCGTGCGGCCGTCGGCCATGTGCACGACCTGCTGGCCGAACAGCGTCACGTCCTCCGGGTCGTGGCTTATCAGCAGCAGCGGGATGCCGGTTTCATCGAGCACGCTTTCCAGCTCGCGCCGCAGGTGCGTGCGCAGGGCGTGGTCGAGGGCGGCGAAGGGCTCGTCGAGCAGCAGGGCCTGCGGCCGGGTGACCAGCGCGCGGGCCAGCGCGGTGCGCTGGCGCTGGCCTCCGGAGATCTGCGCGGGCAGCAGGTCGCCGACGTGGTCGATGCCGAACACCTGCAACCAGTGCTCCACCGCGGCGATGCGGCAGCCGCGGGCCGGGTTGCGCCAGCCCCGGCGCAGGCCGAAGGCGACGTTCTGGCGGACGCTCAGGTGCGGGAACAGCGCGTAGTCCTGGAACACGTAGCCGATCCGGCGCTGCTGCGGGGACAGGTGGAGGCCGGCGGCGGCGTCGAACAGCGGCTGCCCGTGCATGCGGATGCTGCCGGCGTCCGGCCGCAGCAGGCCGGCCACCGCCTTCAGGGTCAGGCTCTTGCCCGCGCCGGATGGGCCGAACAGCACCACCCGCGGTTGCCGGCAACGCAGCGCGGCTTGCAGCTGGAAGCGTTGCCCGGCCGCCTGCAGCTGGCAGTGGATGTCCAGTTCAAGCCACATGGCGCGCATCGCCGGGGGGGCGGCCGACCAGCCGGGCGGCGACCAGCAGTACGCCGATGCACACCGCCGAGGACACCAGCACCAGCAGGTTGGCGCGGCCGTCGTTGCCGGCCTGCACCGCTTCGTAGATGGCGATGGACAGGGTCTGGGTGCGGCCGGGGATGCTGCCGGCGACCATGATGGTGGCGCCGAACTCGCCCATCGCCCGTGCGAACGCCAGCAGCAGGCCGGCGAGGATGCCGCGCCACGCCAGCGGCAGGGTGACCCGGAAGAACAGCGCCGGCTCGGATATGCCCAGGGTCCGCGCGGCCTGCTCCAGTTGCCCGTCCACGCCCTCGAACGCGGCCCGCGCCGGCTTGAACACCAGCGGCAGCGAGGCCACCGCCGCGGCGATCACCGCCGCCTGCCAGGTGAACACCAGGTTGATGCCGAAGCTGCGTTGCAGCCACGCGCCCAGCGGCCCGTTGCTGCCGATCAGCACCAGCAGGTAATAGCCCAGCACCGTGGGCGGCAGGATCATCGGCAGGGTCAGCAGCGTGTCCAGCAGCTCGCGGCCGGGGAAGCGCCGCCGCGCCAGCAGCCCGCCCAGCGCGATGCCCAGCACCAGGTTGATCGCGGTCGCGCAGCCGGCCACCTTCAGCGACAGCCACAGCGCGCTCCAGTCCAGGTCGAGCATCAAGGGCTTCCGAAACCGTGCCGTTGCAGGATGGCCTGGCCGGCGGGCGAGCGCACGAAGGCGATGAAGCGCCGCGCCTCGTCGGCGTTGCCGCTGCCCTTGACCATCGCCAACGGGTAGCTGATGCCGGTGGACAGCGGCACCTGGAACGCGCGCCGCACGCGGTCGGGCATGGCCTGCGCGTCGGTGGCGTAGACGAAGCCGGCATCCACCTCGCCGCGCGCCACGTAGTCCAGCGACTGGCGCACGTTCTGCGCGAGGATCAATTTGGCCTGCAGCGATGGCCATAGCCCGGCCTGCTGCAGGGCCTGCCGCGCGTAGCGCCCGGCCGGCACGCTGTCGGGGTTGCCGATGGTCACCCGGCCGACCGCCGGCCCGGCCAGTGCCGCCAGCGAGGTCGGCGCGGACGATGTACGGGGCGGCACCACCACCCAGAGGGTGTTGGTCGCGAACACCTGGCGCGTCGAGGGGTCGACCAGGCCGCGCTGGGCGGCCTGGTCCATCGTCGCCTGGTCGGCGAAGGCGAGCACGTCCACCGGCGCGCCGCGCGCGACCTGCTGCAGCAGCACGCCGGACGCGGCGAAGTTCAAATCGACCCGGGCATCCGGGTAGCGCGCGCCGTAGGCGCCGGCGATCTCGCGGAAGCCCTCGGTCAGGCTGGACGCCGCCGAAACCGTCAACTCCGCGGCCGTGGCCGGGAGGACGTGGAGCAGCAACAGCAGTATCCAGGGCTTTTTCATGGCGTGGTTCCGGGGACATGGCCCGCGTGGGAGGGTAGGGCTGCGGCGACGCGGGCGCACGCCCCCGCAGGGCGGCGCCCAGCCGCCGTAAGGTCAGGCGATGGCCCGGCGGCACCGGTGCGTGGTCATGGTACTGCCGGCGGCTCCCGACCCTGCATCGCGCGCTGCCGGGGTATCCGCCTCAACCGCGCCGGCGGCCATCAGCTGCGGCCGCTTCGATGGCTTCCGGCAGGTCGGTTTCGCGGTCGATCTGCGGGAAGCGGCGGCGCTCCATGCGGCGGATCGCGAAGTGCATCCACGCCAGCGCGCCGGTCACCAGCACGAACAGCAGCATGAAGCAGCTGCTCCAGATGCCGACCACGTCGTTCAGGGCACCGAACACGATCGGCAGGATGAAGCCACCGAGGCCGCCGATCATGCCGACCACGCCGCCCACCGCGCCGACGTGCTGCGGGTAATAGACGGGGATGTGCTTGTACACCGCCGCCTTGCCCAGCGACATGAAGAAGCCCAGCACGAACACCAGCACGGTGAACAGGGTCACGCCGATGGCCAGGTGGAAGCTGAGTTCGCCGTGCACGCCCTGCACCACGTAGCGGGTGTCGGGGTAGGCGAGCAGGAAGGTGCAGATGGCCGATACGCCCAGCGTCCAGTACATCACCCGGCGCGCGCCGATGCGGTCGGATAGCCAGCCGCCGACCACCCGGAACAGGCTGGCCGGGATCGAATAGCAGGCCGCCAGCACGCCGGCGGTGCCCACGTCCATGCCGTAGGCGCCGACCAGGTAGTGCGGCAGCCACAGTGCCAGCGCGACGAAGCCGCCGAACACGAAGAAGTAGTACAGCGAGAAGCGCCACACCTGCAGGTTCTTCAGCGGCGCCATCTGCTCGGCGAACGGCATCGGCTTGACCCCGCTGCGGCGGCGCTCCTCCAGCGAGGGGTCTTCCTTGCTGAACAGATAGAACAGGATGGCGGTGACCGCCAGCCCCACCGCCCATAGCTTGGCCACCATCATCCAGCCCGAGGCCACCATCACCAGCGGCGCCAGCAGCTTGGTCACCGCCGAGCCGATGTTGCCGGCGCCGAAGATGCCCAGCGCCGTGCCCTGCTTCTCCGGCGGGAACCACTTGGACACGTAGGTCACGCCGACCGAGAAGTTGCCGCCGGCGATGCCCACGAACAGCGCCGCCAGCAGGAACTGCGGGTAGGTCTGCGCATAGGTCAGCAGCCATGTCGCCGCCGCGCCGCACAGCATCACCAGCGTCATCACCTTGCGCCCGCCGAACTGGTCGGACCAGATGCCGAGGAACACGCGGATCACCGAACCGGTCAGCACCGGGGTGGCGATCAGCAGGCCGAACTGGGTGTCGTTCAGGCCCAGCTGCCTGCTGATCTGGATGCCGATGATCGCGAAGATCATCCATACCGCGAAGCACACGGTGAAGGCGAAGGTACTCAGCCACAGCGCGCGCTGCTGCTGCCCGGCGCTGACGGGGGCAAGGGCCTGGTTCATGGGAATACTCCGGAGAAAGGGGGGATCAGCCGGCCTCGGCTTCTATCTCTTCCAGGCCGCGGACCGGGTAGCGTTCCTGCAACTGCAACAGGTAGGCCTGTATTTCGCGCTGGCGCACCTGCAGCTCCAGGTAGTCGCGGATCTGCGCGTGCACCGCCTCGAACGCCTGCGCCTGCCCCGGCTCGCAGGCATCCACGCGGACCACGTGGTAGCCCCAGCGCGACTCCACCGGGAAGCCGGCCAGGCCTTCGCGCAGGCGGAACACCTGGCGGTCGAACTCCGGTGTGGTCTGGCCGCGTTGCAGCCAGCCCAGGTCGCCGCCGTCGCTGGCCGAGGGGCAGCGCGAGTGGCGCAGGGCGAAATCGGCGAACAGGTGCGGTTGTTCCTTGAGCTGGCCGAGCAGGCGCTCGGCTTCGCTGCGCGCGGCCAGGCGCCCGGCCACGTCGTCCGCCGGCGCCGCCAGCAGGATGTGGCGCACGCGGACCCGGTCGGGCGCGCGGAAGCGTTCGGGGTTCTGCGCGAAGTAGCGCCGGCAGTCGTCCTCGTCCGGCACGCGGTCTTCCACGGCTTGCTCCAGCAGCTGCTGGATCAGCGCCTCCTCGTCGCTGACCGGGCTGCCGGCCGGCGCCTGCAGGCCCAGCCGCTGCGCTTCGCGGCGCAGCAGTTCGCGCACCACCAGCGCGCGCGCCGCGTCGGCGCGCGACTGCTCCGGGCGCATCGCGCGGTGGTGCTGCATCTCGCGGGCGATGTCGGCCTCGCTGATCGCGGTGTCGTCCACGAACAGCCGGCACGGCGCCGGCTGCCCCAGCGAGCGCGGGCCTTCGCCGCCCGCGTCGTGGTGGTGGTGGCCGGCCTCGGCCGGCACCGGCTGCGCCGAGTCGATCACGGTGATCGGCAGGATCCGCGTCTGCACGTTCATCGCTTACTCCCGCGGCCCGTAGCGCAACGTGGCCTGGCGCCGGCGCACCACCTGGTAGGGCCGCCACAGGTAGCTGACCGGGATGCTCCACACGTGCACCAGCCGGGTGAACGGCGCGATCAGGAACAGGGTCAGGCCGAGGAAGATGTGCAGCTTGTAGACCCAGTGCACGCCCTCGATGAAGTCGGCCGCGCCGGCGCGGAAGGTGACGATGTGCTGCGCCCATTCGGCCAGCAGCACCATCACCCCGCCGTCGAGGTGGCCGGCCGACACCTTGATGCTGTACAGGCCCAGGCACAGCTGCGCGAACAGCAGCACCAGCACCAGCGTGTCGCCGAAGCTGCCGGTGGCGCGCACCCGCGGGTTGGTCAGCCGGCGCACCAGCAGGATGGCGATGCCGATGAAGCACAGCGCGCCGAACAGGCCGCCGACCACCATCGCCAGCAGCTGTTTCTGCGGGGTGGTGATGAAATGCTCGTACACCGCGTGCGGGGTGAGCAGGCCGACCAGGTGGCCGCCGAGGATCGCCAGCACGCCGATGTGGAAGCAGTTGCTGCCGATCCGCATGCCCTTGTCCGAAAGCAGCTGGCTGGAGCCGGTGCGCCAGCTGTACATGGCCTTGTCGTAGCGCGCCCAGCTGCCGATCAGCAGCACCGCCACGGCGATGTACGGGTAGAACTGGAAGGCGAACTGGTGGAGGTAGTGGTTCATGGCTGCACCTCTGGATGCGAAGGACGGGCCGGGGAACGCCGGGGCGGCGCGCAGTCCTGCGCGGGGGCATCGCTGCCGAAGCGGACCGCTTCCTCCTCCCACAGCCGGTCCATGGCCTCGGTGGTGTCGTCGCGCGCTTCCTCGCTGGCGCGCTGGCGCAGCAGCGCCAGGTTGACCTTGCCGTCGCCGGCCTCGACCAGGATCTCCAGCAGCACCGCGTGCGGCAGCTCGCGCTCGGCGGCGCGCGCGGCCAGCATGCCGGCGATGTGGCCGATGTGGTGCAGCCAGTCGCGGGCCTCGGCCTCGGGCCGGTGGGCGAGGAATTCCAGCAGCAGCGGCAGGTAGTCCGGCAGTTCGCGCGCGTCCAGCGCGAAGCCGTTGCGGCGGTAGGTTTCCACCAGGTCGACCATCGCCTGGCCGCGGTCGCGCGATTCGCCGTGGATGTGCTCGAACAGCAGCAGGCTCATCGAGCGGCCGCGGTCGAAGCTGCCCAGCCAGCGCGCCTGCGCGTCCAGCGGGTCGCTGTCCAGCAGCTCCTGCACGAAGCGCTGCAGTTGCTGCCGGCGCGGCGGGGCCAGCGCCGGGTCGTCGCAGGCGGCCAGCAGCTCCGGCCCGTGCTGCCACAGCTCGTCGCGCGGGTAGTCCAGCAACACCCCGATCAGCTTGAGCAGGCTCATTCGACCACCTCGTGGCGCCGCTGCCGGTTCGGGTGCACCGCGTAGGTGGTGGTCTTGCGCTGCCCGAACAGGTCGGCCGGGCTGTCGCCGTTGCAGCCGTTGCCGAAGGTGAAGCCGCAGCCGCCGCGCTCGCCGAAGGCGTCGTTGGCGTACTCGCGGTGGCCGGTGGGGATCACGAAGCGGTCCTCGTAGTTGGCGATGGCCAGGTAGCGGTACATGTCCTCGGCCTGGGCCACGCTCAGCCCCACCTGCTCCAGCACGCGGGTGTCCTCGATGCCGTCCACGTTCTTCGCCCGGCGCCAGGCGCGCATCGCCATCAGCCGTTCCAGCGCGCGCACTACCGGTGCTTCGTCGCCGGCCGAGAGCAGGTTGGCCAGGTAGCGCACCGGGATGCGCAGCGAGGCCACGTCTGGCAGCTCGCCGCTCATGCCGATGCGGCCGCGCTCGGCCGCGTTCTGGATCGGCGACAGCGGCGGCACGTACCAGACCATCGGCAGGGTGCGGTATTCCGGGTGCAGCGGCAGCGCCAGCTTCCAGTCGATCGCCAGCTTGTACACCGGCGACTGCCGTGCCGCCGCCAGCCAGCTGTCCGGGATGCCTTCGGCGCGCGCGGCCTCGATCACCGCCGGGTCCTCCGGGTCGAGGAAGATGTCCAGGTGCGCCTGGTACAGGTCCTTCTCGGCCGGCACCGAGGCGGCCTCGGCGATGCGGTCGGCGTCGTACAGCATCACCCCCAGGTAGCGGATGCGGCCCACGCAGGTTTCCGAGCAGATGGTCGGCTCGCCCATCTCGATGCGCGGGTAGCAGAAGATGCACTTCTCGGATTTGCCGCTCTTCCAGTTGTAGTAGATCTTCTTGTACGGGCACGCCGACACGCACATGCGCCAGCCGCGGCACTTGTCCTGGTCGATCAGCACGATGCCGTCCTCCTCGCGCTTGTAGATCGCCCCGGACGGGCACGCCGACACGCACGCCGGGTTCAGGCAGTGCTCGCACAGGCGCGGCAGGTACATCATGAAGGTCTTCTCGAAGGCGCCGTAGATCTCCTTCTGCACCTGGTCGAAGTTGTAGTCGCGGGCGCGCTTGGAGAACTCGGTGCCGAGGATCTCCTCCCAGTTCGGGCCCCACTCGATCTTCTGCATGCGCTGGCCGCTGATCAGCGAGCGCGGCCTCGCGGTCGGCTGGTGCTTGACCTCCGGCGCGTCGTGCAGGTGCTGGTAGTCGAAGTCGAACGGCTCGTAGTAGTCGTCGATCTGCGGCAGGTCCGGGTTGGCGAAGATCTTGGCGAGCATGCGCCAGCGGCCGCCGGCGCGCGGCACCAGCTTGCCGGCGCGGGTGCGCACCCAGCCGCCGTTCCACTTGTCCTGGTTCTCCCATTCCTTCGGGTAGCCGATGCCCGGCTTGGTCTCCACGTTGTTGAACCAGGCGTACTCCACGCCCTCGCGCGAGGTCCACACGTTCTTGCAGGTGATCGAGCAGGTATGGCAGCCGATGCACTTGTCCAGGTTCAGCACCATCGCGATCTGTGCGCGCACTTTCATCACACCACCTCCCGTGCAGCAACCACGGCATCTTCGCCGTCGAGCCAATCGACCTTGTCCATCTTGCGCACGATCACGAACTCGTCGCGGTTGGTGCCGCAGGTGCCGTAGTAGTTGAAGCCGTAGGCCAGCTGCGCGTAGCCGCCGATCATGTGGGTGGGCTTGAGCACCACGCGGGTGACCGAGTTGTGGATGCCGCCGCGGGTGCCGGAGATCTCCGAGCCCGGCACGTTGATGATGCGTTCCTGGGCGTGGTACATCATCGCCATGCCCGGCATCACCCGCTGGCTGACCACCGCGCGCGCGGCGATCGCGCCGTTGACGTTGAACAGCTCGATCCAGTCGTTGTCCTCGATGCCGGCGCTGCGCGCGTCGTCCTCGCTGAGCCACACGATCGGGCCGCCGCGCGAGAGCGTCTGCATGATCAGGTTGTCGCTGTAGGTGCTGTGGATGCCCCACTTCTGGTGCGGGGTGATCCAGTTCAGCACGATCTCCTTGTTGCCGTTCGGGCGCTGGTTGAGCAGCGGTTCCACCGTGCGCGTGTTGACCGGCGGCCGGTAGCCCATGAAGGCCTCGCCGAAGTCGATCATCCACTCGTGGTCCTGGTAGAACTGCTGGCGGCCGGTGACGGTGCGCCACGGGATCAGCTCGTGGACGTTGGTGTAGCCGGCGTTGTAGCTGACGTTCTCGTCCTCCAGCCCCGACCAGATCGGCGAGGAGATGATCTTGCGCGGCTGCGCCTGGATGTCGCGGAAGCGGATCGCCTCGTGTTCCTTGCCCACCGCCAGGTGGGTGTGCTCGCGGCCGGTGAAGGTGCCCAGCGACTCCCACGCCTTCACCGCGACGTGGCCGTTGGTTTCCGGCGCCAGGTGCAGGATCACCTCGGCCGCGTCGATGGCGCTGTCGATCGCCGGGCGGCCGTGGCTGACGCCGTCCTCGCGCACGGTGTGGTTGAGCCTGCCGAGGAATTCCACCTCGTGCTTCGTGTCCCAGTTCATGCCCTTGCCGCCGTTGCCGAGCTTGTCCAGCAGCGGACCCAGCGAGGTGAACTTGCGATACAGGTTCGGGTAGTCGCGCTCGACCACGGCCATGCTCGGCATGGTCTGGCCGGGGATGGCCTCGCACTGGCCCTTCTTCCAGTCGGCCACGCCGAACGGCATGCCCAGTTCGTTGGGCGTGTCGTGCAGGGTCGGCACCAGCACCAGGTCCTTCTCCACGCCCAGCACGCCCGGCGCCATGTCGCTGACCGCGTGCGCCACGCCCTTGAAGATCTCCCAGTCGCTGCGCGACTCCCACGCCGGGTCCACCGCCTTGGACAGCGGGTGGATGAACGGGTGCATGTCCGAGGTGTTGAGGTCGTCCTTCTCGTACCAGGTCGCCGTCGGCAGCACGATGTCGCTGTACAGCGCGGTGGTGCACATGCGGAAGTCGAGCGTGACCAGCAGGTCGAGCTTGCCCTCCGGCGCCTCGTCGCGCCACTTCACCTCTTCCGGCTTGACCGCGCCCATCTCGCCCAGGTCCTTGCCCTGCAAGCCGTGGCGGGTGCCCAGCAGGTGCCGCAGCATGTACTCGTGGCCCTTGCCGGAGGAACCGAGCAGGTTCGAGCGCCAGATGAACATCATCCGCGGGTGGTTCTGGCTGGCGTCTGGGTCGGCGAAGGCGAAGTCCAGCGAGCCGTCCTTGAGCTTGCCCAGCGCGTACTCGGCCGGCGCCACCCCGGCCGCCTCGGCCTCGCGCACCAGCTGCAGCGGGTTGCGATCCAGCTGCGGCGCGCACGGCAGCCAGCCCATGCGCACCGCGCGCAGGTTCAGGTCGGCCAGGCTGCCGCCGTACTTGGAGGCATCGGCCAGCGGCGACAACAGCTCGTCCACCTGCAGCTTCTCGTAGCGCCACTGCCCGGTGTTGAAATAGAAGAACGAGGTACCGTTCATGTGCCGCGGCGGCCGGCTCCAGTCCAGGCCGAAGGCCAGCGGCTGCCAGCCGGTCTGCGGGCGCAGCTTCTCCTGGCCCACGTAGTGCGCCCAGCCGCCGCCGGTCTGGCCCACGCAGCCGCACATGACCAGCATGTTGATCAGGCCGCGGTAGTTCATGTCGTTGTGGAACCAGTGGTTCATGCCGGCGCCGACGATGATCATGCTGCGGCCGCGGGTCTTGTCGGCGGTGCGGGCGAACTCGCGGGCGATCTCGACCACCTCCGCGCGCGGCACGCCGGTGATGCGCTCCTGCCACGCCGGGGTGCCAGGCACGTCGTCGTCGAAGCTGGCCGCCACGTTGCCGCCGCCGAAGCCGCGGTCCACGCCGTACTGCGCCAGCAGCAGGTCGTAGACCGTGGCCACCAGCGCCTCGCCGCCCGCGGCCAGCGCCAGCCGCCGCACCGGGATGTTGCGCTCCAGCACTTCCTCGGCCGGGGCGGCGGTCCAGCCGTCGGTCTCGATGCCGCCGAAGTAGGGGAAGCTGACCGCCTCGATGCCGTCGTTGCCGTCGGCCAGGCTCAGGCGCAGGCGGGTGTCGGCGCCGTTGCTGGCCTTCTCCTCGATGTTCCACTTGCCCTGCTCGCCCCAGCGGAAACCGATCGAACCGTTGGGCACGGTGATGCCGCCGCTGTTCTCGTCGAACGCCAGCGTCTTCCATTCCGGGTTGTTGCTCTCGCCCAGCCCGCCCAGTTCGCTTGCGCGCAGGAAGTGGCCCGGCACCAGCCGGCCGTCGGCGCGGCGCTCCAGCCGCACCAGCATCGGCATGTCCGAATACTGGCGGCAGTAGTCCTGGAAATACTGCGACGGCGAATCGACGTGGAACTCGCGCAGGATCACGTGGCCGAAGGCGAACGCCAGCGCCGCGTCGGTGCCCTGCTTGGGGTGCAGCCAGTGGTCGGTGAGCTTGGCCAGCTCCGAGTAGTCCGGGCAGATCGCCACGGTCTTGGTGCCGTTGTAGCGCGCCTCGGTGAAGAAGTGCGCGTCCGGGGTGCGCGTCTGCGGCACGTTCGAGCCCCAGGCGATGATGTAGCGGCTGTTGTACCAGTCGGCCGATTCGGGCACGTCGGTCTGCTCGCCCCACACCTGCGGCGAGGCCGGTGGCAGGTCGCAGTACCAGTCGTAGAAGGACAGGCAGGCGCCGCCGAGCAGCGATAGGTAACGCGCGCCGGCGGCGTAGGACACCATCGACATCGCCGGGATCGGCGAGAAGCCGACCACCCGGTCCGGGCCATACTGCTTGACCGTGTACAGGTTGGAGGCGGCGATGATCTCGTTGGCCTCCTCCCAGCGCAGACGCACGAAGCCGCCCATGCCGCGGCGGCTCTTGTAGGAGCGCGCCTTCTCCTTGTCCTCGACGATGCTGGCCCACGCCTCCACCGGCGACAGCGTCCTGCGCGCCTGCCGCCACAGGCGCAGCAGGGTGCCGCGCACCAGCGGGTACTTCAGGCGGTTGGCGCTGTACAGGTACCAGGAATAGCTGGCCCCGCGCGGGCAGCCGCGCGGCTCGTGGTTGGGCAGGTCCGGGCGCGTGCGCGGGTAGTCGGTCTGCTGGGTTTCCCAGGTCACCAGGCCGTTCTTGACGTAGATCTTCCAGCTGCACGAGCCGGTGCAGTTCACGCCGTGGGTGGAGCGCACGATCTTGTCGTACTGCCAGCGCGCGCGGTAGCCGTTCTCCCAGTCGCGGCCCTCGCTCTTGCTGAACCCGTGCCCGTCGGCAAAGGGTTGCGGGTCGCGCTTGAAGAACTGCAAGCGGTCGAGGAAATAACTCATCGTGGATCTCCCTTTGCGGACATCTGCATCGTGGCTGTGGCGTTCATGGCTGCGGTGCGGGCTCGGGTTGTCAGCAGGGCGCTTCGGCGCCGCGCCGGTAGTACCACCACCAGGTCACGGCCAGGCAGGTGATGTAGAAGGCGATGAAGCCGTACAGCGCCAGGTCCGGGCTGCCGGTCAAGGTGATGGACGAGCCGTAGCTCTTGGGGATGAAGAAGCCGCCGTAGGCGCCGATGGCCCCGGAAAAACCGACCACGGCGGCCGACTCGATGCCGGCCTGGCGGCTGGCGGCGGCCTTTCCCTGCGCGTCGGCCCCGGCCGACAGGCGCTCGTGCAGGGTGCGGAAGATCACCGGGATCATGCGGAAGGTGGTGCCGTTGCCGATGCCGCTGAGTACGAACAAGGCCATGAACGAGGCCAAAAAGCCGAAGAAGTGCCCGCCCTGCCCGTGGTCGGGCAGGAAGTGCAGCACTCCGAACACGGCCGCGACCATCAGCGCGAACACCCAGAACGTCAACCGCGCCCCGCCCCAGCGGTCGGCCAGGCTGCCGCCGACCGAACGCATCAGCGCGCCGAGCAGCGGGCCGATGAAGGCGTAGGTCATCGGGTTCACGTCCGGGAACTGGCTCTTGACCAGCATCGGGAAGCCGGCCGAGAAGCCGATGTACGAGCCGAACGTGCCGATGTACAGCCAGCACATCAGCCAGTTGTGCTTGCGCCGGAAGATCACCGCCTGCTCGGTGAACGAGGAGCGCACGCTGGTCAGGTCGTTCATGCCGAACCAGGCGGCCACCGCGACCAGCGCGATGGCCGGCACCCAGACGAAGCCGGCGTTCTGCAGGAACAGCCGGCCGCTGCCGTCGGCCAGCACCTGCGGCGGCCCGGCCAGCGTGCCCAGCGCGCCGACGGTGATGACCAGCGGCACCACCAGCTGCGCCACCGACACGCCGACGTTGCCCAGCCCGGCGTTCAGGCCCAGCGCCAGCCCCTGCTTCTGCTTGGGGTAGAAGAAGGAGATGTTGGACATCGACGAGGAGAAGTTGGCGCCGCCGAAGCCGCACAGGATCGCGATCACCACGAATACCCAGTACGGCGTGGCCGGGTCCTGCACCGCGAAGCCGAGCCACAGCGTCGGCAGCAGCAGCGAGGCGGTGGACAGCGCGGTCCAGCGGCGCCCGCCGAAGATCGGGATCACGAACGAATAGACCACGCGCAGGGTGGCGCCGGACAGGCTGGGCAGCGCCACCAGCCAGAACAGCTGGTCGGTGCTGAAGCCGAAGCCGATGCGCGGCAGGCTGATCGACACCGCCGAGAACAGCACCCACACCGAGAAGGCCAGCAGCAGCGCCGGGATCGAGATCGCCAGGTTGCGCGCGGCGACCCGCCGGCCGGTGCGCTCCCAGTAGCCGGCGTCCTCCGGCTGCCAGTCGCCGATGGTCCGACCGGGGCCCGCGTTGCTGCGTTGTACCACTTCGCTACCGGCGGTCATGCGTGGCTCCGAGGCTGCAGATGACGACGTGTAGGTACGGATTCAGGCAGTACCTAGTCTGGACCGGGATTAGGCCAGCAGGCGGTCTTGCAGGTGTTGATTTCGATCAAACAGGGCTGGTTTTCGATCTCTCCCTGACAAATGTCAAGCCACGGGCTTGACTTGGCGCACCGGGCCGCGCCGGCGCACGCTGTCGCGCACGTCCACGTCGAGCCGCAACTGCACGCCACCGCTGCCTGCGGGCAGTTCGAAGCACAGGCCCTCGCGGCTGGGCAGGCGGGCCTGCAATTCCCGCACCGCATCAAGCGGCAGCGCCACGTGGCAATCGCCGGCCGTGGCCGAAACACGGGCAACGTCCGCGTGCAGGCGCAACGCCAGCGACCAGCCCGCGCCGTCGCCGAACTGCAGCGCGTTCACCACCGTTTCACCGGCCAGCAGGCGCGCCAGTTCGTCTTCGTCCACGCGCAGGCGCAGCGACTGCTGCCGGAACTGGGTCTTCATGAAGCAACCTCCTGCCATTGCCCGGGGGTGTTGCAGTTGAACAGGCAGGCCTCGTCACCGGGCGCCAGCGGCAGCCGCCGCGCGCCGAGGCGCTGCTGCAGGGCCTGCAGCGAGCGCGGGCCGTCCGGGTCGGCGAGCATCGCTTCGAGCAGCGCGCGGCAGGCCGGGTCGATGTCCAGCAGCATCGGCAGCGGGTGCCCGGCCAGTATCGTGCAGCCGCCGTGGTGGGCGGCGTGCAGCCGCCGCAGCAGGGCCGGGGCCAGGCGCGGCATGTCCACCGCCACCACCCAGGCCGGCCCGTCGGGAATGGCCATCGCCACGCTGTACAGCCCGCCGAGCGGGCCGCAGCGCGCGACCCGGTCGGGGATGCCGGCGAAGGCCGGGTAGGCGCCGCTGATCCAGACCTGCTGCGCGCCGGCCTGGCGCAGCAGCCCGCGCATGTGTTCCAGCAGGGTGCGCCCGTGCCACGGCAGCAGCGCCTTGTCGCGGCCCATGCGGCTGGACAGGCCGCCGGCCAGCACGATGCCGGCCGGCGGGGCGGGGCGGCTAATGGGCGTGATCGTGGCCATGCGCCGCGTCGCCTTCGGCAGGGTCGGCATGGCACAGCGCGCAGCCTTCGCTCCACTGGCTGTCGCCGTCCTCGTAATGCTCCTGCTTCCAGATCGGGCAGCGGTGCTTCACCGCCTCGATCAGCTGCCGGCAGGCGCGGAACGCCTCGTCGCGGTGCGGGCTGCCGGCGGCGACCACCACCGCCACCTCGCCCACCGCCAGCCGCCCTTTGGCGTGGGCCACGTACAGCTTCACGCGCGGGCCGAAGGCGGCCTCCACCTCCGCGGCCAAGCGCCGGAACTCGTTCAGCACCAGCGGCTCGAACAGGTCGTAGGTGATGCCGCGCACCGCGCGCCCCTGGTTGAGGTCGCGCACCTTGCCGATGAACACGTCGATGCCGCCGAAGCCGGGGTCGGACACCGCGGCGATGGCCTCGGCCGGGTCGATGGCGGCGCTGGCACGGTCCAGCACCTTGCCGATGAAGACGTCGTTGCCCATCTCAACCTCCACTCACCGGCGGCAGGATCGCCACGCGGCCATCCTCGGGCAGGCGCTCGTGGTCGCGCAGCACGCACTGCTGGTCGGCGAAGACCGAGTAGTCCAGCAGGCCGGCGCGGAACTGCGGCCAGCGCTGCGGCAGCAGTTCGCGCAGTACCTGCCGCAGATCGGCCACGCGGTCGCCGGGCACCTCCACCACGATCTCGCGCGAGGCGTCCAGCTCGGAGAAGGCGCCGAACAATTGCAGGTTCACCTGTTTCATGACCGCTCCCCGCCCACCAGCCGCACCGGATCGTGGTGCCCGAGGCCCTGCACGCGCACGTGGCTGCCGGCCGCGGCGAGGTCGGCGTCGCCTTCCAGCACCGCCCAGGCATTGGCCTGCAGCATCGACATCAGGCGGAAGGATTCCTGCCCGGCCAGCAGCCGCACGCCCAGTTGCCCGCGTTCGTCCGCTTCGACCCGCGCGCGGGCGTGGAAGCGCAGGCCCGGCGGCTTGCGCGCATCGGCCAGCAGCGGCAGGTACAGCGCGGGCTCCGGGTCCATGCCGAGCATGCGCCGCAGCACCGGCTCGACGAAGAAGCGCTGGCCCACCGCCGCCGACACCGGGTTGCCGGGCAGCCCGAAATACAGCGCGCCGTCGGCCAGCACCGCGAACAGCAGCGGCTTGCCGGGACGGATGGCGACCTTGTGGAAGACGATGCGCGCGCCACGGGCGCGCAGCGCGTCGGGGATGAAGTCGTAGCGGCCCTGCGACACCGCGCCGGTACTGACCAGCACCCGCGCGCCGGCGGCCAGCGCCTGCTCCAGCACCGCGTCGAAGGCGGCCACGTCGTCGCCGACCGTGCCCTGCCACGTCACCTCGGCGCCGGCGGCGCGCAGGCGGCCGACCAGGTAGGGCCGGTTGCTGTCGCGGATCTGCCCGGATTCCAGCGCCTGCGCCGCTTCGGTGACCAGCTCCTTGCCGGTGGCGATCACCGCCACCTTCGGCCGCGCGGCGACCGCCACCTCGCCTACGCCGATGGCGTGCAGCAGGGTGCGGGCGTTGAGGTCCAGCGCCTGGCCGGCGCGCAGCACGCGCTCGCCTTCGTTCACGTCCTGCCCGCGCAGGCGCACGTGCTGGCCGGGCCTGACCGGCGCGCGCAGGGCGATGCGCGTGGGTTTCCCGTCGTGGCTGTCGAGGATCTCCACCTGTTCGACCGGCACCACGCTGTCCAGGCCGGCGGGCATGCGCGCGCCGGTCATGATTTCCCACGCGCCCTGGGCACCGTGCGTGCCGGGATCGCCGGCTGCCTGCCAGCCCTGGACCGCAAGTTCCAGGCCGGCGTCGAGCGCCTTGCCGCCGGCATGCAGGGCGAAGCCGTCCATCGCCGAGTTGTCGAACGGCGGCAGCGACTGCGCGCTGACTATGTCGCTGGCGAGGATGCGCCCTTCGGCCCGCTCCAGCGGCACGCGCTCGGCTGGCAGCGGCGCGGCGGCGTCCAGCAGGAGCCGCAGTGCTTCGTCGTAGGCGATCATGCCGCGCCCCCGTGGCCGCCGCCGTCGACCATCGCCAGCGCGTGGCCGAGGACCGGGGCGAGGATGTCCAGGCACTGCGCCGCCGCGCGCGGGCTGCCCGGCAGCGCGAACACCAGCATGCCGTCCAGCTGCACCACCTCGGCGCGGCTGAGCCAGGCCATCGGCGTGTGCTGCGCGCTGAGCGCGCGCAGCATCTGCGCCAGCCCGTCCACGCGGCGCGCGCCCAGCGATTGCAGGGCTTCCGGCGCGAGGTCGCGCGGCCCCAGCCCGGTGCCGCCGCTGCACAGGCACAGGCGCACGCCGTCGGCGGCCAGCGCGCGCAGGCGCCCGGCCAGCGGTTCGATGCCATCGGGCAGCACGTCGGACACGACCACCTCGCCGCCCAGCGCGCGCAGGCCGGCGGCCAGCTTCGGACCGGATTCGTCCGCGTAGGTGCCCTGGCTGGCGCGGTCGCTCAAGGTCAGCACCGCGCATGCGGCACCGTGCAGGCCGTGCGGCGGGCGCGGCTTGAAGCGCTCGCGCTCGGCTTCGTCCATGCCGTCCGGGTGCAGCCACAGGCCCTTCTTGCCGCCCTCCTTGAACAGCAGGCGGATGCCCTCGATGCGCAGCGCCGGTTCCACCGGCTTGCTCAGGTCGTACAGGGTCAGCAGGGCCGCGTTGACCCCGGCCAGCGCCTCCATCTCCACGCCGGTGCGCGCCTCGCTGGCGCATTCGCACCACACCCGGATCGCCTGCCGCTCCGGCACCGGCGCGCAGTACACGTGCACCAGTTCCAGCGGCAGCGGGTGGCACAGCGGCATCAGCGCCGAGGCCATCTTCGCCCCCTGCAGGCCGGCGATCTCGGCCATCACCAGCGCGTCGCCCTTGGGCAGGCGGCGCTCGACGATCAGCGGGTAGGCCACCGGCCCGGCATGCAGCTCGCCCACCGCCACCGCGCGGCGGCGGGTGATGCGCTTGTCGCGGACGTCGGCCATGTGGAAGGCCGCGTTCATCTGACCACTCATCGTGTTCTTCATCCTCCGATCGAGGCCAGGTGCGGGGTCAACCCGGTCCGGCCCTGGTGCAATCCGTGCCCGGCCGCCTTCAGGCCGAGCTGGGTGGTGATGCGCGCCAGCAGCGCGTCGTGGTCGGCGTCGGATTGCAGCAATGGCCGCAGCGCCACCCCGAAATCGCCGAACAGGCACAACCGCAGGTCGCCGCGGGCGGTGACCCGCAGGCGGTTGCAGCCGGCGCAGAAGTCGCGCGAATACGGCGCGATGATGCCGATGCTGCCGCGGTAGCCGGGGTGGGTGTATTCGCGCGCCGGCCCGGCGTCGGCCGCGCGCGGGCGCAGGCTCCAGCCGGCGGCCTGCAACTGCTCCACCAGCACGTCGGCGCGCAGGTGGTGGCGCTGGAAATAGTCGCCGTTGTCGCCGGTGCGCATCAGTTCGATGAAACGCACGCTCAGCGCGCGCTCGCGCAGGAATTCCATCCATGCCGGCAGCTCGTCGTCGTTGCGGCCGCGCAGCAGCACCGCGTTGAGCTTGACCGATTGCAGGCCCAGGGTCTGCGCCATGCCGATGCCTTCGAGTATTTCCGGCAGCCGGTCGTGGCCGGTGATGGCGTGGAAGCGCTCGCGTTGCAGGCTGTCCACGCTGACGTTGAGCGCGGTCAGCCCGGCCCGGTGCCAGTCCGGCAGGTGGCGCGGCAACAGGGTGCCGTTGGTGGTGATGGCGACCTTGCGGATCCCCGGCACCCGCGCGACCGTGGCGATGATCTGCGTCAAGTCCTTGCGCAGGCTCGGCTCGCCGCCGGTCAGGCGGATCTTGTGCATGCCCAGGGTGGCGAAGGCGCGCACCAGCCGGGCGATTTCATCCACGGCAAGGAAGCGCGGCCGCCCGTCGGCGTGGTAACCGTCGGGCAGGCAGTAGCTGCAACGGAAGTTGCATGCCTCGGTGAGCGACAGCCGCAGGTAAGGGAAGCTGCGACCGAAGCCATCGGTGAGTTGGCTCATGGCTGTTCCACCGTCTTCCACTGGCCCGGTACGCCGGGATACTCCCACTTGCGTCAATGGGTTGCCAGCCTACCCGCCGCGCATCGGCGCCGACATGACCTGGATCAATCACCCGCCGGGCAGGTGTGGCAGCATGCCAACCCCGTATTCCCGTTCCGTGACGATGCCATGATGCTGAGCGATTTCGATGGGCTGCTGCGCGCGGCCGGGCAACAGCCGGAGCCGCAGCGCCTGCTGTTCGTGTTCGTGCGCGCCGAGCTTCCCGAGTCCCCCAGCAGCGACCAGCACGCGCGCCATGCCGCGGGCGAGGGCGGCACGCTGGCGCCGGTGTTGTGCGTGGACAAGGCGCCGGACGAGGTCGCCTCGTTCACCGCGCTGGCGGCCGAATCAGCCGGTACCGGCCAGTCGTGGGACCTGGTGTTCGTCGCCGCGCTGGAAGGCCGCGCCGGCGTCGCCCCGTCCGCCGACGAGGCGGCCCAGCCGCTGCGGCTGATGGTCAATGCGATCAACGACGGGCAGGTCAGCCGTTTCGCCGCCTTCGACCGTGCCGGCGACCCGGTGCAGTTCTACTGAGCGACCAGTTGCAGGGTCAGGAAGAACACCACCAGCACGGTGTTCAGGCCCCAGGCCACGGTCAGGCCGCGCGCGGCCACGCCGTAGTTGGGGTTGCGCGCGCCGGGCGCGGCGCGCCACACGGCCGGGATGATCCAGCCGGTGTAGAGCAGCAGCGCCGCGAACAGGCCCAGCAGCAGCTCGGTCCGGCCCTGCGCCAGCGCCCACAACGCCGCCGCCCACAGCAGGTTGCTGGGGATCACGCCCTGCAGCCAGAACACGCGCCACAGGTGCGAGGGCGGGGACTTGCCGTCCGGTGCGCTCATCGAAGTCGCGGCGTTCATGGTTCTCGCTCTCGGGGTGTGCCTTGGAAGAGCTTGCGCCGAATGGACAGGCTGGTCAAACCGCGCCGCGCGGCTCAGTGGGGTACGCCGACGATGACGCTGGAGGCCTTGAACAGGACCGTGGCCGCGGCCCCCGGTTCCAGCCCCAGCGCCCGCGTGCTCTCCCGGGTGATGATCGCCACCATGCTGCAGGCATTGCCCACGTCCACGACGATTTCGTCGTTGACCGCGCCCTGGCTGATGCGGGCGACCGTGCCGGCGAAGCGGTTGCGCGCGGAGTAACGCGCGCCCTCCACGTCGCTGGCGACGATCACCGACGACGCCTTGACCAGCGCAAAGGCCGGCGTCCCCACCTCCAGCCCGAGGCTGCGCACGCTGTCGTGGGTGATGGTGGCCACGACCTGCAACCCCGGTGCCACTTCCAGCAGAACCTCGTCGTTGACCGCGCCCGCCACGATGCCGCGGACGTGCCCGTGGAACTGGTTGCGCGCGCTGGTGACCATGCCGATCCTCCGTATCAGGGCCAAGTCGTCCCCCAGCCCCGGCCGGGACTGGAGGGTGTGCAGGAACAGCCGGTGCTCGCGTTCGAGCTGCTCGAAATGGCGGATCAGCTGGCGGCCGCGCTCGGTGAGTTGCGCACCGCCGCCGCCACGCCCGCCCACGGTGCGCGCGACCAGCGGTTCGCCGGCGGCGGTGTTCATCGCGTCCACCGCGTCCCACGCGTTCTTGTAGGTCATGCCCATGCGCTTGGCGGCCTGGCTGATCGAGCCGCAGGCGTCGATCAGGCCCAGCAGCGCGAAGCGGCCGCGGCCGCCCAGGCTCTGCCCGGCCACGCTCAGCCACAGGTGGCCGTGGGGCTCGATGGGGGCGGGTGCGGGGGAATCGGCCATGTCGCGGTTGCTCGTCCGTCACGCTGCAAGGGCAGGCAGTGTACGGCGGCACCCCCGCAGGCCACGTTTGATTTCCATCAAGGACGCCGGGCGCGGGCGGCCCAAGAATCCGCAGCCGGGCCGGTGCGACTGCCGGCCATGCCCACCGCTATATCATTCCGGATATAACGAACCCGAGGACCGCCATGATGCGTACCCGCCGTTTCGTTCTGCCCCTGTCCGCGCTGTTCCTGCCGCTGCCGGCCCTCGCCGCCGACGCCCCGCCTTCCACCACGCCGGTGTTCACCCTGGGCAGCGTCGACGTCCATGCCGAGCGCGGCAGCTCGACCACCGTCGCCGAGCGCGCGCTGGACGCCGCGCGCATCCGGCAGCTGGACCTCGACACCGTCGGCGAGGCGGTCGTCGTGCTGCCCGGCGCGAGCCTGGCGCGCAATTCGCGCAACGAGGACATGCTCTACCTGCGCGGCTTCGACCCGCGGCAGGTGCCGGTGTTCCTCGACGGCGTCCCGCTGTACGTCCCCTACGACGGCTACGTGGACTTCGGCCGCTTCACCACCTTCGACCTGGCGCAGGTCCAGGTCGCCAGCGGCGGCGCCTCGCTGCTGTACGGGCCGAACATCCTCGGTGGCGCGATCAACCTGGTCAGCCGCCGCCCCGAGCGCCCGTTCGAGGGCAACCTGCGGCTGGGCATCGCCGATGGCGGCGAGCGCAAGGCCGCGGCGAACCTCGGCGGCCGCCGGGGCGACTGGTACTACCAGCTCGGCTGGTCGCAGCTGAAGGCCGACGAGTTCCCGCTGCCCGACGGTTTCCGCGACCACAAGGCCACGCCCACCGACACCGGCGACGCGCGCCGCAACGCCGACCGCGACGACCGCCGCCTGTCGTTCAAGCTCGGCTACACCCCGCGCGAGGGCGACGAGTACGCCATCGGCTACGCCCGCCAGGACGGGGAGAAGGGCAACCCGGTCTATACCGGCACCGCAGGCAGCGGCATCCGCTACTGGCGCTGGCCGTGGTGGGACAAGGACAGCCTGTACTTCATCGGCAACACCCGGCTGGGCGCGCACGCCACGCTGCGCACCCGCGTCTATCGCGACACCTACGGCAACGGCCTGGAGGCCTACACCGACGGCAGCTACGCCACCGAGCTGAACAACACCAGCTTCCCCAGCGTCTACGACGACCGCACCGTCGGCGGCTCGGTGACCTTGGCCAGCACCGCGCTGGAGCGCCACGCGCTGCAACTGGCCCTCCACTACAAGGACGACCGCCACAGCGACCGCAACCCGAACGCGCCGACCAAGGACTACCGCGACGTCACCACCTCGGTGGCGGTGGAGGACCGCTTCGCGCTGACCGCCGCCTCGCACCTGCGCTTCGGCCTCGGCCACGACCGCCGCGAGGCCAGGCGGGTCTACTACTGGCCCACCGGCAGCGCCGACGCCACCAACGCCGTGCTCGAATACGTGCAGCAGCTGGCGCCGGACCGGCAGTGGTACGCCAGCGCCGCGCGCCGCACCCGCTTCCCGACCATCAAGGACCGCTATTCGGCGCGCATGGGCGCGGCGCTGCCCAACCCGGATCTTGCGCCGGAGCACGCCACCCACCTCGAACTCGGCCTGCGCGGCCGCTGGTGGGAAGGCGCGCAGGTGCAGGCGGTGGTGTTCCACAGCCTGATCGACGACCTGATCCAGAACGAGGTGGTCGCCTCCGACGCCTGCGGCGGCAGCACCTGCAACCGCGCGCAGAACATCGGCCGTGCCCGCCATGTCGGCGTCGAACTGGGCCTGCAACAGCAACTGGGCGAAGGCTGGGACCTGCAGGGCAGCTACGCCTGGCTGCGCCGCACCAACCTGGAAAACCGCGACGTGGCCCTGCTGGACAGCCCGCGCCAGCGCCTGTTCCTGGCGCTGGGCTGGGCCGCGCTGCCGCAGCTGCGCCTGCAGGCCACGCTGGAGGCCGAGCAGGGCCGCAAGGCCAGCTACGCCAACGCCGCCACCCCGGTGCGCGACCTGCCCGGCTTCGGCGCGGTGGGCGTGAAGGCGAGCTGGATGCCGCGCGACGGGCTGGGCCTGGACCTGGGCGTCCGCAACGTCGGCGACAAGTGGTATGAACTGGCCGACGGCTACCCGATGCCGGGCCGCACCTGGTTCGTCAACGCCAACTGGAGGTTCTGAGCATGGCCGAGCCCGTCCCCGCGCGCATCGCCGCGCTGGTCCACGAAGCCGGCGAGGAACCGGATCCGGACGCGGTGCTGGCCGCCTTCGCCGCGCGGCAGCTGGCCGCCGGCCACCGCGTGCGCGGGCTGGTGGCGCTGCCGCACGAGCCCGCGCCCAACGGCAAGCGCATGGTGCTGGTGGACGTGGCCGACCCCGCCTCGCGCTACCCGATCAGCCAGGCGCTGGGGCCGGCCGCCTGCGGCTGCAACCTGGACCCGCGCGGCATCGCCGATGCCAGCGGGGTGCTGCGGCGGGCATTGCGGGAGCCGGCCGAACTGGCCATCGCCAACCGTTTCGGCACGCTGGAATCGACCGGGCAGGGCATGGCCGACGAACTGCTGGCGCTGATGCTGGCCGGCATCCCGCTGCTCACCGTGGTGAACACGCGCTACTTGGCCGCGTGGCGCGATTTCACCGGCGGGCAGGCACTGGAACTGCCGCCCCGCGACGCAGCCCTGCAACAGTGGTGGGACGCCTGCCGCGCCACGCCGGGAGCGGCGGCATGAAGCGCCGCGCGCTGTTGCAGGCGCTGGCGCTGGCCCCGTTGCTGGCGGCGGGCAGTGGCCTGGTGCGCGCGATGCCGGCGCAGCGCGTGCTGCGCCTGGGCGCGCCCGCGGACACGCCCAAGCGGGTATTCGCCGCCGGTGCCCCGGCCGCGGTGCTGATCGCCGCGCTGGCGCCCGAACGCCTGCTGGGCTGGCCGATGCGGGTTTCGCCCGAGGCACTGGCGCTGCTGCCCGCGCCGTTGCGCGCGTTGCCGGTGGTCGGCCGGCTGGCGGGGCGGGGCAGCACGGTGAGCCTGGAACGGCTGCTGGCGATGCAGCCGGACCTGGTGCTGGACGCCGGCGATTTCGACGCCAACTACCGCTCCTCCGCCGAACGGGTCTGGCGACAGACCGGCATTCCCATCGAACTGGTGGCCGGGCGCCTGCCCGACCACCCGGCCCAGCTGCGCCACGTCGGCCGGCTGCTCGGCGTGGCCGCGCGCGGCGAAGCGCTGGCGCAGGCCGCCGAGGCCCAGCTGGCGCTGGTCCGCGAAGTGCTGGCCGCGCGCCCGGCCGATGCCCGGCCGACGGTCTATTACGGCCGTGGCGGCGATGGCCTGGAAAGCGGCCTGGCCGGTTCGATCAACACCGAGGTCATCGAATTCTGCGGCGGCCGCAACGTCGCCGCCGCCGCCGGCAACGGCGGCCTGGCGCGGGTGTCGCTGGAACAGCTGCTGGCATGGGACCCGGACGTGATCCTGACCCAGGACGCGGCCTTCGCCGCCAGCGCACCGCAGGACCCGCGCTGGCGCAGCCTGCGGGCGGTGCGCAGCGGACGCCTGCACTGCGCGCCGACCCTGCCGTTCGGCTGGCTCGACGGCCCGCCGGGCATCAACCGCCTGCCGGGGCTGGCGTGGCTGCTGGCGCGGCTGCACCCGGGCGCGGTGCCGGCGCTGGCGCCGGGCGCGCTGCATGCCCGCATCGAAGCGCTGCACCGCCTGCTGTGGGGCTCGCGTTTGCCGGCCCGCACCGTAGCTGCACTGGAGCGCGGGCGGTGAGAGCCGGCGCGGTGCCGCGCTGGCTCTGGCACGCCGGTGGCTGGGGCCTGCTGCTGGCGATGCTGCTGCTGGCTTTCGCGGTCGGCCAGTTCCCGGTGCGGCCGGCGATGCTGTTGCAGGCGTTGGGATCCCAGCTGTTCGGCATCGGCGAACCGGTCCCGCCGACGGTGCATGCGGCGCTGTGGCACATCCGCCTGCCGCGGGTGCTGGCGGCGGTGCTGATCGGCGCGGTGCTGTCGGTGGCCGGCGCCGCCTACCAGGCGATGTTCCGCAACCCGCTGGTGTCGCCGGACATCCTCGGCGTCTCCGCCGGCGCCGGGCTGGGCGCCTCGCTGGCGCTGTTCCTCGGCCTGCCGATGCTGCTGGTGCAGGGTTTCGCCTTCGCCGGCGGGCTGGCGGCGGTGGGGCTGGTGTGCCTGGTCGCCGCGCTGGTGCGCCGGCACGAGCCGGTATTGGTGCTGGTGCTGGCCGGCGTGGCGGTGTCGGCCCTGCTTGGCGCCGGCATCTCGCTGCTCAAGCTGCTGGCCGATCCGTATACGCAGCTGCCGTCGATCACCTTCTGGCTGCTCGGCGGCCTCAACGCGGTGGTGGCCGACGACCTGCACATCACCGCGCCGCTGCTGCTGGCCGGGCTGCTGCCGCTGGTGCTGCTGCGCTGGCGGGTGAACCTGCTGGCCCTCGGCGACGAGGAGGCCGCCGCGCTCGGCGTGGCGGTCGTGCCGCTGCGCTGGACGCTGATCGCCGCGGCCACGCTGTGCACGGCGGCGGCGGTGTCGCTGGCCGGCATCATCGGCTGGGTCGGGCTGGTGGTGCCGCACATCGCGCGCCTGCTGGTCGGCGCCGACTTCCGCCGGTTGCTGCCGGCCAGCCTGCTGCTCGGCGCCAGCTTCCTGCTGGCCGCCGACACGCTGGCGCGCACGTTGGCGCCGATCGAACTGCCGCTGGGCATCCTCACCGCCTTCGTCGGCGTGCCGTGCTTCCTGCTGGTACTGGCCCGCAGCGGGGGCCGCGCATGAACGCCGCGGTCCCTTTGCTGGAAGCGCACGGGCTGGCCATCGGCCATGCCGGCGTCGCGCTGGGCGCGCCCTTGGCGCTGTCGGTGCAGGCCGGCGAAGTGGTGTGCCTGCTCGGCCCCAATGGCTGCGGCAAGACCACGCTGTTCCGCACCCTGCTCGGCCTGCTGCCGGCGGTGGCCGGCGAGGTGCGGCTGCATGGCCGGCCGTTGCGCGTCCACGACCGCGCGCAGCGCGCGCGCCTGCTCGGCTACGTGCCGCAGGCCGCGCCGTTGCCGTTCGCCTGGCGCGTGCGCGAGCTGGTGGCGATGGGCCGCGCCGCGCACCTGGGCCTGCTGGCCATGCCCGGCCGCGCCGACGAGGAGATCGCCGACGCCTGCCTGCACGAATTAGGCATCGCTGCGTTGTCCGCACGCACGGTCGATACCCTCAGCGGCGGCGAACGGCAACTGGTGCTGGTCGCGCGGGCGCTGGCCCAGCAGGCGCGGGTGCTGGTGATGGACGAACCCACCGCCAGCCTCGACTTCGGCAACCAGTTGCGCATCCTCGACACCGTGCGCGCGCTGGCCGGGCGCGGTATCGGCGTGCTGCTGTCCACCCACCAGCCGCAGCACGCCCTGCAGGTGGCCGACCGCATCGCGCTGATGGCGGGCGGCAGCCTGCAGGCGCTGGGGCCCGCGCATGACGTCGCCACGCCCGAACGGCTGGCAGCCTTGTACAGCGTGGATGCCGCGCGCATCGCCGCCGCCCTTCCCGTTGCCGGAACCCTCCGATGACCGCCTTGCCCCCGCCGATCGACCACGCCGCCCGTTACCGCCAGCACCTGCAGGCCTGTGGCTACACGCCCAAGCCGGCCAGCGCGTGGGACGCGCGCGCGGCGCAATCGGGCTGGAAGCGCCGCCACGACGACTACAGCGACGCCTTCCTCGCGCGGCTGGACCTGCGCGGCGTGGACAGCGTGCTCGACGTCGGCTGCGGCCCCGGCCTGCTCAGCCTGCCCATCGCCGCGCGGGTGCGGCAGGTGCATGCGCTGGACTACAGCCCCGGCATGCTCGATGGCCTGCGCGCAGCGATCGCCCGCGACGGCATCGACAACATCCAGCCGTGGCAGCTGGCCTGGGACGACGACTGGAGCGCGGTGCCGCGCTGCGACGTGGCCATCGCCTCGCGCTCGCTGATGGTGCCGGACCTGGCGCAGGCGCTGGCGAAGCTGGACGCGCACGCCCGCCGGCGCGCCTGCATCGCCTTCGCCACCGGCCCGCGCGCCGGCGTCACCGAACTGGCCGCGCTGCTGGGCCGCGCGTGGATACTGATGCCGGACCACCGCTACCCGATCAACCTGCTGCTGGACATGGGCCGCGAACCACGCGTCGATTACCTGCCGCTGTCGCTGCCCGACCGCGAAAGGGATGCGGAGGAACTGCTGCAGCAGGTCGAGTCGCTGTTCGGCGGACTCACGCCGGCGGAACAGCAGTCGGTACGCACCTGGCATGCGGCCTCGCCCGACAACCGGCTCGGGCTGGCCCCCACCCGACGCTGGGCCTTCATCTGGTGGGAAACCACGGGCTGAGCGCGGGCACCCGCCACGCGCGGCGTGGTTGACGCCCACCGCCGCATCGCTGCAAACGATCGATGCATTGCCGTTGCCAGCGGCGGGAAATCCGTTGCCGCAGCTCCCCGCGCGGGCGCTGCCCGCGCTGTGCGGAGTTCCGCATCGGTCGCCGGCGTTTCGTGCTATCTGCGCCCGCGCATGCCCAACACCATGTCGGTGGCGTCATTGCGCCATCACCCGCGGTGCGGCCTCCGCCGCGCGCGCGGCCGGCATACTTCGGGGAGGAAGCATGAGGGGTTCACGCACACGCAGCATCATCGCCGCCGCCATTGCCGCGGCGCTGCTGCCATCGCTGGCGATGGCGCAGGAAACCGCGGCCGGCGGCACCACCACTTCGCTGGACAAGGTGGAAGTCACCGGCTCGCGCATCAAGCGCACCGACGTTGAAACCGTCGATCCGATCCAGCTGTTCACGGCGGAAGACCTGAGCAAACAGGGCTACGCCACGCTGTACGACGCGCTGTCCAACCTCAGCGTGAATACCGGCATATTCATCGGTGAGGAGAACACCAACAACTTCAATGCCAATGCGCAGGCGCTGAACCTGCGTGGTTTCGGCCCGGGTTACACGCTGGTGCTGCTCAACGGCAAGCGCATGCCGTTGATGCCCAAGCCGGCCGGCAACATCTCCGGCAACATCATCAACCTGGCGATGATCCCCTCCTCCGCCGTGGAGCGCGTGGAAGTGCTGACCGGCGGTGCCTCGGCCATCTACGGTTCCGATGCGGTGGCCGGCGTGGTCAACGTGATCCTGAAGGACGACATCGACGAAACCACCTTCAAGTATCGTTATGGCGACACCGTCCACGGCGGTGGCCGCTCCGACAACTTCACCGTGTCCTCCGGGTTCTCGCACGGCGACACCCACCTCAGCTACGGGCTGGAATGGGACAAGCGCGAGCCGATCCGCGGCAACCAGCGCGAATGGTTCTCCGATCCGTCGAAGTCGCCCGACCCCGACTACCGCGGCGCCGAGCAGGTGATGTCGTTCTGGGACCGTGGCGCGCCGGGTGGCTGGGGCCTGCTGGACCTCGGCAGCCGCTGTGACGCGCTGGGCTATGAAGCGGTGCGCCCGGGCTGGGCCGGCCCCGGCAGCGAGAAATACTGCGGCGACAACATCTTCGACACCTACACCGTGCGCAATGGGCGCGAGCGCCTCTTCGGCTTCGCCAACCTGACCCACGACTTCGGCGCGCATCGCCTCCAGGCCAACCTGATGTCCTCGCGCTCCAAGGCCGATGCCGGCCTGTACCGCTACAGCTACGGCGTGGACTACGACGTGCTGGAGGATGCCAACGACCTTGATTCCGAGTGGTACGGCTCGCGCCAGGTCTGGCGCTCGTTCCGCGATTTCGAAACGCCCACCAGCAACCAGCACTTCAACGAAACCAGCCATGTCTTCAGCACCAGCCTGAGCGGCCCGCTGGGCAGGTTGGACTACAACATCGGCTACACCTACGGCACCTACCGCTACACCGATTCGGTGGTGCGCTTCGACGACCAGACCATGATGGGCCTGCTGTTCGGCGAGAAGGGCACCGATTGGGCGCAGCCGTGGGCCCCGGACCGCTGGCTGACCGTGAGCCGTGACTCGCTGGATGCCAATCTGTTGCCCGGGGGTCTGGATTATTTCGGTGCAATCACGCCGGAAATGCTGGCCAGCGCCGCGCGCACGTCGGTTGGCAAGGGACGCTCCACCTCGCAATCGCTGAGCGCCGACATCAGCGGCGAGATGCTGCAACTACCGGCCGGCCCGCTGAACTTTGCCGCCGTGCTGGAAGTCAGCCATGACACCTACAGCTTCCTCACCGACCAGGCCACGGTGGATGGCGAAATCTACGGCTGGAGCGGCATTCGCGGCCAAGGCAGGCGCAACCGCTACGCCGGCGGCGGCGAATTGGCGATTCCGCTGGCCAGCGCCGATTCGGCCATCGGCCAGGTGGATGCAAAGGTCGCCGCACGCTACGACTTCTACGACGACGCCTCCAGCGTCGGTGGCGCCAGCACCTACCAGGTGGGCCTGACATGGAAGCCGATCGACGCGCTGATGTTCCGCGTCTCGCGTGCCACCTCGTTCCGCGCGCCGGACATGCACGTGATGTTCGCCGAGCGCAGCTCGTCCTACACCAGCGCCACCGACTTCCTGACCTGCGTGCAGACCGAGGGCATCAAGGCGGGTGAAAGCTGGCAGGGTTGCGGCGAGAAATACGGCACCGGCTCGATCCGCCAGTATTCGGAAGGCGACCCGGACCTGCGCGAGGAAACCGGCTACACCAACAGCATCGGCATGGTGGCGCAGCTCGGCAAGCACCATTCGTTCACGCTGGACGGCTTCCGCATTTACCTGGAGGACCAGGTGGGCGTGATCGGTGCCTACACCGTGGTGCAGTACGCCGCGGAGTGCCAGCTCGGCTTCAATGCCGCCGGCGAAACCGTGGACATCAATTCACCCAAGTGCCGGGAAATGCTGTCGCGCGTGACCCGCAACAACAAGGACCGCGTGACTTCGGCGATCACCAGCCCGTTCAACACCGGCATGCGCCAGCAGGACGGCTTCGATTTCACCTGGAACAGCAGGTACGAGGGCACGCCCTACGGCGACTTCGCCTTCCGCTTCGGTTACACCCACATCCTGAAGACGCTGGAACGCTACCTGCCGGAAGACGAGGTCACCGACATCCGCGATGCGCAGTGGAACAACGAGTTCCGCACCCGCAGCTACGGCACCATCAGCTGGGCGCTGGACAGGTTCAACGCCAACCTGCACATCAACCGCCTGGGCAGCTCGCCGGAACGCTGGGCCGATACCTACAAGCGCATGCCGGCCTGGACCACCGCCAACCTGTCGCTGGGCTGGCGCTTCGGCGACGCGCTGTGGGCCGGCCTCAGCGTGGCCAACCTGCTCGACCGCAAGCCGAACATGGTGGATTCGGAGAAGTGGTGGCCGTATGCCGACATCAGCAAGTACAACCCGGCGGGCAGGGAGTACTTCCTCACGCTGGAGTACAAGCTGAAGTAAGCAACGCAAGTGCATCTGGGCGAGAGGCGGCCCCGGGAAACCGGGGCTGTCTCTCCGTCATGCCATTGCGCGGAAACGCTGCTGCGAGATGCCGTGAACGCAGGGTTCCAGCCGTTGCCGGCACTTCCCCGTACAGCCCCGCCGGCACGCTGGCGCCCTCGCGCAGGCTGCGCTCGCGGGCGATGAAGCGGCGCCGCGACGGCAGGCGCGCGAAGCGCGCATCCACCCGTACCACCGCGCTGCCATCGGCTTCGACCACGGGCTCGGCATGCACGTCCACCTTGCCTGCGCGCACCGTCTGCGCGCAGGACAGCATGCGGTAGGTGCCATGCGACTGGCAGGCCTCGCGCTGGCCGGCGGCGATCACCTCGTAGCCTTCGTCGTGCAGGAAGATCACGCCGGAATCCGTGCCCGGCGTGCCCGGCGGAAACAGGCAGGCGCCGTACATGCCGGCATGCCCGCGCGGCTCCAGCATCAGGAAGCGGCGGATGTCGTCATGCTGCGCGCGCAGCCACGCGCGCTTTTGGCACCATGCCCGCCGGCGAGGGCGGCAGCCCGGTCAGCAGCACGCGCAGCGGCTCACCGCCGGCATGCAATCGACGGTGCGCGGCTGGCGGCTGTAGCCGGTCATGGCTTGCCTGCGCCGCGCGCGTTCCAGTCCGGCGTCTGCTGCTTCATCAGGTGGCGCACGAAGAAATCGAACTTGCGGCGCTGGATGTAGTCGATCGGCTCCTGCGAGCGGCCGACGCCGTGGCCGGTGCCGGGTACGGCGAGCAGGTCGAAGTCCTTGCCGGCGCGGATCAGCGCATCGGCTACCTGATACGTGGAGGTAGGGTCGACGTTCTCGTCCTGCTCGCCGACGATCAGCAGCAGGTGGCCGCGCAGCTTGTCCGCGTTGTCCACCCCGGAGGCGTGCGCATAGCTCTCATCCACCGGCCAGCCCATCCACTGCTCGTTCCAGCTCAGCTTGTCCATGCGGTTGTCGTAGCAGCCGTTGTAGGCCACCGCCACGGTGTAGAACTCCGGGTGGAACTGCAGCGCGTTGAGCGCGTTCTGCCCGCCCGCCGATGCGCCATAAATGCCCACGCCGCCGCTGATGTCATACGAGGCATCGCGCGCGGCCAACGCCTTGTGCCAGGCGATGCGGTCGGGGAAGCCGGCGTCGCCGAGGTTCTTCCAGGCCACGTCGTGGAAGGCCTTGGAGCGGTTCATCGTGCCCATGCCGTCGATCTGCACGACGATGAAGCCAAGGTCGGCCAGCGCCTGCGCGCCGATCAGGCGCTCGTTGCTGGACTGGTTGTCGAACGGCCAGAACTTCTTCTGCACGTGCGCATCGTGCGGGCCGGCGTAGATGCTTTCGATCACCGGGTACCTGCGCGCTGCGTCGTAATCGGAAGGCCGCACGATCAGGCCGACGATGGGGGTTTTGCCGTCGCGGCCCGGGGCGGTGAAGGTTTCCGGCGCGCGGTAGCCGGCGGCGAACAACGCACTGGCGTCGCCGCGTTCCAGCGTCTGCAGCAGGCGGCCATCGCGCGCGTCGCGCAGCTCGGTGATGTTCGGTTGGTCCAGGCGCGAGTACGTGTCGACGTAATGGTTCATGTCCGGCGACAGGCTCAGTTCGTGCCAGCCATCGCCCGGCGTCATGTGGCGCAGGTCGCTGCCGTCGAAGTTCACCCGGTAGAAATGCTGTATGTAGGGGTCGCCCGGCTCGCGGCCATTGGCGGAGAACCAGACCTGCCGGTTCTTTTCATCCACCTGGACGATCTGCCGTACCACCCACGGGCCACGGGTGAGCTGGCGCAGGCGGCCACTGCGGCCATCGACCATGTACAGGTGGTTCCAGCCATCGCGCTCGGACTGCCAGACGATCTGCTCGCCGCGCTTGTCCACGTCGTGGAAATCGGCGCGGTGCCACCAGCTGTTGACGAAGGTGTCGCTGTGCTCCTCCACCACGCTGCGTGCCGCGCCGGTGTGCGCGTCCACCTCGATCAGGCGCACCCGCTGGAAGCCGCGTTCGGTGTAGCGGAACGCCAGCGTGCGGCCATCGGCACGGAACTGCGGCGGGCTGATCTCGTAGGGGTTGGCGAACAGTGTGGTCGGCACGTCGATACGGCGGCCAGTGGCGACCTCGAAGATCACCGGGCGGTCGATGTCCACCGCATCGCCCGGCTTGGGATAGAGCTGGGTGCGCACGCGTGGTTGCAGCTGGTCGCGCGGCGAGGTCTCCACCCGCGTTACCCGGCGCGCATCGCCCGGCTTTACCCGCAGCACCACGAAGCGGCTGGAATCGGGCGACCAGACGATGCTTTCGGGGTCGTAGAAATCGTTGTCGGCGCCATCGCGCGCCAGCACCCTGCTGCTGCCGTCGGCCAGCGTGCGCAGCAGCACGCTGCCGTCGCGCACGAAGGCTTCCATGCGCCCGTCCGGTGAACGCTGCGGCGTGGCGTCGGCCGCCACCGAGAGATCGCGCACCACGCCCCAGCCGCGTGGCCGCGGCGACGGGCCCGACGCGCTCCAGCGCGCGCAGCGGTACTCGCCAGCCAGCTCGCAGCGTACCCAGCCGTCGTCCACCCAGGCACGCAGCGCCCTGCCGTCCTTGTCGATCTCGTAGTCGGAAAATGGCAGGCGCCGCCCCTCCACGTCGCGGCCGAGCAGCGGCGACAGTGCCGTGGCCAGCCGCGCCTGGTCGAACGCGGCCTCGGCCTGCGCCTGTCCCACCCGGCGCATCACGAACTCGAAGCCGCCCGGCGCGGTGCGCCGGTAGCGGTAGCGCTCGCCGTCGGTCCAGGTGACGGGGCCGGCCAGTCCCGTGGTCAGGTACATCCACTGCTCGCGCAACTGCAGCGAACGCCGGTAGGCGGCCTCGTCCGGTGCGGGGGGCGGGGAGGATTGCGCCGCTGCCGGCATGGCGGCGCAGGAAAGCGCCAACAGGCAGGCGAAGGCATGGCGGCGGATAGCTGCGAAATGGAACATGCGTCGTTTCCCCTGGTGTCCTGCTCTGTCCTTCTCCCTTCGGGAGAAGGTGCCCGGAGGGCGGATGAGGGTGCGGCAATGCGCTGTGGAGCCGGCGTGCGGATGCTTCGCCTTGCCCGCTCCCCAATGGCATGCAAACCGTGCGGTTTCGGCTGGAGGGAGAGGGGCTCCGTGGCTGTTCGCGCGCAGGTGCACGTCAATCGGCGAATGGCTGGTCGATGGCGACGGACGGTGGCGTGAACCACCGGGCGCCGGCGGCGGTGACATGGAAGTGGTCCTCCAGGCGCACGCCGAACCGGCCCGGCACCACGATCATCGGTTCGTTGCTGCAGCACATGCCCGGCGCCAGCGGCAGGCGGTTGCCGCGCACCAGGTAGGGCGCCTCGTGGATCGCCAACCCGCAGCCGTGGCCGGTGCGGTGCGGCAGGCCGGGCAGGCGGTAATCGGGGCCGAGGCCGGCGGCTTCCAATACATCGCGCGCGGCCTGATCGACGGCTTCGCAGGCAACGCCGGGGCGCACCGCATCGAACGCGGCTTGCTGCGCGGCGCGCTCCAGGTTCCAGATGTGCAACTGCTCCGCGTTCGCCTCGCCGAAGATCCAGGTGCGGGTCACGTCGGAGTTGTAGCCGTCCACGCTGCAACCGGTGTCGATCAACACCAGTTCGCCCTTGCGCAGGTGCTGCACGCCGGGGATGCCGTGCGGGAATGCGGTGGCATGGCCGAACTGCACGATGCAGAACGTCGAACCACCGTCCGCGCCGAGCGCGCGATGCGCCTCGTCGATGAAACGCACCAGTTCGTCGGTACCGATGCCTTCGCGGGCGATGCCGGCGGCCAGCTTTTGCACCTGCAAGGTGATGTCGCAGGCATGCTGCATCAGCGCCAGTTCGGCGGCGCTCTTGCACATGCGGCAGCCATCGATGATCGACGTGGCATTGCTGATCGCGCCCGCGCCCAGATGCGCGGCCAGCCCGGTGTGGATGCGGAAGGCGGCCTCGGGGTCGAGCGCCAGCGTCTTCGCGCCACGTTCGCGCATGGCACCGGCCACCAGCGCATGCGGGTCTTCGTGTTCCTCCCACAGGCGCTTGCCGGCGGCAATGCGCAGCACCGCGTCCAGCGAACCTTCCTCGAAGTTCGGCGCGATCAGCAGCGGCTCGCCGTGCTGCGTCAGCAGCAGCCCCACCAGACGCTCGCTTGCGCCCCAGCCGATGCCGGTGAACCAACGCAACGACATGCCGGCGGTGACCAGCAGCGCATCCGCGCCGGCGTCGCGCATCAGGCGGCGCGCATGTGCCAGGCGCGCGGCGTATTCGTCCGCGGATATCGGGGCGGGGCGGTTCGGCAATGTCGCGGCAGGCTGCGCGCGGGCCTGTTCCAGGGTGAGGTGTCCGATCTGCGTGGTCATGCGCCGGCTCCGATGTCGGCGGTGGTCCATTGCCGGTCGATGCAGCGCAGCAGGCCACCGGGGTTGCGGTCACGCAGTTCGGGCGGCAGCAGTGCGTCGGGCACGTTGTCGTAGGCCTGCAACGCGGTGAAGCGCAGGATCGCCGCCGGCAGGCCGACGGCGGTGAAGCCGGGCTGGGTCGAGGCCGGGAATGGGCCGCCATGCTGCTGCGCCGGGCTGACCAGCACGCCGGTGGGCATGCGGTTGGCGATCAGCCGGCCCACGCGCGGGCGCAGCGTGGCGGCCAGCGCCTGCCAAGCATCGTCGTCGCTGCCATCGGCGGCGCGATACAGCGTGCCGGTGAGCTGGCCTTCCAGGGTGGCGGCCAGCGCCTGCATCCGCGCGACATCGGCCACGCGCACCAACAGGCTGCACGGGCCGAAGGCCTCGTGCTGGAAGCCCTGCGGGTTGGCGAGGAAATCCTGCGCGGCAACCGTCAACAACGTGGGTGCATGGCGGAAGCCGGTGTCGCCCGCTTCGCCACCGCACAGCAGCTGCGCACCGGCCTCACGCAGCGCCGTAATGGCCTTACGCAGCGATGCCAGCACGCCCTGCGACAACAGCGGCAGCGGCGCGGTCGCGGCGAAGCGCGCCTGCACGTCGGCGACGAAGGCATCGCCGGCCGCGCCTTCCGGCACGATCACCAGCCCGGGATTGGTGCAGAACTGGCCGCTGCCGAGCAGGCACGAGCCGCTGAACTCCTCGGCCAACGCCGGCCCGCGCTCGGCCAGCGCACCGGGCAGCAGGAACACCGGGTTGAGGCTGGACAGCTCGCCGAAGAAGGGAATGCCGGCGGCATCGGCGGCCTGTTTCAAGGCCAGGCCGCCCGCGCGGCTGCCAGTGAAGGCGATTGCGCCCAGCCGCGCGTCACCGGCCAGACGCAGGCCCAGTGCCGGTTCGACGTCGTACAGCAACTGCACCGTGGCCGCTGGCAGGCCGGCGGTGTCGGCGGCGCGCCGCGCATGTTCGGCCAGGCGTCGGCTGGTGGCCGGGTGCGCCGGGTGCGCCTTGGCGATGACCGGGTTGCGCGCGGCGATGGCCGCGGCGAAGTCGCCACCGGACACGGCATTGAAGGCGAACGGGAAGTTGTTCGGCCCGAACACCAGCACCGGCTTGCCCAGCGGCGCGTGGTGCGTGCGCAGGCCGGCGGCGGTGTCGATCACCGGTTGGGTCCAGCTGCGGTTGCGCGCGGCGGCGGCGGCCTGGCGCAGCTGGTTGCAGGTGCGTGGCAGTTCGTTGCCGCGCAGGCGCGGCGTTGCCGGCAGGCCGGTTTCCGCATGTGCCAGCTGCACCAGCGTCTCGGCGTCGGCTTCCAGAGCCGCCGCATAGGCGTCGAGGAAGGCGGCGATGCATTCCGGGTCGGTGGCGGCCAGTTGGGGTGCAGCGGCGCTGGCGGCCGCCAGCGCCTGTTCCACGTCGGCCACGCCGCTGCGCGGGAACACCGGCCCGATGGCCTCAGCGCTGGCCGGGTCGAACGCACGGAAACTGCCCGTGCTGTCCTTTGCGGCCTGCCACTGGCCGGCGATGAGCAACGGCGCGACCGTATTCACCTCAGCGCTTCCGGGCAGCGATGGCGTGGTCGATTACTGCCAGCGCCTGTTCGCGCTCGGCACCTTCCACCACCAGCCGCGGGGCGCGTACGCGCTCGCTGCCCAGCCCGACGCGCTCCTGCATCAGCTTTATCAGTTGCACGAACTTGGGAACCGTATCCATCCGCAGCAGCGGCAGCGACCACTCGTACAGTTCGCGCGCGGCCGCGTAGCCACCGCTGCGTGCCTGCTCGAACAACTGCACGGCTTCTTCCGGGAAAGCGTTGACGGTGCCGGCGATCCAGCCCTCGGCGCCCATCGCGATGCCTTCGACGATGGCGTCGTCGATACCCACCATCAGCACCAGGCGGTCGCCGATCAGCTCGCGGATGGCGGCAAAGCGGCGCACGTCGCCGGAGGATTCCTTGACCGCCTGCACGTGCGGGAACTCGGCGGCGAACCGCGCGATCTGCGCGGGGGTGAAGTCGGTCTTGTAGGCGATGGGATTGTTGTAGAGCAGCGCCGGCAGGTCGGTGGCGGCGAGGATGGCGCGGATGTAGGCGTCCATCTCGTGGCGGTCGCTGGAGTACACGTACGGCGGCAGCACCATCACCCCGCCGGCGCCGGCATCCTTGACCGCCTGCGCCAGTGCAATGCCCTCGGCGGTGGACAGTGCGGCGATGCCGGCCACCACCGGCACGCGCCCGCCCACCGCCGCGACCAGCGTGCGCACGATGGCGATCTTCTCGTCGAAGGCCAGCGTGGCGCTTTCGCCGAGCGAGCCCAGCGGCACGATGCCGCTGCAGCCGGCATCGACCAGCCGCCTGGCGTGCTCGGCCAGGAACGCATGGTCAACTGCACCGTCGGCGGTGAAGGGCGTGGTGATGGCCGGCAGCACGCCGCGCCAGAAACCTGCATTGCTCATCTGTCTGTACCTTGTTCGGGTTCGTCGGAGGGATCATCGGCCAGTGCCGCCAGCGTGACCGGGGCCAGCGGCGGCCGTACCGCGGTGGGGGAGAGGGACGGCGAAGCCAGCTGCAGTTCGCGCAGCGCGGCGCCGCAGATCCGGCCCTGGCAGGCGCCCATGCCGCAGCGCGTGACCAGCCGCAGCTGGCGCGGGTCGGCGTGCGCCTGCACCGCCGACAACGGCACGTCCTCGCAGCGGCAGACCAGTGTGTCGGGCGCCGCCAGCGCGCGGGCGCGCGCGCTAGTGGCAAAGCATTCGTGCAGCAATGCGGCATAGGCGCGCTCGTGATCACGGCGCGCGCGCAGCGCCTCGCCACCACGCTCGTCGCCCAGCGCGAAGCAGGCCGCCATCGCGCCCTCGATGCGCGCGCAATCGCGCCCGCCGATGCCGAGGGCCTCGCCGGCGGCGTGGATGCCGGGCCGGCTGCTGCACAGGCGTCGGTCCGCGCGCACTACCGGATGGGTCGGCGATGTATCCAGTTCGCAGCCGAGCAGGCGTGCCGGTTCGACGTTCGGCACCAGCCCCCAGCCCACCGCGAGCAGGTCGCAGGCGATGCGTTCGCGGCCATCGCCGCGGTCCAGCTCGATGGCGCGCAGCATGGTGTCGCCGTGCGCCGCCAGCACCATGCTGCCGGTATGCCAGGGCACGCCGAGCAGACGCGCACGCAGCGCCGCCGCCTGCGCCAGCCGCGCCGGCCAGCGCCACAGCCTGCGTGCGAAGGCGTGCAGCGTGCGGACCTGCACCTGTTCGTGGATGCCCAGTACGTGCGCGCCGTGGCGCCGGAGCGTGGCCGCCGCCGCCAGCAGCAGCGGGCCGCTGCCGGCCACCACCACGCGCTTGCCGGCCACCGGCCAGCCCTGCTTGGCCAGCGCCTGCAGGCCGCCGGCGCCGGTCACGCCGGGCAGGGTCCAGCCGGGGAACGGCAGCAGCAGTTCGCGCGCGCCGGTGGCGAGCACCAGCGTGCGCCAGTGCAGCGCCACCGCGCCGTCGGCATGCGCGGCGACCACCACGTGGTCGTCGGCCAGCACCATTTCGTGCCCGGCCAGCCATTCGATGCCGGCGCCGTGCAGGCCGTCGATCTGCGCCCGCGCCATCGCCGGTACGCCGAAGCGCAGGTCGTGCCGCCATACCTGGCCGCCGGCGCGCGGTTGCGCGTCCACCAGCCCGACCTTCGCCCCGCGCCGGGCCGCGGCATGCGCGGCGGCCAGCCCGGCCGGCCCCGCACCCACCACCAGCAGGTCGAAACGCTTTTGCTTCATTGCTGCGTCTCCACCCGCATGCCCGGCCGCGCCAGCACCATGCAGGCGCGCAGGTGTGCCACGTGGTCGATGCTGACCCGGCATTCGAAGCACGCGCCCATGCCGCACAGCGGTGCGCGCGGCTCGCCGCCGCTGGAACGGCGGAAAGCGTGGCCGCTGCGGGCAACCGCGGCGGCCACGGTGGCGCCTTCGGGCACATCCACGCGCAGGCCGTCGACCAGCAGCGCGATGGTGTTCATGCGCCGCCCCGCATCGCCCGCTGTGGCAGGTAGGGTGCCAACGGCAGTGCCGGTGCGCGGCCGAGGAAGGCATCGATCACCAACTGCGCACTGCCCGGCGCGGCGGTGATGCCAAGGCCCTCGTGGCCGGCGGCCACCCATACGTCGCGGCGGCCGGGTACCGCGCCCAGGTAGGGCAGGCCGTCGGCGGTGGCCGGGCGGAAACCGCACCAGCTGCGCAGCGCGCGGACTTCGCGCAGCGCCGGCACGAAGGCGATGGCCCGTTGCAGCATGCGTTGCAGCAGCGGCAGGGAGATGTCCGTGCCGGTGGCGCCGTACTCGCGCGAGGAACCGATCAGCAACTGGCCGTTGGGACGCGGCTGCACGTTGAACGACACGCTGGCCGCGTCGCTGCCGTGCGCGGCCGCGGCGTAGCCCATCTCGATCAGCTGGTGGCGCAGCAGCGGCGCGTGGCGCTCGGTGACGAGCAGCTGGCCCTTGCGCGCGCGCATCGGCAGTTCCGGCAGCAGCTGCGGCAGGGCCGCGCCGGTGGCGACCAGCACCGGCCCGGACAACACGCGGCCGTCGGCCAAGCGCACGCCGCCATCGACCAGCGTTTCGGCGCGGCTGCCGGCGAACACCTTGGCCCCGGCCTGCTGCGCCTCGCGGACCAGTCGCCATGCCACGCGCGGCGGGTATGCCACGGCGTCGCCGGGCACGTGCATGCCGCCGCGCATGCCGGGGGCGAGCTGCGGTTCCAGCGCGTACAGGCCAGCCGCATCCACGGCCTCGGCCTGCACGCCGGCCGCCGCCAGCACGTCGATACGCGCGCCGATGCCTTGCAGTTCGCCTTCCTCGCGCGCAATCCACAAGGTGCCGCAGCGCCGGTACTCGCTTTCCGGCCAGCCCGCCCAGCGCTGCCACAGCCGCAGCGAATGCGCGCACAGCGCCAGTTCGTGCGGGTCGCCGTCCATCGCCACCAGGTGCCCCATCGCCGCGGCGCTGGCGCCACCGCCGATGGCGCCGGCCTCGACCAGCGCCACCCGCAGCCCGGCCGCGACCGCGGCCTCGACGCAGGCGGCGCCGACGATGCCGGCGCCGATGACGATCAGGTCGTGGCGGCTGCGGTGGATCACGGCCGGCTGCCGCCGATGCCCCAGGCGAAGGGATCGGCCGGGTCGATCAGCAGGGTCGCGCGCGCGGTGATCCAAGCCTGGCCGACGATGCGCGGCAGGATGCCGCGCCCGCTGCGCCGGTACGACGCCTCGAAACGGCTGCCGAGGATGCCCTGTTGCACCCACGGCGCGCCTTCGGCCAGCGTGCCGTCGGCGGCCAGGCAGGCCAGCTTCGCGCTGGTGCCGGTGCCGCAGGGCGAGCGGTCGTAGGCCAGGCCCGGGCACAACACGAAGTTGCGCGCCTGGCCGCTGCCGTCCGGCGCGATCGCGTTGATCTCCACATGGTCGATGGCGCCGTCGGCACCGGCGATGCCATCGCGCTCCAATGCCTGCCGTATCGCTTCGGCATAGGCGGTGAGCGGGCGCTGGTTGTCCAGGGTGAGCGCGCACGGCGCGGCGCCGGTGATGAAGAACCAGTTGCCGCCCCAGGCCACGTCGCCGCGCACCGTGCCGTGGCCGGGCACTTCGACCGCGACGTCGTGCCGGTGGCGCCAGCTCTCGACGTTGTCCACCGCCACCCGGCCATCGTCGAACAGCTCCACGCCGACCGTGCCCACCGGCGTCTCGATGCGGTGCGCACCGGGCGCGATGCGGCCCAGCTCGGCCAGCGTGCGCACCACGCCGATGGTGCCGTGGCCGCACATGCCCAGGCAGCCGACGTTGTTGAAGAAGATCACCCCGGTGCAGGCCGCGGGGTCGTCGGCGGGCAGCAGCAGCGCGCCGACCATCGTGTCTGAGCCGCGCGGCTCGCAGGCCAGTGCCGCGCGCCACGGGTCGAAATCGCGCAGCAGCCGCTCGCGGCGCTGGCGCAGGCTGCCGCCGCCGAGGTCGGGGAACCCGCCGAGTACGACCCGCGTGGGTTCGCCTGCGGTATGCGAATCGATGACGTCTATCCGGTGCATGCGGCCATGCTCCCACCGCCGCCGCGGGGCCGAATAGCGGCCGCGCCGCCGTACCGATGCGGAAGTCGGCACAACGCCGTCTGCGCCCGGAGGCATGCGCTAGCATCGGCCGCAGCCACGCCGACGGCCGCCAGCGCGAGGACGACGCCAATGGACGCACAGCATTCTTCCAGCGAAGTGCAGCACCTGTTCGACGCGTTGCCGGACACCGTGTTCTTCGTCAAGGACCGCGAGGGCCGCTACACGCACTGCAATGTCACCCTGGTGCAGCGGCTGGGCAGGAAGCGGCGTGGCGAGGTGATCGGCCGTTCGCCGCTGGAGGTGTTCCCGCCGCCGCTGGGCAACCGCTACCTGCAGCAGGACCGGCAGGTGCTGGCCGGCACGCCCATCGCCGACCGGCTGGAAGTGCACCTGTACCCGAACCGCCGCCCCGGCTGGTGCCTGACGCTGAAGCGGCCGTTGTTCGACGATGGCCGCATCAGCGGCCTGATCGGTGTGTCGCGCGACCTCGGCCGGCCCAACAGCCGGCACTCCGCCTATGCCCAGCTCGAACGGGTGGTGAACTACATGCAGGAGCATTCCGGCGAGAACCCGCGCACCCCGCAGCTGGCCGAGCTGGCCGGCATCTCGCTGGCACAGCTGGAACGCCACTTCCGCCACGTGTTCCAGGTCACCCCGCAGCAATACCTGATCAAGCTGCGCATCGAGATGGCGATGCGCCTGCTGCGCGGCGACGGCAGCATCGCCGGCATCGGCCAGCGCTGCGGTTTCAGCGACCAGAGCGCGTTCGCGCGCCAGTTCAAGGCCACCGTGGGCATGACTCCCAGCGAATACCGTGGCCTGGACGGCGTGTTCGACGGCGTCGACCCGGCGCCATGAAAGGAAACGCCGGCCAATGGCCGGCGTTTCCCGTCGTCATGCGGTGGCCGGGTTCAGTGCCCGGACGCCTTGCTGGCACCGATGCCGGTTTCGGCGCGCACCTGCTGCGCCGGGTAGGCGGCGCGTTCGGCCTGCGCGTTGCGGCTCTTGTCGGTGATCGAGAACAGCCAGATGGCGACGAAGGCCAAGGTCATCGAGAACAGCGCCGGGCTGGTGTACGGGAACGGCGCGCTGCCGGCCGGGTTGCCCAGCGTGGCTTCCCATACCGACGGCGACAGCAGGGTCAGCACCAGCGACGAGGCCAGGCCGAGGAAGCCGCCGATCACCGCGCCGCGGGTGGTGCAGTCCTTCCACAGCAGCGACAGGAACAGCACCGGGAAGTTGGCCGAGGCGGCGATGGCGAAGGCCAGCGACACCATGAAGGCCACGTTCTGCTTCTCGAAGGCGATGCCCAGCAGCACCGCGATCACGCCCAGCGCCACGGTGGTGATGCGCGACACGCGCAGCTCCGAGCCTGCCGGCGGCTTGCCCTTCATGATCATCGTCGCGTACAGGTCGTGCGACACCGCCGAGGCGCCGGACAGGGTCAGGCCGGCGACCACCGCCAGGATGGTGGCGAAGGCCACCGCGGAGATGAAGCCCATGAAGATGTTGCCGCCCACCGCCTTGCCGACCAGCACCGCGGCCATGTTCGGCCCGCCCTGGATGGCGCCGGTGGCCGGGTCGGCGTAGGCCGGATTGCTCAGCACCAGGGCGATGGCGCCGAAGCCGATGATGAAGATCAGGATGTAGAAGTAGCCGATCCAGGTGGTGGCCCAGAACACCGACTTGCGCGCCTGCTTGGCATCGGGGACGGTGAAGAAGCGCATCAGGATGTGCGGCAGGCCGGCGGTGCCGAACATCAGCGCCATGCCGAAGGAGATCGCCGAGATCGGGTCCTTGACGAAGCCGCCCGGGCCCATGATCGACAGGCCGGCGCTGGCCGCCTCGCCCGCCTCCTTGCCGGCGTTGGCCGCGATCTGGGTCTTGACCTGCACCGCGGTGGCGAACAGCTTCTCGAAGCTGAAGCCGAACTTCCACATCACCATCAGCGCCATGAAGGTCACGCCGAACAGCAGCAGGCAGGCCTTGATGATCTGCACCCAGGTGGTCGCGGTCATGCCGCCGAACAGCACGTAGACCATCATCAGCACGCCGACCAGCACCACCGCGATCCAGTAGTCCAGGCCGAACAGCAGCTTGATCAGCGCACCGGCGCCGACCATCTGCGCGATCAGGTAGAACAGCACCACCACCAGCGTGCCGGAGGCGGCGAACAGGCGGATGGGCTTGGGCTGGAAGCGGTAGCCGGCGACGTCGGCGAAGGTGAAGCGGCCGAGGTTGCGCAGCCGCTCGGCCATCAGGAAGGTCAGGATCGGCCAGCCGACGAGGAAGCCGATGGCGTAGATCAGGCCGTCGTAGCCGTTGGTCATCACCGCCGCGGTGATGCCCAGGAACGAGGCTGCCGACATGTAGTCGCCGGCGATCGCCAGGCCGTTCTGGAAGCCGGTGATGCCGCCGCCGGCGGTGTAGAAGTCCGACGCCGACTTGGTGCGCGTGGCGGCCCACTTGGTGATGCCCAGGGTGGCCAACACGAACGCGGCGAACATGATGATCGCGGTCCAGTTGGTCGGCTGGCGCACGGTCTGGCCGATGTCGCCGCCGGCCGCCAGCGCGGCGCCGCTGGCGGCGAGCAGGGCCAGCAGTGCGCCGGAGCGGAGCAGGGGGGAGCGGCTCATTGCACGTCCTCCACGATCTGGTGGGTCAACTGGTCGAACTCCTTGTTGGCGCGGCGCACGTAGATGCCGGTGATGGCGATGGTGAACACCATCAACCCGATCGCGATCGGGATGCCGATGGTGGTCATGCTGCCGGCGGAGAGCGGGGTGGCCAGGAACGCCTTGTCGAAGGCGATCAGGCCGATGTAGCCGTAGTAGGCCAGCAGCATCAGCACGGTCAGCACCCAGCCCAGGCGGTTGCGGCTGCGGCGCAGGCGCTGGTAGGCCGGGTGGTTGGCGATCCGCTCGACGCGGGGGTCGGTGGAAGCATTCATTCGGGGTCCTCCGAACAGGAACAGTCGTTGGAAACGGGCCGTCACGGCGCAACGCGTGCGCGGGCGGCGGCATGAAGTGCTCCCCGTGGGGGTAGGGAGGTGCTGCAACGCCGGCGCCGCGGGGGCGCCGGCGGCGGATGCGTCAGAAGCTGTACTTGGTGGTGAACTGCAGGCGGCTGATGTCGCCCTTGCGGCCGTCCTCGATCTCGCGCACGCCGTACATCAGCTCGGCGCCGATATCGACCTTGGGCATCGGCGTGTAGAACACGTTGCCGCGGATCGACTGCACGCTCTTGGTCACCAGGTTGCCGGTCAGCGCGGCGTTGTTGTCGTAGTCGCTGCGCGCGTAGATCAGGTTGGTGCGCAGCTTCGGCGTGAACGCATGGCGCCAGCCGACGTAGGCGGCGACCACCCCGGTCGGGTCCAGTTCGTCGCGGATGGCGTCGTAGGCGCTGTCGCCGGTGATGCCCAGGCCGATGTAGCGGGAAATGCCCTCGCCGCCGGTGAGCTGGTAGTGCAGGCTGTCGCTGCCGCCTATCACCCACTTGCCGCCCAGGGTCAGGCCGCCGGCCATCTTGCTGGCGTCGGCGCCGGTGGCCTGGTTGTCCACCTTCAGCTGGCGCAGCAGGCCGGCCACGCCGAACGTGCCCCAGTCGCCCTTCCAGCCGTAGCGCGCGGTCAGGTCGGGCAGCGCGCCGCGGTCGGAATTGGCCGCGCCGACCAGCGTGGTTTCCGGGTTTTCCAGCGCCACGCTGAAGCCGCCGTTGGTGTAGCGCACCTGCGTCTGGCGCACGAAGATCACGCCGTCGGTGGGGCCGACGAAATCCACCGCCTCGGGCAGCGCGGCCACGTCCATGAAGTTGGACCAGGTCTGGCCGGCCAGCCAGTTGTTCCAGTACATGTAGGCATGGCGCAGGGTGACGCCGTAGGTGTTGGTGGCGCTCTGGTTGCCCAGCGCGTTGCCGAAGAAGTCCATCTCCACCATCGCGCCGGCCTTGTCGCCGCCCTCGGTGACGTGGTCCACGCCGAGGTTGAAGCGCGAGAACTTGGCGTGCGCGTTGTAGTCCACGTCCGAGGCCTGGCCTGAGCCACCGGCGCCGTGCACCGGGGTCTGCCCGGGCAGGTACAGGGCGCGGCCGGTGGCGTCGTCGGCCAACTGGCCGTCGCCGGTGCGGGTGGCGAGGAAGTCGGCCTTGATGAAGCCGCCGAACTTGAAGGTGGTGCCCGGCGCCGCGCCGGGGGTGATGCTGGTGGCCTGGATCGGCTGCTTGCCGGCCGGCAGCGCCGGTGCGGCCGCGGCGATGGCTGCCTGCTCGGCGCGTGCCTGCTGCACTTCGCTCTGCGTCTGCGCGATGCTGCCCTGTTGCTGCTGCTGGGTGGTCAGCAGCAGTTGTACCTGCCGCTCCAGTTCGGCCACGCGGGCCTCCAGCGCCTTTTCCTTCGCCGTGTCGGCCAAGGCCATGCCCGGCGCAAGCAACGCCACGAACAACGCGGCGGCAAGTGGGCGACGGACCATCTGGGTGGTGTGTCTGTTCATTGCTCTGCCTCTCTCCGGCTGGCGTCGATGGCCGCGTCGGTGCACGGCTCCCGGCAGGGTGCGCGGCCTGCGTGGCGGGCGGCTATTCGCCATTAGTCGAAGGAATGGCCGCATTCGACCATCGTCTAACGCCGCGGGCAGCGCGACCGGGGGTGGATGCGGCACACTTGGGAAGTACCGGCCGCATCGCGCGATGCGGCTCCCCCATTGGTTACAAGTGCAAAGGTGAGGGTGTTGTCATGGCTGATCTCTATCCCGTCGACCCGCAGTTCGCCGCCACGTCGCGGATCGACACGTCCACCTACCAGAAGCTGTACCGCGAGTCGGTGGAGAACCCCGACGCCTTCTGGGGCAAGGCCGCCGAGCGCCTGGACTGGTACGTCAAGCCGACCCGAGTGAGGAACGTCAGCTACAAGCTGGACGACTTCCGCATCAAGTGGTTCGAGGACGGCGAGCTCAACGTCAGCGTCAACTGCCTGGACCGCCAGCTGGCCACCCGCGGCGACAAGACCGCGATCCTGTTCGAGCCGGACAGCCCCGACGCGCCGGCGCAGAAGGTGACCTACCGCGAACTGCACGAGCGCGTGTGCAAGCTCGGCAACGCGCTGCGCAACCTCGGCGTGGCCAAGGGCGACCGCGTCACCATCTACCTGCCGATGATCGTCGATGCCGCGGTGGCGATGCTGGCCTGCGCGCGCATCGGCGCGATCCACTCGGTGGTGTTCGGCGGTTTCGCCGCCAACTCCATCGCCGACCGCGTCGCCGACTGCGGCAGCAAGCTGATCATCACCGCCGACGAGGGCCTGCGCGGCGGCAAGAAGGTGCCGCTGAAGGCCAACGTCGATGCCGCGCTGAAGCTGCCCGGCACCAATACCGTCGAAACCGTGCTGGTGGTGCGCCACACCGGCTCGTCGGTGGACATGCAGGCCCCGCGCGACCGCTGGTTCCACGACGTGGTCGACGGCCAGCCGGCGCAGTGCGAGCCCGAACGCATGAACGCCGAGGACCCGCTGTTCATCCTCTACACCTCCGGCTCCACCGGCAAGCCCAAGGGCGTGCTGCACACCAGCGCCGGCTACCTGCTGTTCTCGGCCTACACCCACGAGGCGGTGTTCGACCTGCGCGAGGACGACATCTACTGGTGCACCGCCGACGTCGGCTGGGTCACCGGCCACAGCTACATCGTCTACGGCCCGCTGGCCAACGGCGCCACCTCGGTGATGTTCGAGGGCGTGCCGAACTACCCGAACGTCTCGCGCTTCTGGGAAGTGATCGACAAGCACCAGGTCACCATCTTCTACACCGCGCCCACCGCGATCCGCGCGTTGATGCGCGAGGGCGAGGAGCCGGTCAAGCGCACCTCGCGCAAGAGCCTGCGCCTGCTCGGCAGCGTCGGCGAGCCGATCAACCCGGAGGCGTGGCGCTGGTACTACGACGTGGTCGGCGACGCGCGCTGCCCGGTGGTCGATACCTGGTGGCAGACCGAGACCGGCGGCATCCTGATCTCGCCGCTGCCGGGCGCCATCGACCTCAAGCCCGGCTCGGCGACGCTGCCGTTCTTCGGCGTGCAGCCGGCGCTGGTCAGCGCCGAGGGCGAGATCCTGGAAGGCGCGGCCGAGGGCAACCTGGTGCTGTGCGACTCGTGGCCGGGGCAGATGCGCACCGTCTACGGCGACCACCAGCGCTTCATCGACACCTATTTCCGCACCTACCCCGGCTACTACTTCAGCGGCGACGGCTGCCGCCGCGATGAAGACGGCTATTACTGGATCACCGGCCGCGTCGACGACGTCATCAACGTCTCCGGCCACCGCATCGGCACCGCCGAGGTGGAAAGCGCGCTGGTGCTGCACCCGAAGGTGGCCGAGGCCGCGGTGGTCGGCTTCCCGCACGACATCAAGGGCCAGGGCATCTATGCCTATGTCACCCTGGTGGCCGAGGAAACGCCCAGCGATGAACTGCAGAAGGAACTGATCGCCTGGGTGCGCAAGGTCATCGGCCCCACCGCCACCCCCGACCACCTGCAGTGGGCGCCGGGCCTGCCTAAGACCCGCTCGGGCAAGATCATGCGCCGCATCCTGCGCAAGATCGCCGAGAACGCCCCGGACCAGCTCGGCGATACCTCGACTCTGGCCGACCCGTCGGTGGTGGCTTCGCTGGTGGACGAACGCAAGGTGCGGTGAGGCGGGGAACGCTGCGGCCGCGCTGCTTTTCCTTCTCCCTTCGGGAGAAGGTGCCCCGAAGGGGCGGATGAGGGTACGGGCGAAGCCTCGTGGAGTGAACACTGCGAGGGCTTCGCCCCGTACCCTCACCCCAACCCCCGCTCCGCGCCCCGGCCCTTGCGCTGGCGCAAGGGCGTTCATGGGGCAGCGAACCGGTGGTTCGCAAACTGCCCCTCTCACCCCGGAGGGAGAGGGGCTTCGGCAGTACTTCGACATTTCCGACTCTCGATTCCATGCCCACCCTGCTGATCGCCGACGACCACCCGCTGTTCCGCGAAGCGCTGCGCGGTGCGGTGCAGCGGGTGATTCCCGGCGTGACCCTGCTGGAGGCGGACAGCGTGGAAGCGCTGTACGCGCTGGCCGAGCAGCACCCCGACGCCGACCTGGTGCTGATGGACCTGAACATGCCCGGCGCGCAGGGTTTCAATGCGCTGGTACACCTGCGTTCGCTGCATCCGCAGCTGCCGATCGTGGTGGTGTCCGCACGCGAGGAGGCCACGGTGATGCGCCGTGCGCTCGACCACGGCGCGTTCGGCTTCATCCCCAAGTCGGCCGACTCGGACACCATCGGCCAGGCGCTGGGCACCATCCTCGACGGCGAACGTTGGGCCCCGGCCGAAGCGCACAACGTGCCGCCGACCGACCATGAAGAACGCGAAGTCGGCCAGCGCCTGCGCGAACTCACCCCGCAGCAGTTCCGCGTCCTGCAGATGCTGGGCGCGGGCCGCCTGAACAAGCAGATCGCCTACGACCTGGGCGTATCCGAGGCCACCATCAAGGCCCACGTCACCGCCATCCTGCGCAAGCTCGGCGTCACCAACCGCACCCAGGCGGTGCTGATGGCCGGCAAGCTGGCGATCGACGACGACGGCATCGTCCTGCCGCCGGAAGAGGACTGATCCTCGCCAACCCACCTGCTTTGGTGGCGCCCGACCGTTGGCCGGGTGACGGCGCGCAGCGCCGCCGGGCTTCATGCGGCAGAACGGCGGTGCCGACCAACGACCGGCATCCGCCACCACCATGCGGGTCCCGCGTGACGTTGGGCTTCGCTGTGCTCAACCCATCCCCCCCGTAGGAGCGCACCTTGGTGCGCGATGGGGCTTCACCGGGAAAGCTTCATCGCGCACCAAGGTGCGCTCCTACGGACGATGGCGAAGGCTGCTAGAATCCGCGCTCCCTTGGGGAGTAGCCTGCTTCCGGTATCGGAAGCGCCCGCGTCAACACACTCGGCCATTGCGCCGTGGCGCGGGCAGCCAGACCCGGTTGGCGAGACCAGCGGCATGCGCGCGCAACGACAGGTTGGGCGTGTGCGCATGCCGTATGCGTCGTCCGCCCGGCCTGCGAGTCCTGCGAATGTCCCCGCTCTCCATCCTCCTGATCGGCCTGGCCATGTCCACCGATGCCTTTGCCGCGGCCATCGGCAAGGGTGCGGCGATGCGCCGCCCGCGCCTGCCCGACGCCCTGCGCGCCGGGCTGATCTTCGGCGCCATCGAGGCGTTCACCCCATTGCTGGGCTGGCTGCTGGGCCGCGCCGCCGCCCGCTACGTGGAGGCGTTCGACCACTGGATCGCCTTCACCCTGCTCGGCGCGCTGGGCGTGCACATGATCGTGGCCGGCCTGCGTCCGGAGCCGGAGGGCGCCGCCGAACAGGCGCCGGAAGATGGCCGGAAACACCACCGCTTCTGGACCTTGGCCGCCACCGGCCTGGCCACCAGCATCGACGCGGCCGCCATTGGCGTGAGCCTGGCCTTCCTCGACGTGCACATCGGCGTGGTGGCGCTGGTCATCGGCCTGTGCACGCTGGTGATGGTGACGCTGGGCATCATGCTCGGCCGCGCGCTGGGCGCATTGGTCGGCAAGCGCGCGGAGATCGCCGGCGGGGTGATCCTGATCCTGGTCGGCAGCGGCATCCTCTACGAACACCTGCAAGCTGCGACATAGCGCCTCACGGCCCGAAGCAAGTGCCGTGGATATGACTCCGATCTACCCCAACCGACATGACACCCCCTGTCAGCTCCCACGATAGCGGAGCCAGCTCCGCTGGCGTCCGCCATCATCATTAAATGGCCGGAGATATAACCAGCCTCACGGGATTTGCACCGCAACCATTGTGATAACGTCAGGGCCTTTCCCGTCGTCCACGGCGACGGGCGATCCATGCTCAGGGGGAGGCTCTCGCGTATGGCGGTGATCGAGGTCAAGACGGGATTTTTCGGCGGACTCAGCCTGTCCAGCGCGCTGGTAAAAGCCCAACCGGGGGACGAGATCGTGTTGCCCCCAGGCCGGCACGCCCATCCCGCCAGCCGGATCGACAAGGCGGTGGTTCTGCGCGCCGCATCGGCCTCCAACGACACCTTCATCATCAGCCGGCTGATCATCGCCGCTCCGGCAATCTTGCGCAATCTCACCGTGACCATGCCGCCCGGGGCGGACGGTGCGATCATCAATGTGATGCCGCATGCCGGGCTGAATTTGGAGCAGTGCGTGCTGACGGGCGATGGCACCGGGGTGTACGCCAAGCAGGCAAGTGGGCTGGCGATCCGCGCCTGCCGGTTCTGGCAACTCAACGGCAACGGCATCCTCGCACGCGAGACGCCGCTGGCGGTGGACAACTGTGTGTTCGAGCAAGTCCGGCTGCCGGCGGTGGCGGCCTCGGAAAGGGCCACGGTGGGCATCGGCAAGTGCCGGTTCAAAGCGGTCAAGGGTGCGGTGCTGATCGACAAGGGTGTCAAGTGCACCTTGGCCGACAGCGACATCAGCGCCTGTACCGATCCCGCGGTGCAGGTGTCGGGAGTTGGCAGCCGCCTGTCGATGCGCGCGACCACGATCCAGGAGACCACGGGCAATGCGTTCGTGGTCGATGCCGGTGCCACCTTGCAGGCCGAGGATTGCCGGTTCTCCGCCTGTGGCGGGGACAGTTGCCCGGCCATGCACTTCGGCGAGCAGGCGCGCGGCGAACTGCACCGCTGCAATGTCGAGGGCACGCCGTCGTCGGGCCTGTACGTGGTGAACGGGTCGCGCGTCGAGGCCGGCGACTGCGGCTTCGCCGGTTGTGACGACAACGCGGTCGAGACCCAGGACGGCGGCGCGGTCGTGCTCACCGGATGCACCTTCCGGGACAACCGTCCCAACGACGTGCTGTGCGACTCCGATGCGTCGGCCAAGCTGATCGACTGCCGCCCGGACGGCGCGATCAAGGTGTTCGGCGAAGTGCAGGTGGAGGCAGGGAACACCGGCCGGGTGGTTCAGGCGGCCGGCAGACAACGCTCAATGCTACACGAGGTACAGGTTCCAGCCCTGCCGGACGGCGTTGATCAGTGCGAGATCGCCACCTGGCACAGGCGTGCCGGCGACGCGGTTCGCTCGGGCGAGGTGCTGGTCGATCTGGAAACCGACAAAGTCGTGCTGGAGGTGCCTTCCCCGGCCGATGGCGTGCTGGAATCGCTGGCGTTCGAGGAAGGCGACAGCGTGGCCAGCGGCCAGGTACTGGCACGGATTCAGGTGGGCGCCGCCGTGCCGGCGGTACCGTCACCGGCTAACGACGGCGACGCACTGGCCGAGCTCGATGCCCTGATCGGCTTGGACGGGGTCAAGGCCGAGATCCGCAAGCTGGTGAATCTGGTGAAGGTGCAGGAACGACGCCGCGCACAGGGGCTGCCGGTGCCGCCGGTGTCGTTGCACATGGTGTTCACCGGCAACCCTGGCACCGGCAAGACCACCGTGGCGCGGCTGGTCGGCCGGATCTACCACCAACTCGGCCTGCTCGACAAGGGCCACGTGGTCGAGGTTGACCGCGGCCAGCTAGTTGCCGGCTATGTCGGCCAGACCGCGCCGCAAACCCAAGAGGCGGTGGAACGCGCGGAGGGCGGAATCCTGTTCATCGACGAGGCCTACACCCTGTCCGAAGGCGAGGACAGCTTCGGTCAGGAGGCCATCGACACCCTGCTCAAGGCAATGGAAGATCGGCGCGACCGCTTCGCGGTGATCGTGGCCGGATACACCGCGCAGATGCGCCGCTTCGTGGCATCCAACCCGGGCCTGGAATCACGCTTCACCCGCTACGTGGAATTCGGCGACTACGATCCTGCCGCCCTGCTGGCGATCCTCGATCGGCAATTGCAGACGCACCACTTCAGGGCGTCCCCCAGCGCGCGCGAGAAGATCACGCGGGTGGTGAACGAGATGCACCGCACCCGCGACCGCAACTTCGGCAATGCACGCGTAATCCGGCGGCTGTTCGAGGAGATCCTGGAGAAACAAGCTGAGCGCCTGGCCGGGCAGGCCGATGCCGACGCTACCGAACTGCTGGAGGAAGACATCCCCGGCGGCGCATCCGCGGCGACGGCCAACGACCTCGACGGGCCGATGCGCCGGCTGGAGCAGATGATCGGACTGGAAGGGGTGAAGTCCGAAGTGCGCAAGTTGGTCAGCTTGGTCAGGGCCAACCAGCGACGCCTCAGCGAGGGCGGCAGGGCGCAGTCGGTGTCGCTGCACCTGGTATTCAGCGGTAACCCGGGTACCGGCAAGACCACCGTGGCCCGGCTGATCGGCGAGATCTACACCGCTCTGGGATTGCTGCGCAAGGGGCATGTGGTGGAAGTGGATCGCAGTGGCCTGGTTGCCGGTTACGTCGGCCAGACCGCGCTCAAGACACAGGAGGTAGTGCGCGAGGCACTCGACGGCGTGCTGTTCGTCGATGAGGCCTATGCGCTGTCGCAGGGCGGCGGGCAGGATTTCGGCCAGGAGGCCATTGATACTTTGCTCAAGGCGATGGAGGATCATCGCGAGCGACTGTGCGTAGTGGTCGCCGGCTACACCACGCAAATGCAGGGTTTCATCGCCTCCAACCCCGGGCTGGCCTCGCGCTTCACCCGCATGGTGGAGTTCGACGACTACAGCCCCGAAGAATTGGCGGGAATCCTGCTCAGGTTCTTCGAGGACGCCGGCTTCGTGCTGACCGACGCGGCACGGGACGCCGCCGCCAAACTGATGGCGATGCTGCACCACAACCGCGACGGGTACTTTGGTAACGCGCGTGCGGTTCGCCAGGTGTTCGAGCGCGCGATCGAGCGCCAAGCCGAGCGCCTCGCCGCAAACGAGTCGGCACAGGCCAGCCTGATCGAAGCCGACGACCTGCGTTGAGCTGGCTGTCCGTTGAGTCCCGCAGATGGAGCTACGCCTTCAGCCAGATCGCACATGGAACAGGCATGGATGAATGCAAATCCCCGACCTGCCGCTGCATGCATGACGCTCACCGCCGATACCTATGTAACCTCGACCTGAACCCACTCGCGGCGGCTACCGCAGTGCAGTGAGGAACGCGCGCTGCGAGGCCGGCTCACCGGCTTGGTCAGCACGCGATAGCCGCGTCGGCTTGGCCATGTCCACCGATGCCTTTGCCGCGGCCATCGGCAAGGGTGCGGCGATGCGCCGCCCGCGCCTGCCCGACGCCCTGCGCGCCGGGCTGATCTTCGGCGCCATCGAGGCGTTCACCCCATTGCTGGGCTGGCTGCTGGGCCGCGCCGCCGCCCGCTACGTGGAGGCGTTCGACCACTGGATCGCCTTCACCCTGCTCGGCGCGCTGGGCGTGCACATGATCGTGGCCGGCCTGCGCCCGGAGCCGGAGGGCGCCGCCGAACAGGCGCCGGAAGATGGCCGGAAACACCACCGCTTCTGGACCTTGGCCGCCACCGGCCTGGCCACCAGCATCGACGCGGCCGCCATTGGCGTGAGCCTGGCCTTCCTCGACGTGCACATCGGCGTGGTGGCGCTGGTCATCGACCTGTGCACGCTGGTGATGGTGACGCTGGGCATCATGCTCGGCCGCGCGCTGGGCGCATTGGTCGGCAAGCGCGCGGAGATCGCCGGCGGGGTGATCCTGATCCTGGTCGGCGCGGGCATCCTTTACGAGCACCTGCAAGGCGCGGCTTGAAGGACAGCTTTGTCCGCCTTGGTCGAGCGGCCTTGTGCTTGACTGGCAAGCCCGCTTGGTTTGTGGGTAATCTCGCTCCAGCTGTAATGGGGAAATGCTCGGGAATGAAGTTGCAGGCTGAAAACGAGGTTGCGGAGGTTGTTGCACGTATCAATTACGTGCTTATCGACTATGAGAACGTGCAGCCTGAATCGCTGGCCCAGCTGGAGCGCCCGGAGTTTCGGGTGATCGTGTTCGTTGGCGCCAACCAGACCAGGATTCCGTTTGAGGTGGCAGCTTCGTTACAGCGTATGGGGCGGCACGCCGAGTACGTGAAGATTTCCGGAAATGGGCCGAATGCGGCGGATTTCCATATCGCCTACTACATAGGAAGACTGGCAGAAGCCGACCCACGCGGCTTTTTCCATGTCATTTCCAAGGACACCGGTTTTGATCCACTGGTCAAGCATCTGAAGGCAAGCAAGATTTTTTCCTGCCGTTCCAGCTCGATAGCACGGATGCCCTGTTTTGCTCCCGCTAAACCTCCAGAAGAAGATGGACGGCTGCAGTTGGCAATGGAGCGGCTTGCGAAGATGACCCGTCCAGTCAAGGTGAAAACGCTGGAAACGACGTTGGATTCCATGTTCCAGAAGAAATTGGATAGTGCTGACCTCGCGCAGTTGATCAAGGCATTGGTCCAAACCGGGTGCGTGAAAATATCGGGAACCTCGGTTTCCTATGCCTTTCCCAAGGCGTGAGGGATGCCTGAGGGCATTGGACGCCGCTCCAGCCACCACAGCAGGGACGCCATCAGCACGAAGGCCAGCAGCCACGGCCAGCGTGGGCCGGGTAAGGGCCGTGTGGCTCGATGACCAGCATCGCCGGAAGCATGCAGTGCCAGCGTGGCATCGCGGGTGGCTTGGGCGTGCAGGGCGCGCGCGTCGGCCGGGTCGATGACCAGCACGCCGGCGCTGTCGTCGCCGGCGACGATGCGGTGCCAGCCGGCTGCCTGTGGCCACCAGCCGCTGCATTGGTTGGCATGCGGGTCTGGCAGCAAGGTGCTGCGGGTACCGTCCGGCGCGATCGCTTCGCTGCCGGTGGGCAGGCCGCACAATGCGCTGCGTTCGCCGGCCCATGCCCAGGCGGGCAGCTGCCGCAGCGGTGACACCGGCAGTGGCCGCGCCACTGTCGACAGCACCGCGTTCCACAGTTCGGCGTGCGCGTCGGTGTGGCCGGCCAACACCATCGTGTAGCTGTCGGCGATGGGCAGTACGCCGAGGCGGCCCTGGCCGATAGCGCGCCAGCCGCCGATGGCGCTGCCGTTGGCGGCATGCAGCAGCGGCGCCACGTCGTTGCCGGCGAAGGCCAGGTCGAAACGCTCGACGCTCGGCGCCGTCGGCGTCGCACCGTCCTCCACCGCGGGCGCGGCGTCGCGCAGTTGCACCGTGGCGCTGCGTTCGCCGCCGCGCGTTTCCAGCCCCCATTCGCGCAGGGCGCGGCGCGCGTTGCCGTCGAGCGGGCCGGTCATGCGCAGCAACACGCCCAAGCCGTCGCGCATCGCGGCGGCAATGGCCGTGCGTTGCGCGGACGACAAGGCGGACAGGCGGCGTTCGTCGAGCAGCAGCAGGTCGAGCTTGGCGAGGCTGGCCGCATCCAGCGCTGGTGGTGCATCGCCCAACTGCACGCCACCACCGAGGCTGATGCCGGTCTGCAGGCGCGCGCCGGTGTCGGCGGCCCAGCGTTGCAGGTATTTCAGTTCCGGCCCCGGCGCGCCGGCGAGCAGGCGCAGCGCGGGAGAGGGAACGGCCTGCACGCGCACCGGTACCGGCAACCGGTCGAGCACCTTGCCGTCGGCGTCGAGCGCGCGCAGGGTGAAGGCGACGTCGCCAGCGTCGCGCGCGCTGGCGCCCAGGCGCACGCGGCCATCGTCGCCGGGCGTGGCGAGGGCGACGCGGTGGCCGGCCGGGTCGAGCAGTTCCACCCGCGCCTGCGGCAGGCCCTGCACGCGCGTGCCGACTGCAAAGCGCGCGCCGGGGGCGAGCACGGGCGGCGCTTGCAGTTCGACCAGTCCGCGGGGCGCGGCGGCGGGCTGGAAGCGCAGCGCGGGCAGGGCGACGCCGCGGTCGCGCGCCGGCAGGCCCTGGCCGACGATGACGAGTTCGCGCGTGCCCGGGTGCCGGCGCAACGCGGTGGCCAGGTCGGGCACCGGGGCCGCGTCAGCCAGCGCCGGCGCTTCCGGCAATCGCAAGCGGGTGGCGGCCGGAAGCGCCGACAGCTCCGCCGCCGTGGCGTCGGCAGTGGCGATGACCAGCGTGGCCGCCGGCATGGGCTGCGGCGGCGGGGACAGCGCCAACCAGAGCAGGGCGGCGGCGATGGCCTGCAACGCCAGCAACGCCGACAGGCGCATGGCCGGTGGGCGCGGCGGCTGGCAGAAGCGCAGGCTCGCCAGCAGCACGGCCAGCGCGATGAGGGCGGCGGGCAGCCAGGTCATCGCGGGTTCTCCCGTGGCGCGGCCAGTGCGTCCAGGTAACGGCGGCCCAGCGCATCGGCGGCGTCACGGCGGGCCGGGGGGGCGAGGGGGCGTTGCAGCGCCGGCCACAGCTGTTCGCGCAGGCGTTGCCGGCAGGCCTGGCAATCGGGTTGCCGGCGCAGTTCGTCGATGGCGGCGGCGACGTCGAGCGGATCGGGCACGGCCTGCGGGTGCGCGTCGAGCCAGCGCGACAGGATGTCCAGGTCGACCGGCGCGTCCCTCGTCGCCAGCGCCTGCCATGCGCGCGCGGGCGTGGCGTCGCCGGCGTCGCGTGGCGGCAGGCGCAGGCCGCGGTTGCCCAGGCCGTCGCGCTTGCCAGTCATGCGCCGGGCCATGTCGATGGGCGGCAGTTGCGGGCCCAGCCGCGCCAGGTAGATGCGTTCGGCCTGCTGCACCTGCTTGATGAAGCCGAGCGCCTTGTACGCAAACGGCAGTGCCTTGTCGGGGTGAGCCTGGCGCAGTTCGCCTTCGGACTGCCACATCTGGTCGAGCGCGGCCTTGAGGATGGCGCGGGTCTGCGGGTCGAGCAGGGTGGCGGCTTCGGCGTGGTCGTGGGTGTGGCCGTATTCGGCCAGCACGTCGGTGGCGCTGCCGAACACCGTCTCGCCTCCGGCCGTGCCGCCGTGGTCGTGGCCGTCGTCATGCGCGTGGTCGCCGTCGTCCTCGTCCTTGCTGTCATGCGCATCGCTGGTCGGCGGCGGTTTCGCCCCGCCTTCGGCTTCCTCGCCGAGGAACTGGCCGTAGCGCAGGCGCAGGATGCGCTGGTCCACGCCGATGGCGTCCGAGCGCTTGGCGAAGGTGTCGGCGTCGAGCGCGTTGCGCTGTTTCAGCAGGGCCTCGGCATCGATGATGATCTGCCGCTGGCTGCGGAAATAGGCCGGCATCACCTTCTTGATCGCGCCTTCGAGGTCGCTGGTCTGTATCTCCTGCTCGCTGGGCAGGCGCAGGATCAGGCCGGGGCTGCGCGCTTCCTGCGGTTGCGGCGCGCGGTTGTCGCGCACCGTGAGGCGGGCGACCACTTCATCGCCCGGGTCGATGCCCAGCGCGGCCAGGTCGGCGGCATGGGCGAAGCGCCGCGCGGTGGCCGGGCCGCTGCCGGCCAGGGTCAACTGGCGTTGCTGGAAGTCGATGTTCTCGCCGCTGCCCTTGGCGGTGGTGAGGTCGAGCGTGGCGGTGGCGCTCACGCCGAAATCGTCGCTGGCCTCGAAGCGCAGCTGCCATTGCCGTTGCCGCGGCGCGGCTTGCGTCAAGGTCTGCGCCGGTTCGAGCACTTTCACCTGCGGCGGTTTGTCGGCCACCACGTCCAGCCGGTAGGCGCGGCCGGCATCGGCCAATGCCGGTTCGCTGGCGATGCGATACAGCCCCGGGCGTTGCAGGGTTTCGCTGGCTTGCCAGTGCTCGCCCTCGCGTTGCAGCGGCAGTTGCCGGCCATCGTGGAATTGCAGCCATGCGCGCCGTGGCTGCGGCGAGAAGTGCAGTTGCCAGTGCAGGTGGCTGCCTTGCAGGGCGCGTGCGTCGAGCGCGTCGCCGCTGCTCGTGGGCTGGCCGGTGTAGGCCGGCGGCGTTATCTGCAGGTGCGTGCCACGTACTGCCGGTGCTTTGGCGGCGGCCGGCGTTGCGGTGTCGCCGCCACGTGTCGATGGCGTGGCCGCGGTGCGCGGCCAGAGCAGCGCCGCGGCGGCGATCAGCAAGGCAAGGCCGAAGCAGGCCAGCAGGCATGGCCACGGCCAGCGCGGGCGCAGGTCGGGCGGTGATTCGCGCAGGCGTTGTTCGACGCGCGCGCGCTGGCGCTGCTGCAACGGGTTGAGCATTGCCGGTTTGGCAAACAGCAGGTCGGCGCTGTCTTCCAGGTGCGGGTGCGCGTTCAACCGCGCGATCAGCCAACGCGTGCCGAGGCGTCGCGCACGCCAGGTGGCGACACCGGCCACGGCCAGCAGGGCGAGGGTGAGCGCCACGCTGCCGGCATCGAAACCGGCCACGCGCATGGCGAGCAGGCCGAGCGCGGCGGCGACCGGCATGCCGCCGGTCACGGCGATCAGCCATGTCCGGCGGCGCGCGCTGCGCAGCAGTGCCCCGGTGCTCACGCCGGCCTCCTGCGTCGGCATGCGCTGGCCAGCCAGCGTTCCAGCAGGAACAGCAGGGCGATGGCGACGACCAGCCACGGCGCGAGTTCGCGCAGCGGTTGCGGCCATGCGGCAGCGCCGGTAGTCGGCTGCATGGCGGTGGCCGCTGCGCGTACAGGAGCCGGCGGCGGTTGCAGCAGGTCGCGCAGGCGTTGCGGGAAACCGGCATCGAGCAGCGCCGGCATCGTGGCCGGTTGCAGCGGTGCGGCCCAGCGCAGCCATTGGCCGTTGTCGTCGCCCACCTGTTCGATGACGGCGTTGCCGGCGTCGTCCCGCCACAGCGGCAAGCGCTGCGCGCTCTCGCTTGCCGGCGTGCGCGCATCCACCAGCAGCTGGCCGCCGTTGCGCGCCCATGCCTGCGCGGCCTGCGGCACGGGCTTGGCCGAGAGCCAGAGATGCACGTCGCCATCGTTACCGAAGGGCTGGCCGTCGTCGGCGATGTCCGCCGGCGCGGCCGGGTTCCATGCAAGGGCCACGGCGCGCAGCCACGGCAGGGCGGCGCTGCCGGCGTCGTCATGGCGGATGTGCAGGTGCGGCGGTGCGGCTGCGGTGGCGGTGGTTGCCAGTGGCTTGGTTTCGACCACCTGCCAGCGCACCGCACGCGACAACTGCGGGCGCTGTGCGTCCAGTCCGTCCAGCAGCGACGGCACGACCACGGTGAGCGGCGCTTGCGGCGGCAGCGTCGCGTCCAGTTCGCGCAACAGGCTGGCGATGGGTTGCGATGGCGAAGGCGGTGGCGCATCCAGTGCAGGGAAGCCGGGGGCCAGCCACAGCCATTGCGCTTCGCCGGAAGTGATCGCGCCGCGTGCGGTGGCTGCGTCCATGCCCGGCGCGACGGCCACGCGCGGCGTGTTGTCTTCGATGCCATGCAAGGCCGGTCGCGCCAGCAGCGCCGCCAGCAAGGCGAGCAGCAGCAGGCGCACCAGCAGCAGCGGCCATTCGTCGAAACGGATGCGGCGGCGCGGGCGTGGCTTGGCCGACAGCCAGCGCAGCGCGGCGAAGTCGATGCGTTGCTGTTCGTCGCGGCGTGCAAGGTGGAGCAGCAGCGGCAGCAGCAAGGCCGCCAATGCGGCAAGGCCCGCTGGAAACAACCATACGAGGCTCATGCGCCGCCGCCTCCCCGGCGTGCGAACAGCCGCTGCAAGGGCGCGTCGATGGGTTCGTCGAGGCAGGTGGTGTCGTGGCGGATGCCGGCGGCTTGCAGGCGTGCATCCAGCCTGCGCTGGGCATCATTGAAGCGGGCGAGGTAGTCGGCGCGTATCGCCGCGCCGTCGCCCAGCAGTTCGTCGCCGGTTTCTGGGTCGCGGAAGCGGTGGCCGTCGCGGAACGGGAAGTCGCGTTCTTCGACGGTGAGCAGTTGCAGGTGCACGACGTCGCGCCCGGCTTTCGCTAGTCGTTCGGCCAGTGCGATGCCGGCCTCGTCGAAGCCATCGCCGATCATCACCACCATGTCGTTGCCGGTGATGCGTTCCCATATTGGCGCAAGGCGTTCCTGCGCGGGCCATTGGCCGTGCGCCTGCAAGGCCTGCAGTTGCAGGTGCAGGCGGTCACGCTGGCGTGGGCCGTTACCGGCGGGAACCAACTGCACGCCGTCGCCGTTGAGCGCGATCAGGCCGAAGGCGTCGCCCTGTTGCAGTGCCAGCTCGGCGATGCAGGCGGCCAGCGCCTTGGCGGCATGCAGGCGCGTCCAGTCGCGGCGCGCCCGGTCGGCTTGCTGCATCGACGCGGTGGCGTCGAGCAGCAGCCATACCGTCAGCGGGCTTTCGCGTTCGGATTCGCGCACGAAGAAACGGTCCGAGCGCGCGTAGAGCTTCCAGTCGATCTGGCGCAGTTCGTCGCCGGGCTCGTAGGCGCGGTATTGCGCGAACTCCAGCCCGGCGCCGCGGCTGCGGCTGGCGTGCATGCCGATGCCGTGGTTGCCGCTGGCCCGTTGCGGCAACAGTCGCAGGCCGCGCAGGCGGCTGCGCACGTCGGGTGGAATCAGCGGTGGCGCGGTAGCGGCCAAGGCGAGCGCAGGGTGTGGATCAGGCTGGATACGGCACCGCGCGCAGCAGCGCGGCGATCACGTCGTCGGCGTTCTTCTGCTCGGCTTCGGCGGCGAAGGACAGCAGCAGGCGGTGGCGCATCACCGGCGCGGCCAGCGCCTGCACGTCCTCGCGGGTGGCGGCGAAGCGGCCGTGCAGCAGGGCACGCGCCTTCGATGCCAGCACCAGCGATTGCCCGGCGCGCGGGCCTGCTCCCAATTTGACCCAGTGGTTCACTTCGCTTGGCGCGCCATCGCCGGGGCGGCTGGCGCGTACAAGCCGCGTGATCCATGTCAGCAGATCCGCGCCTACATGCACGTCGCGCACCAGGGTTTGCAGGGCCAGCACCACGTCGGCGTCCATCACCTTGGGCACGCTGCCGTTCGCGCTGCCGGTGGTCTGCGCGAGGATGTCGCGCTCCTCGGCCTCGCTGGGGTAATCGACGCGCACATGCAGCAGGAAACGGTCGAGCTGCGCCTCCGGCAGCGGGTAGGTGCCGGCCTGTTCGATCGGGTTCTGCGTGGCGAGTACGAAGAACGGCGAGGGCAGCGCGTAGGTGGTGCCGGCATAGCTGACGGTGCGCTCCTGCATCGCTTCCAGCAGCGCGGCCTGCGTCTTCGGTGGCGTGCGGTTGAGTTCGTCGGCCAGCAGCAGGTTGGTGAAGATCGGCCCCTGCTGGAAGCGGAACGCGCGCTTGCCGGTGCCGTGGTCCTCCTCCAGCAGTTCGGTGCCGAGGATGTCGCTGGGCATCAGGTCGGGCGTGAACTGCACGCGGCGGAATTGCAGTTCCAGCGCCTGCCCGAGCGAGCGCACCAGCAAGGTCTTGCCGAGGCCGGGCGCGCCTTCGAGCAGGCAGTGGCCGCCGGCGAGCAGGCCGATCAGCAGTTGTTCGACCACCTGCTGCTGGCCGACCACCGCCTGCGCCAGCGCGGCGCGCAGTTCATCGAGGCGGGGTAGCAGCGAATCGGGGTTGGGGATGTTCATGCGCTCACCAGTGGGTCAATGCGTCAGTGCGTAGATCACGATGTTCACGCCGAGCTTGGTGTTGTCCTCGGCGAGGAAGCGTTTGTTGCGCCAGTCGTAGTCCCATTCGCAGCCGTAGTCCTTGTTGCTGTAGAGCAGGCCGAGGCGGCCATCGATCTCGATGCCCTTGAGGTAGTCGTGCACGAGGTCGTCGCCCCAGCCGTTCAACTCGAACGTGGTGGCCGGCGGGCCTTCTGGGAACTTGAAGAAACTGTTGTAGAGGGCGTGGTTGTTCGGCAGTTTCTTCAGTGCGTTGGCGCCGAAGATGCTGCGCATCTGCGCCTCGAACGAAGTGGCGAACAGGCCGTCGATGTCGTGGTTGCAGTCATCGACGAACACGAAGCCGCCGTTGCGCACGTAGCGCTCGAAGTTGCGGCGCTCGTCCGGGTTGAAATCGACCAGCTTGTGCCCGGCCAGGTAGCAGAACGGCGCGTGCAGCATCTTCGGGTCGGACAGGGCGATGACGTGTTCGGTGGGGTCGACGCGCAGCGTGGTGTAGTCGATCAGCGAGGTGATCAGGTTGGACGGCATGCGCGCGTCCACGTCCCAGTCGCCGGAGTCGTACTTCAGCCGCGTGAACCAGAAGTCGTAGCGGCTGGCTTGCGCGCGTGCGGGCGAAGGCAACAGGGCGGCTGCCGTGCCGCCCAGCAGCAGGTGCAGGAATTGCGCGCGCGTTAGCCGGGAGTGGAGCAAAGCCAAGAGTCTCTGAAAGCCCCTCTCCCAACGGGAGAGGGGTTGGGGTGAGGGGCGATGGAGTCATGAAGGTTCAAGCATCATGGACTCCGTTCGCCCCTCATCCGCCCTTCGGGGCACCTGCATTCGGCACATCCTGTGCCTCACCCTTCGGGCGGCTGCGCCGTGCAGCCCGGCAATCCTGCCGGGCTGTCTCCCGATGGGAGAAGGGAAAGGCAAGTTACACCGCGTCCGACAACGAAGTGAAGGTGAAATCCCGCAACCGCATCGGCGGGATCATCATCACGTAGCTGGATTCGTCGCCGGCCACGCGCACCGGCTTGCCGAGCTCGTCGATGTTGTTGAGCATGATCACCGGTGATTCGTTGAAGCGGAAGTTCTTCACCGGGTGCTTGATCTGGCCGTTCTCGATGTAGAAGGTGCCGTCGCGGGTCAGGCCGGTCAGCAGCACGGTCTGCGGGTCGACCATGCGGATGTACCAGGTGCGGGTGAGCAGGATGCCCTTCTGCGTGCCGCGCACCAACTCGGCGATGGACTTGCTGCCGCCGCTCATCAGCAGGTTGCCCGGCCGCGCGTTGGCGGTCTTGCCCTGCTTCTGCGCCCAGTAGCGCGAGTAGTTCAGGTTCACCACCTTGCCGTTCTCGATGATGGCCATACGCTCGCGCGGCTGGCCTTCGCCGTCCCACGGCAGCACCGGCGCTTCGGCGTGCCACGGGTCGGCGTACAGGTTGACCTGCGGGTCATAGACCTGCTCGCCGAGCTTGTTGCCGCCGCCCTTCTTCGACAAAAAGCTGCGGCCTTCATCGGCGCTGCGCGCGTCGAAGAAGTTCATCATGAAGCTGATCAGGCCGGCGGCCGCGGCCGGCTCCAGGATCACCGTGTACTTGCCCGGCTCCAGCGCCTTGGCCTCGGCCGATTCGATGGCCTTGCGCTTGGCGATCTCGATTTCCTGCCCGGCCTTGAAGTCGGCCGCGTCCTTCAGGTTGCGGCCCACCCAGCCCGAGCCGCGCCCGTCTTCGGTGCGCACGGTGCAGGTGTAGTCGAACGAGGTGGTGCGCTGGTAGGCGAAGTTGCCGTTGCTGTTGGCGATGGCGACGAAGCCGCGGCTGTCCTCGAGGAAGCCGGCGGCGACCAACCCGTTGCCGCGGCACGGGGTGATGGAATCGGCGGCGACCTGCGCGCGGAAATCCGGGTCGATGGCGGCGGTGGATTCGCTGAAGGTCGGGCTGGGCTTGTACGCCTGCTTGCCGATGATGGGCATGAACTCCGGGTTTTCCGGTGCCAGCCTGGCCAGGTCCTCGGCGCGGCGCACCACGCGCTCCAGCGAGGCGTCGTCGAACTCGTTGATCGAGGCGGTGCCCACGCGTTTGCCGAAGGCGACCTGCACGGCCAGTTCGGTGTTGTCGACCATGCCGCTGGTGGAGACGTTGTTCAGCGCGAAGCGGATGTTGCCGTCGATGGAGCCGGCCAGCGTGGCGCTGCACTCGTCGGCGGTGGACAGTGCGATGACCTTGTCCAGGATGGCCTTGGCTTCCTGTTCGGTGAAGATGCTCATTGCTCGGAACTCCTTGGACGGTCAGCCGAGGCTGCGCGCGGTATTGATGACGTTGATGCCGTCGAAACGGGCGGTGGACGAGCCGTGCGACACCGCCGAGACCTGGCCCGGCTGGCCCTTGCCGTCGAAGAACGAACCGCCCATGCGGTAATCGCGTTCGTCGGCCACGGCGCTGCACGCGTTCCAGAATTCCGGCGTGCGGATCTGGTAGGCCACGTCCTCGAGCATGCGGGTGATCTGGCCGTCCTTGATCTCGTAGAACAGCTGGCCGCCGAACTGCGCGTTGTAGCGCTGCTGGTCGATCGAGAACGAGCCGTCGCCGATGATGTAGATGCCGTTCTCCACGTCCTTGACCAGCTCGGCCACGCTCAACGGCGCCTTGCCCGGCGCCATCGACACGTTGGCCATGCGCTGGAACTGCACGCTGGACCACGAGTCGGCGTAGCAGCAACCGTCCGATTCGGCCTTGCCGAGGATATGGGCCTGGTCGCGGATGGCCTGGTAATCGACCAGCTTGCCGTCGGCGATCAACGGCCACTGCTTGGTCTTCACGCCCTCGTCGTCGTAACCGACCGCACCCAGCGAACCGGGCTGCAGCTTGTCGGCGAAGATGTTGACCTTGTCGCTGCCGTACTGGAAATGCTGCTCGCGCTTGTCCAGCGTGGCGAAGCTGGTGCCGGCGTAGTTGGCCTCGTAGCCGAGCACGCGGTCCAGCTCCAGCGGATGGCCGACCGATTCGTGGATGGTCAGCCAGGTGTGCGAGGGGTCCAGCACCAGGTCGTACTTGCCCGGCTTGACCGAGGCGGCGGTGAGCTTCTCCTGCGCATGTTTCGCGGCGGCGACGGCATCCTCGCGCATGTCGTAGGACATGCCGTAGACGGTCACGCCGTTGGGCAGCACGGTCTTGCCGGAAGCGTCGCCATCCAGGTACTCGAAGCCCATGCCCATCGGCGCCGACAACCCGCCGCGGGTGCGGAACTTGCCGCTGGCCTTGTCGATGGCGGTCACCGTCATCGGCGCCCAGATGCGGTGCACATCCTGGTCGATGTAGGAGCCGTCGGTGGAGGCGAAATACTTCTGCTCGTTGACCAGGAACAGCATCGAGTTGACGAAGCTGGCGCCGGCGGCCAACGCGGCGGCGTTCACGCCCAGCAGCAGGTCGGCCTTGTCCTTGATCGGCACCTCCATCGCGTTCTTCCTGATCGGCGTGCGCCAGCTCACCTCGCCGTAGCCCGGTGCCTTGGCCAGCTGCACCGGCGCGGTCTGGATCTTCGCGTTGGCCTTGGCGATGGCGGCGGCCTGCTGCGCGGCCTTGACCACGCCGGCCGGGCTGAGGTCGTTGGTGGCGGCGAAGCCCCAGGCGCCATTGACGATGACGCGGATGCCGGTACCGGTGGATTCGGTATTGACCACGTTCTGCACCCGGTCTTCGCGGGTGATGACGAACTGGCGCAGGTAGCGGCCGATGCGCACGTCGCAGTAGCTGGCACCGGCCGCGCGGGCCGCGTTCATCGCATCGTCGGCCAGGCGCTTCTTCAACGCCGGGTCGATCACGGTCAGCAGTTGCTCGGCGGCGATGGCCTTGCCGAAGAACGACGGCACCAGCAGGCCGCCGGCGGTGAGCCCGGTCAGGGCAAGGAAGTCACGTCTTTGCAAGGCTGCTCTCCGGTTGCGGGTACGGCAACGAACGACGATGTCTTCGCGATGCTTTGCGAACCATTCGATTTTTGCGGCGGCGCGTTTGCAGCGGTAGTGACTTTAGGCATGGGCGGGTGGCTTTTCAGGCTCCTCACGTAGATGCGGGGCTTGCCCGCATAGGGTTTTCCCGGCAAAGCCGCGTGCCGGGCAAGCCCGGCACCTACGCACGGACCGCCGCTTCCAGCACGCCCTGCAACCAATCCACGAACACCCGCAGTCGTTGCGAGGGATGCCGCCGGTGCGGGAACAGCAGGTTCATCGGCAGCGGGTCGGCGCGGTGGGCTGGCATCGCCTCCAGCAAGTTGCCATCGGCCAGTTCGCGGCGCACGTCGTAGGCCGGGATCTGGATCAGTCCCAGTCCGGCCAGGCAGCAGGCGATATAGGCTTCGGCATTGTTGACGGTGACGCGCCCGCGCAGAGTCTGGCCGCGCAGCACGCCGTTCTCGCGCCATTCCCATGCTTCCACCCGGCCGCTGCCGGGCGAGGCGTACAGCACGCCCCAATGCGCGGCCAACTGCGACGGGTGCGTTGGCAGGCCGTGGCGTTGCAGGTAAGCCGGGCTGGCCACGTTGAGCAGCGGCAGCTGGCCGACGCCGCGCGCCACCAGCCGCGAATCCTGCAACGGGCCCACCCGCAGCGCGCAGTCCACGCCGTCCTCGACCAGGTCGATGCTGCGGTCGGTCATGCCCAGTTCGACGTCGATCTGCGGATGGGCGTCGAGGAAGGCTGGCAGCGCCGGGGCCACGATCAAGCGGCCGATGCGGCCGGGCACGTCCACCTTCAAGCGGCCGCTCAGGGCGCGGGGTGATTGCCGGAACAACTGCTCGGCCTCGTCCATGTCGGCGATCAACTGCTGGCAGCGGGCGTGGAACAGCAAGCCGTCCTGGGTCGGGCTGACCTGCCGGGTGGTGCGGTGGAGCAGGCGCGTGCCCAGCCGCTGCTCCAGCGTGCGCACCGCCTCGGAGACGGTGGAGCGGGGCAGGTTCAGTTGATCGGCGGCGCGGGTGAAGCCGCCGCAGTCCACCACGCGGACGAAGACGCGGCACAGCTCGATGCGGTCCATCAGGATTGTCCGGTAATTCCGACAAGTGAAGTCAAAATCGCCGGCTTTATCCGAAAATTCAAGTCGATAGCCTTTGTGGACCTTCCACGACCACAGGAGTTCGCCATGACCGACCACCGCATCCACGGCAAGACCGTCCTCATCGCCGGCGGGGCCAAGAACCTTGGCGGCCTGCTCGCCCGTGACCTTGCCGCGCAGGGCGCCGCCGGCATCGCCATCCACTACAACAGCGACGCCACCCACACCGAGGCCGAAGCCACCGCCGTCGCGGTGCGCGCCGCTGGCGCGAACGCCCATCTGTTCCAGGCCGACCTGACCTCGGCGGCGGCGGTGGAGCGGTTGTTCGCCGATGCCAAACAGGCGCTGGGCCACATCGACATCGCCGTCAACACCGTCGGCAAGGTGCTGAAGAAGCCGATGACGCAGATCAGCGAAGCCGAGTTCGACGAAATGGATGCGGTGAACAACAAGGCCGCGTTCTTCTTCCTCAAGGAGGCCGGGCGCAACCTGGCCGACAACGGCAGGGTCTGCACGCTGGTGACTTCGCTGCTGGGTGCGTTCACCCCGTTCTATTCCAGCTATGCCGGCACCAAGGCGGCGGTGGAGCACTACACGCGCGCGGCGGCCAAGGAGTTCGGCGAGCGTGGCATCTCGGTCACCGCGATCGGCCCGGGGCCGATGGACACGCCGTTCTTCTACCCGGCCGAAGGTGCCGACGCGGTGGCGTACCACAAGACCGCTGCGGCGCTGTCGCCATTTTCGCGCACCGGCCTGACCGACATCGCGGACATCGTGCCGTGGGTGCGCTTCCTGGTGTCCGAAGGCTGGTGGATGACCGGGCAGACGATCCTGGTCAATGGCGGCTACACCACGCGCTGAGGTTCCTGTTCTTTCCCTTCTTCCTTCGGGAGACAACCCGGCAGGAGTGCCGGGTTGCACGGCGAAGCCGCCCGAAGGGTGAGGCGCAAGGATGCGCCGAATGCAGGTGCCCCGAAGGGGCGGATGAGGGTTCGGGCGAAGCATCGTGTAGTTAAACATCGCGAGGGCTTCGCCCCGTACCCTCACCCCAACCCCTCTCCCACAGGGAGAGGGGCTTCACGCATCAGCCGAGGCTGCGGGCGGTGTTGATGATGTTCACCCCGTCGAACCGCGTCGTCGCCGACCCGTGCGATACCGCCGATACCTGCCCCGGCTGGCCCTTGCCGTCGAAGAACGAGCCGCCGAGGCGGAAATCGCGTTCGTCGCAGATCGCACTGCACGCATTCCAGAATTCCGGCGTGCGGATCTGGTAGGCGGCATCCTCGACCATGCCGGTGATTTCGCCATTTTTGATCTGGTAGCAAAGCTGCCCGCCGAACTGCGCGTTGTAGCGTTGCTGGTCGATGGAATACGAACCGCGGCCGTGGATGTAGATGCCGTTCTCCACGTCCTTGACCATCTGTGCCGGCGTCAACGGTTGCCTGCCCGGCGCCAGCGACACGTTGGCCATGCGCTGGAACTGCACGTTGCTCCACGAATCGGCATAGCTGCAGCCGTGCGAGGCGTTCTCGCCGAGGATGTGCACCTCGTCGCGGGTGGCCTGGTAGTTGACCAGGATGCCGTCCTTCACCAGATCCCAGCGCCGGCACTTCACGCCCTCGTCGTCGTAGCCCACCGCGCCGAGGCTGTACGGTTCGGTCTTGTCGGCGGTGAAGTTGACGATGCCGCTGCCCCAGCGGAAACCGGCGTCGCGCTTGTCCAGCGTGGCGAAGCTGGTGCCGGCGTAGTTGGCCTCGTAGCCGAGCACGCGGTCCAGTTCCAGCGGGTGGCCGACGCTTTCGTGGATGGTCAGGAACAGGTTGGACGGATCGAGCACCAGGTCGTACTTGCCCGGCTTCACCGATGGCGCGGCCAGTTTTTCGCGTGCCTGCCTGGCGGCGGCGATGGCATCTTCCACCGGGTCGTAGGAGTGGCCGTAGCCGACCACGCCGCCGGGCAGGTGATGCTTGCCGGCGGCGTCGCCATCGAGGAATTCCCAGCCCATGCCGGCGGGCGCGGACAGCCCGTTGCGGGTGCGGAACCTGCCGCTGGCGGTGTCGATGGCGGTGGCGGTGAACGGCAGCCAGATGCGGTGCACGTCCTGGTCGATCCACGAGCCGTCGCTGGAGGCGAAGTACTTCTGCTCGTTGACCAGGAACAGCTGCGAGTTGATGAAGCTGGCACCGGCGCCGAGTGCGGCGGCGTTGATCGACAGCAGCAGTTCCACCTTGTCCTTGACCGGTACCGCCATCGCGTTGCGGCGGATCGGCGTGCGCCACTGCACTTCACCAACACCGGGGGTGGGGGCCAGTTGCACGGGCCGGGTCTGGACCTTCGCGTTCGCACGGGCGATGGCCAGTGCCTGCGCCACTGCCGCCGCAACGCCTTGTTCGCCGGGCTGGTTGCTGGCGGCGAAGCCCCATGCGCCATCGACGATGACGCGGATGCCGACGCCGGCCGACTCGCTGTTGGTGACGTTCTGGACCTTGTCTTCGCGGGTGATGATGGCCTGGTTGAGGTAGCGGCCGATGCGCACGTCGCAGTAGCTGGCACCGCCGCGCCTGGCCAGCGCCAGCACGGTATCGGCCAGCGCCTTTTTCTTCGCCACGTCGGCCGGGGTCAGCAATTCTTCGGCGGCAATCAGGCGGGCATTGGGCAGCATCATCCCGGCCAGGCCGAGGCCGGAGAGTGCGAGGAACTGGCGGCGTTGCATGCGGGGCTCCATGAACAGGGCGATGCCGGCATCGCACGGAAGCTTCCGAATCTCGGTCGCCGCGCGGCATTGGTACAAGTGACCATCGTCATGCGTGGCATGAATCGATGCTGGCGCACAATCGGCCGATCCCGAAAAAGCCGCCGCGATGACCGGAAAACCCTACGCCGAATCCTGCGACCGCAACCGCGAGCCGATCCTGGCGGTGCTGCAACGGCACCTCGGCACTGCCCGCAACGTGCTGGAGATCGGCAGTGGCACCGGCCAGCATGCGGTGCATTTCGCCGCGGCGATGCCGTGGCTGCGCTGGCAGGCCAGCGATCACCGCGACAACCTGCCCGGCATCGGCCGCTGGCTGGACGAAGCCGCGCTGCCGAACACGCCGCCGCCGCTGGAGCTGCAGGCCGTACCCGCCACGGTGCCGGGCCTGCAGCCGTTGCCGGCCTTGCCGCAGGCCGATGGCGTGGCCGGCTTCGATGCGGTGTTCACCGCCAATACCCTGCACATCATGGGCTGGGACAGCGTGCAGGCGCTGTTCGCCGGGCTGTCGTCGCTGATGGCGCCGGGCGCCCTGTTCATTGCCTATGGGCCGTTCAACTACGGCGGCGATTTCAGCAGCGACAGCAACCGCGCGTTCGATGGCTGGTTGAAGGCGCGCGACCCGCATTCGGGCATCCGCGATTTCGAGGCGGTGGATACGCTGGCCCGCATGCAGGGGCTGGCGCTGCGCGAGGACGTAGCGATGCCGGCCAACAACCGCACGCTGGTGTGGCAGCGCATGCATTCCTGATACCGGAACAGTTGGGCAAGGATGGCCAGCACTCTCCGAGCTCAAGGTGAAGCTGAACCACGCTTGGCGGGATTTTCGCCGCGGCACCGAAGTTCAGGTGTCGGCAGGCATTGCCGCCAATCGTTCGGCCGACGTTTGCAGGCCATTGAAAATGGGCGTTGCCACCGCATCGGGGAAGCCGGGCGGCAAGCGTGCGCGTACCGTGGCAATGGCCGGTTCCACCTGTTCCAGCAGTTGCGCGATCCACGGTTCGGCGCCTTCGGCGATGCCGCAGGCGCGTGCGGTTTCGTTCCAATGGCGGCGGCGGATCTGCACGAGCTTGCGATGGCGCTTCTTGCCGGCAACCGCCATCGCCAGTGCTGCATCGTGCGGGTCAAGCTGGCCCGGGCCGCGGCCGAGGATCGGATGGACCGAAAGCACGTCGTAGATCGGCGTCAGCCGGAAGCGGCCGGCCGCTTCGATGTGGATGCTGAAGTTCTTGGCGTGTCCGTCGGTGGCCGCCAGCATCCAGAACAGCAACTGGGTCTTGAAGAAGGTGGCGCGGTCTTCCGGCTGCTCCGATTGCCGCAGCAGTTCCATGATCTGCACGATGCCGGGGCCGCCATCGCTTTCGTATTTGCGTGACGAGGGCAGGCCGAAGACCTGGCACATGTCCTCCTGCGGCAGCCGCAGCCACCAGTGGCCGTTGCGGGCCAGCCGGCGATCGAAGCGTTCCACGATCAACGCACGCTGGTCGCCGAATTGGCCGATCGAGGTGTTGGCGACGGGAATATCGAACGCGGCCAGCAGCTGCATGCACAGCCATTCGTTTTCGACCGACGACTGCATGTCGGCGCGCATGTTGCCGACCAGTCCCAGCGGCAGTTTGAAGATGTGGGTGCTGGGCGTGCTGCCGGTGGGAATGCACCACTGCTCGCGGTGCCGCAGCAGGCCGGCTTTTTCCTGCGCGCCGGCGATGGAAATGCGGAACTCGTCCTCGTCGCGCGTGCGCTCCCCCGGCAGTGCGGTCGTGGTGACGTTGCGCAGCAACCCACCGACCTGTGCATCGCTCAGCGGTCGGCAGCGGATTTCGTGGAGATCGTCAGGGGCGCAGCCGGGCGGAAGCAACTGCACCGCGCCAACGCAATCGCGGCCGATGGCCTGCAACAGATCGAAGGCGCCGGTGGAGCGCGTGCCGAACCGGTCACGGATGCGGTTGCGGATGGCGCCGTTGTCGGGCAACAGGTTGTCGAAGTAATCGGCGACCGCTTGGCCGCGGTGGCTTTCGCCGGCCGGCAACAGTGGCAGCGACAGCGACAAGGGGCGCGGCAACGGGGATTCCAGCCATGCGGGGAGGTAGGTCAAGCGCGAACCGGCGCGCGGTTCGTCCTGCCAGATGGCGACTTCCACACCATTCATCCAGACCCGCAGTTCGGGCATGGCTTACCACTCCAGCGCTGGCGGAGAGGCGACGCGCAGGTCCGGTTGCAGGGAGACGGCCAGCCCCAGTTCGGCCCATACCCGCATCAACCGCTCGAAGGTGGCGGACTCCGGCGCGCGCTCCAGGGCGGTGATGGCTTGGCGGGAAATACCGAGGCGCTCGGCCAGTTGGGCCTGACTGAGCCCGGCCTGCTTGCGGAAGGCACGCATCAGTGGACCCAGTTGCCGGGCTGTGCGGATGGTAAATGCGGTGGATGTCATGCGTTCCATATCGGTACCCCGGCAGTGACTTGGCAACGTATGCCTTGCCGGCGGCAGATGCAACCGATGGGTTTCAACTCCAATATGCAACCCATACATTGCATTTGCGAAATGCAATGTATGGGTTGCCATGCCTGACGTTTCAAGCCGCCTGCACGATATGCAGCGCCTTCGGGTTGCGCCACGTTGCCAGCAACGCTGCCTCGCGCACCTTGGCCTCGTGCAGGTGCCGTTCCTTGACGTGGCCGTAGCCGCGGATGTGCTCGGGGATGCTGGCGATCTCCACCGCCAGCGGCAGCCGGTTGGCGTCGAGCGCGGCCAGCAACTCGTGCATGGTCCGCTCGTAGTCGGCGATCAACTGGCGTTCGCCGCATCGTTCCTCGGTGTAGCCGAACACGTCGAAGCGGCCGCCGCGCAGGAACTTCAGCTTCGCCAGCAGGCCGAAGGCCTTGAACATCCACGGGCCGTATTCCTTCTTCTGCAACTGCCCGTGTTCGTCGCGCTTGGCAAACAGCGGCGGTGCGAGGTGGAAGCGCACCTTGTAGTCGCCGTCGAACTTCTGCTGCACCTGCTTGAGGAAGTCGCCGCTGGTGTAGAGGCGGGCCACCTCGTACTCGTCCTTGTAGGCCATCAGCTTGAAGAAGTAGCGCGCCACCGCCTCGGTCAGCGCGGTGCTGCCTGGTGCGACGCGCTGCTCGGCCTTGCGCACGGCATCCACCAGTTGGCGGTAGCGGGTGGCGTAGGCGGCGTCCTGGTAGTCGATCAGGAACGCGCTGCGGCGGGCGATCAGTTCGTCCAGCGAGCGCGACAGGCGCGCGTCGTCCAGCGTGGCGAAGGTGACGTCGCCCGGCCGTGCGTCGTTGGAAGGCAGGCCGCGCACTTCCGGCTCGTTGCCCGGATTGCGCGGTGCCGACGGCGCGCCGGCCTCGCTGCCTTCCCAGTCGCCCGGTGGCAGTTCCTGCAACGCACCGGGCGTGCGCTCGGCCTCGGTGGACGCGTTGCGCACCAGCCCGGCGGCCTGCTGCACGGCCTGCGGGTCGATGGCGGTCAACCGGCCCCACGCGAACGCGCGCTGGTTCATTTCGATGGCCGCGCCGTTGAGCTCGATGGCGCGCATCAGCGCTTCCAGCGACAGCGGCACCAAGCCCTGCTGCCATGCGAAGCCGAGGATGAACAGGTTGGTGGCCAGCGCGTCGCCGAGCAGCGCGGTGGCGAGCTGGGTGGCATCGAGCAGGATCGGATCGCGCCCGCCCAGCGCCACCTTCACCCCGGCGATGATGTCGGCGGCTGGGAACTGCATGTCCGGGCGGGTGGTGAAGGTGCCGGGCATCGCCTCGTAGGTGTTGAGCACCACCTGCGAGCGCTCGCCGCGCACCTTGGACAGCGCCCAGTAGTCGTTGACCACCACCATGTCGCAGCCCAGCACCAGGTCGGCCTCGCCGGCGGCGATGCGCACGGCGTGGATGTCGGCCGGCGTATTGGCGATGCGGATATGCGTGGTGACCGCGCCGCCCTTCTGCGCGAGCCCGGTCTGGTCGAGCACGGTCGCGCCCTTGCCTTCCAGGTGCCCGGCCATGCCGAGCAGCGCGCCGATGGTGACCACGCCGGTGCCGCCGACGCCGGTGATCAGGATGTTCCACGGCTGCGACAGATCGCTGCGGAATACCGGGTTGGGCAGGTTGTCGAGCAGGCTGGCTGCATCGCTCTTCTTGCCCTTGCGCAACTGGCCGCCATGCACGGTGACGAAGCTCGGGCAGAAGCCGGTGGTACAGGTGAAATCCTTGTTGCAGTTGGACTGGTCGATCTCGCGCTTGCGCCCGAACTCGGTTTCCTTCGGCAGCACCGACACGCAGAAGCTCTTTTCGCCGCAATCGCCGCAACCTTCGCAGACCAGCGAGTTGATCATCGTGCGCTTGGGTGGGTCGACCAGCTTGCCGCGCTTGCGGCGGCGGCGCTTTTCGGTGGCGCAGGTTTGTTCGTAGATGAGGATGCTGGTGCCCTTCACCTTGCGCAGCTTCTGCTGCACGGCATCCAGTTCGGCGCGGTCGTGGAACTCGACCTCGCCCGGAAATTCGTGGCGGCGCCGCTTCCACTTGGTCACGTCGTCGGACAGCAGCACGATGGTGTGCACGCCCTCCGAGCGCATCTGGTGTGCGATCTGCGGCACTGTCAGCGTGCCATCGACGGGTTGGCCGCCGGTCATCGCCACCGCATCGTTGTAGAGGATCTTGTAGGTGATGTTGACGCCGGCGGCGATGGCCTGGCGGATCGCCAGCGAACCGCTGTGGAAATAGGTGCCGTCGCCGAGGTTCTGGAACACGTGCTCGGTGTCGGTGAATGCGGCCTGCCCCGCCCACGTAACGCCTTCGCCGCCCATGTGGGTGAAGGTGTCGGTATCGCGGTCCATCCACGTCACCATGTAATGGCAACCGATGCCGGCCATCGCCCGCGAACCTTCCGGCACCTTGGTCGAGGTGTTGTGCGGGCAGCCGGAGCAGTAGTGCGGCACGCGCGGGAACTGCGCGCGCGGCAGCGCCATTTCCGCTTCCTTCTCGTCCATCCAGCGCAGGCGCTGTTCGATCGACTCGGTATTGATCGAGCTGGATTGAAGCAGGCGCTGGACGCGGCGGCCGATCACGCCGGCGATGGTGGCCGGGGTCAGTTCGCCGGTCGAAGGCAGGATCCACTCGCCCTGCTCGTCGTACTTGCCGACGATGGACGGGCGCGCGCCCCAGTTGGCCGGCCAGTTGTAGAAGTATTCCTTCATCTGCCGCTCGATGAAGGCCTTCTTCTCCTCCACCACGACGATGTCTTCCAGCCCGCGTGCGAATGCGCCGATGCCCTGCGGCTCCAGCGGCCAGGTCATGCCGACTTTGTAGACGCGGATGCCGATCTCGGCGCAGGCCTGCGCATCGAGGCCGAGGTATTCCAGCGCCTGCAACACGTCCAGGTAGCTCTTGCCGGTGGTGACGATGCCCAGCCGCGCGCGCGGCGAATCCATCACCAGCCTGTCGATGCCGTTGGCGCGGGCGAAGGCCTGCGCCGCCTTCACCGCGTAACGGTGCAGGCGCATTTCCTGCTCCATCGGCGGGTCCGGCCAGCGGATGTTGAGGCCGGCGGCCGGCATGTCGAAATCTTCCGGCAGAATGATCTGGCGGGCGAACGGGTTGACGTCCACCGAGGCCGAGGATTCCACCGTCTCGGCAATCGTCTTGAAGCCGATCCAGCGCCCGGTATAGCGGCTCATCGCCCAACCCACCAGGCCCATGTCGAGGATGTCCTGCACGCCGGCCGGGTTCAGCACCGGCATCATCGCGCTGACGAACTCCTCCTCGCTGCCATGCGGCAGTGTCGAGCTGCGGCAGGCATGGTCGTCGGCGGCCAGCGCCAGCACGCCACCGTGCTTCGAGGTGCCGGCGGCGTTGGCGTGCTTGAACACGTCGCCGCAGCGGTCAACGCCCGGGCCCTTGCCGTACCACATGCCGAACACGCCATCGACGTTCGCGCCGGGGAACAGGTTGGCCTGCTGCGTGCCCCACACCATCGTCGCGCCCAGGTCCTCGTTGAGGCCGGGCACGAACTTCACCTTCGCCGCGTCCAAGTGCTTGCGCGCGCGCCACAGCTCCAGGTCGAAACCGCCCAGCGGGCTGCCGCGGTAGCCACTGACGAAACCGGCGGTATTCAGCCCCGCGGCGAGGTCGCGCTGCTGCTGCATCAGCGGCAGCCGCACCAGCGCCTGCACCCCGCTCAGGTAGATGCGGCCGTCGATGCGGGTGTACTTGTGCTCCAGCGTGTAGTCGCGGTCGCGCACCCCGAGCAACGGATCGTTGGCGGAGGCGGGCGAGGTGAGTTCGGCGGTACTGGTCATGGCTGGCCCAAAGCAGGAACGGCTGGCATCCGCAGCCGCACCGGGGCGGCGCGCGGCTGGCGATTGTAACAGTGCGGATTTCGGCGATATTCCGGCAAAGTCGCGGTCCGTGCGCCGAACCGTTAGGATCGCTGGCTTGGCAACAGCTTCAATGATGGGGAAGTGGGGTATGGGTACAACGAAGTCCGTGGCTGCCGGCCTGGCGCTGCTGGCGAGCCTGTTCTTGTCGTCGGCGCAGGCGCAGAACCTGCCGAAGATCGCCGAGTTCTATTTCGACGAGGACATGGCCGCCAAGCCGGTCCAGGCCCTGCCACCGGAGCAGGACGGGCTGGTCGACCAGCTGATGAAACTGCGCGAACGCAGCCGCAAGGGCGCCGATGCCACCGTGCAGCTGGCCGGGATCGCCTATGCGGAAGGCCGCGCCGAACTGGGCACCCAGCTCTACGGCGAGGCACTGTCGTCGGTATCGGCCAACTCCATCCAGGCGCGCAGCATCCACTGGAACCAGGGCTGGGACCTGTACCGCAGCGGTGACGCCCAGGCCGCCCTCGCGCACTGGGGCATCGCCGCCGAGGGCGTGCGCGGCAACGCCGGCTGGGTGCCGCCGACGCTGGCATTGGCGCTGTGGAAACTGGGCCGCCGCGATGAAGCCATCGCCTGGTATGCCGCGGCGGCGCGTACCGAGCCGCAGCAATGGAACGATGCCGCGCGCTTCCCGCAGCTGCTGCCGGAATGGAAGGACGAAGAGCGCGCCACGCTGGCGGAAGTGCAGCAGGCGTGGGCGGCCAACCCACCGGCCTGGCCGTGATCCGCATGGCGTGCCGCGCGTGAGGCGACACGTCGGCATTCGGGGTTCCACGGGAATCCAATCCAGAATGGAAAATCGCCTGTACCGGCTGCCGCCGCAATGAACGCAGGCCGTGGCTCAGGCCACCTTGCCGCGCCGCGCGCGTTCCAGATGCACCAGCAATAGCGAGATGGCCGCGGGGGTCATGCCCGGGATGCGCTGGGCCTGGCCGATGGTCTGCGGGCGCGCGCGCTCGAGCTTCTGCAGTACCTCGGCGGACAGGCCGCGCACGGCGGCGAAGTCGAAGCCTTCGGCGATCGCCGTGTTTTCGTGGCGCTGCTGGCGTTCGATTTCCTCACGCTGGCGGCCGAGGTAGCCAGCATATTTGATGCCGATTTCCACCTGCTCGGCGACTTTCGCATCGTCCACGCCGGGGCCGAGCGAGGGCACCTGCATCAGCTTGGCGTAATCCAGTTCCGGGCGCTTGATCAGGTCGAGCACGTTGGTTTCGCGGCTTACGGCCACGCCGGTGGCTTCCTGTACCTCGCGGCCGAGCGCGTTGGCCGGCGTCGCCCACAGGCTGCGCAGGCGTTCGGTTTCGACGGCCACGGCGGCCTGCTTGCGCGAGAACGCGTCCCAGCGGCGGTCATCGACCAACCCCATCTCACGGCCGATCGGAGTCAGGCGTGCGTCGGCATTGTCCTCGCGCAGCTGCAGCCGGTACTCGGCGCGGCTGGTGAACATGCGGTACGGCTCGTTGGTGCCGTGGGTGATCAGGTCGTCGACCAGCACGCCGATGTAGGCCTCGTCGCGGCGCGGGCACCAGCCGTCCCTGCCCTGCACGAGGCGCGCGGCGTTGAGGCCGGCCAGCAGCCCCTGTGCGCCGGCTTCCTCGTAGCCGGTGGTGCCGTTGATCTGGCCGGCGAAGAACAGGCCGGCGACCTGCCGGGTTTCCAGCGTGGCCTTCAGCCCGCGCGGGTCGAAGAAGTCGTATTCGATGGCATAGCCGGGGCGGGTGATGTGCGCGTGCTCGAAGCCGCGGATGCTGCGCACCAGCTCCAGCTGCACGTCGAACGGCAGGGAGGTGGAGATGCCGTTGGGGTAGATCTCCACCACGTCCAGCCCTTCGGGTTCGACGAAGATCTGGTGGCTGGCCTTCTCGGCGAAGCGCACCACCTTGTCCTCGATCGACGGGCAGTAGCGCGGGCCAATGCCCTCGATCTGCCCGGAATACAGCGGCGAACGGTGCAGCGCGTTGCGGATCACCTCGTGGGTACGTTCGCTGGTATGGGTGATCCAGCAGCTCACCTGGCGCGGGTGCTCGGCCACGTCGCCGATGAAGGACATCACCGGCAGCGGATCGTCGCCGGGCTGTTCCTCCATCATCGAATAGTCCAGCGAGCGGCCGTCGATGCGTGGCGGCGTGCCGGTCTTGAGCCGGTCGATCGCGAACGGGCGCTCGCGCAGGCGCGCGGCCAGCGTGGTCGCCGGCGGGTCGCCCATGCGCCCTGCGGTGTACTGGGTCTGGCCGATGTGGATCTTGCCGGCGAGGAAGGTGCCGGCGGTCAGCACCACGGCCGGGGCGTGGAAGCTCAGCCCGGTCTGGGTGACGACGCCTCGCACCGCATCGCCCTCGATCAGCAGGTCATCGACCGCTGCCTGGAACACGGTGAGGTTCGGCTGCGCCTCGACGATGCGGCGGATCGCCATGCGGTACAGGTTGCGGTCGGCCTGGCAGCGGGTGGCGCGCACCGCCGGGCCCTTGCTGGCGTTGAGCGTGCGCCACTGGATGCCGGCCAGGTCGGCGGCGTGCGCCATCGCCCCGCCCAGCGCGTCGATCTCCTTGACCAGGTGGCCCTTGCCGATGCCGCCGATGGCCGGGTTGCAGCTCATCGCGCCGATGGTCTCGACGTTGTGGGTCAGCAGCAGGGTGCGCGCGCCGGCGCGTGCCGCGGCCAGCGCGGCCTCGGTACCGGCGTGGCCGCCGCCGATGACGATGACGTCGTGGCGATGGAAGGAGTCGTTCATGGGCGTGGGGAATCGAAAGTGTGAAATCCGTCGTCACGGGCATGCGATGCGCGGTGATGACGGCGTGGTGATTTTACCGCCATCGGCAATCGCGCCCTAAAGTTGGCACGTCATGTGCAGCTAACTACCTTGCACCCGTTGTGGCAATGCGCTGCGAGCGCATGCGGCTGGAATTGGAACAGGGGCCGGCCGACGCGCACAACGGGGAAGCATGGGCCGACGGTCGCAGGACTCGTCGGCCTTTTCTTTGCGGAAACCGCGGGGAGCCATTGCCACCGGCGGTGTTGCCCGCACTGCGGAAAGAACGAAGCCCCGGCTTGGCCGGGGCTTCGTTCTTCGTAGGCGCCGATGTCCGGCAGGGCCGGAACAGGGGGGATCCAGATTTCCCGACGGACATCGACATGGAAAGTTTCAGGTGATGCCGATCCGCGTCAGTTGATGACGTGATCGGTCACCGGGTCCTGCAGAGGATGCCTGTATTTTCCGCAAATGCAAGTGTTTCAAGGCTCCACTTGGCGCACGTTGCGGCTGCTGCGGGTTTGTGACGGCCGTCGCTCGGGTGCCGCGCGCTGCGGCACCACCGGGCGCGCCGGGGCCACCGCCTGCGGCACCGGCCGCCGTACCGGCCGCGACTCGGTCTTGCCCGGGCGCGGCTGCGGCCGCTGCAGCCGGTCCAGGTCGCGCCACGGCGCCTTGCCGCTGCCGTTGGCCGGCGGCGGGTGCGGCGGTTGCCCGTTGCCGGGGCGCGGTGGGACATGGCCGTTGCCCTGCGACGGCGGACGATGCCCGTTGTGGGGCGGGCGATGCGGCGGACGGTAGACCGGGTACGGGTACCCGTAGCTGCCATAACCACCGTAATAGCCGCCATAGCCATAGGCTCCGTAACCATAGGCGCCATACGGATAGCCGTAGGGATAGGTGCGCTGCACCTGCGGGGAACCGTGGTAATAACCGCCGGAGCCGCCGCCGACGTAATCGTAGGTGGCGCAGCCGGACAGGCCCAGCAGCAGGCCGGCCGAAAGGATCAGGCGTGTTTTCATGGAGATCCCCCCAATCAAGGTATGTGGGCAGCTTCCGGCCCGTGCGTTGAATCGGCCCTTAACTTTCCCGCGGTCGCGGTGCGATGGTCCGACATGGCGGGCCTACGTTAACCTTTCCCCATGCCTGAACTCACCTTGCCAGGCACGGCCGACGTACTGGCCGCTGCCGCCCGCATCGCGCCCCACGCCACGGTCACCCCGGTGCTGCGTTCGCGCGAACTGGACGCGCTGGCCGGCGCCCGCCTGCATTTCAAGGCCGAACACCTGCAGCGTGGCGGCGCCTTCAAGTTCCGCGGCGCCTGCAACGCGGTGTGGCTGCTGGACGAGGCGCACGCCGCGCGCGGCGTGGTCACCCATTCCTCCGGCAACCACGGCGCGGCGCTGGCGCTGGCGGCGCGTTCGCGCGGCATTCCCTGCCACGTGGTGGTGCCCGAGGGCGCGGTGGCGGCCAAGCTGGCCAACATCGCCCGCCACGGCGCCACGCTGTGGCGCTGCGCGCCGAACCAGGCCGCGCGCGAGGCCGAGTGCGCGCGGGTGCAGGCGGAAACCGGGGCGACGCTGGTCCACCCCTATGCCGATGCCGCGGTGATCGCCGGGCAGGGCACGGCGACACTGGAACTGCTGCGACAGGCCGGCGCGCCGCTGGACGTGGTGGTGGCGCCGGTCGGCGGCGGCGGGCTGGCGGCGGGCACGCTGCTGGCGTTGCGGCAGGCACGGCCGGGGTGCGAACTGGTGCTGGCCGAACCAGCCGGTGCGGCCGACGCCGCGCGCTCGCTGGCCGCGCACGCGCGGCAGGTGGAGTTCGTGCCGGATACGGTGTGCGACGGCCTGCGCGCGGCGCTGGGCGCGCCCAACTTCGCGCTGCTCGATGGCGCCGCCACGGTCGTCACCGTGGACGATGCCGCCACCGTGGCGGCGATGCGGCTGCTGTGGCAGGTGCTCAAGCAGGTGGTGGAACCATCGTCGGCGACGGTGCTGGCGGCCATCCTCGCACAGCCGCAGCGCTTCGCCGGGCGCAACGTGGGCGTGGTCCTGTCCGGCGGCAACGTCGATTTGGACGTGCTGCCGTGGGCCGGCGCATGAGCCGCAGGCGTTCGCGCGGCGTATTCGGCTGGCTGTGGCGGCTGCTCGTGCTGCTGCTGCTGTGGCTGCTGGGCGTGGCGGCATGGATCATCTGGGTGGGCGACCGCGACCAGGCCGCGCCGGCCGACGCGATTATCGTGCTCGGCGCCGCCGCCTACGACGCCAAGCCGTCGCCGGTGTTCGAGGAGCGCATCCGCCACGGCCTGGACCTGTACCGGCAGGGTTATGCGCCCAAGCTGATCTTCACCGGCGGCTTCGGCGGCGCCGGCGCGCGCTTCTCCGAATCGCAGGTGGCACGCCGTTATGCGCTGAAGCAGGACGTCCCCGCGCGGGACATCCTGATCGAAAGCCGCTCGCGCACCACCCGCCAGAACCTGATCGAGGCCAAGCGGCTGATGGAGGCGCACGGCATGCACCGGGTAATCCTGGTCAGCGATCCGCTGCACATGGCGCGCGCGCTGCGCCTGTCCGACGAGCTGGGCATCGACGCGCTGGCCAGCTCCACGCCGAGCACGCGCTTCCGCAGCTTCCACACCAGCTGGCGCTTCCTCGCGCAGGAAATCTACTTCTTCCACCGCGACCTGTTCGTCCGCGGTAGCTGAGCCGCGCCACCTCTGGAAAACCGCATGAACCACGACGCTTCCTCCGCCCGACAACGGGCCGCCGCCCTCGTCGACGACTACTACACCGCCTTCAACCGTGGCGATTGGGACGGGATGCTGCGCTGTCTTTCCCACGACGTCGCGCACGACCTGAACCAAGGCACGCGCGAAACCGGCCGCGAGGCGTTCGCCGCGTTCCTGCGGCGCATGCAGGCCAGCTACCGCGAGCAATTGCACGACGTGGTGGTGATGGCCAGCGACGACGGCACGCGGGTGGCCGCCGAATACGTGGTGCATGGCCAGTACCACCACACCGACGAGGGGCTGCCGCCGGCCAATGGCCAGCGCTACGTGCTGCCCGGCGGCGCGTTCTTCGAGGTCCGCGACGGCGCGATCGCGCGGGTCAGCAACTACTACAACCTGCAGGACTGGATCGCGCAGGTCGGCGGCTGAGCTGCCCGTAGGCGCGCACCTTGGTGCGCGAGGGGGCATTGCTGGGAAAGCCTCTCGCGCACCAAGGTGCGCGCCTACGAGGGGTTCTTGCGGCGGATCGGGATCGCCGACACCGGCACCGCGGCGACGTCGTGGCCGTGCTCGCGGATCGGGGCGCCCGGTTCCGGCGCCCAGGCGTGGGCGTAGATGACTTCCCAGCTGCTCGGCAACTTGCCGTCGGGCCGGCGCATGGCGTCGTAGGCGCGGCTCGCGGCGGCGAGGCGGCCGCGGCCGGTGAGGGTGCGGCGGCGCTCGTTCATCGCGTTGGTGGCGCCCAGCGCCTTCAGCTCGCGCATCAGCGCCGGCAGGTCGTCGTAGGTGAGGGTGAACAGGTCGCGGTCCAGCACCGGGTCGCGGAAGCCGGCCATCATCAGCGCGTCGCCGAACTGGGCGATGGCCGCGAAGTGGCTGACGTGCGCGCGGTCGTCGGCCTGCGCGAAGGCTTCGCGCAGCTCCATCAGCGTGTCCGGGCCGAAGGTGGAGCACAGCAGCAGGCCGCCGGGCTTGAGCACGCGGCGGAACCCGGCGAACACCGCCGGCAGGTCTTCCACCCATTGCAGGCACAGGTTGCTGTGGATCAGGTCGACGCTGTTGTCGGCCAGCGGCAGCGCGCGCGCGTCGGCGCACAGGCGTGAGAACGGCCGCCACCAGCCGGCCTGCTTCTTGGCTTCGGCCAGCATCGGCAGGGCGAGGTCGAGCGCGATCACCTGCGCCTTCGGCCAGCGTTTCTTCATCGTCGCGCTGGCATGCGCCGGGCCGCTGCCGACGTCGAGCACCACCTGCGGCTGCTTGTCGTCCAGGTAGTCCAGCGATTCCAGCAGGCGCCTGGCCACTTCCTGCTGCAGCGCGGCGGCGGCGTGGTAGCTGGCGGCGGAGCGCGAGAACGCGCGGCGGACGTGCTTGCGGTCGAACAGGGAGGGCATGGCGGTCTGGCGGCGTGGAGCGGGATTCAGGAGCAGCGGTCGACGAAGGCGTGCAGCAGTTCGGCCACGTGGTCGGCATGGCCGAGGAAGGGCGCATGGCCACCGCCGTCGATGGTGTGCGCGACGTGCAGGTCGGCCGGTGCCAGTGCGGCGGCGGTGTGCATGGCCCTGGCCGGCACCAGCCGGTCGCGCTGGCCGCCGATCCACAGGCCCGGCTTGCGCAGGGTGGGCAGTGCGCCGCGCAGGTCGCCGCGCTCCAGCAGGGACAGGCCTTCGTGCAGGGCGCGCGGGGCCGGCTCGCCACGCTCGACCAGGGCGTCGCGCAGCGCCCGCAGTTCGCTGCGCGCGTGCTGCGAGCCCATCACGTCGAGCGCGAGGAAGCGTTCCAGCGTGCCACGGTAGTCCTGTTCCAGGTCGTGGCCGAACTGCTCGAACACGCTGCGCTCGACCGCGTCGGGCCAGCTGTCGTCGCGGACGAAGCGCGGCGTGGCGGCCAGCATCGCCAGTCCGCGCACCTGCGGCAGCGTCGCCGCCGCGTGCAGTGCCACCAGCCCGCCCAGCGACCAGCCGCACCACACCGCCGGCGGCGTGGCCGCGGCGATGGCGTTGACCAGGTACGGCAGGCGCAGCGGGGTGGCGTCGTCGCGGCTGAAACCGTGGCCGGGCAGGTCGACGACGTGCAGTTGGAACCGCGGCGACAGTCGTTCGACCAGCGGCGCGAAGATGCCGCCGTGCAGCGCCCAGCCGTGGATCAGGACCAGTGCCGGGCCACGGCCGGTGACGTGGATGTGCATGGCGTTCCGCTCAGGCGTTGGCGGTGTTGAGCGATTGCTCGTAGGCCAGCAGGTCGCGCGCACGGGCGATGGCGTCGACCAGCGCCCGGACCTGCTCGGCGCCGTGCAGCGCCGACAGGGTGATGCGCAGCCGCGACTTGCCTTCGGGGACGGTGGGCGGGCGGATCGCGCCGACCAGGTAGCCGGATTGCTCCAGCGCGGTGGCCAGCGCCACCGCCGTCGCGTCGTCGCTACACAGCAGCGGCTGGATCGGGGTGGACGAGGGCATCAGTTCCAGCCCGTGGTGGCGCGCGCGCTCGCGGAAGACGGCGACCAGCTCGGTGAGCTTGTCGCGGCGCCAGTGGTCGCGGCGCGCCAGCTTCACCGCCGCCAGCGAGGCCGCGGCCTGTGCCGGCGGCAGCGCGGTGGTGTAGATGTAGGGGCGCGCGGTCTCGGCCAGGTGCCGGATCAGGTTTTCCTCGCCCAGCACCACCGCGCCGTGGCTGCCCAGCGCCTTGCCCAGCGTGGCCAGCTGCAGCGGTACTTCGTTCACGCCCAGCCCGGCGTCGGCGACGCTGCCGCGGCCGTGTTCGCCGACCACGCCGACGCCGTGGGCGTCGTCGACGTAGAACAGCGCCTGCTGCATGCGCGCCACCAGCGACAGCGAGCGCAGCGGGGCGATGTCGCCGTCCATGCTGAACACGCCGTCGGTGGCGAGCATGGCCGCGCCGTCGGCGGCGTTCTTCAGCTGGCGCATCGCGCCCTCGCTGTCCAGGTGCGGGTAGCGGCGCAGGCGGCAGCCGGCCAGCCGGGTGGCGTCGAGCAGGCTGGCGTGGTTGAGCCGGTCCTGCACGCAGACGTCGTTGTCCTCGGACAGCAGCGCCTGCTGCACGGCGAGGTTGGCCATGAAGCCGCTGTCGAACAGCAGCGCGCGCGGGTAGCCGAGCCAGTCGGCCATTTCCCGCTCCAGTTGTTCGTGCAGCGCATGGTGGCCGCAGACCAGGTGCGAGGCGGTGCCGCCGGCGCCTTCGCGCGAGGCGGCGTCCTGCAGCGCGGCGGTCACCTCGAACTGCTGCGACAGGCCCAGGTAGTCGTTGCTGCAGAACCCGGCCAGCCATTTGCCGTCGACTTCCACGCGCACGCCGTCGCGGCGGCCCACGGTGCGGCGCACGCGCACGCGTCCCTGCGCCTCGCGCAGGCGGCGCTGGTTCTGGATGCGGTCGTGGAGGTCGGGACGGGCCATGACGTCGGTGGCGGGGTGGACGGCCCGTTAGGTTAACCGGTTGCAGGCGGAACCGCTTGCGGGGCGGGGTTTCCGGTGGAGGGACCATCCCCGGCTGGTACGATGCCGCGCCTCCCGGACCCGTGCCTGCCAGCCATGAACCACCACGCGAGAAACAGCATGCTTCTTCCCTGGGGGGCGGTGGCCCTGCTGGCCGTATCCGCGCTGGCGATGTGGCTGCCGGCGTTGAAGACGCCATTCTGGGGCGACGACTACGTCTTCCTGCTGGCTGCCCGCGCGACCAATGCCGCGGGCATGCCGTGGTGGTCGGATTTCTGGCCGACCTCGCCGCTGCTGTTCTGGCGGCCGTTGTCGCAGGAAGGCTACTGGCGCTGGGTCGAGGCGGTACTGGGCGGCAACGTCCATTCCGCGCACGTGGTGAGCCTGGTCCTGCACATGGCCGCCAGCCTGGGCGTGGCGCTGTTCGGGTTCCGCCTGGCGCGTGCCTGCCGCTGGCCGCATGCCGGCCGCATCGCGGCCATCGCCGGCAGCGTGTACGCCGCACTGGCAATGCACCTGCTGCCCCTGCATTGGGCCGCCGCCGCCAACAACGCCATGCTGGCGCTGTTCACCACCTTGCTGCTGGCCGCCTGGGCAAGTGCCCGCGACGCGGCGCCGGTACGCCGCGCCCTGTTGCTGGCATCGACGCCGGTCCTGCTGGCACTGGGCCTGCTGAGCAAGGAATCGGCGGCGCTGACGCCGGGGTTGATGCTTGTCGTGGCGTGGTTCGTCGGTGCGGGCCGGCCTGGTCGAGGCGCGCTCGTGGCGTGGCTGGCCTGTGTCGGCGTGGTGGCCGCATGGCTCGTCCTGCGCGCACGTTTCACCACCGATGCCGACACGGCCTACGAGCTGACCGTGGGCGGCAATCTCGTCCGCAACATGCTTTCCTTCGTGGCCTGGATGTCGAACGTGCCGCGCGAAGCGCTGCGCATGGTGCTCACCGGCGACCGGATGCAGGCCCTGGCCTGGATTGCCGCCACCGCGCTGCCCATGCTGGCTGCCTGGGGCATCGCGTCGTGGCGTGGCCGGTCGCGGCTGCTGCGCCGGCAGTGGGTTGCGGTGGCCGTGTTCGCCGGGCTCGCCTATGGGCCGTACTTCCTGTTCTCGTGGAACAGTTACGCCTATTACGCTGCCATCGCCGCCATCTTCCCGGTGATCGCGCTGGCGCGTTGCGTCGCCGACGATGCGCAGGTGCTCGTGGTCGCCGCCCTGATCGCACTTTCTTCGTGGATCGCGGTGGAGGGCAGCCGCCGGCTGGACCATCCCGGCCTGATCGGCCGCGCACGCTGGGCCGAATCGTTGCTGCAGGACCTCGAACGCCAGCCGGTGCCGGCGCCGATGCACGTCGCCATACGCGACGAACACCGCTTCTACGCCCTGGGGCAAGCGGGGCTTGCGTGGCGCCTTGGCATTGCCCCCGGCGATATCCGGGTGGCAACGCGATGCCCCGCCAGCGCGCGGCACTGCCTGGTGATCGACGAGACCGGCCGCTGGCATTGGCGGCCGCCTTCGGTCAAGCCGTGACGGAGGAACCGTCGCCCAGCGCGGGGTTCAGCGTGTAACTGCCGTGGATCGCCGCTTCGGCCAGCACGTGGCCGTGCATGGCGCGGTGGGCGTCGGCGGCGGTGAAGTCGCCTTGCAGCGGCAGCCGTTCGACGTCCAGCGCGTACAGGCGGAAGAAGTAGCGGTGCACGCGCTCGTCGTTGAACGGCGGGTACGGGCCGTCGTAGCCGCGGTAGCTGCCGGACAGGTCCGGGTCGGCGGCGAACCAGCCGGTGTAGTCGTTCAAACCCTGGCGGGCGCCGGCCGGGCCGGGTGGCGGCTGCTTGCCGCGCGCGCTGAAGCCGTCGCTGCAGCTGCCCGCGGCCAGTTCGCGCAGTGCCGCGGGGATGTCCACCATCACCCAGTGGATGAAGTGGCCGCGCGGCTGGTCGAGCGGGATGCTCACGTCGTCGCGGCCGACCAGCTCCGGCACGGTCGGTGCGTCCGGGTCCACGCAGACCAGCGCGAACGAGCGGGTGCCTTCGGGCACCTCGCTCCACGCCAGCTGCGGGTTGCGGTTGCCGGCGAAGCCGTCGCTGCCGCCGGCGGCGAATTCGGCCGGGATCGGCTGGCCGTTGCCGAAACTCTGGCTGCTCAGTTTCATCATGTCCTCCTGCGGGTCAGGCCTCGGGGTAGCCCAGCCGCACCGCGACCGGGGTCAGCTTGGCGAATTCGGCGGCCAGCACCTGCGCGAAACGGCGCCAGTGGCCGGCCGCGATGGTGGTCGGGCCAAGGCTGCGCGCCACCGGGAAGCGCAGGCCGAAGGCCTGTTCCAGCAGCGCGGCCATTGCCGCCGGGTCGTTGGCCGCGGCGTCGGTGTGCAGGATCAGCAGCGGGTAAAGGTCCTGTTCGTGCAGGTCGGCCACCTGTTCCAGCGCGCGCGCCAGCCAGCGCGCGGCTTCGTCGGCCGAGGCCAGCGCCAGCGGCGCCGGGGCGCCCAGCGCCAGCCATTCCACCAGCATGTCGCGCGGGTCGCGCAGCGCCACCACCAGCCGGCCTTCCGGCAGCTGCGGGCGCAGCGCCCACAGCAGGGCGTTGTCCCACCACAGCAGCCAGTCGATGACGTTGGCGTCGGCGATGCCGCGCGCCGGCAGGCCGTCGCGCCACTGTTGCACGAGCTGGGCGGCATCGAGGCTGCCGTCGGACAGGCGCTGCAGGGTGTTGAAATTCTGGAAGGCGTCGTCCGGCGGGGTGGGGCCGAAGCGGTCGCCGCGCAGCACCGGGCTGGCCGCGGCCATCGCCCTGACCACGCGCTCGACGCCGGAGCCGGGGGCGCCCCAGACGAACATCGGCCGCACTTGGTTGTCCTGCGCCACTTCGCCCAGCGCCGGCCATTCGCCCGGGGCCTTGGCCTGCGGCGGCAGCGGCAGCCGCGCGGGGGCCTGGTCGGCATGCTGCTGCAGCCAGGTGGCCAGCGCCGCCGCCGGTTCGCCGGCACGGTCCTGCACCGCGCCCAGCCAGCCGCGCAATGCCGGCTTCGCCGCGGCCGGGGCGTTGTCGAGCAGGGCCTGCACGTGGGCGATGGCGGCGGCCGGGTCGCGTGCCAGCAGGGCTTCGACGATGCGCTGCTCGCCGCTGGCGCGGCCCGGTTCCAGCGCGACGATGTGCTTGGCCACGGTTTCGGCGTCGTCGGCTTCGTCCTTCATGTCGTGCAGGCGCATGCGCGCTTCCAGCGCCGGGATGTGTTCGGGCATCGCCGCCAGCCAGCGTTCGACCACGTCCACTGCTTCGTCGCTGCCGACCGCGGCTACCGCCAGCCGCGACAGCCACAGGTCGTGCAGTTGCGGATGGTTGGCAAGGGCGGCGTCCAGCTCGCTGCGCGCTTCCTCGTCGCGGCCCAGTCGCTGCCACGCGAGCAGCAGCAGTTGCAGGGTTGCGCGGTCGCCGGGCAGCTGCGCGAGCAGCGGGCGCAGGTGTTCCAGCGCCTGCAGCGGCTGGCCCGAGGCCAGTTCCAGTTCGCCGGCCAGCCGGTGCATGCCGGGGTTGTCGCCCTGTGGCGTGGCCAGCACCTGGCGCATGGCCTCGGCGGCCCGGTCGGTATGGCCCTGGCGCAGCGCCAGCTGCACCAGCAGGCCGTGCAGGGCGTGGTTGGCCGGGTTCAGTTCGAGGACGCGGCGGAACGCCTGCTCGGCGAAGGCCAGCATGCCCTTGCCGAGATAGGCGAAGCCCAGCGCGTAGAGCACGCGCGGGTCGTCGGGCAGGCGCTGGCTGGCGGCCGACAGCACCGCCAGCGCGCGGTCCACGTCGCCGCGGCGCAGCGCGACCATGCCTTCGACCGCGCCCAGCTCGGGGCTGTCCGGCTGCACCCGCGCGGCGAGGCGGCCGAGGCGTTCGGCCTCGTCGATGTCCTCGCGCGCCAGCGCCAGGTGCGCCTGCATCAGGTAGGCGGAAAATTCGTTGGGGTTGAGCGCGGTGGTGCGGTCCAGCGCGGCACCGGCGGCGTCGAGCTGGCGCTGCGCCAGCAGCAGGCCGGCGTGCTGCAGGTGCAGGGCGGCATCGTCCGGCGCCAGCGCCAGTGCCTGTTCCAGGCTGGCCTGTGCGGCGTCGACGTCGCCATGCTGTTGCAGCGCCAGCGCCAGCCAGCGGTGGGCCTGCGGCTGCTGCGGTTCAGCGGCGACCCACTGCCGGGCGGTGGCCACGGCCTCGTCGGTGGCGTTGCGGCGCAGGGCTTGGATGAGGGTGTCTTGCATGGTGGTCCGGCGTGAGAGCACAAAACACGCATTGTAGATGCGGAGCTTGCTCCGCATGCCCTCGGCGGCGATGTGCACGGGCGGGGCAGGCCCCGCCCCTACGCGATGGCCGCGGCCAGCCGCTGCGCCACCCAGCGTTCGGAAAAGCCGTCGCCGCGCAGGTTCTCGAGGAAGCCGCAGTGCCCGCCCCAGCGCGCGGTTTCCAGTTGCGCGTGCGCCGGCAGCTGCCAATGCTCGAAGGTGGCGAACGGGATCACCGGGTCGTCCTGCGCCATCAGGATGCTGGCCGGCACCTGCAGCCCGGCCAGCCGCTGGCCGGCGATGGAGTAGCCGTCGAAATAGTCCTGCAGGCTGGCGAAGTCGGTATGCCGGTTCACCAGCCAGCCGGTCAGCGCGCGGATGTCCAGCTTCAGCACGTCGTCGTCGCAGTCGGCCAGCTCCGGGAACAGCGCGCGCTTGCGCCGCAGCGAGCCGGTCCATTTGCGGCGGAAATACCAGTCGTACATCGCCGGGCCGCGCTCGATGCTCTCCATCGTCACCGCCGGGTCCAGCACCGGACAGACCGAGGCGACGTGCCGCAGCGGCACGCCGGCGTCCGGCGCGTGCAGGGCCAGGCGCAGCACGAAGTTGCCGCCCAGCGAGTAGCCGGCGGCCACCATCGGCAGGCCGGGGAAGCGGCTGGCCACGTCGGCGGCGGCATGCACCACCTCGCCGATGCGGCAGGAGTGGAAGATGCCGGGGTTGAGGTGGTGAGTGTTGCCGTGGTCGCGGAAGTTCAGCCGCACCACGTCGAAGCCCTGCCCGAGCAGGCGCGCGGCGGCCATGCGCATGTAGCTGGATTCGGCGCTGCCCTCCCAGCCGTGCAGCAGCAGCGCCAGCCCGACCGGGGCGGTGCCAGGCACGTGGCTGTGCCAGGCCTGCAGGCGCACGTCGTCGCCGCCGCCGAGGATCAGTTCACGGGTGGTTGCGCCGCTGCCGGCCAGCAGCCGCTGGCCGCGGCGCAGGCGCACGCTGCTGGAGGCCAGCATCGACTGCAGGTGCGGGTTGCGCAGCCAGCGCGGCGGTCGGTACTGGGCGGCGCTCAGCATGGCGGCCATGCCGGGCGATGCGTGCGGGAAATGGCGCGGACCACCGCCATCGCCTCACGCGCCCTCCATCACCGCCACGATGCGCGCGCGCGCGGTTTCGGCGATGTGGCGGCGGCCTTCGCCGTCGTGGCTGCCGATGGGGGCGAGGAAGTGCACCTCGGCGCGGCGCGCCGGCTCACCGAGCAGGCGCAGGAAGTTGCCGGCGAAGCTTTCGCCCGGCGCGAACGCCACCATCGTCTGCGCGTCGCCGCGCACGCCGTAGCGCAGCGCCACCGGCTGCACCGGCACCCCGGTTTCCACCGCGGCCTGGAAGATGCGCGCGTGGAACGGGCCGACCTCGTGGCCGCCACGGGTGCGGCCTTCCGGGAACACCGCCACCGGCCGGCCTTCGCGCAGGCGCTTGGCCATTTCCCCCATCACCCCGTCCAGCGACTCGGTGTTGCCGCGCTGGTGGTAGATGGTGTGGCCGCGGCTGGCCACCCAGCCGACCAGCGGCCAGCTGGCGATCTCGCGCTTGGCGACGAAGCCGACCATCTTCTGGCTGTGGATCATGCTGATGTCGACCCAGCCGACGTGGTTGGCGACGAACAGCACCGCCCCCGGCAGCGGCTGGCCGCGGCGCTGCAGGCGGAAGCCGAAGATCCACATCAGCCCGCCCGACCACCAGCGCACGACCTTGTGTTCCAGCGGGTCGGCCGCCGCGCCGAGGCGGCCGAACGGCGGTGCCATCAGCAGCAGGATCAACGGCAGGAACACGAGGACGTGGACCAGCAGCAGCGGCACGCGGTACAGGTAGCGGAAGGCACGCGCCACGCGGCCCTGGCGGGCGGGACGGGGGGAAGTCATCCGCGCACGATACCGGATGCGGTCCGGCTTCCGCCAGCTGGATGAGAAGCGTTTCCGCACGGCGCCATGCAGTGTCAGGCCGGCACTACCGCCAGCGTCAGCCGCGAGACGCAGACCGGCTTGCCGGCCTCGTTCTCGATGCGGATGTCCCAGACCTGGGTGGTGCGGCCGACGTGCACGGCGCGGGCGGTGCCGGTGACGGTGCCGGTACGGGTCGCGCGCAGGTGATTGGCGTTGATCTCCAGCCCGACGCAGATGTGGGTGGTGGTGTCCACGCACAGGTTGCCGGCGCTGCTGCCGAGGGTTTCGGCCAGCACCACCGAGGCGCCGCCGTGCAGCAGGCCGTAGGGCTGGCGGGTGCGCGGGTCCACCGGCATGGTGGCCTGCAGCCAGTCGTCGCCGGCGCCGGTGAAGACGATGCCGAGGTGTTCGATCAGGGTGCCTTGGCTGAGGCGGTTGAGTGCTTCGAGGGAGACCGGGGCGCGGAAGGCCATGTGTGGAATGGATGCTGGAGAAAGCGGCAGTTTATAGCTGCGGGCTGATCTGGTGTCCTTGCAGGGTGTGCGGCTCTTGTAGAGCGGGGCTTGCCCCGCTGGAGCTCCACCGAAAAGGCTTCAGCGGGGCAAGCCCCGCTCTACGGGAGTGCTCCGCTCTCCTGGGGCACCTTGTCCCGAGTGGAAACGCAGGAAGAGCAATCATTTTGCGCCGAACAGATCCTGCTGTTCGGGCGGGTAGACAAGCTGGCCATCGACCATCCGCGCGTTCCCGGTCAGCACGTGCGGCTGCACGTGGCCGGCGTCGAGGATGTGCAGGACCGGGATGCTGCGTTCGGTCAGCACGTCGGCGATCAGGCGGCGGTGGCAGCGCCACCACACCGCTTCGGCGCACATCACTGCGGTGCGGCGGCGGACGGCCAGCTGCAGCAGCTGCTCCAGGCCTTCGGCGAACTCGGCGCTGTACAGGTGGTCGGCATAACCCTGGAACGAGGCGTTGCGCCAGCCGCCGTTCGGCGAGCCCGGCTGCACGCGGCGGCGGCCGCCCAGTTGCGGCAGCCACAGGTAGTCGATGCCGGCGGCCGGCAGGTTCGCGGCCATCGTTTCGCCGGTGAACCACGGGTAGCGGCGCGAGCCGGGAAAGCGGCGCACGTCGGCGATCGCCTCGATGCGCTGCGTCGCCAGCAGGGCGAGGAACTCCTCCCAGCCGCGGGTGGAATGGCCGATGGTCCAGAGGGTGGCGGCGTCGCCCATCTCAGCCGATCTTCTCCAGCACCGCGCCGCGGTGCATGGCGACGTGCTCGGTGCGGTCGCTGCGGATCTCGTACTGCGGGTCGTCCGGGCTGCAGCGGCGCATGTGCCCTTTGTACTCGGTGTCGCGGGTGTGGACCTTGGTGATGTGGCCGCTGACGTGGCCGGCCTCGGAATTCCAGCGGACGTGGTCGCCGACCTTGAAGGCGTGGGGCATGACGGGTCTCCGGTTGCGGACGGTGCGGCCATTGCAGCGCGGCCGCCGTCCACGCGTCGTGCATGCCGCGCCGGCGGCATCTACAGGATCGGTACCAGCCCGGCGCCGAAGGCGGTCAGCATCCGCACCAGCAGCCATTTCGGGCCGACCGCCACTTCCGGGAAATCGCCCACCGCCACGTAGCAGCGGTGGAAGTCCGGGGATTGGCGCGGCAGCGGCGCCGGGCAGTCGGGGCCGGGGCGGAACTCGTAGTTGGTGGCGTAGCGCCACGGCCAGAAATCCAGCACCGGCAGCGCCTCGGAGGCCTTGCCGAGGCTGTAGTTCAGGCCCGACAGGACCGGCGGCTTCTGCCGTGGTGCCACCACCCAGGCGTTTTCCGGGCGGGTGTCGCGCAGGATGCTCTGCGCCAGCGCTTCGGCGAAGGCGGGATCGTCGATGATCACCGCGCCTTCGGTGTTGTAGTTCTCGCTGCGCGGGTCGAAGTTGTGGGTGCCGACCACGCCGATGCGACGGTCCACCACCAGCGACTTGGCGTGCAGGCCCATGCGCGCGCCCTCGCGCGTCACCGGCAGCGGGCGGTTGACCGCCTTGCTGCCGAGGAACGAGGGCCGGGTCTCGGTACGCAGCACCTCGCGCTCGATCTCGTTGCCGGCGGGCGGGCGGGCGCTGCCGCGGGCGTTGCTGCCGGCGGCGCTGGCGCCCAGCAACGGGTTGCGGCCCGACGGCGGCGCCGCCGTGCCCGGCGGTGGCGGCAGCAGGTTGGCGTAGTCCACCGGCGCGTCCTGTGGGAACGGCTTGTATTCGTGGATGTCGAAGCCCAGCTCGCGCAGGTTGCGGCGTTTGTACTTGTAGGCCATCGCATAGACGATGGGGTTGTCGGTGGCGGCCAGGCTGTTGGTGGATACCACCACACGCGGCGGCAGCTCGCGCTCGCGCAGGTCCTCGAACAGGCGCCGCGCCGGCCGCGACAGCACCAGGTAGGGGGTCTGCAGCAGCACCTCGGACTGCGCGCCGGCGATCAGCGCGTCGAGCCGCGGTTCGGTGAGGTGCGGCGGCGGTGGCTGCCCGGCGCGCTCGCGGCGGTGCTTGCGCGGCAGGTCGGCGACGTAGCTCACCGCGCGCACCGGCAGCGCGGTGTCCACGAAGCGGCTGGCGACGAACGCCGCATCGTCGGCCTCGGCATCCACCCGGGCGATGCGCTCCGGGCGCAGGAACGCCGGGTCCGGCAACGGCGGCACGCCCTGCCGCAACAGGCTGCGGCCGACGTCGTTCAGGCGCTCGGCCGGCACGCTGCGGCGCGCATTCCAGAACGCGTCGAAGTTGGCCGCCATCTCCCGCACCTCGGGGCCGGCCACCACCACGTCGCGGTCGCGGAAGTTGTACTCGGCGTCCCAGTCGTAATAGTCGTCCTGGTAGTTGCGTCCGCCGACCACGCCGATGACGTCGTCGATCACCAGCAGCTTGTTGTGCATGCGCTGGTTGAAGCGGCGGAAGCAGCACAGCACGCTGCCGGCGTAGTCGAAGTAGTTCGGCACGGCTTTGCCGAAGGTGGGGTTGTAGATGCGCAGCTCGAAATTGGCGTGGGCGCCGGCCAGCGCGCCGAGCATCTGCAGGTTGGAAATGGCCGAGAGCTGGTCGATCAGCACCCGCACCTTCACCCCGCGGCGGGCGGCGTCGAGCAGTGCGTCGATGACCATGCGCGCGCTGTCGTCGGTGTCGAAGATGTAGGTCTGCAGGTCGATGCTGCGGGTGGCGCTGCGGATCAGGTTCAGCCGCGCCACCAGCGACAGTTCGCCTTCGTCGAGCAGGGTGGCGTAATGGCGCGGCGCACCGGCGGCGGCGGTTTCGGCCATCGCCTGCCCGCCCAGCGCGCGCAGCGGCGAATCCAGCGCGCAGCGGTCCGGGCGCCCGCAGTCCACCACGGTCGAGCGCGCGGCCACGGCGATGCCTTCTGCGCGCTCGCGCTGCTGCGGTGACAGCGAGGCGCAGCCGCCGGCCAGCATGGCGGCGGCCAGCAGCAACAGGCGTGCGGGCAGGGTCACGGTTGGGGCGCGCCGGTCAGGCGCGTGCGCAGGATGAAGGTCACTCGGTCACTCAGGGCGAACTGCCAGTTGTCCATGCCGTAACGGCCGCGCAAGACGGTACCCCGGCTGACGAGGTCGCAATCATAGCCGGGCCGGGCGCATTCGGGTTCGCCCACGTGCAGCGTCTCGCGCCGGCTGATGCCGCGGATCGACAGCTGCCCCTGCACGTCGCCGCCCTGGTTGACGATGTTCGGCTCGAACGGCTCGGATTCGAATTCGACCAGCGGGTAATGGGCAGCGTCGAAGAAATCCTCGCCGCGCATCCAACTGGTGTAGCGCGGCTTGCCGGGGATCTCGACGTAGCGGGAATACATGCGCAGGTGCACCTGGTGGCGGCCGTCCGGCAGCACCGTCAGCCAGCCCTCGAAGTGCGGGAATTCGCCCTCGATGCGCTGCCCGAAGCGGGTGCGGATCTCGAAGCCGAAGCGCGAGTGGGTGGTGTCGAAGGGCAGCGGCTGCGTCGCCGACGCAGCGCCGGTTACCGCCAGCAGCAGGGCAAGCAGGGCGCCGCGTACCGCCGGCATGGGCTCAGGGCCACCAGAACGCCGCCAGCCTGGCCACGCCCGGCTCGATGGTCGCCTCCTTCGGCAGCGCCAGCACCGCCACCGCCGACGGCGGCATGCCGCGGTAGTCGCCGGACTGGCCGCTGTGCATCAGCGCCACCAGCTGCTCCAGGCCGGGGTTGTGGCCGACCAGCAACAGGCGCTCGACCTCGCGGTGCTCGTCCACCAGCGCCGCCAGCGCGCCGGGGGTGGCGTCGTAGATGCGCGGGTCCAGCCGCTGTTCGACGTAGCCGGTCAGCGCCAGCACCGCCTCCAGCGTTTCGCGGGTGCGCCGCGCCGGCGAGCACAGCACCCGGTCGGGCACCAGCCGTTGTTCCAGCAGCCAGCGCCCGGCCGCCTCGGCCTCGGCCAGGCCATGCGGGGAAAGCGGGCGGTCGATGTCGGCCAGGCCGTTGTCGGCCGGTTCGGCATGGGCATGTCGCAGCAGGATCAGTTCACGCATGGCGGGGCATCACTCCGGGTCAGGCCTTGTTCAACCAGTGCAGCAGCGGCGCCCAGTCCTGCTGGTGCTCGCGGACCATCGCCGAGTGGTAGTCGAACAGGCTGCGGCCCAGCCCGACCATCACCACGTAGCTCTGGCTGTCGCGCAGCTGCGCGACCACTTCGTAGGGCCATTGCGCCAGCATCTGCCGCGCCTGCTGCGAGGTCTGCGTCCACGGCCGGGTGCGGTTGAGCACCAGCCCCACCGGCAGCGCGCGCGAATGCACGCGCTTGATCTTCGACAGGCTGTTCAGGAAGCCGACGATGGCCTCGATGTCCAGCGCCGAGGGCAGCACCGGCACCACGATCGCGTCGGCCGCGTCGATGAAGTGCTCCAGGTCCTCGGCGTAGGCACCGGCCGGGGCGTCGACGATCACCTGCTCGGCGCCCTCGGGAATGAATTTTTCCCAGTTCTTCCTGCGGTGCACGTCCACCGGCAGCACCGCGCTTTCAAGGTTGGCGCGGCGTTGCGCCCAGCGCGTGCTGGACCCCTGCGGATCGGCATCGGCGATCACCGTCGCCTGCCCGGCCAGCGCCGAATGCGCGGCCAGATGGGTGGCGATGGTGGTCTTGCCGACACCGCCCTTGGAACCGGCCACCAGGATCGTCTTCATGCACGCCTCGTTTTGCGCGGGACTGGCCGGCAGCGTACACCGCGAAGCGATGGCCGCGGTAGTCGCCGGGCGGGGCCCGTGCCGGGGAGACAACCCGCAGGAGCGACGTCAGTCGCGACCGGGCCTTTCCCGGTACGGCCCGGTCGCGACTGACGTCGCCCCTGCATCACTCTGGGTGCAACCACGATGCCCCTGCCGCTTTGCTATCTTGTCGGCCCCGCCGCCGGAGCCCCCATGAGCGAGTTGCAGGACCTGACCGCGCTGATCCGCGCCAGCACGCCGTTGATCGTCATCGAGACACGGGACGAGGCGCGGATCGTGGAGCTGTTCCGGCAGGCGCTGATGAACGTGTGGCGTGCGCTGTACCGCTGGTCGATCACCGAGGGCCTGCGCCGCATCGACATGGACCGCGAGGACGAGGCCAGCGGCCCGCCGGACGCCAGCTCGGTGCTGCGGATGATCCACGAGGCCGACCAGCGCGGCATCTACCTGCTGCTCGACTTCCACCCCTACCTCGGCTACGCCAGCCACCAGCGGCTGCTGCGCGACATCGTGCAGCGCCGCCACAGCCAGCCGCACGTGCTGGTGCTGGTCGGCGCCAAGGTCGAGTTGCCGGCCGAACTGGAACCGCTGGCGACCCGCTTCAACCCGCGCCTGCCCGACGCCAACGCGCTGCTGAAGATGCTGCGCGAGGAAGCGGCGGCCTACGCCGGCGAGAACGGCGGCCGCCGCGTGGAGGTGGACCAGGACGCGGTGCGGCAGATCCTGCGCAACCTGCAGGGCCTGAGCCTGACCGATGCGCGGCGCATCGCCCGCCAGCTGATCCACGGCGACGGCGCGCTGCATGCCGACGACCTGCCGCAGCTGGCCAAGCTGAAGTTCGAGCTGCTCAACCGCAGCGGCCACCTGCACTACGAATACGACAGCGCGCGCTTCGGCGAGGTGGCCGGCGCGGCGCGCCTGAAGCGCTGGATCGAGCAGCGCCGCGCGGTGTTCGTCGCCGGCGACGCGCCGCCGGGGCTGGACCCGCCGCGCGGCATGCTGCTGCTCGGCGTGCAGGGCTGCGGCAAATCGATGCTGGCCAAGGCCACCGCCGCCGGCTTCGGCGTGCCGTTGCTGCGGCTGGACTTCGGCACGCTCTACAACAAGTACCACGGCGAAACCGAGAACAACCTGCGCCAGGCGCTGGCCTCGGCCGAGCAGCTGGCGCCGTGCGTGCTGTGGATCGACGAGATCGAGAAAGGGCTGGCCAGCAGCGGCGAGGACGGCGGCGTCTCGCGCCGGGTGCTGGGCTACCTGCTGACCTGGATGGCCGAGCGCAAGGCGCCGGTGTTCATCGTCGCCACCGCCAACCAGGTGCACGAACTGCCGGCCGAACTGCTGCGCAAGGGCCGCTTCGACGAAATCTTCTTCGTCGACCTGCCCGCGCCGGACACCCGCGTGGAACTGCTGCGCCTGCACCTGGGCAAGCGCGGGCTGGACGCCGAGGCGTTCGCGTTGCCGGCGCTGGCGGCGGCGGCCGATGGGTTTTCCGGCGCCGAGATCGAGCAGGCGGTGGTCGCCGGCCTGTACGCCGCCCACGCCGAGCGCAAGCCGCTGGACACCGACCTGCTGATGGCCGAGATCCGCAACACGCGGCCGTTGTCGGTGCTGATGGCCGAGCAGGTGCAGGCGCTGCGCGACTGGGCGCGCGGGCGCACGGTGTCGGCCGATTGAACCGCCGGGTCGCCGCGCTCAGCGTGGCGCCGACCACGGCACGCTGTCGGCCTGGTCCAGGTATTTGACGCGGGTGGCGCGGCCGTTGCCCAGTACCAGCCCCTCGCGCGCGGCCGGCAGCAGCACCGCGGTGGCGTGGGTGGTATTGGCCTTGTACCGCCAGGCCACGCCGCTGCGCAGGTCGACCAGCTCGATCCTGCCCTCGATCCGCGCGGTGCCGCCGGCCACCCCGGCCAGCACCAGCCAGTCCTCGCCGCGGGTGAAGCCGGCCTGGTGCACGCCGACCAAGGTGCTGGAATACACGTGCTCGCGCTGCCAGCCGGCCAGGTTCCAGCGCACGGTTTCGTGCTGCAGCCCGTGGTACAGCGGTGGCACGTCGTCGCGCAGCGCCCGTGCCCGTTCGGGCGAATGCTGCACCGTGACCAACCGCGTGCCTTGGTCCAGCAGCATCACCGCAAGCAGGTCATTGCGCGGTCCCGGTTCGTGCAGGGCGCGACGGTCCACGATCTCCAGCCGCGGCCCCGCCGCGTCGCGGTGCAACCTGAGCAGCAGGACCACGCCCTTGGCGGTGCCGACGGCGATCAGGCCGGATGCTTTGTCCCAGTCGATGCAGGTGACGCTGCCGTCCTGTTGCAGCCGCAGTGGCTCGCCGGCCAGCGCGCGCTTGGCGTGGTCGTAGATGCGCAACTCATCACTGCTGGCCAGCAGGTACAGGCCGCGTTCCGGCGTGGCCGACACCGCGCCGGGCAGCCAGTTGGGATCACGGAAGGCGTGCAGCAGCTTGCCGCTGCGCGCGTCCCATATTTTCGGCCCGTTCTCGAGCTGGACGATGTCGCCGATGTCGATGTTGCCGCTGGCCGATTGGGTAATGACGATGCCGTCCTCGGGGCCGAAGGCGAAGCCCTGGGGGCGCAGCTCGTGCGCCTGCACCGCGATCCGTGCGTCGGGCTTGTCTGCGTCCCACAGTTCCAGCCGGCCCGAATCGCGGCCGACGGCCAGCAGCTTCATCTCCGGTGAATACGCCGCCGCCCACGCGTCGTCGTCGAGGCCGCGGTTGGCATCCACGAACGACTGGGTGAAATCCCGGTGGATGCCCGTGCACGCGCACAGCGCCAGCACGCACGCCAACAGCCCGATGCGCCCCATCATCCGCCGACTCCCCTGTCCCGATCCGGTGGCGACGAGTTTACCGGGATGCCCGCCCGGCGGGCGTCAGGCCGGTTGCGCGCAGCCGCATTGCGGGGCGATGTCCAAGTGCACCGTGTTCGGGTGGTCATGGTCCTCGGCATCGACGTTCACCTGCATCGGGCGGATGCCCAGCCGCGCGAACAGCGCCTGGTCGCGTTCGGTGTCTGGGTTGCCGGTGGTCAGCAGCTTTTCGCCGTAGAAGATGGAGTTGGCGCCGGCGGCGAAGCACAGCGCCTGCAATTCGTCGCTCATGCTCTCGCGCCCGGCCGACAGCCGCACCATCGAGCGCGGCATCGCGATGCGCGCCACCGCGATCATGCGCACGAACTCGAACGGGTCCAGCTCCGCACTTCCATGCAGAGGCGTACCGGCCACCTGCACCAGCCGGTTGATCGGCACCGAATCCGGGTGCGCCGGCAGGTTGGCCAGCGCCAGCAGCAGGCCGGCGCGGTGCTCGCGGGTCTCGCCCATGCCGACGATGCCGCCGCAGCAGGTCTTCAGCCCGGCGTTGCGCACGTGTTCGAGCGTGTCCAGCCGGTCCTGGTACTGGCGGGTGTGGATGATCGAGTCGTAGTAGTCCGGCGCGGTGTCGAGGTTGTGGTTGTAGTAGTCCAGCCCGGCGTCCTTGAGCGCCTTGGCCTGATGGCCTTCGAGCATTCCCAGCGTCGCGCAGGTTTCAAGGCCCAGCGCCTTCACCTCGGCGATCATCGCCGCCACCTTGGGGATGTCGCGGTCCTTCGGCGAACGCCACGCCGCGCCCATGCAGAAGCGCGAGGCGCCAGCGTGCTTGGCCGCGCGCGCGCGTTCGACCACCGCGTCGGTGTCCATCAGCTTCTGCGCGTTGACGCCGGTGTCGTAGCGCTGCGCCTGCGGGCAGTAGGCGCAGTCCTCCGGGCAGCCGCCGGTCTTGACCGACAGCAGCGTGGACACCTGCACCTGCGTCGGGTCGAAGTGTTCGCGGTGCACGCTGGCGGCGCGGAACAGCAGCTCGGGGAACGGCAGGTCGAACAGCGCCAGCAATTCCTCGCGGCTCCAGTCGTGGCGGATGACGGCGGACATCGTGGTTTCCTGACAGATTCGGGCAGGGGAAACGCGGCAGTCTGGTGAGCATGGTCACCCCTGTCAACCAATCGATTTCAGAGCGGGTTTACATATGGGGTAGCCGGTTGTCCGGCTTGTTGTTCCCGCCGACCTGCCTGGTCTGCACCGAACCGGCGGCCGCCGGCCGCGACCTGTGTGCCGCTTGCGCCGCCGGCCTGCCGTGGCTGGACAGTGCCTGCCGCCGCTGCGCCTTGCCGCTGCCGGCCGCGGAGAGCGCCGGTACGTTGTGCGGCGCCTGCTGGCAGGCGCGCGCGCCGCTGCAACAGGTGCACGCCGCCTTGCTGTACGCCGCGCCGGTGGATGGCCTGCTGCGCCGCTTCAAGTTCCACCACGACCTTGCCGCCGGACGCCTGCTGGCGCAGTTGATGGGCGAGCGGCTGGCCGCCGCCGACCCGCCGCAGGCGTTGGTGCCGGTACCGCTGCACCGGTCGCGGCTGCGCCAGCGGGGCTACGACCAGGCGTTGGAGCTGGCGCGGCCGCTGGCCCGCCACCTGCAGTTGCCGCTGCTGGCCGGGTTGCGCCGGGTACGCGCCACCGCCGCCCAGTCGGAGCTGGATGCAGCCACGCGCCGCCGCAACCTGCGCGCGGCCTTCGTCGCCGCCGGGCCATTGCCGCCGCACGTGGCGCTGGTCGATGACGTGATGACCACCGGCGCCACCCTGCACGCGGCCGCCCGTGCGCTGCGCCGGGCCGGCGTGACGCGTGTCGATGCCTGGGTCTGCGCGCGGGTGCCGTGAATGCCGGGCGGCAATGGCGCCGTGGCATGCTGCCGGACCACGGGCGCGAGCCAATCCGGAGACAGGTCAATGAAGCGCGTGACAGGCATCGGCGGCATCTTCTTCCAGTCCGCGGACCCCGTGCGCCTTGGCGCCTGGTACCGCGACCACCTCGGGCTGGACGTGGGCGAGTGGGGCGGGGCGGTGTTCCCGTGGGGCGGCCCCGGCAGCGCGCCGGGGATGACCATCTGGAGCGTGTTCGCGCGCGACACGAAGAAGATGGAACCGGGTTCGGCGACCTTCATGGTCAACTTCCGCGTGGACGACCTCGACGTGCTGCTGGCCGCGTTGCGCGCGGAGGGCTGCGACGTGCTCGACGCCACCGAGTCCTCGGACTTCGGCAAGTTCGGCTGGGTCATCGACCCGGACGGCAACAAGGTCGAGCTGTGGGAGCCGCCCGCGGGCCAGTGACCCGCACCCGCGCCGGTCGGCTCGAAAGCCGTAGATGCGGGGCTCGCCCCGCATGCCCTCACCACCACCCTTGGCACCAGTACCGGCCGCGGAACCTTCACGACAGGCGCATCACCGGCATCATGCCAGCTACCCCAATCAATCCAGATACTGGCTGGCCGCAATACCGGCGAACAGCGCCGCGCCCACCCAGTTGTTGTGCAGGAATGCCTTGAAGCACGGTTCGCGTTCGCGCCTGCGCGCCAGCCAGAACTCCCAGGCCACCAGCACGGCGGCCACCAGCAGCCCCAGCCAGTACCACGCGCCCAGTTGCGCGCGCTGTCCGACCAGCGCCATCGCGCCGAGGAACAGCGCATAGAGGATGCCCTGGATCACCAGGTCCAGATCGCCGAACAGGATGGCGGTGGAGTGCGAGCCGACCTTCAGGTCGTCGTCGCGGTCGACCATCGCGTACCAGGTGTCGTAGGCGGTGGACCACAGGATGTTGGCGCCGTACAGCACCCAGCCCAGCGGCGGCACCTCGCCCTGCACCGCGGCGAACGCCATCGGGATGCCCCAGCCGAAGGCCATGCCCAGGTAGACCTGCGGCAGGTGGGTGTAGCGCTTCAGGTACGGGTAGGTGGCGGCCAGGAACACGCCGACGAAGCTCAGCAGCACGGTCAGCCGGTTCATCGTCAGCACCAGCGCGAACGCCACCCCCATCAGCCCGGCGAACAGCGCCAGCGCCTGTCGCCCGGACACCGCGCCGGTAGCCAGCGGGCGGTCCCGGGTGCGCTTGACGTGCGGGTCCAGCCAGCGGTCGGCGTAGTCGTTGATGACGCAACCGGCCGAGCGGGTCAGCCACACCCCGGCGGTGAACACGAACAGCGTCCACAGCGGCGGCAGGCCACCGGCCGCCAGCCACAGCGCCCACCACGTGGGCCACAGCAGCAGCAGGGTGCCGATCGGGCGGTCGGCGCGCATCAGCTTCCAGTAAGGCAGCAGCCGCGACGGTGGCGGAGCCGGCGGCGGTTCGTGTCGTTCGTAACCCATGCGCGAAGATTACCAGCAGCCCCCGCCGCCCTCGGGGCACGGGGGCAGACCTGCGCGGGCATTTGCCGTTAGAATGCGCCTCCGCCCGGCGATGCCGGCCGGTCCGGGAGTGCAACGCTCCCGCCGCAACAGACAACGCGCCCGTAGCTCAGCCGGATAGAGTAGTGGCTTCCGAAGCCATTGGTCGGGGGTTCGAATCCCTCCGGGCGCGCCATCTTCCAAACCATTTCCCGGTCGTCATCGGCTGCGGTTGGCGCATGGCCGTCCAGCCGACGTTGTCGCCCGGTTGAACAGCGCATACGATTCCAACGGCTGGCTTCGAGCCGCGCGGCAAGGTCGGGAGGCTTCTTGCACAAGGTGCGCCACTGGTTGCTGCTGAAGATCGCCAGGATGCCGAGGGTCTTCATCTGCGGCATCGGGATATTCGTCTCCCTCGCGTTGATGCTGGCCTCGGTGGCCGCCGTTGCATGGCTCGACCAGAGCCGGACGGCGCAGCGCCACGACGCGGCCCTGCAGCTGATGCAGAAGGTCACCGCGGAAGGCAGCGGGCTGCTGGACCGCCTGGCCCGCAAGGGCCGGCTGAACTGCAGCGACCAGGGCCTGGTCGACCTCAATGCCGAACTGCTGGGCTCCCGCTACCTGCGCGAGATCGGCGTGCTGGACGAAAACCGGCAGCTGATCTGCTCCACGGCGCTGGGGCGGTTGTCCGTGCCGATCAAGGACGACTACCCGGTCCATGTCTCGCGGTCGGGGCTGGAGCTGTTGACCAACGTCCCGCTGACGATGGCGGGCAGGAAGGTGGCCGCCACCATCATCCAGCGCCCGCCGGTCAACGTCGTCGTCAGCCCCTATGCCACCGACGACCTGTACGCCAGCGCCGACGCGGTATGGCTGCGCACCACGGACGGGCTGTTCCTGCTCAATGCCAACGGCATCGAGGCCCGGGCCCTGCCGGCGATGCAGGCGCGTGCCGGCCACTTGGAGGGCTCCAGCCTTTCGTGGCAAGGGTTGGGCTACGAGCGGGTCAGCATGGCGCCCGGCCAGGACGTGGTGCTGCAGACGCGGCGCAACCTGCCGGCCATCGTGCAGGGCAACGCATTGCTGCCGGTGCTGCTGGCCGGATCGCTGCTGATCGCCGGGCTGGTCATCGGGACGGTCACGCCCTTCGTGTACCGGCTCGGCAGCCTGCGCAACCGCATCGGCCTGCTTTGCGACGAAGCCCATCTGGCCTTGGTCTACCAGCCCGTGTTCGACCTGGCGACGCTGCGTCCGGTCGGCTGCGAGGTGCTGGCGCGCCTGCGGGAGGGTGAAACGACCTGGGCGCCCGACCGGATGATCCCGGCCATCCGCGGCGCCGGCCTGCAGCGTCGCTTCGACCATGCGGTCGCGCGCAAGGCGATCCGGGAACTGGCGGCGCACCTGCCGGCATGGGAGGGCAGGTTCGGCATCGCCCTGAACTGCTTTCCCGAAAGCATCGAGCCGGACGTGCTGATTCCGCTGCTGGAACAGGCCCTGCGGGCCACCGGCCGCAACGACCTCGAAGTCTGCATCGAGATCACCGAGCACAGTCTGTCCAGCGAGCTGATCCCGGAAGTGCAGCGGCTGAAGGCCCGGGGCTTCCTGATCGCGGTGGACGACTTCGGCACCGGCTATTCCAACCTCAGGTCGGTCACCCAGCTTTCCCCCGACCTGCTGAAGATCGACGGTTCGTTCGTCTACGAGCTGGAAGACGCCACGGTGCGCTCCAACCTGATCCCCGAAATCGTCAATATCGCCCACGCCGTCGAGGCGCAGACCGTTGCCGAGGGCATCGAGAAGATGGAGCAGGTGCAACTGCTGCTGGCGGCGGGGGTGCGCTACGGGCAGGGCTATGCGTTGGCACGCCCGCTGGGAATCGAAGCGTTCGTCGATCGCGTCGCGGTAACGGGCCGTACCGACCCGGAGGCGTAACCGCATCCCTCCACATTGCGGCCTTCCTTCCGAGCCGACGACGGCGCCGCGCTTCCCGCCATCTTGACGCCGCCTGCCGCACCCTCGGGCCATCGACACCCGCCAGAGGGCTCCGCACATGACGCAGCGCCGCAGGTTTCCCCGCCGATGGATCATCGTCATCGTTATCGTCGTATTGGCATTGGCCGTGGTGCTGAGCGTGCCGCCCTGGTGATGCGGCGCCCCTGCCGAGCGCCGGAGAACCCCGCCCTGCCTCCCCCTGATGCCAAGCGCCAACGCCCATGAAACGCCCTCGCGCACGCTGCGCGGCACCGGCCTGCGCCACAGCGACGACCGGCAGCCGGGAATCTCGCGGCAGCGCGCCGGGCGCGGCTTCCGTTACGTGGACAGCGCCGGTGCGCCGGTACGCGACGGCGCGGTACTCGAACGGATCCGCCGGCTGGCGATACCGCCGGCCTACACCGAGGTGTGGATATGCGCGCGCGCCGATGGGCACCTGCAGGCCACCGGCCGCGACGCGCGCGGGCGCAAGCAGTACCGCTACCACCCGGACTGGGTGCGGCAACGCGGCGCGGACAAGTTCGCCCGCATCCTCGCCTTCGGCAGGGCGTTGCCGGCGCTGCGCGGCAAGCTGCGCCGGCACCTGGCGCTGCCCGGCCTGCCGCGCGACAAGGTGCTGGCCCTGGTGGTCACGGTGATGGGCAGGACCTACGCACGCATCGGCAATGACGCCTATGCGCGCAGCAACCATTCCTACGGCCTGACCACATTGTGCAACCGCCACCTCCACCTGTGCGCGGGGGCGCGCGCGGAGATGCGCTTCGCCGGGAAATCCGGCCGTTCCCAGCACCTGCGGATAGACGACCGGCGGCTGGTGGCGCTGATCCGGCGCTGCCACGACCTGCCCGGCAAGCCGCTGTTCCAGTACCGCGACGACGCGGGCCGGGTGCGCCCGGTCGATTCGGGCGACGTCAACGCCTACCTGAAGCGGCTGACCGGCAGCGATTTCACCGCCAAGGATTTCCGCACCTGGGGCGCCACCCTGACCGCGATGATCGAACTGGCGCGGTTGCCGGTACCGGCGGATGCGGGCGAACGGACGCTGGCGCCGCTGCGCAACCGGGTCGTTGCCGCGGTCGCCGCGACGCTCGGCAATACCCCCGCGGTCTGCCGGAAGTCCTACATCGACCCGCGCGTGTTCCGTGCCTGGCAGGACGGCGCGCTGCGGCCGTTGCGCGCGCTGCGCGGCATCCGCCAGTGCGAACGGGCGGCGCTGAAGGTGCTGAAGGCCTGCCCGGCGCCGCGCTGAGCGGGCGCGCGCCTACACGGCGCTTCCACGTTTTTTCACTGCCGCGCAGCACCGGCCCGCGAAGAATCGGTTGCCCGGCAAGCAACCGAGGAACACCCATGGCCACCTGCGACGTCTGCGGCAACAACTACGACAGGAGCTTCACCATCACCCAGGGCGCGGTGACGCGCACCTTCGATTCGTTCGAATGCGCCATCCATGCGATGGCACCGCGCTGCGCGCACTGCGAGTGCGCCGTCATCGGCCACGGCGTGGAGGTCGGCAAGGCGGTCTTCTGCTGCGAACACTGCGCCCGCCATGCCTCCGCGGGCTGAGCGCCCATCACGACGTGCCCGCGAACCCACACCGGAGATCGAGCCCATGACCCCCAGCAAGAAAACCCCTGCCCGCAAGGCCGCCGGCAAGAGCGCCAGCTCCGCCCGCGCCGGGGCGGAGGCGACGGCCGAGCGCCAGCGCCGCATGCAGGCGAAGATGAAGCAGCAGGGCGCCGGCAAGCCGAAGCCGGCACCGTCCGGCGGGGTGCAGGCGGGCACCCGCCGCCAGCCGGCGAAACTGCCCGCGCAGAGCCTGAAGAAGCCGGGCAACGAGCACGACCTGCGACTGCAGCCGCGCTACCTGGCGCCCGACTACCTGGGTAGCGGCAAGCTGCAGGGCATGCGCGCGCTGGTCACCGGCGGCGACTCGGGCATCGGTCGCGCGGTGGCCCTGTTGTTCGCGCGCGAAGGTGCCGACGTGGCGGTGCTGTACCTGGACGAGCACGAGGACGCGGAGGCAACCTGCAGGGCGGTCGAGGACGAGGGCGGCCGCTGCATCGCCATCAGCGGCGACGTGCGCGACCCGGCGTTCTGCAACGCGGCGGCCGCACAGGTGAACGAGGCGCTCGGCGGCATCGACATCCTGGTCAACAACGCCGCCTTCCAGCTGCACTGCCACCGCCTGGAGGACCTCGACGACGCGCACCTGCAGGAAACCCTGCAGACCAACATCGCCGGCTACGTGCAGATGGCGCGCGCGGTGCTGCCATACCTGGGCGAAGGCGCCAGCATCATCAACACCGGCTCGGAAACCGCGCTGTTCGGCAGCCCGTCGCTGCTCGACTACACCGCCACCAAGGGCGCCATCCATGCCTTCACCAAGGCGCTGGCCGCGCAGTTGCTGGGCCGCGGCATCCGGGTGAACTGCGTCGCCCCGGGGCCGGTGTGGACGCCGCTGAACCCGGCCGACAAGCAGGCCCCGGATGTCGCCAGGTTCGGCAAGGACAGCGACATGGGCCGGCCGGCGCAGCCGGAGGAACTCTCGCCGGCCTACGTCTTCCTCGCCTCGCCGGTGACCGCCAGCTACATCAGCGGGGCGATCCTGCCGGTGATGGGCGGCCCGCGCGGCTGAGCGGCGGCGGCCGGTCATGGGCACGAAGCGCAAGGCGGGCGGCGACGGTGGCGGGCAGGCCCTTGCCTCCCGCCACGGCGATGCGACCGCGCTGTTGATCCTGGACATGATCAACCTGTTCGATTTCGCCGGCGGCGACGCGCTCGGTGCCGCCGCCGAGGCGGCCTGCGCGGGCATCGTGCGCCTGCGCCGCCGCTTCGACGCCGCCGCGGCACCGGTGATCCACGTCAACGACAACTTCGCCCATTGGCAGGGGCAGTTCAGCGACCTGGTGACGGCCTGCGCCGATGCCGGCGGCCATGCGGCGGCGGTGGCGCGGCGGTTGGCGCCGCGCCCGCACGACTACCACGTGCTCAAGCCCAAGCACTCGGGTTTCCTCGCCACGCCGTTGACGATCCTGCTGGCCAAGCTGCAGGTGCGACGGTTGGTGCTGACCGGCGTGGCCGCCGATTCCTGCGTGCTGGCCACCGCGCAGGACGCCAACATGCGTGAGTTCGCGCTGTGGGTGCCCGGCGACTGCGTGGCGGCGATCACGCCACGGCGCAAGCGCGCCGCGCTGGCCGTCGTCGCGCAGTCGCTGGGCGGCGACACCCGTTCGTCGCGCTCGGTGCCCGGCCTGTTCCCGGTGCCGCCGTGAAATCGCCGCGGCGCTTTTTCATGCCGGTCGGCGTTGGTGGCGGTTCCCCGGGTGCAACGGGACCAAGCCCATGCTGGTGATGGGGGGGCGCCAACGCGGCAGGCCGCATTCAAGATGATCCACGCCGACAGCAGGATGATCACCGGCCTGCGTGCGGCGGATACCCACACCCACCGGGAGCCGGAAATGCCTGCAGCCACCACCAGATCGGGAAGTTCACAGCCGCGGTGACGCTCACCAGCCCGGCCCGCGTGGTGTACCCGGGCGCGGGCATCCGCAAGTGCGACGTGTTCGCCTACTACCGCACCATGCTGCCCTGGCTGCTGCCGGAAATCGCCGGCCGCCCGTTGTCGGTGGTGCGCTGCCCGCAGGGCGCGCAGCGGCCGTGCTTTTTCCAGAAGCACCTGCTGGCGGGCATGGCGCGGGTCGATGCGCTGCCGTTGGAGGAAGAGGACGGCACCCGCGCCGACTACCTCGTCGTGCGCGACGCCGATGCGCTGCTGGAGCTGGTGCAGTTCAACGCGCTGGAATTCCACCCCTGGGGCGCGCTGGCCGATGACCCGGACAAGGCCGACCGCATGGTGTTCGACCTCGACCCGGCGCCGGGCGTGGCCTGGCCGCGGGTGGTGGCGGCCGCGCGGCAGGTGCGCGACCGCCTGCGCGCGCTCGGCCTGGAATCGTTCGTGCGTACCTCCGGCGGCAAGGGCCTGCACGTGGTGGCGCCGTTGCGGCCGGCCTGCCCGTGGTCGCGGGTGCGGGAATTCGCGCGCACCTTCGCCGAGGCGATGGCCGCGGCCGATCCGTTGTCGTATGTGGCCACCGCCGGCAAGGCGCAGCGCAAGGGGCGCATCTTCATCGACTACCTGCGCAACGGCCGCGGCGCGACCAGCGTGGCCTCGTTCTCGCTGCGTGCGCGGGTGGGAGCACCGGTGGCGATGCCGTTGCGCTGGGAGGAACCGGGAAGAGTGAAGCGCGGCGATGCCTGCACGCTGGCTTCCGCGCCGCGGCGCATGGCGCGGATGAAGGCGCATCCGTGGGGCGACATCGCCGCGATCGAACAGGATCTGGACAGGAGCGTCTCGCGGTCGGCCCGCAAGCGGCGCGGATGATCGCGCCGGCAGGCGCGGGTGGGTCCGCCGGCCGGCAAGGCCAGCGGACCACCGCGGGTGGCGTGCTCAGCTTCAGCTTTTGTTGCGCACCACCAGCCCGCTGTCATCCACCCGGCTGACACCCTCGATGGCCCGCGCCACCGCCACCGCGCGGTCGGCCTCGACCTGCGTGTCCACGGTGCCGCTCAGGGAAACCACGCCGTTGACCGTCTCGACCTTGATGTCCAGGCCGGAAACGTCCTTGGTGGCGAGCAGTTCGGCCTTGACCTTGGTGGTGATCCAGGTGTCGCTGCCGGGCTGCACGGATTCCTGCCCGGCCGTGGCCTGGCCGGCGGCCTGGACGCTGATGGCGGTTCCCGCGCAACCGGTGGCGACCAAGGTGGCGAACAGGAGTTGCTTGAGCTTGCGAGTCTTCATGTCGATCCTCCACTTGGGGAGCAGGAATGCTCCGCCGCCATCGTGTCGGGGCATGGATTAAGAACATGCAGCCATTGGTGAGGGGCGCGTGCACGCGCGGCCGGTGGGAAAGCGCGGCGGTGGCGTATCGGCGTGAAGGGCATGTCGCGATCCATGCCGCGTTCCATGTCGCCGCTTAACGAATGCAAGGCATGCCGTACCCGGCGCCTTAACCCCGCCACCTGTAGAAAAGGTGGCGCTGGATGGGGGAATGATCTCGAGGACATCGCACCGTGAAAGGCATTCAATTCTATCTGGAGGGCCCGGGGCGGGAGCTGCGCCCGGTCACGATCGTTTCCAGGGAAATGGCCGACATCAGGACAGCCGGCATCCCGAGCAGGAGCGGGCCCGCCGCGGCGGATACGCGGATAGAGGTCAGCACGCTGGTCGACGAGCGCGGCAACCTGGCAAGGCAGGTGGATTGCGACGGGTTCAAGTTCAAGTTCAACGGATCGGAAATCCCCTGGTCGCTGGTGGTCGGTTGACGGGCCGGGGCCTGCCCGCACGGGAGGCCCCGCCGCGGCCAACACCTGCCGTTCACGCCGGCTCACGCGTGCTTTGCGGATGGCTGGCTATACCGGCCGTCCCGACGAGGAGAGCAGGCATGGCCACGAAAGCAGATGAAGCATCCGTCACCGAGTTGTTGCTGCAGGCGCTGGAAACCGAGCGTGGCGGCATCCAGGTCTATACCGCCGCGTTGCGCGCCACCGGGAACGAGGACCTGCGCAAGGAGTGGCAGGGCTACCTGGACGAAACCCGCACCCACGAGGAAATCCTGACCCGCGTGTTCGGGCAGCTTGGCCTGGATACGGAAACCGCCAGCCCCGGCCGCGAGGTCGTCGCCCACCTGGGCGCTTCGCTGGTGGCCGCGATCGAGATGGCGTTGGCCAACGCCAGACCCGCCGAGGCGGAGCTGGTGGCGGCCGAATGCGTCGTCCTTGCCGAAACCAAGGACCACCTGAACTGGGAACTGATCGGCAAGGTCGCCGGCAGGCGTGGCCCGCATGCCAAGGTGCTGATGCAGGCCTACGAGGCCGTGGAGAAACAGGAAGACCACCACCTGTACCACACCAAGGGCTGGGCGCGGGAACTGTGGATCCAGCAGTTGGGCATGCCGGCGGTGCTGCCCCCGCCGGAGGAACGCAAGGACGTGCAGACCGCCATCGGCGCGGCGCGGGCGGAGAACGCACGCAAGGACTACCTGTAACCGCACGTGGCGACCGCGGCGGCCAGCACGGCGGACGATCCCCCGGCGGACGGGGCGTTCTTCTGCCGCGTGTTCGATGCCGAAGGCCACTCCCGCGCGGTCGCGCTGGAGGCGCTGGCGCAATGCTGCCCCGGCGACGACGCGCTGGCGTGGGTGGACCTGGGCGACGCACCGGCCGCGATGCTGGATGCGGTATGGCAGGCCTGGGAACTGCCGGCGGCGGCGCGGGCCTTCGTGGACGGCGGCACCGCGCCGGAGATGGGGCAGGAGGGCGGGCATTTCTGGGTGCGGGTCATCGCCGCCGGCGGCAGCGGCAACCGCGAGAAGCTTGCCGGCAGCGTGCTGTCGTGCATCACCGGCGACAACCGCGTGGTCACCTTCCACCGGCAACCGATCGACTTCGTCGAGGACATGCGCGGGCGGCAGTGGGGCAACGGTGCGCTGGGCGTGCTGTGTGCCGAGAGCTTCGTGGCCACCCTGCTCGACCGCCAGCTGGCGAGCTACTTCACGGCGATCAACGACTACGAGATCGCCATCGAGCGCCTGGAGGTCCGCATCCTCGGCGAGCGCGCGCGCGACATGCTGCCCGAGCTGCAGCGGCTGCGGCGCTGGGCCTCGCGGCTGCGGCGGATGCTGGCCCCGCACCGCCGCGTGTTCGGCGCCCTGTCGCGGCCGGATTTCCGCCCGGACGAGAACCGCACCGCCGAGCGCCATTTCGTCGCGCTCGACACCCGCTTCGAGCGGGCGATGGACATGGTCGAGAATGCCCGCGAGCTGGTGCTGGGCAGCTTCGAGCTGTTCAGCAACCAGACCGCGCTGCGCACCAACGACGCCATGCGCGTGCTCACCTTCGTCACCGTGGTCACCGGCCTGCTGGCCACCATCGTCGGCGCGCTGGGCATGAACTTCCGCGCCGGCTTCTTCAAGACCGACGACGTGGGGTTCTTCGCCGTGGTCGGCGGGTTGCTGCTGCTGGCCGCCGGCGCCTTCCTGCTTGGGCGCCATCGCCGCTGGTTCTAGCGTCGCGCGCTGTGTGGCGCCACCGCGGCGGCCACGCAGCGGGATGCGCGTGGCCGGGCACGGTTCATTCGGGCGTCCTGGCCGGGACGAAGGGCGATACCGGGTCGCTGGCGGGGAACGTCTCTTCCAGCGCTTCGTCGTGGTTGGCGCTTTCGTGCTGCTTGCGCTCGTGGTGCTGCTTGCGGGTTTCCCCGCACTGGCGGTCTTCGGACGGATCCGGCGGATCCTTGCGGTCTCTGGACATGGCACAACCTCCTGGCAGGTACCGGCGATTGTTCCGGCCGCCGCTTGATCCGCACGTGAAGCCGGCGCCGCCTGCGTTCACGCCGTCGTCTCCGCGCGCGCCGGTTCATGGATGTGACCGGGGCGGCGACGTCCGCCACGATTCCTTTACGCGTCCTTGCAGCATCGGCGTCCAGCTTGCGTTGTCATCGCCGGAGACCGCACATGGGCAACGAACCGTCATCCTTCTTCCGCCGCAATGGCCTGTCGCTGATGCTGCTGGCATTGTTCGCCGTGTTCCTTTCCGGGCAGGTGTGGTCCGGGTTTCTGGTGCACAACGCGGAGCTGCTGGATGCCGGCGCCGTGCCGGAATCGCTGCGCCGGTACCTGGCCAGCGGGCACTTCCTGTCGGCCACCTTCGAAAACTGGGAAAGCGAGTTCCTGCAGATGGGCATGTACGTGCTGCTGACCGTGGGCCTGCGCCAGAAAGGCTCGGCCGAATCGCGGCCGCTGGACCCGGGCGAGGAACGGGAACGGGTGGAAGCCGGCACGCGGCCGTGGCCGCTGCGCAGGGGCGGTATCTGCAAGGTGCTGTACGCCAACTCGCTGTCGCTGGCGTATGCACTGCTGTTCCTGCTGAGTTTCGCCGGGCACGCCGGCGGCAGCTGGCTGCACAAGAACGAGCAGCGGGTCATGCAGGGCCAGGCCGCGATCAGCCTGTTCGAGCATCTGTGCAGTGCGCGGTTCTGGTTCGAGTCGATGCAGAACTGGCAAAGCGAATTCCTCGCGGTGCTGTCCATCGTCGTGTTGAGCATCTGGCTGCGGCAGGACAAGTCGCCGCAATCCAAGCCGCTGCATGCGCCCACTTCGCAGACCGGCACCTGAGCGCGGAACGGTTGGCGCGTGGTCACCGGATTTTCCCTTTCCACGCAACGAATGACAGGCGAGGCATGCAATGAGCAGAACAGCTCCCCGCGTCCATGTGGACCAGGCCACCATCGAACGATTGAAGGAACTGCAATTGGCGCTCGACGCGGAGTTGACGGTCGAGCTGCACCTGCGCGATGGAACGACGCGGGTGGGCACGCTTCCCGACCGGCCGACGGTCCAGCAGTTCCTCGACCCGCAAGGCAACGAGGGCACCAACGGCCAGCTGCGGATCGACACCGGCGATGCGGGCATCCACATCGTCTGGCTGGACGAGGTGGAGCGCTTCGTGCGCCTGGGGTCGTGCTAGGTGCGCACCCTTTTCGCGATGCCGTTCACGCCCATGCCGACAGCGCGATCTTCAGTTCGGCGGCAAAACCCTTAGCCGAGGCCAGCGGCACCGAGAACACGTCCGGCGCCTGCTGGACGATGCCGATGGCGCGGCTGCGCGCGCTGTCCAGTTCGGCCCGGGTCTTCGGGCCACCGGCCCACTGGTCGTCGCCCCACACGTAGCGCAGCCGCCACTGGCCGTCCTCGCCGGGCTTGGCGAACAGCACCAGCGTGTTGCGGAACAGGTATTCGCCGGGGATGTGGTTCTTCAGGAACAGCGCGCCGTCCACCTCGTAGCCGGCGTTGCACACCGCCAGCTCGATGGAGAAGGCGATCTCGCTGCCGGCGGTGATGCGGCGGCTGTCCAGGAACACCGAGAACAGCACCGGCGAGCGCGCATCGCGGCGCAGGTTGCCGTCCCCGTCGAACAGCTCGCCGTACTCGCGGCGCACCGCGCATTCGTTGGCCTGGGTGCGCGCGGTGAGCTGGTAGGTGTAGGCGCCGCGCGGCGCCACGGTGGCCTCGATGTAGTACGAGGAACGCACCTGCTTGCCGCGCTTGCGCGCGCTTTCGATCTCCGGCGGCAGCGGCAGCGCGGCGATGTCCAACTGCGCGGTGGCGCAGGTATCGCCGAACAGGAAGCGGGTCAGGTTCTGGTAGCCCTCTTCCGAATTGACGATGCCGAAGTGGCCGCTGTGGCTGCGGTTGACGAAGGCGCGTGGCGCGCCCTCAACGTAGGCGTTGGCGATGCGCACCAGGCCGTCGCTGAAGGCGCCGACTGCGAACGAGGACAACCCGCGCGCCACCGCGTAGTCGCGGCTGTTGGTGCCGATCAGGCAGAACAGCCGCGACGGCGGGAAGCCGGAGTCGCCCAGCGTATTGACCTTGTCCTTGGCCACCTTCAGGTACTTGGCCATGTTGCCGCGGTTGAAGTTGTTCAGGTCGTTGAGCGAGAGCAGGTCGGGCACGTTGATGCCGGCGATGTCGATGCCGTTGTGCGGGGTGGCGTAGGTGAACACCTTGTCCACCAGCGCGCGCGCCTCGGCGCCGGCCACCTCCGGGTTCTGCAGCAGGCAGCGGCAGATCAGCCCGCCCATCGAGTGCGCGACCAGGTACACGCGGAAATCGCGGCGCATCGTGGCGTTGCCGCCGCACACGCTGTTGCGCAGTTCGAGGATGCGCCTGCCGAGGCTGGCGGCGGCCTCGGTGATCGACGGCGCCTTGCCGCCGCCGAAGGCGGGGTCGGCCACGTCGTAATAGCGGTGGATGACGATGCTGCGCGGCGAAATGCCGCTGCGCAGTTCGGCGCCGCCGTCGTAGACGTCGCGGTAGCCGTGGTCCTTCATCAGCCGCACCAGCGGCGATTCGAACACGAATTTCACCACCGAGCCGTCCTGCGCCTGGCGGATCTTGGTCGAGCCGGCCTCCAGGCCCATGAACGGGGTGGAGGTGGTCTCGACGATCTCGGCGCGGGTCATCGCATAGCCGCGCACGTAGATGATCGGGTAGTACGGGCGTTCGATCCTGTCCATGTCCGGCTCCGCAGCGGGGAAGGGCGAGCGTCGCCCATTGTCGTCGCATTGGCAGCGACCGTGGCGCCGGCATCCGCCAAACCCATAGGAGCGACGCCCGTCGCGACCGGGCTTCACCGGGAAAGCCCCATGCGGGGCAAGCCCCGCATCTACGGGTTTCCGGCAGCAGGCATCATTCCGCGGCGCGGTCCAGCTGCCGGTAGCCGATGGCTTCGGCCAGGTGCGGGCGTTCGATGGCGTCGGCGCCGGCGAGATCGGCGATGCTGCGGGCCACGCGCAGGATGCGGTGCATCGAGCGCGCGGACAGCTGCAGGCGTTCCATCGCCTGTTCCAGCAGGGCCTGGTCGGGGCGGGCCAGCGCGCAGTCGCGCAGGGTCTCGCCGGGGTCGAGGCAGGCATTGGCCTTGCCGGCCCGCTGCAGCTGGCGGGCACGGGCCTGCACCACCCGCGTCCGCACGGCGGCGCTGGTTTCGCCGCCCGGGGCATCGCCATGCAGCTCGGCCGGCGGCAGCCGCGGCACCTGCAGGTGCAGGTCGATGCGGTCCAGCAATGGCCCCGAGATGCGCGCGCGGTAGCGGGCGACCGCCTCGGCCGAGCAGCGGCAGCGCCCGCTGCGGTCGCCGACCCAGCCGCAGGGGCAGGGGTTCATCGCCGCGACCAGCTGGAAGCGGGCCGGGAACGCGGTGCTGCGCGCGGCTCGGGAAATGGTGACCACGCCCGATTCCAGCGGCTCGCGCAGCACCTCCAGCGCATGCCGCTTCCACTCGGCCAGTTCGTCGAGGAACAGCACGCCGTTGTGGGCCAGCGATACCTCGCCCGGCCGCGGCTGCGGGCCGCCGCCGACCAGCGCCACCGCGCTGGCGGTGTGGTGCGGGGAGCGGAAGGGCCGCTGCCGCCAGCGTGCCGGGTCCACGCGATGCCCGCCGGCCGAGGCGACGGCGGCCGTTTCCAGCGCCTCGGCCTCGCTGGCCTCGGGCAGGATGCCGGGCAGGCGCGAGGCCAGCAGGGTCTTGCCACAGCCGGGCGAGCCGACCAGCAATAGATGGTGGCTACCGGCGGCGGCGATCTCCAGCGCGCGCCGCGCCTGTGCATGGCCGCGCACGTCGGCAAGATCGGGCAGCGGCGAAGGCGCCACGGTGACCGCCTGCGCGTCCGGCAGCGCCTTCTCGCCGGCCAGCGCGGCGCAGGCTTCCAGCAGGGTGCGGGCCACCTTCACCTGCGCGTTGCCGGCCAGCGCGGCTTCCTCGGCGTTGTCCGGCGGCACCACCAGCGTGCGTTGCTCGCGTGCGGCGGCGATCGCGGCCGGCAACGCGCCATCGACGCCGCGCAGTTCGCCGGTCAGTGCCAGCTCGCCGATGAACTCGTGGCCGGCCAGCGCCTGGCGGTCGATCTGGCCGCTGGCGGCGAGGATGCCCAGCGCGATCGGCAGATCGAAGCGGCCGCCGTCCTTGGGCAGGTCGGCCGGGGCCAGGTTGATGGTGATGCGCCGTGCCGGGAACTCGAACTGCGCGCAGAGGATGGCTGCGCGCACGCGGTCGCGGGCCTCGCGCACCGCCGCCGCGGGCAGGCCCACGATCTGGGTGCAGGGCAGGCCGCCGGACAGGTGCACTTCCACCCGCACCGGCGGCGCGTGCACGCCGGCACGGGCGCGGGCGTGCACCAGCGCCAGGCTCACGGCCGGCGCCTCAGGCGTCGTTGGCGGGGTGTTTTTCCAGCGCGGCGACGGCCTGTTCCAGCGCGTCGAGCTTCTCGCGGGTGCGCAGCAGGACCGCGCGCTGCACCTCGAATTCCTCGCGGGTCACCAGGTCCAGCTTGGCAAGGCCGGCCTGCAGCGCGCCCTTGAAGGTGGCCTGCAGTTCCTCGCGCGATTCGCGCAGCCCCGGGGGCACCAGTTCGCTCAGGCGGCGGGCCAGGGCGTCGATGTGGTTCAGGTCGATCATGGGCAGTCTCCGCAGGGGGCCGGCCGATGTTGCTCGGTGCCGGCACGCGCGGCCATCAGGCTCTGTTGCGTCGGGCGGTAAGGATAATCCCTCGCCTGCGCGTTTGCCCTGCCCGCGGTGGCGCGGGGTATCCTTCGCCGGCACACCGACAGGGAACCGACCGATGAAAATGATCATGGCCATCGTCAAGCCGTTCAAGCTGGATGACGTGCGCGAAGCACTCGCCGAACGCGGCGTGGCCGGCATCACCGTCACCGAGGTCAAGGGCTTCGGCCGGCAGAAGGGCCACACCGAGCTGTACCGCGGCGCCGAGTACGTGGTCGATTTCCTGCCCAAGGTGAAGATCGAGGTGGCGGTCACCGATGCCCAGGCCGACGAGGTGGTGGAAGCCATCGTCAAGGCCGCCGGCACCGGCAAGATCGGCGACGGCAAGGTGTTCGTCTACGACCTGGGCAGCGTGGTGCGGATCCGCACCGGCGAGCTGGACGCCGACGCGCTCTGACCGCCCGCTTTGCACCCGTGGCGGCGGGGCTTGCCCCGCCGGGCGTTGCCGGCAAGGCCCCTGCCGGGCAAGCCCGGCAGCTGCGGAAGATGGCTCAATCCTGCTGTTTGATCCGCCGGTACAGCCGCTTCCAGGCATTGCGCAGCGTGCGCACCCAGCCCGGCTCGGCCAGCAGCGCCGCCTGTTCCGGCGTCGGCGCCAGCCCGGTCAGGCGCTGGCGCATCTTGACCAGGTTCTTCATGTCGCTGCGGCGCAGCTGGCGGCTGATCGGGCCATTGCGCAGCCAGCGCGGGGTGCGCAGGGCCGAGGTGAAATCCAGCAGCACCGGCACCCCGGCGCTGACCACGATGTTGGTCCCGTGCAGGTCGTTGTGGGTGATGCCGGCCGCATGCAGGCGCGACAACGCCCGCTGCAATTGGTCGAACACCTCCTGGCCGGCGTGCTGCACGCTGCTCAGGGTGTCGCCGGGTACGAACTCCATGCCCAGCGCCAGCCCGCCGATGGTGCCCAGCAGGGCCGGCGCGTGCTTCCAGCCCTGCAACCGCCGCAGCACCCCGGCCTCGCGCCGCACCAGCAGGTGCGCGACCGGCGCCAGCAGCGTGCCGCGGTAGCGGCGGTAGTCCTTGAACACGGCCGGCTGGCCATTGAACTCGGTGCAATAGACGTCGGGTTCGAGCAGGCGTTCGCCGCGCTTGAGCAGTTGGACGGGGGCGGGAACGGCGATATCGCCGCAGCAGACGGACACGGTGTTCATGAAGGCTTTCCTGACCCGGCGCGGGGCGCGGAAAGCGCCGTAGACTGCCGGTCTTGCGGGGGATGAAACGTGGGCTGAATTCTAGAACTGGGCAGTCCATAAAACCTGAATGTCAAAAAAATGTAAGAGCCGAAATGGCGCAACGGATTGTTGCGGTGGCGTTCACTTCCGGTGCCGGCGTGGGGCGCCACGACCAAAAACCGCCGGGAGCGGTTTTGACATCGCCTGCCGATGGCTCGAAGGAGGTCACCGTGGATGGCGGCAACAAAAACCCCGCGCCGGTGGCCGGCGCGGGGTCGGGGGTGGAGCGCTGCGGTGGCGTGCGGGCTTATTCGCCCAGCGCCTTGGCCACGAACGGCGGGCTGACCAGCACGCCGGTGTGCAGCGGCGCGGTGTAGTACAGGGTGTCGAACGGCTTGGCGGCGGCGTCGGTTTCACGGAAGCCGAAGCCGAAACCGGCCTGCTTGCTGGCCACGGTCACGCTCCACCAGCCGGTCGGGTAGCACGGCTGCGGGAACGGCAGGGTCTTGAACGAGGCGAAGCCGGCCTTGCCCATCTCCGCGCGCATGTCCTTGATCAAATCCAGCAGTGCCAGCGGCGACTCGCTCTGCTGCACCAGCAGGCCGTCGTCCTTCAGCGCGCGGAAGCAGCTCTCGAAGAACGCCTTGTTGAACAGGCCCTCGGCCGGGCCGACCGGGTCGGTGGAATCGACGATCACCACGTCCACGCTGCCCGGTGCGCAGTTGGCCATGTAGGCCACGCCGTCGTCGAACAGCAGTTCGGCACGGACGTCGCCGTTGGATTCGCACAGTTCCGGGAAATGTTTCTCGGCCATGCGCGTGACCTGTTCGTCGATGTCGCACTGGGTGGCCTTCTCCACGCCCGGGTGCTTGAGCACCTCGCGCAGGGTGCCGCAGTCGCCGCCGCCGATGATGACCACGCGCTTGGGGGCCGGGTGGGTGAACAGCACGGGATGGGAAATCATCTCGTGGTAGAAGAAGTTGTCCTTCGTGGTCAGCATCATCGCGCCGTCGATGACCATCAGCTTGCCCCAGTCGGTGCTGTCGTAGATCTCGATCTTCTGGAACGGCGACTGCACTTCATCGAGTTTGCCGGTGATGCGGAAGCCGATGGCCGAGCCGGTCGGCTGGAAGTGTTCGATGAACCAGTTGTCGTGGGTGGTCATGGGCGGTGGTCCTGCTGGGAGTTGGGGGACAAGCCCTTCTCCCTCCGGGAGAAGGTGCCCGAAGGGCGGATGAGGGGCGAACGGAGTCCATGATGGTTGAACCATCGTGACTCCGTTGCCCCCCACCCCAACCCCCCTCCCGATGGGAGAGGGGCTTGAAAGCCGGGCCTGAAGGCGCGGGCGCGGATTGTAACGGACCCTTGCCCCGCAGACGTTAGAATGCGTGCTCTTTCGCCCCACCGAGCCGCTACACCGATGAGTAATTGGTCCCTCGACCAGGCCCGCAAGACCTATTCGATCCCGCACTGGTCCGATGGCTATTTCGACGTGGACGGCAACGGCCATGTCGTGGTGCGCCCCATCGGCATGCAGGGACCGGCCGTGTCGCTGCCGCAGATCGTCGACTCGGCCCGCGCCGCCGGCGCCAAGCTGCCGCTGCTGGTGCGCTTCCCGGACATCCTCGGCCAGCGCCTTGGCAAGCTGCAGGCCGCCTTCGCGCAGGCGCAGCAGGACTGGGACTACGCCGGCGGCTACACCGCCGTGTATCCGATCAAGGTCAACCAGCACCAGGGCGTGGCCGGCACGCTGGCCTCGCACCATGGCGAGGGCTTCGGGCTGGAGGCCGGTTCCAAGCCGGAACTGATGGCGGTGCTGGCGCTGAGCCGCCCGGGCGGGCTGATCGTCTGCAACGGCTACAAGGACCGCGAATACATCCGCCTGGCGCTGATCGGCCGCAAGCTCGGCCTGCAGACCTTCATCGTCATCGAGAAGCCTTCCGAGCTGAAGCTGGTGCTGGAGGAGGCCAAGGCGCTGGAGGTGAAGCCGGGCATCGGCGTGCGCATGCGCCTGGCCTCGCTGGGTGCCGGCAAGTGGCAGAACAGCGGCGGCGACAAGGCCAAGTTCGGGCTGTCGCCGCGGCAGCTGCTGGACCTGTGGAAGACCCTGCGCGACACCGAGTACGCCGACTGCCTGAACCTGCTGCACTTCCATATGGGCAGCCAGATCAGCAACGTGCGCGACATCGCCAACGGCATGCGCGAGGCCACCCGCTACTTCGTCGAACTGTCGCGGCTGGGCGCGAAGATCAGCCACGTCGACGTCGGCGGCGGCCTCGGCATCGACTACGAGGGCACCCGCTCGCGCAGCTACTGCTCGATCAACTACGGGCTGGATTCCTACGCCGGCAACATCGTGCAGCCGCTGGCCGAGGCCTGCGAGGCCAACGGCCTGCCGCAGCCGCGCATCGTCACCGAATGCGGCCGCGCGATGACCGCGCACCACGCGGTGCTGATCGCCAACGTCGCCGAGGTCGAGCAGGCGCCGGAAGGCCGCGTGCCGGAAGCGCACGACGACGAGCCGGCGGCGATCCGCCACCTGCGCGAAATCCATGGCGAACTGGACGTGCGCCCGGCGGTGGAGCTGTTCCACGAGGCCCAGCATTTCCACGCCGAAGGCCTGAGCGCCTACGCGCTGGGCCAGATCGACCTGCCGCAGCGCGCGCGCATCGACGACCTGTTCTACGCCATCGCCCACGGCGTGCGCGCGCGCCTGAGCTACGACGAAAAGAGCCACCGCCCGGTGCTGGACGAACTCAACGAGCGGCTGGTGGACAAGTATTTCGTCAACTTCAGCGTGTTCGAGTCGATCCCCGACGTGTGGGCGATCGACCAGGTGTTCCCGATCGTGCCGATCGAGCGGCTCGACGAACGCCCGGACCGCCGCGGCATCGTCGCCGACATGACCTGCGACTCGGACGGCATGGTCGAGACCTACGTCGAGAACGAGAGCCTGGACAGCTCAATGACGCTGCACGCGCTGCGCCCCGGCGAGGGCTACCGCATCGGCTTCTTCCTGGTCGGCGCCTATCAGGAAATCCTCGGCGACATCCACAACCTGTTCGGCGACACCGACGCGGTGGAGGTCAGCGTCGGCAGCGACGGCTACCGCATCGCCCAGCAGCGCCGTGGCGACACCACCGACGTGATGCTCGACTACGTCGGCTACCGGCTGGACGACCTGCGCGCGGCCTACCGCCAGCGCGTGGCGGCGGCCAACCTGGCGCCCGCGCGCGCCGCCGAACTGGACGCCGCGCTGGAAGCCGGGCTCACCGGCTACACCTACCTGTCCGACGAGCCGCTGGGCTGAGCACGACGGCGCGGCGACGGCCGGCCCTCGCCGCGCGGGTGCCCGGCTGCCTCCCCAGTTCCGGCGGATGGCCGGTACCCGCGTGAACCCGGTTTGCGTGAAGCAAATCACCATTCACTTGTAATGTCGGTCACATTCGGCCGATATTGCGCACCGGGGAACGGAGGCCGTGGTACTCCCATGCCGGGTGGAGGCAATGGGAGGGCCGCGCCTGCGTGGAAGCAAGGCAAGGCACAACAGGGGGTGCCCGCGCATGCCGTACGAGATCGTCCACACGATTGGCTCGACCGTCTATTTCGTTTTCTTCCTGCTGTTCCTGTGGGTGCGGCGCACGCCACGGATAAATTCCGGCGCCGGCTGGTGGGCGACGGCGATGCTGTTCGCGCTGGCGTCGCGGCTGGGCTGGTCGCCCTGCTCGATGGCGGGAAAGGCGGCATCGGCGTCATATCCACCTATACCGCGCTGAACGTGCTGGAGAAGCTGTGCCTGGTGATCGGGCTGGCGCGCTTTTTCGAGGTGCCGGTGCGGATGCGCTGGCTGGTGGTCGCCGCGTTGGGGGTGGAGGCCTGGATCTTCGCCGGCTGGGCCATCGGTATGCCATCACTGCTGCGCGGCGCCGGCGTGGCCGCATTCAATGCCGGTTTCCTCGCCTGGGCCGGCTGGATCGCCTGGCACCGGCGCGACGCGCTCGACCCGCGGCTGCTGTCGCTCACCGCGCTGACCAGCGTGCTGCTCGCGCTGCACTGGGCCAGCGCGTTCCTGATCATCGACCGCCAGCCAGGTTGGTTCACGCATGGCTTCATGCTCGGCACGCTGCTGGTGCTGGCGCAGTATTTCTCGCTGCTGGCGGCGGTGCTGCTGAGTTTCCAGAAGCGCCTGCTGGAAGCCGAGTCGCGCGCGCTGGACATGGCCTTCCAGGACCCGCTCACCGGGCTGAGCAACCAGCGCTACATGTGCGCGCTGTTCGAGAACGCCCTGATCCTGGCCACCCGCCCGCACCAGCAGGTGGCGGTGATCTTCATCGACATCGACAACTTCAAGCCGATCAACGACCGCGCCGGGCACCGCGTCGGCGACGAGGTGCTCAAGGCGACGGCCGCGCGCCTGCGCCGGGCCACGCGCAGCACCGACATCTGCGCGCGCGTGGGCGGCGACGAGTTCGTCGCCATCTGCACCCAGCTCGAGCAGGAGGAGCATGTGCACGAAATCGCGCGCAAGCTGCCGCATGCGCTCACCGAGGTGCTGGAAGTGGACGGCAAGCCGTACCAGCTGGGGGTGAGCATCGGCGTGAGCCTGTACCCGCAGCACGGCACCACGCTGGCCGAACTGCTGGAATGCGCCGACCGCGCCATGTACCGGATCAAGGGCAGCGGCAAGAACGGCTACCACATCCATGCCGCCGGCGAGCCGAGGGCCTGAAGCCCGCGGCCAACGGTGGAATCAGCCTTCGCGCGCGACCTGGAAGCCGGCGAAGGACTGGCTGGTCGGCATGATCTCCAGGCGGTTGACGTTCAGGTGCGGCGGCAGGTTGGCGACCCAGAAGATCTGCTCGGCGATGTCCTGCGCGGTCATCGGGTTGGCGCCCTTGTAGAGCTGGTCGCTGGCGGCTTGGTTGCCGTGGGTGCGCACCACGGTGAATTCGGTTTCGGCCATGCCCGGCTCGATCGTGGTCACGCGTACGCCGGTGCCGTGCAGGTCCGCGCGCAGGCCCAGCGAGAACTGGCTGACGAAGGCCTTGGTGCCGCCGTAGGCGTTGCCGCCGGGGTACGGGTGGATGGCGGCGGTGGAGCTGATGTTGATGATCGCGCCGCGGCGCTCGACCAGCCGCGGCAGCAGGTGGTGGGTGAGGGTGACCAGCGCGGTGACGTTGGTGTCGATCATCGTGCGCCAGTCCTCAAGGCTGGCGTGCTGCGCCGGCGCGGTGCCCTGGGCGAGGCCGGCGTTGTTGACCAGCAGGTCGATGCCGGCGAAGGCCGGCGGCAGCGCGGCCAGTGCCGCCTCCATCGCCGCGCCGTCGCGGATGTCGAAGGCGGCGGCGTGCACCGTGTCCGCGCCGAATTCGTCCACCAGCGGCTGCAGGCGCGCGGCGCGGCGGCCGGTGGCGACCACCTTCCAGCCGGCGGCGGCGAAGCGGCGGGCGGCGGCGGCGCCGAAGCCGGAAGTGGCACCGGTGATCAGGGCGGTCTTGGACATGGGCGGATTCCGTGGGGAAGAGACCATCGATTTTCGCACCTTGCCCCCGCAGGAGCGCACCTTGGTGCGCGATGGAGCTTTACCGGTAGAGCCCCATCGCGCACCAAGGTGCGCTCCTACGCGGGTTCCAGCCGAATAGGCAGCCCCCTTGAGTCAAGGGGGCGCGCCGACAGGCGCGGGGATATGGAAGCAACGGGCACGGGGCCCAAGGTTTGCTTCGCAAACTTTGGGGTAACACCGCCACCGGCGGGGTTACTGCGCTTTTATGGCCATCGCCTGCAAGCCGCTGCCATCGAGCTTGGCCTTGGCCTCGGCCAACTCGCTGGCGCTGCCGTACGGCCCCATGCGCACGCGGTAGACGGTGTTGCCGTTGATCTGCGCCGATTCCACGCGCGCGCTCAGGCCCATCATCGCCAGCTTGGCCTTGGTCGCCTCGGCGTCGCCGGAAGCGCCGAAGGCGCCGGCCTGCAGGATGTAGCGCACGTTGTCCGCCGCCGGGGCTGCAGCCGTGGCCCGGGTAGTTTCGGCCGGCTTGCGGTCGATGGCCGCGGTGGGGGTCGCTTGTGGCGCGGTGCCCGCTGCCGCCACCGGGCGCGGTGCCTCGCTCACCGGCGTCGGCAGCGGCGTGGCGGCCGGCGGCACCGGGCGGCCTTCCAGTGCGGCCTGTGCACGCTGGGCCTCGCTGTCCTGCCCGGCGCGTTCGGCGGCGGCGCGGCGTTGCGCCTCGGCCTTGGCGCTGGCGGCCAGTTCGGCGTCGGTCATCTGCACTTCCTTGCCGGGCAGCAGGGTGTAGAAGTCGTACTGGGTTGCCGGCTTGTCCGCCGGCTTGCCGTCGCCAGTGGCCGGGCGCGGCAGGTCCACGCCGGCATCGAGGTCGGCGTCGGCCACCGGTACCGGCCGGGCATCGGGGTTGGGTTGCGGGCCCACGCGCAGGAAGCCGTCGCCGTCCTTCTTGAACAGGCCGGGCGCGGCCAGGAACACCACGGCCGCGATCGCCGCGCCGGCGACCAGCCATACCCAGCCGGGGGTACCGTTGCTGCTGTTGCGCCGCGCCTGGCTCTTGCCGCGTCGTGCTGCCATTTCCGCCACGTCTCCTTGCTTACATCTTTTCCGGTGCGCTCACGCCCAGCAGGCCCAGGCCGTTGGCGAGGGTCTGCCGTGCCGCGCAGGCCAGGGCGAGCCGGGCGTTGCGCGTGGCGGCATCGTCCACCAGCACCGGCGTGCCGTGATACCACGTGTGGAAGGCGTGCGCCAATTCACGCAGGTACTGCGCGACCAGGTGCGGTTCCAGCGCGACGCCGGCCGCTTCCACCACTTCCGGGTAGCGCGAGATTTCGTTCATCAACTCCAGCGAGAGGGCGTCGTCCAGCTGCGCCAGCGCAGCCAGGCCCTGTGCCTGGTCGTGGTCCAGCCCCTTCTCCTGCGCCTGGCGCAGCAGCGAGCAGACCCGGGCATGCGCGTACTGCACGTAGAACACCGGGTTGTCGTTGCTCTGCTGGCGGGCCAGGTCGATGTCGAAGGTCAGTTGCGAGTCGGGCTTGCGCGCGATCAGGAACCAGCGCACCGCGTCGGCGCCTACTTCGTCGATCAGGTCGCGCAGGGTCAGGTAGCTGCCGGCGCGCTTGGACAGCTTCACTTCCTCGCCGCCGCGCATCACCGTGACCATCTGGTGCAGCACGTATTCCGGCCAGCCCTGCGGGATGCCCACGCCCAGCGCCTGCAAACCGGCGCGCACCCGCGCCAGCGAGCCGTGGTGGTCGGCGCCCAGCTCGGTGATGGCGCGCTCGTAGCCGCGCTGCCACTTGGAGAGGTGGTAGGCCACGTCCGGCAGGAAGTAGGTGTAGGTGCCGTCGGACTTGCGCATCACGCGGTCCTTGTCGTCACCGAAGTCGGTGCTGCGCAGCCACAGCGCGCCGCCTTCCTCGTAGGTATGGCCGGAGGCGATGAGCTGCTGCACGGTTTCGGCGACCTTGCCGTCCTTGTATAGCGAGCTTTCGAGGAAGTAGATGTCGAAATCCACGCCGAACGCCGCCAGGTCCAGGTTCTGCTCGTTGCGCAGCCAGGCCACGGCGAAGCGGCGGATGGAGTCGATGTCCTCGGCGTTGCCGCTGCCGGTGACGGTGCTGCCTTCCAGCTCCACGCTCTGGCCGAGCAGGTAGGCCTTTGCCACGTCGTCGATGTATTCGCCGTTGTAGGCGTCGGCCGGCCATTGCGCGTCGCCGGGCTTGAAGCCGCGCGCGCGCGCCTGCACCGAGCGGGCGAGGTTCTCGATCTGCACGCCGGCGTCGTTGTAGTAGAACTCGCGCTTGGCGTTCCAGCCGTTGGCTTCCAGCACGCGGGCGATGCAGTCGCCGATCGCGCCGGCGCGGCCGTGGCCGACGTGCAGCGGGCCGGTCGGGTTGGCCGAGACGTATTCGACGCCGACGCTGCGGCCGTTGCCGCCCAGGTTGCGGCCATAGTCCTCGCCCTGGCGCAGCACGTTGACCACCTCGCGCTGGTAGGCCACCGGCGCCAGCTTGAAGTTGATGAAGCCCGGCCCGGCGATCTCGACGCTGGCGACGTCGTCGCTGGCCGGCAATGCCGCCACCAGCGCCTGCGCCAGCGCGCGCGGGTTGCTGCGCGCGGCCTTGGCCAGCAGCATCGCGGCATTGGTGGCGAAATCGCCGTGCTCGCGGGTCTTGGGCCGTTCGACCACGAAATCCGGCGGCAGGGTGTCGGCGGGCAGGGTGCCGTTGGCGCGCAAGGCTTCGATGCCTTGGCCGATCAGGGCGCGGAGGAGGGCTTTCACGTTGACGGTCTGCTTGAAGCGCGGAACTGCGTATTTTACCTGACCGGCGTGACGGCCGCTCCGGCCTTGCGGATGCGGCGGTCAGCAAGGTCAACGGAGGGTGCGCCGGGCCCGTCCTGATAGGCCCCTACAGCCAGCCACGCGCGGCCAGCGACACCGGCAGGCCGTCGCCGACGACGAAATGATCCAGCAGGCGTACCTGCACCAGCCCCAGTGCCTCGCGCAGGCGGGCGGTGATGGTGCGGTCGGCGGCGGAGGGCTCGGGGTTCCCGCTGGGGTGATTGTGGCCGACGATCACCGCCGCGGCATTGTGCGCCAGCGCCCGCCGTACCACCTCGCGCGGGTGGATCTCGGCGCTGTCGATGGTGCCGGTGAACAATTCCTCGAAGGCCAATGCGCGGTGCCGGGTGTCGAGGAACAGCGCGGCGAACACCTCGTGCGGGCGCGGCCGCAGGCGCTGGGCGAAGTAGCGCCCGGCCGCGGCGGGGTCGGTCAGCGCGGTGCCGCGCTCCAGGTCGGCGGCGAGGTGGCGCTGGCCCAGCTCCAGCGCGGCGGCGATGGCGCAGGCGCGGGCCGGCCCCAGCCCCGGCAGCTGCGCCAGTTCGCGCGCGCTGCGGTCCAGCAGCCGGCGCAGCGGGCCGTGGTGCTGCAGCAGGTGGCGCGCGGTCTGCACCGCGTCGCGGCCGCGCAGGCCGGAGCCGAGGAAGATCGCCAGCAGTTCGGCGTCGGAAAGGCTGCCGGCGCCGTGCGCCAGCAGCTTCTCGCGGGGGCGTTCGGTGCTGGGCCAGTCGCGGATGTGCATGCCCAAAGCATGGGTGCGGCGTGCACCCGGAGTAATAAGCGGCGGCAGACCCTTCGGGTAAGCTAAAGATTCTTGTGCAGGTAGGAACTTTCCCCCCGTGACTGGCCCACATTCCCATGCCCAGGCGCCTGCGCGGCCGCTGGAAGGACGCAAGCTGCTGCTGTGCGTCGGTGGCGGCATCGCCGCCTACAAATCGCTGGAGCTGGTGCGCCGGCTGCGCGATGCCGGCGCCCGCGTGCAGGTGGCGATGACCGAGGGCGCGCAGCAATTCGTCACCCCGCTCAGTTTCCAGGCGCTGTCCGGCCAGCCGGTGCGCACCACGCTGTGGGACAGCGCCGCCGAGCAGGCGATGGGCCACATCGAGCTGGCGCGCTGGGCCGACCGCGTGGTCATCGCCCCGGCCACCGCCGACCTGCTGGCGCGGCTGGCCAATGGCCATGCCGACGACCTGGTGACCACGCTGTGCCTGGCCACCACCGCGCCGCTGACGGTATGCCCGGCGATGAACCACCGCATGTGGCTGCACCCGGCCACCCAGGCCAACCTCGCGCTGCTGCGTGGGCGCGGCGTGCAGGTGATCGGGCCGGAGGACGGCCCGCTGGCCGAAGGCGAATCCGGCCCCGGCCGGCTCAGCGAGCCGGACGCGATCGTCGCCGCGCTGGCCGCCGACCCCGCACCCGCGGCCGCGCCCGACCACCTGAACGGCGTGCGCGTGCTGATCAGCGCCGGGCCGACCTACGAGGACCTCGACCCGGTGCGCTACGTCGGCAACCGCTCCAGCGGCAAGATGGGCTACGCACTGGCCGCCGCCGCCGCGCGCCGCGGTGCGCAGGTGGTACTGGTCAGTGGCCCGGTGCAGATCGCCACGCCGCCCGGCGTGCGCCGCATCGACGTGCGCTCGGCCGCACAGATGCGCGAGGCGGTGCTGGCCGAGCTGCCGGCCGACATCTACATCGGCGCCGCCGCGGTGGCCGACTACACGCCGCAGCAGGTATCGCCGCAGAAGCTGAAGAAGACGCCCGGCAGCCACACGCTGGTGCTGGAACTGGTGCGCACCGCCGACATCCTGGCCGAGGTGGCGGCGCAGGAGGACGCGCTCAAGCTGGTGGTCGGCTTCGCCGCCGAAACCCACGACGTGGAGAAATACGCGCGCGGCAAGCTGGTCGACAAGCACCTGGACCTGATCATCGCCAACCAGGTCGGCATCGCCGGCGGCGGCTTCGAGAGCGACCAGAACGCCGCCACCGCCTACTGGGCCGACGGCCAGCGGGACTTCCCGGGCACCGCCAAGACCCAGCTGGCCGAACAGCTGCTGGACCTGATCACCGAGAGGCTGGACGCATGAGTACCGACAACGCATTGCAGCCATTGCAGGTACAACTGCTCGACCCGCGCTTCGGCGATGCCTGGCCGCTGCCGGCCTACGCCACCGAGGCCAGCGCCGGGCTCGACCTGCGCGCAGCGACCGAGGCGCCGATGACGCTGCAGCCGGGCGACACCGCGCTGCTGCCCAGCGGCATTGCCATCCACATCGCCGACCCCGGCCTGTGCGCGGTGGTGCTGCCGCGCTCGGGGCTGGGCCACCGCCACGGCATCGTGCTCGGCAACGGCACCGGCCTGATCGACGCCGACTACCAGGGGCCGCTGCTGATCAGCGTGTGGAACCGCGGCCGCGAGCCGTTCACCATCGAGCCGGGCGACCGCATCGCGCAGCTGGTGGTGATGCCCATCGCCCGCGTGGCCTTGCAGGTGGTGGATACTTTCACTGACAGTGCGCGGGGAACGGGTGGATTCGGCCATACCGGCGTGCGCTGACGGGGGAGATGCGCGATGAGCGAGGGGAATGAAGGCCGGCGCAAGGCTGCCGGGTTGGGGCGCTCGGCGCCGCTGCTGGCGGTGTTGCTGCTGTTGCTGGCCGGCTGGTTCGGCTGGAGTGCCTTTGACCAGTGGCAACAAGCCGATACCGGCACCGCGCTGGAGCAGGCCCGCGACCAGGCCGTGACCGCCGTCGGCAAGGCCGTGGCCGAGCAGAACGCGCAGTTCGCCCGCCAGCTCGAACGCGAACCGGTGAAGGCCGCGCTGGCCGCCGGCGACGCCGAGGCCGCCGCCAACGCGCTGCGGGAAACCTGGACCGGCGTGGACGAAGTGCAGGTGCTCGATGCCACCCTGGCCGCCGCCTACGCCGACCCGGCCGCCTTCGGCTATTCGCGGCTGGCGCTGCTGGAACTGGCGATGAGCGAAGGCAAGCCGGTGGCGCGCGTGGTGCGCGACGGCAATGGCCCGCGGCTGGGGCTGGCCGCGCCGGTGCAATTGCAGGACCGCGCGGCGGTGGCCTACGTGCGCCAGCCGCTGGCCCGCCTGACCGCGGTATTCGACATGCTGCAATCGCCGGAAAGCGCCTTCCTCGGCCTGCGCCAGGGGGCCTTCACCGTCGTGCGGAAGGGCAACAGCGGCCTCGGCGGTGGTGCCGACGCACTGGCCCGGCCGGTGCCCGATACCGGCCTGCGCGTGGTCGCCGAACTGCCCGACGCCACCGAAGGCCCGATGGGGCTGGGTACGGTCGCCTGCGCGGTGGTGGCCGCATTGCTGGCGCTGGTGGCGTTGCTGCTGCTGGTCGGCCGCAAGCGCCTGCCGCCGCTGCGCCGCAAGGCCGCAGCGGAGCCGGCCGACGGCGGTGTCACCCTGCAGCAGGCGCTGGAACAGGAACCGCTGCCGGTGGCGCCGGCACCGGAAGGCACGGGCGACGACGCCGGTGAGGCTGCCCCCGCCGTGCCGGAAGCCGACGCGGTGGTGCCGGGGATCTTCCGCGCCTACGACATCCGCGGCGTGGTCGGCAGCGAGCTGAACGCCACCGTGGCCCGGCTGGTCGGCCAGGCCATCGGCAGCCAGATGCAGGCGCAGGGGCTGCGCGACGTGGTGGTCGGCCGCGACGGCCGCCTGTCCGGCCCGGAGCTGGCCAACGCGCTGATCGACGGCCTGCGTCGCGCCGGCTGCGAGGTCATCGACATCGGCATGGCGCCGACGCCGGTGGTGTATTTCGCCGCCTACCACCTGCGTGCCGGCAGCTGCGTGGCGGTCACCGGCAGCCACAACCCACCGGACTACAACGGCTTCAAGATCGTCATCGGCGGCGAAACCCTGGCCGGCGAGGCGATCACCGCACTGTACGAGCGCATCCGCGACGGCCGCCTGCACCTTGCCGACGCACCGGGCAGCCTGCAGCAGCGCGAGGTCATCGACGACTACGTGCAGCGCATCGGCGACGACGTGCAGCTGGACCGCCCGCTCAAGGTGGTGGCCGACGCCGGCAACGGCGTGGCCGGCGCGGTGGCGCCGCAGCTGCTGGAAGCCATCGGCGCGGAGGTCATCCCGCTGTACTGCGAGGTCGACGGCGAGTTCCCGAACCACCACCCGGACCCGAGCGAGCCGCGCAACCTCGAGGACCTGGTGCAGATGGTCCAGCGCTTCGACGCCGACCTCGGCGTGGCCTTCGACGGCGACGGCGACCGCCTCGGCGTGGTGACGAAGGACGGCCGGATCGTGTTCGCCGACCGCCTGCTGATGCTGTTCGCCGCCGACGTGCTGGTGCGCAACCCCGGCGCACTGGTCATTTACGACGTCAAGTGCACCGGCAAGCTGCCCGACTACATCCTGCGCAACGGCGGCAGCCCGATGATGTGGAAGACCGGGCATTCGCTGGTCAAGGCGAAGATGCGCGAGACCGACGCCGAGCTGGCCGGCGAGATGAGCGGCCATTTCTTCTTCAAGGAGCGCTGGTACGGCTTCGACGACGGCCTGTACGCCGCCGCGCGACTGCTGGAAATCCTCGCCCAGCGCGAGGAGGCCCCGGACGAGGTGCTGGCCGAGCTGCCCGACGCGGTCGCCACCCCGGAACTGAAGGTGCCGGTGGCCGAGGGCACCCAGCATGCGCAGGTGGCGCTGGTGGTGGCCGCCGCGCAGGCCGAGGATTCGCCGTTCGCCGCCGCGCGCATCTCCACCATCGATGGCCTGCGCGTCGATTTCCCCGACGGCTGGGGCCTGGTGCGCGCCTCCAACACCACGCCGGTGCTGGTGCTGCGTTTCGAGGGCGACGACGAGGCCGCGCTGGAGCGGATCAAGGCGCTGTTCCGCGAACAGCTGCAAAAGGTGCTGCCCGACGTCGAGCTGTCCTTCTGAGCCGACCACTGTAGGAGCGACGTGAGTCGCGATGGGGTTTTACCGAGGAAGCCCGTCGCGACTCGCGTCGCTCCTGCAGGGATACCGGTCGCGGGCGCGTTGCTTGTGTGCATGGCGCGGGGGCAACACCCCGCCGGGCGCTGCACGGCGCTACTGCGGGGCGATGCCCTTGAGCACCCGGTAGCGGGCCAGGGTTTCGTCGATCTCCACGTCCAGTGCTTTGCGCTGGCGCTCGAACGCGGCCTGCAACCGCAGCTGCGCCTGCAGCTCGCGGTGGCGCTGGCGGATGTCGTCGGCCTGCTTGTCGGCGATCTTCTGCCCGGACAGCTCCTTGTTGCCGGCCGCCTGCAGCTGCGTGGCCAGCGCGTCGCGCAGGCTGGCCACGTTGTAGGCGGCGGTCTGGATGTTGTTGTCGACGATCGCCGCGCGTTCGTTGAACACGCGGCGCAATACGTCCTCGCTGCCATAGGTGGACAGCATCGCCTGCTCGGTGCGCTTGCGGGTTTCCACCGCGGCCGCATCCACCTGCGCCTGCGCCGCGGCCAGCGCGGCGTCGGCCTGTTCCTCGGCGGTGAGCGCGCGCTGCACCTCGGCGCTGCGCAGGCCGCTGCGCGCGTTGAACTCCTCGCGCGCGTTGTTCACCGCCTCGGCCGGCAGCGTGTCCGAGCAGATGCGGCGCCCGCCCTCGTCCCAGCAATACAGCTTCTTGCCGGCTTCCGGCTTGTTCTGCGCCAGCGCCGGCAGGGCCAGCGCGGCCAGCGCCAGCAGCGCCGTGGCGCCGGTCTTGGACGGATTTCGCATCATCGCAGCCCCCTGCGGTCAGCTCGTTGGATTGCTTCCGTACTGGCCGCGATAGGCCAGCAGCGGTTCCCGGTAGCCGACAAGTTCCGGGTTCCCGGAGGCGAATGCAAGCAGGTCGGCGAGGTTGGCCACGGCGATCACCGGGATGCCGGTCTCGGCGGCCACGGCCTGCGCGGCGGAGCGGCGGTCGTCCTCGGAGGCGATCTCCTGACGGTCCAGCGCAACGACAATACCGGCCGGGATGCCGCCCGCGGCGCGGATGGTGGCCAGCGCCTCGCGGATGGCGGTGCCGGCGGTGATCACGTCGTCGATGATCAGGATGCGCTTGCCGGCCATGTCCGCGCCGATCAGGCTGCCGCCCTCGCCGTGGTCCTTGGCCTCCTTGCGGTTGAAGGTAAGCGGCAGGTTGCGGCCGCGGTGCGAGAACTCGCAGGCGATCGCGGTGGCCAGCGGGATGCCCTTGTAGGCCGGGCCGAACAGCTGGTCGAAGGCGATCTCGGCGCCGTCGATGGCGTCGGCGTAGCAGTTGCCCAGCTGGGCCAGCGCCAGGCCGGTGTCGAAACGGCCGGCATTGAAGAAGTACGGGCTGACGCGGCCGGACTTGAGGGTGAACTGGCCAAAGCGCAGGGCGTCCGCATTCAGCGCCAGCTGCAGGAAACGGGAACGATGGTCACTCATGGTGCTGCGGTTTCTTGTCGTCTGGTAAAGGTGGCTAGGGTAAAGCATGGCTTCGGCGAATGCTGGCGCCGGCGGTATGCTGTGCCGCTCCCCCAGGCCGCCAGCGGGTTTCCATGCGCATCATCAGCTTCAACGCCAACGGCATCCGTTCGGCCACCAGCAAGGGTTTCGGCGACTGGTTCGCCCGCCAGCAGGCCGACATGCTGTGCATCCAGGAGACCAAGGCGCAGGAGGCGCAGCTGGCCGACCCGCTGTTCCGCCCCGATGGCCACCACTGCTTCTACCGCGACGCCATCACCAAGAAGGGCTACAGCGGGGTGGCGATCTGGAGCCGGCGTGAGCCGGACGAGGTGCGCACCGCGCTGGGCTGGGCGCCGTTCGACGACGAAGGCCGCTATATCGAGGCGCGCTTCGGCAACCTGAGCGTGGTGTCGTTCTACATCCCGTCCGGTTCCTCGGGCGAACTGCGGCAGGGCTTCAAGTTCGAGGTGATGGAATGGCTGCGGCCGATTCTCGCCGAATGGCTGGCCAGCGGCCGCGACTACGTGCTGTGCGGCGATTGGAACATCGTCCGTACCGCGCTGGACATCAAGAACTGGAAATCCAACCAGAAGAACTCCGGCTGCCTGCCCGCAGAGCGCGACTGGCTCAACGGCCTGTGCGCCGACCTGCCCGGCGACGCCGAGCCGGCCAGCGGCCGCGGCTGGGTGGACGCCTACCGCGCGCTGCATCCGCAGGGGCAGGACTACACGTGGTGGAGCAACCGCGGCGCGGCGCGCGCCAACAACGTCGGCTGGCGCATCGACTACCAGTTCGCCACCCCCGGCCTGCGCGAGCGCCTGCGCGGCTGCTCGATCTACCGCGACGAGCGCTTCTCCGACCACGCCCCCTTCACCGTGGACTACGACCTGTGAGCGAAGCGGCGGTGAAGCGCCGCCAGGGCTGGCGCGAGGTGCTGGGCAACCTGCGCCAGCGCAAGGTGCTGGCGATGCTGCTGCTGGGCTTCAGTTCGGGGCTGCCGATCTACCTGGTCGGCAACACGCTCGGCTTCTGGATGCGCAAGGAAGGCATCGAGCTGGACACCATCGGCTTCCTGTCGTGGGTGGGGCTGGCGTATTCGCTGAAGTTCCTGTGGGCGCCGATCGTCGACAAGACCGACGTGCCGGTGCTGGGGCGGATGCTCGGGCGGCGGCGCGGCTGGATGCTGTTGTCGCAGCTGGTCGCGGCGCTGGCGCTGGTGGGCATGGCGCTGGTCCAGCCCAAGGGCGGCAATCTGCTCGTGCTGGGCCTGTCGCTGGAGCACCTGCTGGTATTCGGCGTGCTGGCCACGGTGGTCGCCTTCGCCTCGGCCACGCAGGACATCGTCATCGATGCCTGGCGCATCGAGGTGGCCGACAACAGCGAGCAACTGGGCCTGCTGACCGCCTCCTCGGCGCTGGGCTACCGCACCGCGCTGCTGGTCACCGACGCGCTGATCCTGATCATCGCCGCGCGCGTGGGCTGGCAGCTGTCCTACGAAATCATGGCGGTGCTGCTGGGGCTGGGCGTGGCCGCCGTGGCGCTGGCGCGCGAGCCGGTGCGGGCCGTGGTCGCCGTGCACGAACAGGCCGCGCGCCTGTGGACCCCGCGCGGCCTGTTCGACGCGCTGGTCGGCCCGTTCCTGATGTTCTTCCGCGAGCACCGCAGCGGCGCGCTGCTGATCCTGGCGGCGATCAGCATCTACCGCATGGCCGACTTCGTGATGGGGCCGATGGCCAACCCGTTCTATGTCGACCTGGGCATGGACGAGGACACGGTGGGCGCGGTGCGCGGCTCGGTCGGGCTGGTCGCCACCTTCGTCGGCATCGCCCTGGCCGGGGTGGTGTCGGTGCGCTGGGGGGTGATGGCGGCGCTGCTGGTGGGCGCCATCCTCGGCCCCTGCTCGAACCTAGCCTTCGCATGGCTGGCCCACGTCGGCCCCGGCAGGCTCGAGTTCGCCATAGCGATGGCGGTGGACAACCTGTCCAGCGGCTTTGCCGGCACCGCGCTGATCGCCTACATGTCCAGCCTGACCAGCATCGGTTACACCGCCACCCAGTACGCCCTGCTCAGCTCGTTCTACGCGATGCCGGGCAAGGCGCTGAAGGGCTTCTCCGGCATGACGGTGCAGCACCTGGCGCAGGGCCGCACCCTGCTGGAGGGCTATGCGCTGTTCTTCGTCGGCACCGCGCTGCTGGCCATCCCGGTGCTGTTGCTGTGCCTGGCATTGGCGGCGATGCAGGCGCGCAGGCGGGCCGCACCGGTATGAGCGGGACGTCGCAGCTTGGCACCGCGCCCGTTGAAACCGGCCACGGCCTCGCCGATGATCCGGAGCGGGGGGACCGGCTGGATGGCGGGCGCGATGAAATGGCCGACCTGATCTTGCGGGATGTCGACCCGCTGCTGCTTGAGCGCATCTGCCGTTTGGCGGTGGCGCGCGGCTGGACCCGCGAATACACCTGCATGGTGCTGCTCGAGCAGGGCCTGTTCGCCGGCGAGCACGAAATGAGCCACGGCTTCGGGAATATCGAGGTGGACGCGCTGTCCGAGGCCATCCACGCCCTGCAGGCACTGCCGGCCGGCGCCGAGTTCGGTTGACCACTCTTCGTGGATCGACGTAGGTGTCGGGCTTGCCCGGCACGGGGCTTGGCCGGTGAAGCCTCAATGCGGGGCGAGCCCCGCATCTACAACCACTTGCCCGCGCCGAGACGGCCCTGCGCAGGTGCCGGGCTCGCCCGGCACGGGTCTGCCCGCCGATGCTTCCGGCACTCACGCCGGATGAATCGCCCCCAGAATCCGCGGCCCGCGCGCGCCGGTGACCGCCGGCAGGTTGCCGGGACGCCCGGCCAGGGTTTCGCGCGCCAGCCACGCAAAACCCATCGCTTCCATGAAATCCGGGTCCAGCCCATGTTCGGCGCTGGACACGACCGCCACGCCGGGCAGCCGCGCGCCGATCCGCCGCAGCAACGGCGGGTTGCGCACGCCGCCGCCGCAGACCAGCAGCCGCTTCACCCCGGGCAGGTGCGCCAGCAGCGCGTCGGCGACCGTGGCGGCGGTGAGTTCCAGCAGCGTGGCCTGCACGTCGGCCGGCGCCAGCGCCGGCTCGTCCAGCCGCGCCTGCACCCAGTCGAGGTGGAACTGCTCGCGCCCTGTGCTCTTGGGCGGCGGCAGCGCGAACCACGGCTCGGCCAGCAGCCGCGCCAGCAATGCCGCATCGACCCGCCCGCCAGCGGCAAACGCGCCATCGGCGTCGAAAGGAGTACCGAGGTGGCGCTGGCACCAGCCGTCCAGCAGCGCGTTGGCCGGGCCGGTGTCGAACCCGCGCAGGCTGCCGTCGCGCGCGATCAGGCTCAGGTTGGCGATGCCGCCCAGGTTCAGCACCGCGCGGTCCTCGTCGCCGCTGCCCAGCATCGCCAGGTGGAAGGCCGGCATCAGCGGCGCGCCCTGCCCGCCGGCGGCGACGTCGCGGCGGCGGAAGTCGGCCACGGTGGCGATGCCGGTCAGCTCGGCGATGCGGCTGGCGTCGCCGAGCTGCCAGGTGAAGGCGGGTTCGGCGGCGGGGCGGTGGCGGATGGTCTGCCCGTGCGAGCCGATGGCACGCACCTGCGCGCGGTCCACCCCTGCCTGCGCCAGCAACCCGTTGGCGGCCTCGGCGAAGGCGATGCCGACCCGTGCATCCAGTTGCCCCAGCGCGTCCAGCGACGTCGGCTCGCGGCCCTGGCCGAGCGCGACCAGTTCGGCGCGCAGCGCCGGCGGCCAGCCGAACGTGTGCCCGTGCACGAAGCGGCAGCCACCTTCGGTGGGGAACTGCACCAGCGCCGCATCGATGCCGTCGGCACTGGTGCCGGACATCAGGCCGAGGAACAGCGGCAATCGTGGATCGGCGGCGGGCATGGGATGTCCGGAAAGAAAGCGGGCAGGGAAGCTTCGAGGCTCCCTGCCCGCATCGTCAATGCATGTCTGCTCTGGATCAGCCGCGCTTGTCGGCCGCGGCGGTGGCGGGCTTGTCGCCGCCGGCCCGGGCATAGAGCATCTCCTCCATGCCGCGGATGCGCGCCATTGCCGGCGCGGTCTGCGCACGGAACGCGACCAGGGCGGCGCCCTTGAGCGGTTCCGGCGGCGGCATCGTCACCGAGGCCGGGTTGCGCTGCTGGCCATTGACGCGGAATTCGTAGTGCAGGTGCGGGCCGGTGGCCAGGCCGGTCATGCCCACGTAGCCGATCACCGTGCCCTGGCTCACGCGCTGCCCGGCCTTGATCTTGCCGAAGCGCGACATATGGCCGTACAGCGTGCTGTAGCCACGGCCGTGGTCGAGGATCACCACGTTGCCGTAGCCGCGCTGGGTGCCTGCGAACTGCACGCGGGCATCGCCGGCGGCCATGATCGGCGTGCCGGTGCGCGCGGCGTAGTCGATGCCCTTGTGGCCGCGGATCGTGCCCAGCACCGGATGCTTGCGCATGCCGAAGGTGGAGCTGATGCGGGTATAGCTCACCGGCATGCGCATGAAGCTCTTCTTCAGCGGCCGGCCGTCGATGTCGAAGTATTCGGTCTTGCCGCCATGCTCGTAGCGGAAGCCGGTGTAAGTCTTGCCGCCGGTGGTGAACGTGGCCGCGAGGATCTTGCTGGTGTCGATGCGCTCGCCTTCGCGCCAGGTTTCGTCCAGCACCACGCTGAAGCGGTCGCCGCGCTGCACTTCCCGGGAGAAGTCGATGTCGTAGTTGAATATCTCCTCGGTCATCGTGGCGATGGCCGAGGGGCTCAGCCCGGCCTTGCGCGCGGCCGCGTACAGCGAGCTGGTGATCTCGCCGCTGGTGACCACGGTACGGGTGCTGGTGACGCGTTCCAGCACCTGCTCCTGGATCTTCCCGCCCTGCAGCGACAGCTGCACGCGGTGGTTGGCGTCGCGGTCGAAGCGCAATGCACGCAGCTCGCCGTCCACCGGCAGGTCGAAGGCGACCTCGGCGCCGGGGCGCAGCCGGGTCAGCACCTCGCGGGTGCCGGGGTGCTCCAGCACCTGGTGCATCACCGTGGCCGGCACGCCCACCGAGGCGAACAGGCCGCTCAGCGTCTGCCCCGGCTCCACCCGCAGCACCTGCCAGCTGTCGCCGGGCACCTCGCTGCGGTGGGTGGGGGGAAGCGGCGGCAGCGGCAGCGCCAGCGTTGCCTGCGAAACCGGCAGCACCTGCTCGATGGAATTGGAGAAGCCCGGGACGATGGTCGCCGCCAGCGCGCCGATGGTCGCGAACAGGCTGGCGTGGATCCAGTGCCGGCGCGTCCAGCGCTCGTTGAACGCGGCCGGGAAGTGCTGCTTCAGCTTCCGATGCAGGGCGGTGTCGTGCAGGACATGGAGTCGTTCCTGGAAGCGCTGTTTGCGCGCATGGCCGTGATCGGGTTGGGACATCTCGCGTTTCTCTGGCCGGCCCGGATCGTGGGCCCAAACGCGGGTAACATAGACACCTGAAAATACCGCGTCAAACCATTGAGCCGCATGGCTTTTTGATGAATTGGGCGGTTAACCTCCACTTAACACCATTCATGCCTTGCGGCGAAGCCGGAGTTCCACGCGTGTCCTCGATTGATGAAGCCCTTGCCCAGATCGGCCGCGGAGCCGACGAAGTCCTCAAGCTGGACGAACTGCGCCAGCGTCTGGAAAGCGGTCGCCCGCTGCGGGTAAAGGCCGGCTTCGACCCCACCGCCCCCGACCTGCACCTGGGCCACACGGTGCTGCTGAACAAGCTGCGCCAGTTCCAGGACCTCGGCCACCAGGTCATCTTCCTGATCGGCGACTTCACCGGCATGATCGGCGACCCCACCGGCAAGAACGTCACCCGCAAGCCGCTCACCCGCGAGGACGTGCTGGCCAATGCCCGCACCTACGAGGAGCAGGTGTTCAAGGTGCTCGACCGCGAGCGCACCGAAGTCCGCTTCAATTCCGAATGGTTCGGCAGGATGGGCGCGGCCGACATGATCAAGCTCGCCGGCCAGCACACCGTGGCGCGCATGCTCGAGCGCGACGACTTCGCCAAGCGCTACGCCGCCCAGCAGTCCATCGCCATCCACGAGTTCCTCTACCCGCTGGTGCAGGGTTACGACTCGGTGGCGCTGGAGGCCGACGTCGAACTCGGCGGCACCGACCAGAAGTTCAACCTGCTGATGGGCCGCGGCCTGCAGGAGCACTACGGGCAGAAGCCGCAGATCGTGCTGACCATGCCGCTGCTGGAAGGGCTGGACGGCGTCAACAAGATGTCCAAGTCGCTGGGCAACTACATCGGCATCAGCGAGCCGGCCATCGACATCGTCACCAAGACCATGAAGATCGACGACACGCTGATGTGGCGCTGGATCGACCTGCTCAGCTTCGACATCTCCATCGCCGAGGCCGCGCAACTGCGCGCCGACGTCGAGGCCGGAAGCATCAACCCGCGCGAGATCAAGCTGCGCCTGGCACGCGAACTGGCCACCCGTTTCCACGATGCCGCTGCCGCCGAGCAGGCCATCGCCGGCTGGAACGCCGCGGTGACCGGGCAGGGCGACATCACCCAGCTGCCCCTGCAGGAAGTGGCCATCCCGGCCGAAGGCCTGCGCATTGGCGCATTGCTCACCGCCGCTGGCCTGACGCCGAGCAACTCGGAAGCCTCGCGCAAACTCAAGGAGCGCGCGGTCAAGGTCGATGGCAACGTCGTCGAAGACCCGCAGACCGTGCTGCAGCCCGGTTTCGAGGGCCTGTTGCAGGTGGGCAAGCGCAACTTCGCGCGGGTCCTGCTGGTCGCGGGTTGAGGCAACCGCGCCACGCAAGCTGAACCGCGATGGGGCGATATGCGGGAAATTTCCCGTGCCCCCTTCACAAAGCTGCAACACAGGCACATACTTCCGCTCCCTCGCCGCCGGCCCATGCGGTCAACGGCGGAGGAAGTCGAAGTCACCACTTCTTTGGGTGTTGACGGAAGCGAAAAGCCGGTCATAATAGGCGGCTCGCTTCGGTACTGACCCTACGGGGTTGGGTTGAAGGGTCAACACTCTCTCGACGAGGTGTTGACGGCAACGAAAAAGCCGCTATGATGGGCGGCTCGCTGGACGGAAACGTCGGGCAACGGAAGAAGGCGCTGAGGCCGATTCCAAGGTTCTTTGAAAGTATGCGCAGGTATCTTGTGAGGGCGCCTGCAGGAGTGGATGACTGTCCATCTTGCAGACGTTTGATCAAGCAATGAATCAATTGTTGTAAAGCAAGCGAAACGTTGCCAGGTCGACTTCTGCAGCTAAGAGTATTTGCCACTTGTGGCATGTAGTTTTAAGTGAAGAGTTTGATCCTGGCTCAGAGTGAACGCTGGCGGTAGGCCTAACACATGCAAGTCGAACGGCAGCACAGGAGAGCTTGCTCTCTGGGTGGCGAGTGGCGGACGGGTGAGGAATACATCGGAATCTACTTTGTCGTGGGGGATAACGCAGGGAAACTTGCGCTAATACCGCATACGACCTACGGGTGAAAGCCGGGGACCTTCGGGCCTGGCGCGATTGAATGAGCCGATGTCGGATTAGCTAGTTGGCGGGGTAAAGGCCCACCAAGGCGACGATCCGTAGCTGGTCTGAGAGGATGATCAGCCACACTGGAACTGAGACACGGTCCAGACTCCTACGGGAGGCAGCAGTGGGGAATATTGGACAATGGGCGCAAGCCTGATCCAGCCATACCGCGTGGGTGAAGAAGGCCTTCGGGTTGTAAAGCCCTTTTGTTGGGAAAGAAAAGCAGTCGGTTAATACCCGATTGTTCTGACGGTACCCAAAGAATAAGCACCGGCTAACTTCGTGCCAGCAGCCGCGGTAATACGAAGGGTGCAAGCGTTACTCGGAATTACTGGGCGTAAAGCGTGCGTAGGTGGTTGATTAAGTCTGTCGTGAAAGCCCTGGGCTCAACCTGGGAATTGCGATGGAAACTGGTTGACTAGAGTGTGGCAGAGGGTAGTGGAATTCCTGGTGTAGCAGTGAAATGCGTAGAGATCAGGAGGAACATCCGTGGCGAAGGCGACTGCCTGGGCCAACACTGACACTGAGGCACGAAAGCGTGGGGAGCAAACAGGATTAGATACCCTGGTAGTCCACGCCCTAAACGATGCGAACTGGATGTTGGGTGCACTTTGGCACGCAGTATCGAAGCTAACGCGTTAAGTTCGCCGCCTGGGGAGTACGGTCGCAAGACTGAAACTCAAAGGAATTGACGGGGGCCCGCACAAGCGGTGGAGTATGTGGTTTAATTCGATGCAACGCGAAGAACCTTACCTGGCCTTGACATGCACGGAACTTTCCAGAGATGGATAGGTGCCTTCGGGAACCGTGACACAGGTGCTGCATGGCTGTCGTCAGCTCGTGTCGTGAGATGTTGGGTTAAGTCCCGCAACGAGCGCAACCCTTGTCCTTAGTTGCCAGCACGTAATGGTGGGAACTCTAAGGAGACCGCCGGTGACAAACCGGAGGAAGGTGGGGATGACGTCAAGTCATCATGGCCCTTACGGCCAGGGCTACACACGTACTACAATGGTAGGGACAGAGGGCTGCAAGCCGGCGACGGTGAGCCAATCCCAGAAACCCTATCTCAGTCCGGATTGGAGTCTGCAACTCGACTCCATGAAGTCGGAATCGCTAGTAATCGCAGATCAGCATTGCTGCGGTGAATACGTTCCCGGGCCTTGTACACACCGCCCGTCACACCATGGGAGTTTGTTGCACCAGAAGCAGGTAGCTTAACCTTCGGGAGGGCGCTTGCCACGGTGTGGCCGATGACTGGGGTGAAGTCGTAACAAGGTAGCCGTATCGGAAGGTGCGGCTGGATCACCTCCTTTTGAGCATGACAGCATCGCCTGTCAGGCGCCCCCACAAGAGACCTGCATTCAGAGTTCCGCACCGGAAGCCGGTGTGGAGAAGTCCCGTACATGGGGCCTTAGCTCAGCTGGGAGAGCACCTGCTTTGCAAGCAGGGGGTCGTCGGTTCGATCCCGACAGGCTCCACCACGGCGGTTCTGCAAGGAACGGCTGGAGCTATGACAGAACATTGGGTCTGTAGCTCAGGTGGTTAGAGCGCACCCCTGATAAGGGTGAGGTCGGTGGTTCGAGTCCTCCCAGACCCACCACTCTGAATGATTGGCGCATACGAAGAATTTGAAGGGCCTGGCATTGTGGCCGGGACCTGTTCTTTTACAACTTGTGACGTAGCGAGCGTTTGAGATTATCTATCAGACGTGTCGTGAGGCTAAGGCGAGAGACGCAAGTCTCTTTATTGATTGAGTCGTTATATTCGTGCGTGGGCTTTGTACCCCCATGCGCATGTAACCCAAGGCAACTTGCGGTTATATGGTCAAGCGAATAAGCGCACACGGTGGATGCCTTGGCGGTCAGAGGCGATGAAGGACGTGGCAGCCTGCGAAAAGTGTCGGGGAGCTGGCAACAAGCTTTGATCCGGCAATGTCCGAATGGGGAAACCCACTGCTTCGGCAGTATCCTGCAGTGAATACATAGCTGCTGGAAGCGAACCCGGTGAACTGAAATATCTAAGTAACCGGAGGAAAAGAAATCAACCGAGATTCCCTGAGTAGCGACGAGCGAACGGGGACTAGCCCTTAAGCTGGTATGGTTTTAGAAAAACAACCTGGAAAGGTTGGCCATAGAAGGTGACAGCCCTGTATTTGAAAGGGCCATGCCAGTGAAGACGAGTAGGGCGGGGCACGTGAAACCCTGTCTGAACATGGGGGGACCATCCTCCAAGGCTAAATACTACTGACCGACCGATAGTGAACCAGTACCGTGAGGGAAAGGCGAAAAGAACCCCGGAGAGGGGAGTGAAATAGAACCTGAAACCGTGTGCGTACAAGCAGTAGGAGCCCGCAAGGGTGACTGCGTACCTTTTGTATAATGGGTCAGCGACTTACTGTTCGTGGCAAGCTTAACCGTATAGGGGAGGCGAAGGGAAACCGAGTCTGATAAGGGCGCATAGTCGCGGGCAGTAGACCCGAAACCGGGTGATCTAGTCATGCCCAGGGTGAAGGTGCGGTAACACGCACTGGAGGCCCGAACCCACTCCCGTTGCAAAGGTAGGGGATGAGGTGTGATTAGGAGTGAAAAGCTAATCGAACCCGGAGATAGCTGGTTCTCCTCGAAAGCTATTTAGGTAGCGCCTCATATGTATCCTCTCGGGGGTAGAGCACTGTTATGGCTAGGGGGTCATCGCGACTTACCAAACCATTGCAAACTCCGAATACCGAGACGGACTGTATGGGAGACACACGGCGGGTGCTAACGTCCGTCGTGAAAAGGGAAACAACCCAGACCCACAGCTAAGGTCCCAAATTTTGTGCTAAGTGGAAAACCATGTGGAAAGGCACAGACAGCCAGGAGGTTGGCTTAGAAGCAGCCACCCTTTAAAGAAAGCGTAATAGCTCACTGGTCGAGTCGGTCTGCGGGGAAGATTTAACGGGGCTAAGCACAGAACCGAAGCTTGGGGTGCATAACTTTAGTTATGCGCGGTAGAGGAGCGTTCCGTAAGCCGGTGAAGGTGGATTGAGAAGTCTGCTGGAGGTATCGGAAGTGCGAATGCTGACATGAGTAACGATAATGCGGGTGAAAAACCCGCACGCCGAAAGCCCAAGGTTTCCTTGCGCAACGTTAATCGGCGCAGGGTGAGTCGGCCCCTAAGGCGAGGCAGAAATGCGTAGTCGATGGGAAGCAGGTTAATATTCCTGCACCTCGCGTAAGTGCGATGGAGGGACGGAGAAGGTTAGGTGTACCGGGCGTTGGTTGTCCCGGGGAAAGGCGGTAGGTTTGGAACTTTGGCAAATCCGGGTTCCTTCAAGACCGAGCACCGAGACGAGCCTTTTAGGCGAAGTCACTGATACCACGCTTCCAGGAAAAGCTCCTAAGCTTCAGCTTACGCAGACCGTACCGTAAACCGACACAGGTGGGTAGGATGAGAATTCTCAGGCGCTTGAGAGAACTCGGGTGAAGGAACTAGGCAACATGGCACCGTAACTTCGGGAGAAGGTGCACCCTCTTTGGTGGCCCATGCGGGTCAAAGCTGAGGAGGGTCGCAGTAACCAGGCCGCTGCGACTGTTTATCAAAAACACAGCACTCTGCAAACACGAAAGTGGACGTATAGGGTGTGACGCCTGCCCGGTGCTGGAAGGTTAATTGATGGGGTCAGCCGCAAGGCGAAGCTCTTGATCGAAGCCCCAGTAAACGGCGGCCGTAACTATAACGGTCCTAAGGTAGCGAAATTCCTTGTCGGGTAAGTTCCGACCTGCACGAATGGCGTAACGACAGCGGCGCTGTCTCCACCCGAGACTCAGTGAAATTGAAATCGCTGTGAAGATGCAGCGTTCCCGTGGCAAGACGGAAAGACCCCGTGAACCTTTACTATAGCTTTACACTGAACGTTGAGTTCGTCTGTGTAGGATAGGTGGGAGGCTATGAAACCATGACGCCAGTTGTGGTGGAGCCATCCTTGAAATACCACCCTGTCGTGCTTGACGTTCTAACCTGGGCCCGTAATCCGGGTCGGGGACCGTGTATGGTGGGTAGTTTGACTGGGGCGGTCTCCTCCTAAAGAGTAACGGAGGAGCTCGAAGGTACGCTCAGCGCGGTCGGACATCGCGCACTGTGTGCAAAGGCATAAGCGTGCTTGACTGCAAGATCGACGGATCAAGCAGGTACGAAAGTAGGACTTAGTGATCCGGTGGTTCTGTATGGAAGGGCCATCGCTCAACGGATAAAAGGTACTCCGGGGATAACAGGCTGATACCGCCCAAGAGTTCATATCGACGGCGGTGTTTGGCACCTCGATGTCGGCTCATCACATCCTGGGGCTGTAGTCGGTCCCAAGGGTATGGCTGTTCGCCATTTAAAGTGGTACGCGAGCTGGGTTCAGAACGTCGTGAGACAGTTCGGTCCCTATCTGCCATGGGCGTTGGAAGTTTGAGAGGGGCTGCTCCTAGTACGAGAGGACCGGAGTGGACGAACCTCTGGTGTTCCGGTTGTCACGCCAGTGGCATTGCCGGGTAGCTATGTTCGGAAGCGATAACCGCTGAAAGCATCTAAGCGGGAAGCGCGCCTCAAGATGAGACTTCCCGGGGCTCTAGCCCCCTGAAGGAACCATGTAGACTACGTGGTTGATAGGTCAGGTGTGTAAGTGCAGCAATGCATTGAGCTAACTGATACTAATGATCCGTGTGGCTTGACCATATAACCTCAAGTTGCCTTGGCCGACATGACATGTCGATAGAACCCAAGTGCACGCTACGTCACAAGTCCCTACGAGAGGCTGGCGCTGGAAACGGCGACCCTCCAACCCTCTCCCTGGTGAAATCAGCGCTGTGGAACCACCCGATCCCATCCCGAACTCGGAAGTGAAACGCAGCTGCGCCGATGGTAGTGTGGCTCAAGCCATGCGAGAGTAGGTCATCGCCAGGGGCTTTTCCCCCAAACCCCCAGCCAGCAGGCTGGGGGTTTGCTTTTGGGCGCCAAGCACATACAGGCCAAGCTACCGGGTGGAAACTACTGCTACCGCCCGTAGAGCGGCGGCTTGCCCCGCTGGGGCTTTGTCGAGACAGCTTCATGCGGGGCATGCCCCGTATCTACGAATGAGGCCGATGCAATCGTCCAGATATGGTGAAATCGAAAGCTCAAACAGCAACGGCGCCCAACAGGCGCCGTTGCTGTTTACCTCGCTGTGAAGCTCAACGCTGCTGCGGGCGTCGCCGGGCCGCGGTGGCCCAACGAGCGGCGAGGTTGGGGGCGGTAATGCAGACCGCTTCCGGCGCGATTACTGCGCCGTCGATGCCTGCTCCCGATCCTTCATCATTGCGTCGCGATTGGCCTTGAAGGGATTGCCCTCATACCAGTTCGGCCAGCTGTCGCCACCGGCCAGTGCCTTGCCTACGCCGTAAAGCAGTTGCAGGTCCTCGATGGTGCCGTCGAGTTTCCAGTTGGGATCGTATTCGTCCTTCGGGCCGTGGTAGCGCTCGCCGTAGGCTTCGGTGGCCTTGCGGCCGGCTTCGGTGCCGCCCTCACGCAGGTCGCCGCCGCCACCGGCATAGAGCGCCGGGACGCCGGCCTTGGCGAAGTTGAAGTGGTCCGAGCGGAAATAGAAGCCGCTCTGCACCGAGGTTTCGGCGTGCAGGGTACGGCCCTGCTCGCTGGCCAGCGGCTTGAGGATGTCCTCCAGCTCGGAGCTGCCGTAGCCGGTGACGGTCACGTCGCGGGCACGGCCGCCGACCGACATGGCGTCGATGTTGATGACGCCGGCGATCTTGTCCAGCGGGAAAGTGGGATGGTTGACGTAATACTGCGAGCCGAGCAGGCCGGACTCCTCCAGGGTGACGGCGAGGAATACCACCGAGCGCTCCGGCGGCGTCTGCTGGTGGGCCATGGCGTCGGCGACCTCGAGAATGCCGGCCACGCCGGTGGCGTTGTCGACGGCGCCGTTGTAGATGTTGTCGCCCGGCTCGTCCTCGTGCTTGCCGAGGTGATCCCAGTGCGCCATGTAGACGACCGCTTCGTCGGCGCGCTTGCTGCCCGGCAGGACGCCGACCACGTTGCGCGACTTCTTCTCGGCGATGCGGCTGTTCAGGTCCAGCGAAAGCGTGGCCTGCAGCGGCACGGGCTTGAAGCCGCGCTTGTTGGCGTCCTTGTAGGCCTTGTCCAGGTCCAGCCCGGCATCGGCGAACAGCTTGCGCGCGGCTTCGGCGCTGAGCCAGCCCTGCGCCTGCAGCCGTGGCTCCTTGTCCTCGGCCACCGGCAGGTCGTATTGCGCGCCGCCCCAGGAGTGCTTGACCACGTTCCAGTCGTAGGAGGCGCCGGCGGTGTCATGGACGATCAACGCGGCCGCGGCGCCCTTGCGTGCGGCCTCCTCGAACTTGTAGGTCCAGCGGCCGTAATAGGTCATGCGCTTGCCGTCGAATAACGTGTCGTCGTTGGCGTGGAAGCCCGGGTCGTTGACGAACATCACCACGGTCTTGCCCTTCCAGTCCTGCCCGGCGTAATCGTTCCAGTCCTGCTCGGGGGCATCGACGCCGTAGCCGACGAACACCATGTCGCTGCCATCGATGTGCACGTCCGGCTGGCCGCTGCGGGTGCCGATGACCATGTCGCTGCCGAACGCCAGTTCGTGCGTGGCATCGCCTTGCCGGATCTTCAGCACGGTGGCCGGGTCGGCGGTGGTCTCGGTCATCGGCACTTCCTGGAACCAGCTGTCGCCATTGCCGGGTTGCAGGCCGATGCGCTGCATCTGGTCGCGGATGTAGTTGACCGTCAGCTCCTCGCCCCGGCTGCCGGGCGCGCGGCCCTCGAATTCGTCCGAGGCCAGGGTCTTGACCAGTTCGCCGAAATCGGCCGCATTGATGTCGCTGGCGAAGGCATGCGTGGCGGCGGGCGCTGCGGCAGGCGCCGCCGGCGCTTGCGGCTCGCCCTTGCAGGCGGCCAGCGCCGCGCTCGTGGCAAGGCAGAGCAGGAGTTTGCGGGGCATGAAGAGAGGCTCCGGGTTGCGGACGTGAGGGGGTGCGGGATTCATTCCGTTGGCGCGGTGTCGGTGTCGAAGCGGAGCACGCTGGCGCCGCTGACCGTGCCGATGGTGGCACTGGCATGCACGTACAGCGTCACCTCGCGCTCGAACACGAGCGGGCCGTCGACCACCGAATTCGGGCCGATGACGATGCGCGGCTTGCGCGGTGGCGTCAGCGACAGGTTGAACGAAGGCTTCTTGACTTTCACCCCGCCCTTCACGTGCGAGCCGATGCCGATGGTGATGTCGCCGTTGACGGTTTCGACGTCGTCCCCGACCTCGGTGCCGACCAGGCCGATGCTGCCGTTGACGGTTTCCACCCCGCCGGCGACACGGCCGCCCTGGTCGATGAAGATGCTGCCATTGACGGTTTCCACGCCACCGTCAAGTTGCAGCCCGCGGCCACCGCGGATGGCGCCGTTGACCGTCTCCATGCTGCGCGCCCGCACGTTGTCGCCGGCGTTGATGCTGCCGTTGACGGTTTCCACGCCACGCGCCTGCACGCCCTGCGCCAGGTGGATGCTGCCGTTGACCGTCTCCAGGTCGCGGTAACCGGCGCCGGCATCGGTGTGGATGCTGCCGTTGACCTTGCTGATGTCGTCGGCGGCCATTGCCGGCGGGGCGCAAGCGCCCAGGGCCAGCAGAAGAAGGAATCGTTTCATCGCATGTCTCCGTCAGGAATTCCGATGGGCAGGGTCCGATGGCAGCATGGCTGGGTACAATCCGCATCTGCCTGAAGTCACTGGAGTGCCGTTGCAACCGTACCGCCATCGCACCCCGATTGCCCGGTTTCCGCTGCTGGCGCGTTCATGTGCGGGCGGGATGCTGGCCCTGCTGCTGGCTGCGGGCGCCGTGGACGCGCAGGAATCGCCGCGCGATGCGGAGAAGAAGCTGCAGCAGCTGCGCGGCGAATTGAAGAGCGTGACGCGGGAACGGCGCCAGCTGGAAAGCGATCGCGATGCCGCGACCCGGCGCCTGCGCGAAGCCGACCAGAAAGTCGCGCGCAGCGGCCGCGCGGTGGCCGAGACCGAAGCGGCGATCCGCCGGCAGCAACAGGAGCTGGCCGAGCTGCAGCAGCGCCGAGGCACGCTGGAAGCAAGCCTGGAGAGCCAGCGCCGGCAGCTGGCCGCGTTGCTGCGCGGTGCCTACCAACTGGGCAACCACGCACCGCTGAAGCTGCTGCTGGCGCAGGACAGCGTGGCCGATGCCAACCGCGAACTCGCCTACCACCGCTACCTGCAGCGCGAACGCGCGCGCGCCATCACCATGCTCACCGGCGACCTGCAGGAACTGGCGGCAACCGAACGACAGATCCTCGCGCGTGGCGAGGAGCTGGAACAGGCGCACGAGCGGCAGCGCCAGCAGGCCAGCGCGCTGCTGGCTGACCGCCGCCAGCGTGCGCAGGTGGCCGAAGACCTGGACAAGCGTTACCAGGACCGCAGCGACAAGGAAAAGGCGCTGGGGCAGAACGCGCGTTCACTCGAACGCCTGCTGGCCAATCTGCGCGCGGCGGCGGCGCGTGCCGAGGCCGAGCGCCGCGCCGCTGCCCGCCGCGCCGAGAACGAGCAGGCGCGGCAGGCGAATGGCGGCCCGGCGGGCAAGGTCCCCCCACGGGTCACGGCCAACGCACCGGTGCCGAAGGTGGGTGGGCTGGGCTGGCCGTTGTCGGGCAACCTGCTGGCCCGCTACGGCGGCCGCCTGCCGGATGGCCGCACCAGCAACGGCGTGCTGATCGGCGCGCCGGCCGGCACCACGATCACCGCCGTCGCCGACGGCACGGTGGTCTTCTCCGACTGGATGACCGGCTACGGCATGATCCTGATCGTCGACCACGGCAATGGCTACATGAGCCTGTACGCGCACAACGACACCCTGCTGCGCGATGCCGGTGCACGGGTGCGCCGTGGCGAGGCGGTGGCGCGGGTCGGCAACTCCGGCGGGCAGGGCGTGCCGGCGCTGTATTTCGAACTGCGCCGCAACGGCCAGCCGGTGAATCCTTCGACCTGGCTGCAGCAGCGGCAGTGACCGCGGGCTGAGCGGCATGGCTGCCGGCCATGCCGCGTTCAACGGGAATTCGGCCATGCTTCGCGCATAATCGGCGACGACGCGCATCGCGCGTACCCGTTTCGATGGAGTGGTTCATGCGTGTAGCCGGTCTTGCTGCTGCCCTGCTGTTTGTCCTGTCGCCGGCCATCGGCCTGGCGCAGGACGCCCCGGACAAGGCGTCCGCCGGGGACAACCCCGATGCCCAGGAATCGGTGACCTCGAAGGTGCCCCTGGAGGAAGTACGCCGCTTCGTCGCCGTCTACAACGCGGTGCGCGCAGCCTACGTCGAGCCGGTCGACGACCGGAAGCTGATGCAGTCGGCGGTGCGCGGGCTGCTGTTCGACCTCGACCCGCACAGCACCTACTTCGACAAGGAGGACGCCGAGGCCTTCGACGAGCAGGCCAGCGGCGCCTACGAGGGCATCGGTGTGGAGCTGCTGCAGCAGGACGACGTGCTGAAGGTGGTGTCGCCCATCGACGACACCCCTGCCGCCCGTGCCGGGCTGCGCGCCGGCGACCTCATCGTCGCCATCGACGGCAAGCCGATCAGCGCGGTCGAGGCGATGGAACCATTGCGCGGCCCGGCCGGCAGCCAGGTGGTGCTGACCATCGAGCGCGGCGATGAAAAGCCGTTCGACGTGACCGTCACCCGCGAGACCATCCGCGTCACCAGCGTGCGCAGCAAGATGCTCGAACCGGGTTACGCCTATGTGCGCATCAGCACCTTCCAGGCCGATACCGGCGCCGACTTCCAGAAGCACCTCGCGCAGTTGCAGGCGCAGGCCGGCGGCAAGCTGAAGGGCATGGTGCTGGACCTGCGCAGCAACCCTGGCGGCCTGCTTACCGCCGCGGTGCAGGTGGCCGATGGCCTGCTGGACAAGGGCGTCATCGTGACCACGCGCGGGCGCATCGCGGTCAGCGACGCCCGCTTCGAGGCGACGCCAGGCGACCTGATGCAGGGCGCGCCGGTGGTGGTGCTGGTCGACGCCGGTTCGGCCAGCGCCTCGGAAGTGCTGGCCGGCGCGCTGCGCGACAACGGCCGCGCGCGCGTCGTCGGTAGCCGCACCTTCGGCAAGGGTTCGGTGCAGACCTTGCTGCCGCTGGACAACGGCGATTCGGTCAAGCTCACCACCGCGCGCTATTACACGCCCAGCGGCAAGTCGATCCAGGCCACCGGCATCGTGCCGGACGTGGAGCTGGCGCCGACCGACGCCGCCAAGGACGTGCCGGCTGGCGTGGCCGACTTCAGCGAGGCGCGCCTGCCCGGCCACCTGCGCGGCGACGACGAAGCCACCGGTACCGCCACCGGCGTGGTGCTGCCGGGCGATGCGCCGGTGCAGTCGGCGTTGCGCGAACTCAAGCATCCCGGCGTGCTGGCCAGCGCCACGACGACCAAGCCGGCGGCACGCCCGGCCGCCGGGCAGGAAGCCGCGGCCGACACCGCGCCGGCCACGGCCGAAAAAGAAGCCGAACCGGCCACGGCCGACGACGACAAGTGACGGCACCAGCCCCGTCTCCCGCGGGAGACGGGCGCCGGCCTTGCCGTCAGGCGGTTCAGCGCGGCTTGCCGGGCACCGGGAACGGCGTGACCACCTTCTCGCCGGTGGTGGCATCGCGGATCGCCGACTGGCCCTTCTTCTCCACTTCCTCGATGCGCACGATGCTCTGCATCGGCAGGTGCAGCACCCGGGTATTGCCGAACTCCTCGCGCAGGCGCTCCTCGGTGGGGTCGACCACCAGCCCGTCGTGGACGTCGAACACCAGCTCGGCCACCTCGTTGAATCCCCACAGGTGGCTGCCGCCCACGCGCCGTGCATACAGCTCGTAGACCTTGCCGTGGTTGATGAAGGTGACCTTGTAAAGCGGTTTGCTGCCCATCGCCCAATTATAGGAGGGCAGGCCTAGAAGCCGTGGCGCTGGCGCAGCCGCCGGGCGATGGCCGCACGCACGTACAGGCCATAGACGATTCCGAACAGGAACCCGGCCAGGTGCGCCGACCAGGCCACCTTGCCGAAGCTCGGCCCGATGTAGGCGAACACCACCTGCAACGCCGCCCATACGCCGATCAGCAGGAACGCCGGCGCCCGCACGAATTCGAGGAACAGCCCCAGCGGCAGCACCACGCCCAGCCGCGCACCGGGGAACAGCGCCAGGTAGGCGCCGAGCAGGGCCGAGACCGCGCCGCTGGCGCCGATGATGATCCGGTCCGGCGTGCCCATCGCGTACAGCGCGGCCAGGTTGGCGGCCGCGCCACCGAGCAGGAACAGCAGCAGCAACCGCCACGGCCCCAGCACGCGTTCGGCCGGCATGCCGAAGATCAGCAGGAACACCAGGTTGCCCAGCAGGTGCGACCAGTCCGCATGCAGGAACAGTGCGGTGAACAGCCGCAGCACGCTGCCGTCGCGCAGCGCCGCCCACCAGTCGCGGGGGTTCTCCAGCCCGGTGGACAGGGCGCCCCAGTCCAGCCACAGCGACTGCCGCGCCTCGTCCGGCCGCGAAACCGACCACAGGAACGCCAGCCACAGCACCGCCAGCAGCAGCGGCACCGCCCAGCGCAGGCCCGGTTTCTTGCGGGAGGGGATGGAGACGAACATGCGGTGGCAAGCCTACCGTGCCGCAGACGGATCGAGGCATTTCGGCACGGACAAAGCTGAATGCGCCAGCGTTATTGTTTAGTTAACGACGCTGGGTAATACTGCATACGGCGTCGTATGTCGGGAGGGAAACTCCGGCGCGTCCGGTACCGTATGGCGGCACCGTGACGCAGGCGCACACCGAATCATCACCGTCTTACGGAGAGAGCTTCCAATGCATACCGCTTCCACTTTCGCCCGCGTCACCGCCCTGGCCATCGGCATCGCCGGCATCCTGGCCATCGGCCACGCCGAAGGCGCCGCGTTCCAGCTCAAGGAAAACAGCGCCAAGGGCTTGGGCCGTGCTTTCGCCGGTTCCACCAGCGCCTGGGACGACGCTTCGGTCGTCGCCACCAACCCGGCCTCGATGCGCCTGCTCAACGGTCGCCAGTTCCAGGCGGACGTGAGCGCGATCAGCTTCTCGGCCAAGATGGAAGACATCTACAGCGCACGCAATGCCGGCCCGACCGGCGCGGGCACCGGCAGCCCGATCTCGGGCGGCAATGGCGGCGACGCGGGCATGATCGCCCCGGTTCCGGCGGCCTATTTCCACCTGCCGTTCGGCGAGAACGACAACATGCATTTCGGCGTGTCGCTGACCGCGCCGTTCGGCTTCAAGACTCAGTACGACCGCGATTGGGTCGGCCGCTACCACGGCACCAAGACCGACCTGAAGGCGGTCGACCTGGGTGCGGCGTTCTCGTATGACGTCAACCCGTACGTGTCCTTCGGCGCCAGCGTGTTCGTCGAGCACCTGACCATCGAACTGGCCAATGCCGTGGACTTCGGCGCGGTTGCCTACAGCGCCAGTGGCGGCGCCAGCGCCGGCCTGGGCATCGTCCCCGGCAGCGCGGATGGCTATGCCACCGTCGAGGGTGACAACAATGCGTTCGGCTACGTGATCGGCGGCACCTTCAGCCCGACCGAAGACACCAACATCGCGCTGAGCTACCGCTCCAAGGTCGAGCACAAGATCACCGGCGGCAAGGCACGGTTCGACGTGCCGGGCAACGTCGATGCCCTGCTGCACCTGAAGGCCCAGGGCCTGTTCATCGATACCAGCGGCAAGGCCACCGTGACCCTGCCGGCTTCGGCCACGTTGAGCGTGAGCCACCGCGTCAACGACCGCTGGACGGTGATGGGCGACGTCTCGCGCACCGCCTGGTCCACCGCGTTCGACCAGGTGACGGTGGACTTCGCTTCCAACCAGCCGGACAACGTGCTGGTATTCGGCTACAAGGACACCACCTTCGGTTCGATCGGTACCGAGTACAAGCTGTCCGACACCATCACACTGCGCGGCGGCGTGGCCTACGACGAGACCCCGACCACCTACTCGCACCGCGACGTGCGCGTGCCGGACGTGACCCGCAAGTGGCTGTCGTTCGGCCTGGGCTGGACCCCGAAGGAAAACACCGAGATCAACTTCGGCTACACCCACCTGTTCACCAACAAGCCGGCGATCAACGCCACCTCCAGCACCGGCAACGTGCTGCAGGGCAAGTACAAGGTGGGCGGCGACATCCTGGCCGCATCGATCAACTACAAGTTCTGATCAAAGCCGCTTCGACCGTGGCAATGGAAAGCCCCGCGCAAGCGGGGCTTTCTGTTTGCCGGCCCCCGGTGCCGGAAGTTCAGCAGCCGTCGTCCAGGCCGCTGGCGTAGCGCAGGCCCCGGCGCAGCTGGGCGAGGAAATCCGGGTCCGCGTACAGCGTGGTGTCGTGGCCGAGGCCGGTGTACCAGCTGCGGCCGCCGTCGAAGGCATGGCACCAGCTGATCGGGTGGTCGTCGCCCATCGTGCCGCCCCGGTAGCGGCTTTCGTCCAGCGTGGCGAGCACCTGCACGCGTGGCCGTGGGTTGTCGCGGTAGTTGTACAGCTCGTCGCGCACCGCCCATGCCGGCCCGCTGGGCACCCCTTGGTGTTCGGGCTGCACGCGGCTGCTCTGCAGGCCTTCGGGATGGCTGTGGAACCAGGCGCCGACCAACTGCCCGTACCACGGCCAGTCGTATTCGGTATCGGCGGCGGCATGCACGCCCATGTAGCCACCGCCATCGCGGATGTACTGCTGCATTGCCGCCTGCTGTGCGTCGTCGAGCACGTCGCCGGTGGTGCTGGCGAAGACCACGGCGCGGTAGCGGGCGAGGTTGTCGCGGGTGAACTGCGCGGCGTCCTCGCTGTGGTCGGCCTGCAGGCCCTGCTCGCGGGCAAGCCGCTGCACGGTCTGCACGGCGACCGGGATGGCGTCGTGGCGGAAGCCGGCGGTCTTGCTGAAGATCAGGATGCGCCCGGTTTCGTCGGCCTCGACCGGGGCACTGGAAAGCAGGGCGAGCAGCGCAAGGCTGCCGGCCAGAAAGCATGTGCTGCGCATGGACCGCTCCATTGCCGGATGACCGCGCCAGCCTAGCGCAGCGACGGCGTGTGCCGGGCCATGAAGCGGCAAGCCCCGCATGGGCGGGGCTTGCCGGGGTGTCGCGGAGGCGGGTGGATCAGTCGCCCAGGGTCAGCAGCGAGGCGTTGCCACCGGCGGCGGTGGTGTTCACCGTCACCGTCTTTTCGGTGGCGAAGCGCAGCAGGTAGTGCGGGCCGCCGGCCTTGGGGCCGGTGCCGGACAGGCCCTGGCCGCCGAACGGCTGCACCCCGACCACCGCGCCGATCTGGTTGCGGTTGACGTAGACGTTGCCGACGTTGACCCGCGAGGCGATGCGATCGACGGTTTCGTCGATGCGCGAGTGCACGCCGAGGGTGAGGCCGTAACCGGTGGCGTTGATCTGGTCGATCACCGCATCCAGTTGGTCGGCCTTCCAGCGGATCACGTGCAGCACCGGCCCGAAGATTTCGCGGTGCAACTGGTCCAGCGACTTCAGTTCGTAGGCGCGCGGGGAGAAGAAGGTGCCGTGCGCGGCTTCGTCCGACAGTGGCGCGGTGGCGATCAGGCGTGCTTCGCCGTCCATGCGCGCGGCGTGGTCGGTGAGGATCTTCAGCGCGTCGGCGTCGATCACCGGGCCGACGTCGGTGGACAGCTCGCCGGGGTTGCCGACCTTCAGCTCGGCCATTGCGCCGGCCAACATGCCCATCACCTTGTCGGCGATGTCGTCCTGCACGAACAGCACGCGCGCGGCCGAGCAGCGCTGGCCGGCGGAGGTGAAGGCCGAACCAATCGCGTCCTTGACCAGCTGTTCCGGCAGTGCCGAGGAGTCGGCGATGAAGGCGTTCTGGCCGCCGGTTTCGGCGATCAGCACGCCGATGGCGGCATCGCGCGCGGCCATCGCGCGGTTGATCGCACGGGCGGTTTCGGTCGAGCCGGTGAAGGCGACGCCGGCCACGCGCGCATCGGCGGTGAGCGCGGCACCCACGGTGGCGCCGTCGCCCGGCAGGAACTGCAGCACATCGGCCGGCACGCCGGCTTCGTGCAGCAGCTTCACCGCGTAGTAGCCGATCAGGTTGGTCTGCTCGGCGGGTTTGGCGATGACGCTGTTGCCGGCGGCCAGCGCGGCGCCGACCTGACCCAAGAAGATCGCCAGCGGGAAGTTCCACGGGCTGATGCAGACGAACACGCCGCGGCCGTGCAGTTGCAGTTCGTTGCTCTCGCCGGTCGGGCTGGGCAGCTTCTCGGCGGTGCCGAACTGCTCGCGCGCCTGCTTGGCGTAGTAGCGCAGGAAGTCCACCGCCTCGCGCACTTCGGCGATGCTGTCCGGCAGGCTCTTGCCGGCTTCCTTCACGCACAGCGCCATGAACTCGGCGATGCGCGCTTCGAGCAGGTCGGCGGCGTGTTCGAGGATGGCGGCGCGGCTGGCGGCCGGGGTGCGGTTCCAGCCGGGCTGCGCGGCCACGGCGTTCGCCAGCGCCTGCTGCACGGTGGCGGCGTCGGCGGCCTGCCAGTGGCCGACCACTTCGCGGTTGTCGGCCGGGTTGGTCACCGGCTGCGCGGCGGCGGTGACGCTCGCGCCCGGCACCAGTGGCGCAGCATTCCACGGCTTGATGGCGGCGTTGAGCTGCTCGGCCAGTGCACGCAGTTCGTTGTCGTTGGCGAGGTTGATGCCCATGGAATTGGTCCTGTCGTGGTTCTGGCTGCGCAGCAGGTCGACCGGCAGCGGGATCTTGGGATGCGCGATGTTGGAGGGCGCGACGGACGCGAACGAAGACACGGCTTCGACCGGGTCGCGGATCAGATCGTCGATCGAAACGTCTTCGTCGGTGATGCGGTTGACGAAGCTGGAATTGGCGCCGTTCTCGAGCAGGCGGCGCACCAGGTACGGCAGCAGGTCCTCGTGCGAGCCCACCGGCGCATAGACGCGGCACGGCACGTCGAGGCGGTCGGCCGGGATCACCTCGGCATACAGGTCGTCGCCCATGCCGTGCAGCTTCTGGTGCTCGTAAGTACGGCCCTGCGCGATCTGCTTGATCGCCGCGATCGTCGCCGCGTTGTGGGTCGCGAACATCGGGTACAACGTGTCGGCATGGCCGAACAGGCGCTTGGCGCAGGCGATGTAGGACACGTCGGTGTTCTGCTTGCGGGTGAACACCGGGTAGCCGGGCAGGCCGTCGATCTGCGCGCGCTTGATTTCCGCATCCCAGTACGCGCCCTTGACCAGCCGCACCTGCAAACGGTGGCCGATGCGGCGGGCCAGATCGGCGAGGTAATCAATCGTGTACGGCGTGCGCTTCTGGTACGCCTGCACGACGATGCCGAAGCCTTCCCAGCCCTTCAGCGACGGGTCGCCGACCACGCGCTCGATGATGTCCAGCGACAGTTCGAGGCGGTCGGTTTCCTCGGCATCGACGGTGCAACCGATGCCGTAGCTCTTGGCCAGCTGCGCCAGTTCCAGTACGCCGGGCACGAGGTCGGCCAGCACGCGCTCGCGCTTGGCGTGCTCGTAGCGCGGGTACAACGCCGAGAGCTTGATCGAGATGCCGTGCGATCGGGTCACGTCGCCGTCGGCCTTGCCGCCGCGGGCGAGGTTGTCCTTGCCGATGGCGTGGATCGCGCGCTTGTAGTCCTCCAGATAGCGCAGCGCGTCCTTCATGGTCAGCGCGCCCTCGCCGAGCATGTCGAACGAATAGCGGTAATTGCCGTTGTCGCCCTTGTGCGAGCGCGCCAGCGCCTCGTCGATGGTGCGGCCCATGACGAACTGGTGGCCCATGATCTTCATCGCCTGGCGCACCGCCAGCCGGATCACCGGCTCGCCGACGCGGCCGATCAGGCGCTTGAACGCGCCGTGCACGTCGCGCTTGGTGTCGTCGGCCAGATCGACCAGATGCCCGGTCAGCATCAGGCCCCAGGTCGAGGCGTTGACCAGCACCGAGTCGGACTGGCCCATGTGCCGCTTCCAGTCGGCCTCGCCGAGCTTGTCGCGGATCAGCTTGTCGGCCGTTTCCCGGTCGGGGATGCGCAGCAGCGCCTCGGCCACGCACATCAGCAGCACGCCTTCCTCGCTGCCGAGATCGTACTGGCGCATGAAGGCCTCGATCGCGCCCTGGTCCTTGGCGCGGGCGCGCACGCGGCGCACCAGGTCGGCGGCGGTGGCCTGCACCTGCGCCTGTTCGGCGGCCGGCAGCCGCGCCTGCTCCAGCAGCTCGCGGACGTGGCTGGTTTCGTCCTTCAGCCAGGCATCGGTGATGGCCTGGCGCAGCGCGGACGGCGGCGCCGGCAGTTCGGCGGAGAGCAGGTTCCCGGGAGGAGGAGGGGTGGTGTTGGACGGTGTCGCGTTCATTGCGCATGGCCACGGTTGGATTCGGCCATTTTAATCCGGAAGAAGGGATTTCATAGTCCCTGCCGACCTTTCTTCATTGGTTGAAAGCACTGGCACACGGGCGATTCGCGGGTTTTGGCGGGGCTCGTTTTATTTGTGCCGATTCCGGCATTTAATCGGCCGATGTCGGAAATGTGGGCGGCGATTTCCATGTGCGCTGCAACATTCCACAAGCATGAACGGGAGCTTGCCGGTCCGGGGGCGCAGGGCTACCATCGAACGCGTTTTCCGCGGTAGGGACGCGGTTGCGACATGATCGAGGTGCTTCGGCAGGTTTCCGGCGACTCGCGTGCGCAGCTGGTGCTGCATCCCCCACGGGCGCTCAGCGCCCGGCAGTTCGTCCTGTTGTTTGCCGCGTTGGCGGGGTTGATGCTGTTCTCGGCCGGCCTGGGTTGGCTGTCCGGGAACGTCTTCGCCCCTGCCTTCGCGTTGTTGCACTGCTTCCTGGTGGGGGTGGCGCTGCGCGCCTCGTGGCGCAGCGGCGACCGCCGGGAAGAGGTTCGTGTAGGGCCGGACTGCGTGGAAGTGATTCCCGCGGCCGGTGGTCCGGCGGCATTCCGGGCGCATCCCTATTGGGTGCGCGTGGTTGTCGAGGAGGAACGGGTCCTGCTGGTTTCCAGCGGCAGGCGGGTCGAAGTGGGGAGTTTCCTCGCGCCCGCCGAACGCCGGGAGCTGGCAGCGACGCTGGCAGGCTTGCTCGCGGCCAGCGATGGCCGCAACCGATGACGTCAAGGGTCTAGGCAATGAAGCAAAGCAGTGTGTGGGGCAGGTTGTGCAACTCCGGGTTGGCGCTGGCGGCGCTGGCGCTGCCCACGGCGGCATGGGCCCAGGCGGCCGATCCGCAGCGGTGGCAACTCAACATGGGCAAGGGCGTCACCCATACCGCACGCATGGCGTGGGACGCGCACATGGTCGCGCTGTGGGTCTGCGTGGTCATCGGCGTGCTGGTGTTCGGCGCGATGGGCTATGCGATCTTCAAGTTCCGCAAGTCCAAGGGCGCGGTGCCGGCGCAGTTCAGCCACAACACCAAGGCCGAGGTCGTCTGGACCGTCATCCCGATCATCATCCTGGTGGTGATGTCCTGGCCGGCCACGGCCAAGCTGATCGCGATGTACGACACCCGCGACTCGGAAATGACGGTGAAGATCACCGGCTACCAGTGGATGTGGAAGTACGAATACCTCGGCGAGAACGTGGCGTTCACCAGCCGCCTGGACCGCAACTCCGACCAGGTCCGCCAGAGCGGCGCGGTGCCGACGATGGCGTCCGACCCGCACTACCTGCTGGACGTGGACAACCCGCTGGTGCTGCCGGTGGACACCAAGGTGCGCTTCGTCATCACCTCCGACGACGTGGTGCACGCGTGGTGGGTGCCGGCGCTGGGCTGGAAGCAGGACGCGGTGCCGGGCTTCGTCAACGAGCGCTGGACCAACATCGAACAGGAAGGCATCTACCGCGGCCAGTGCGCCGAGCTGTGCGGCAAGGACCACGGCTTCATGCCGATCGTGGTCAAGGCCGTGTCCAAGGAAGCGTTCAAGTCCTGGCTGGCCTCGCGCAAGCCCGCAGCGGCCGAGGCAGCCGCCGAACCGGCCGCGGAGGAAGCGGCGCAGGACGCCGCCGACGCCCCGCCCGCCGAACAGCCGGCGACCGGCGCCTGATACTGCCGCGCGCCGGCCCGTGCCGGCGCGATGCCTGAAACTGGATAATCGAGGTTAGTTGCAATGGCAAACCACGCAGTCGATCACGCCGATCACCACGGCCACCAGCAGGGCTTCATCGAGCGCTGGTTCTTCTCCACGAACCACAAGGACATCGGCACGCTGTACCTGCTGTTCAGCTTCCTGATGTTCATCGTCGGCGCGTTCATGTCGGTGCTGATCCGCTGGGAGCTGATGGAGCCGGGCCTGCAGCACATGAAGCCGGAGTTCTTCAACCAGCTCACCACCGTGCACGCGCTGGTGATGATCTTCGGTGGCGTGATGCCGGCCTTCGTCGGCCTGGCCAACTGGATGATCCCGCTGCAGATCGGCGCGCCGGACATGGCGCTGCCGCGCATGAACAACTGGTCGTTCTGGCTGCTGCCGGTGGCCTTCACCCTGCTGCTGATGACCCTGTTCCTGCCCGGCGGCGCGCCGGCCGGCGGCTGGACCATGTACCCGCCGCTGTCGCTGCAGGGCGGCTACAACGTCGCCTTCAGCGTGTTCGCCATCCATGTGGCCGGCATCAGCTCGATCATGGGCGCGATCAACATCATCGCCACCGTGCTGAACATGCGCGCGCCGGGCATCGACCTGCTGAAGATGCCGATCTTCTGCTGGACCTGGCTGATCACCGCGTTCCTGCTGATCGCGGTGATGCCGGTGCTGGCCGGCGCGGTGACCATGCTGCTGACCGACAAGTTCTTCGGCACCAGCTTCTTCAACGCCGCCGGCGGCGGCGACCCGGTGATGTACCAGCACATCTTCTGGTTCTTCGGGCACCCCGAGGTCTACATCATGATCCTGCCGGCGTTCGGCGTGATCAGCGAGATCATCCCCACCTTCAGCCGCAAGCCGCTGTTCGGCTACCAGGCGATGGTCTACGCCACCGCGGCGATCGCGTTCCTGTCGTTCATCGTCTGGGCGCACCACATGTTCACGGTGGGCATGCCGCTGGGCGGCGAGGTCTACTTCATGTTCGCCACCATGCTGATCTCGATCCCGACCGGCGTGAAGGTGTTCAACTGGGTCAGCACGATGTGGAAGGGCGCGCTGACCTTCGAGACCCCGATGCTGTTCTCGATCTCCTTCGTGGTGCTGTTCAGCATCGGCGGCTTCTCCGGCCTGATGCTGGCCATCGTGCCGGCCGACTTCCAGTACCACGACACCTACTTCGTGGTCGCCCACTTCCACTACGTGCTGGTCACCGGTGCGGTGCTGGCGCTGATCGCCGCGGTCTACTACTGGTGGCCGAAGTGGACCGGCCGTATGTACAACGAGTTCTGGGGCAAGGTGCACTTCTGGTGGACGATGGTGTTCGTCAACCTGCTGTTCTTCCCGCAGCACTTCCTCGGCCTGGCCGGCATGCCGCGGCGCATCCCCGACTACAACCCGGTGTTCGCCGACTGGAACCTGATCAGCTCGATCGGCGCGTTCGGCATGTTCGTCACCCCGTTCCTGATGGCCGGCATCCTGCTGGCGTCGCTGCGCAGCGGCAAGCGCGCCGATGCCCGCGCCTGGGAAAGCGCCAAGGGCCTGGAGTGGACGGTGCCGTCGCCGGCACCGGCGCACACCTTCACGGTGCCGCCGGTGATCCAGCCGGGCGACCTGGCCCACGACGACGTCTCGCACTGAGGAAGCGCACGGCATGAGCGGCAACGACCCGAAAACCGATGACCTGACGCTGCGCCGCCGCCGTTCGCGGCGCACCGCGCTGGCCATCGGCCTGGTGGCGGTGCTGATCTACGTCGGCTTCATCCTGTCCGGAGTGCTCGCGCATTGACCACGCCCGCGCCCACGCCGCGTCCCGCGCGCACTGCCGGCCTGCCCAGGCTGGTCGGCGTGGCGCTGGGCGTGTTCGTGCTGACCTTCTCGCTGGTGCCGCTGTACCGCATCGCCTGCGAGAAGGTGTTCGGCGTGCGTCTGGAGCGCGGCGCCAGCCAGGGTGCGGTGCAGCAGGCCGCCACCGGCAAGCGCACGGTGCGGGTGGAGTTCGACGGCGGCGTCAATTCCAAGCTGCCGTGGGCGTTCCACCCGGAAAAGCTGACGATGGACGTGGTGCCGGGCGAGCTGAACGAGGCGCTGTATTTCGCCCGCAACGACAGCGACCATGCGCTGGTCGGCAGCGCGGTGCCGTCGGTGGCGCCGGCGCGCGCATCGGGCTACTTCAACAAGACCGAATGCTTCTGCTTCACCGCGCAGACCCTGCAGGCCGGTGAGCAGCGCGATATGCCGGTGCGCTTCATCGTCGACCCGGACCTGCCCGAAGACGTCCGCACCATCACCCTGTCCTATACCTTCTACAAGAACGACGCGCTGACGACGCAACTGGCACCGGCCACCGCCGGCGGTTCGTCGCACGCAGCCCCCTGATCACGCACCCGGAAGCACACGCAATGGCCCACAACACGCCCGATGCCAACGTCTACTTCGTGCCGAGCAAGAGCAAATGGCCGTTTGCCGGCTCCGTTTCCATGCTGGTGCTGATGATCGGCGTGGCCAGCTGGCTCAACGACATCAGCTGGGGGCGCTGGACCTTCTTCATCGGCCTGGCGATGCTGGTGTTCACCATGTTCCTGTGGTTCGGCGACGTGATCCGCGAGTCGGTGGCCGGCAACTACAACCGCCAGGTCGATGGCTCGTTCCGCATGGGCATGGTGTGGTTCATCTTCTCCGAGGTGATGTTCTTCGGCGCCTTCTTCGGCGCGCTGTTCTACACCCGCACCTACGGCGTGCCGTGGCTGGGCGGCGAAGGCCACGGCGTGCACACCAACGACCTGCTGTGGGCGGGCTATTCGGCGGCATGGCCGAGCAACGGCCCGGGCGCCATCGGCGGCGCCTTCCAGACCATCCCGGCCTGGGGCCTGCCGCTGATCAATACCCTGATCCTGCTGACCTCGGGCGCCACCCTGACCATCGCCCACCATGCGCTCAAGGCCGGCAACCGCAAGCAGCTGCTGATCTGGCTGGGTGCGACGGTGCTGCTGGGCTGCGTGTTCCTGTTCTTCCAGGCCGAGGAATACATCCACGCCTACAGCGCGCTCAACCTGACCCTGGGCTCGGGCATCTACGGCTCCACGTTCTTCATGCTGACCGGCTTCCACGGCGCGCACGTGGCGCTGGGCACGATCATGCTGATCGTGATGTGGTGCCGCGCCGCCAAGGGCCACTTCACCCGCGACAACCACTTCGGCTTCGAGGCCGCGGCGTGGTACTGGCACTTCGTCGACGTGGTGTGGCTGATGCTGTTCATGTTCGTCTACGTGCTCTGACAAAGAGCCGGGAACGGGGATCAGGGAACAGGGAGTGCGCGATTGCGGAGGCGGGAACGACGCTCGGTGTAGCGTCATTCCCTTGTCCCGTTCCCTGCTTCAGCCGACCACGCCGTGCGGCTTGATCCAGCCGCTGTAGATGCCCAGCACCACCAGCAGGATCAAGGCCACCGACAACACGATGCGCCGGGTCAGCGCGTTGACCGTGCGCTTGGTCTGGCCGCGGTCGATCATCAGGTAATACAGGCCGGCGCCCAGGTTCCAGACGATGACGATCAGAAACGCGATCACCAGCAGTGTTTTCAGTGAATCGTTCATGCGCGGCTCGGCATATGGGAAGGCCGCGTTATATCACCCGTTGCGGTGGCGATTGTCATGACGCGGCAGCACACGGTGTTCCTCAACTGGCTGCTGGCGCTGGCCGTGGCCGCGTGTTTCAGTGCCCTGGGCGCCTGGCAGGTGCAGCGCATGCACGAAAAGCAGGCGTTGCTGGCGCAGTTGCCGCCCGGCCGGGATGCGGCCGTATCGCTGGCGCAGGCACTGGACGAGCCGGAAGCGCTGCACTGGGTGCACCAGCGGATGCGCTTCCTGCCCGGCACGATCGTGCTGGACAACCAACTGCGCGATGGCCGTGCCGGGGTGAAGCTCTACCAGGCCGCGCGCGCCGAGGCGCCGGCCACGGCGGTGCTGGTCGACCTGGGCTGGCTGCCGCTGCCGGCCAACCGCGAACTGCCGCCGATCCGCGCGCTGCAGGATGAAATCGACGTGCAGGGGTTGTGGGCGCCGCCGCCTTCGGCCGGCATCGCGCTGGGCCCGGCGCTGGCGGCAACGGCGCAGCCGCAGGCATGGCTGGCCACGCGGCTGGACATGCCGGCCATCGCCGCGCAACTGGGGCTGGCGCCCGACGGGCTGGCCGGGCGGGTGCTGCGGCTGGACCCGGCGCTGCCGTTCGGCCACGAACGCGACCTCGACCTGCTGCCCAATACGCTGCCGCCTTCGCGCCACCTAGGTTACGCGGTGCAGTGGTTCGCGATGGCGCTGGCGGTGCTGGTGATCGCCGCCGTCCTGCAATGGCGCACGCGGCGGCGCGGCGGGCGCTGAACGCCAAGCCGTGGGAAAATGCCGCGCATGAACGCACTCACCCCCGAACAGCTGGCCATCCGTACCCGCGGCCGGCGTGTGCTGCTGCTGATCTTCGCGATGTTCTTCGGCTCGATGGCGCTGGCCGGTGCCCTGCGTTTCTCCGGCTGGATGCCGCAGATCAACCGCAACCACGGCCAGTTGTTCGACCCGCCGGTGGACCTGCGCGAAGCGCGCCTGCAACTGGCCGACGGCACGCCCTACGCGTGGGACCCGGCCGCGCGCCATTGGCGCATCGCGCTGGCGCCGGCCGCCGGCTGCGCGCAGGAGTGCGTCATTTTGTCGCAGCAGCTGGACACGGTCTGGCAGCTGTTCGGCCACAACGCGGATAATGTCGAGATCCTCTGGCTGGGCATGCCGCCGCAACAGGCGGCCGCCATGCCCGCGCTGCGGGTGCTGAGCGCCGATGCCGCGACCCGCGCGAGGCTGCCCGGCGTCGACGACCCGGCCGGCACGCCGGTGTACGTGATCGATCCCAACGGCTTCGTGGTGCTGCGCTACGCACCCGGCTTCGATCCGGGCGGGCTGCGCACGGACCTGGCCCGGCTGCTGAAACTGAAGTGAGTTCCGTCCGAATGAATGCCCCTGCGCGTCCTGCGCTGCACCGCAATTTCCACCGACTGGCGTGGTTTGCGCTGATCATGACCGCCAGCACGATCCTGTTCGGTGCGTTCGTGCGCCTGTCCGACGCCGGCCTGAGCTGCCCGGACTGGCCGACCTGCTATGGCCGCGTCACCTGGCCGCAGACGCAGATGGAAGCGGCCCGGCACGTGGCCAGCGAAATCCGCCCGCTGGAAAGCCACAAGGCCTGGCGCGAGCAGGTGCACCGCTTCCTCGCCGGCCTGCTCGGCGTGGAGGTGCTGACGCTGGCGCTGCTGGCCGCGCGCCGCCGGCGCCGGGGCGTGCTGCAGGTGCTGGCCGCAGCGGTACTGGTGGCGCTGGCGATACCGCTGTACATGCGCGGCGAGCACGTCGCCTCCAGCGCGCTGGCCATCGCCGGCGAGGCGATCCTGCTGCTGGCCGCGCTGCGCTGGTCCAACATCGACCTGTCGCGCGCCGCGGTGCTGACCCTGGCGGTGGTGATCTTCCAGGCGCTGCTGGGCATGTGGACGGTGACCTGGCTGCTCAAGCCGATCGTGGTGATGGGCCACCTGCTCGGCGCGATGCTGATGTTCGGCCTGCTGGTGTGGTCGGCATGGAAGGCCACGCACCTGCCGATCACCCTGGCCGAGGCGCCGCGTCTGCGCTGGTGGCTGCGCGCCGGCCTGCTGCTGCTGGTGCTGCAGATCGCGCTGGGCGGCTGGGTCAGCGCCAACTATGCGGCGCTGGCCTGCGGCGGCGGCAGCGCCGCGCTGGACAACTTCCCGCGCTGCGTCAGCCAGTGGTGGCCGCAGCAGAACTACGTCGAGGGCTTCACCCTGTGGCGCGGCATCGGCGTGGATTACGAGGGCGGGGTGCTCGACGGCGCCTCGCGCATCGCCATCCAGATGGCGCACCGGATGACGGCGGTGGTGGTCGCGCTGTACCTGCTGGCGTTGTCGGCGCGCATGTTCCGGCTGCCGGGCATGCGCGGCTGGTCCAGCGCGCTGGTCGTGCTGGTGCTGCTGCAGGTCACGCTGGGCATCCTCAACGTCAAGCTCGCCCTGCCGCTGGCAGTGGCGGTGATGCACAACGGCGGCGCGGTGGCGCTGTTGTTCGTGCTGGTTTCGCTGCTGGCGCGGCTGCGTGCACCGGAGTGATGGAATGAACGCAAGCCTGCGTGATTACTGGGACCTGACCAAGCCCAGGGTGGTGGCCCTGATCGTGTTCACCGCGCTGGTGGGCATGTTCCTGGCGGTTCCCGGCTGGCCCGACCCGGGCACCGCGCTGGTCGGTGCGATCGGCGTGCTCGGCATCTGGCTGGCGGCCTCGGCCGCGGCGGCGATCAACCAGTTGCTGGACGCGCGCATCGACGCGCGGATGGCACGTACCTCGTGGCGCCCGCTGGTGGTCGGCAAGGTGTCGTCGCGGCAGGTGCTGGTATTCGCCGCGGCGTTGACCGCGCTGTCGATGACCATCCTGATGCTGTGGGTGAACATGATCACCGCGGTGCTCACCTTCGCCTCGCTGATCGGCTATGCGGTGATCTACACCGTGTACCTCAAGCACGCGACCTCGCAGAACATCGTCATCGGCGGTCTGGCCGGGGCGATGCCGCCGATGCTGGGCTGGGCCGCGGTCACCGGCATGGAGGGCGCGTCGGACTGGGCCTATGCCTCGCTGCTGGTGCTGATCATCTTCGTATGGACGCCGCCGCACTTCTGGGCGCTGGCGATCTTCCGCCGCGCCGACTATGCCAAGGCGGCGGTGCCGATGCTGCCGGTTACCCACGGCGTGCCGCATACGCGCCGGCAGATCCTCGTCTACTCGGTGGTACTGGTGGTGGTGACGCTGCTGCCGGTGGCCATCGAGATGAGCGGCGTGTTCTACCTCGGTGGCGCCACCGTGTTGAACCTGGTGTTCCTCTGGTACGCGTGGAAGATACAGAACCCGCCGGACGAGATGTTCAACATGAAGATGTTCGGCTACTCGGTGGTCTACCTGCTGGCGCTGTTCGCCTTCCTGCTGGCGGACCATTGGTTGATGCCCTGGGTGTAGGCACGCATTCGCTTGCCGTCCCGCAGGTGCGGGGCTTGCCCCGCACGGAGCTTCACCGGGAGAGCCTAGTGCGGGGCGCATGCCGTGCGGGCAACCGCGACGAAAGGCAGGGGTGGCCACCGCGCCGCTCGGCTAGGATGGGGCATTCCCGCTGTCGATGACGGTATCCCATGCGCCCCTTGTTCCTCGCCCTTGCCATGACGCTTGCCACGCCCGCTGTCCACGCCGAAAAGCTCACCCTGGAAGCCATCACCGGCAACGCGCCGCTGTCCGGGCCGACGTTGATGAAGCCGAAGGTCGCGCCGGACGGTTCGCGGGTAACCTTCCTGCGCGGCAAGGACAGCGACCGCAACCAGCTGGACCTGTGGGAATACGACATTGCCAGCGGCCAGACCCGGCTGCTGGTCGATTCCAAGGTGGTGCTGCCCGGCGCCGAGAACCTCAGCGACGAGGAGAAGGCGCGCCGCGAGCGCCAGCGCATCGCCGCGATGAGCGGCATCGTCGATTACCAGTGGTCGCCGGATGCGAAGACGCTGTTGTTCCCGCTGGGCGGCGAGCTGTACCTGTACGACCTCGGCAAGCAGGGCCGGCAGGCGGTGCGCCAGCTCACCCGTGGCGAGGGTTTCGCCACCGATCCGAAGATCTCGCCGAAGGGCGGCTTCGTCAGCTTCGTGCGCGAGCGCAACCTGTGGGTGATCGACCTGGCCAGTGGCAGCCAGGTGCAGCTGACCGGCGACGGCAGCGACACGATCGGCAATGGCGTGGCCGAGTTCGTCGCCGACGAGGAGATGGACCGCCATACCGGCTACTGGTGGGCGCCGGACGACTCGGCTATTGCTTTTGCCCGCATCGATGAAGGCCCGGTGCCGGTGCAGAAGCGCTACGAGATGTATGCCGACCGCGTGGAGATGATCGAGCAGCGCTACCCGGCGGCCGGCGACCGCAACGTGCTGGTCAGGCTGGGCGTCGTCGCGCCGCGCGCCGGCGCCGCGCCGACGTGGGTCGACCTGGGCAAGGAGCAGGACATCTACCTGGCCCGCGTCGATTGGCGCGACCCGCAGCACCTGACCTTCCAGCGCCAGAGCCGCGACCAGAAGAAACTGGAGCTGGTCGAGGCCACGCTGGCCGACGGCCGCCAGCGCACGCTTGTCACCGAGACCAGCAAGACCTGGGTGCCGCTGCACGGCGACCTGCGTTTCCTCAAGGATGGCCGCTTCATCTGGTCGTCCGAGCGCAGCGGTTTCGAGCACCTGTACCTGGCCAGTGCCGACGGCGCCACGCTCACCGCGTTGACCTCCGGCAACTGGCCGGTGGATGGATTGCTGGCGGTGGACGAGGACGCCGGCACCGTGTATTTCCGCGCTGGCGTCGAATCGCCGCTGCAAAGCGGTATCTACGCCGTATCGTTGGCCGGTGGCGAGCCGAAGCGGCTCTCGCGCAGCGCCGGCGTGCACAGTGCCGCGTTCGCCAGCAATGCCAGCGTCTATGTCGACAGCTGGTCCGATAGCGCCACGCCGCCGCAGATCGAGCTGTACCGCGCCAATGGCGAGAAGATCGCCACGCTGCTGGACAACGACCTCGCCGACCCGCAGCACCCGTATGCGAAGTACCGCGATGCGCAGCTGCCGGTCGAGTACGGCATGCTCACCGCCGCCGACGGCAAAACCGAGCTGCACTACAGCCTGATCAAGCCGGCCGGCTTCGACCCGGCGAAGCAGTACCCGGTGGCGGTGTACGTGTATGGCGGCCCGGCCTCGCAGACTGTCACCGACAGCTGGCCCGGCCGTGGCGACCACCTGTTCAACCAGTATCTGGCCCAGCACGGCTACGTGGTGTTCTCGCTGGACAACCGCGGTACCCCGCGCCGCGGCCGTGATTTCGGCGGTGCGCTGTACGGCGTGCAGGGCACGGTGGAGGTGGCCGACCAGCTCGAGGGCGTGAAGTGGCTGAAGCAGCAGCCGTGGGTGGATGGCGCGCGCATCGGCGTGCAGGGCTGGTCCAACGGCGGCTACATGACCCTGATGCTGCTGGCCAAGGCCTCCGACCAGTACGCCTGTGGCGTGGCCGGCGCGCCGGTCACCGACTGGGGCCTGTACGACAGCCACTACACCGAGCGCTACATGAACCTGCCGGCGGCCAACCCGGAGGGTTACCGCGAGGCACGCATCCTCAGCCACATCGATGGGCTGACCTCGCCGCTGCTGCTTATCCACGGCATGGCCGACGACAACGTGCTGTTCAGCAATTCGACCAGCCTGATGAGCGCCTTGCAGAAGCGCGGGCAGCCGTTCGAGCTGATGACCTACCCGGGCGCCAAGCATGGCCTGTCCGGCAGCAATGCGCTGCACCGCTACCGCGTGGCGGAGGCTTTCCTCGCCCGTTGCCTGAAGCCTTGAGCAGGTCGGGGCTACGTCCCCGACATTCCGGGAAAGCCCGCGTCGGGGGCGTTACCCCGACCTACTGGCTGGTCCTTCTCCCTCCGGGAGACAGCTTGGCAGGATTGCCAAGCTGCACGGCGAAGCCGCCCGCAGGGTGAGGTACAGGGATGTGCCGAATGCAGGTGCCCCGAAGGGGCGGATGAGGGGCGAACGAAGGCCAGATGGTCCAAAGTCACTGACTCTGTTCGCCCCTCACTCCAACCCCCGCTCCGCGCCCCAGCCCACGCCAGCAGCGTGGGCGCTCGACCGCACGCGCGCCAGTGGCACGCAAGCCGTGCGGCCTCGCCCCGATGGGAGAGGGGCTTGAGAGCCGGGGGCGTTACAGCAATCCGTCGCGCTTGACCGCGAGGTAGCGTTCCACCAGCGCCGCCGGCAATTCCTCTGCGGTGACGTCCAGCACCATCACGCGATGGCTGCGTAGCGCCTCGTGGGCGTCGTCGCGTTGCTGCAGGTAGCGGGCGATGGCGCCGGCCTGCACGGCGTCGGGCAGGGTCTCGGCTTCGCGCGTGAGCGCGTCGTCGAGCTCGCGTTCGCGCAGGCTGGCCACGCAGACCAGGTGGCGCTTCTGCAGCAGGCGCACAGCGGCGAGCAGGTCCTCGATGTCCTCGTCGCGCACGTTGGTGACCAGCATCACCAGGCAGCGGCGCGGTTGCCGCAGCGACAGTTCGGTGGCGGCGGCGAGGTAGTCGGTGGCCACCGGCTGCGGCTGCAGGTCGTGGCTGGCGCGCAGCAGGATGTCGATGGCGCCCAGCCCGCGTTGCGGCGCCACCCAGCGCGTCTGGCCACCGCTGGCGAACAGGCCGACGCCATCGCCCTGGCGCAGCGCAAGGTAGGACACCACCAGCGAGGCGTTGAGCACGTGGTCGAAGTGCGACAGGCCGCCTTCATCGGCGAGCATGCGGCGGCCGGTGTCGATCATCATCAGCAGCTGCTGGTTCTTCTCGTCCTGGTATTCGCGCGAGATCAGCTTGCGCGCGCGCGAGGTGGCCTTCCAGTCGATCTGGCGCAGGCTGTCGCCGACGCGGTATTCGCGCATCTGGTGGAAGTCGGTGCCTTCGCCGCGGCGGCGCTTGAGGTGTGCGCCGACCACCCGTGAGGCCATTTCTGCGCTGAGCAGTGCCAGCCGGGTGAGGGGAGCAAAGTTGGGGTACACGCGTACTTGTTGCACTGGGCCGGCGATGCGCGAGTGCCGCCACAGGCGCAACGGCGAGTGCAGGCGCAGCTGCACGCCGGCGAAGTTGAAGGTGCCGCGGCTGTCCGGGGTGAGGCGATAGCTGAAGCGGGTCTCGCTGGCGCGCGCCAGTTTCAGCCGGCGCGGCAGGCCGGTGGTGGTCCAGCCGCCGGGCACGAGGTCGAACACGTCCAGTCGTTGCGGGCCGTAGCCGTCCAGTTGCAGCCAGGTTTCGCGTTCGATGCCCAGCGCCAGGGTGTCGGGCAGTTCGCGCCGCACCTGCGGGGTGGGCTTGCGCCGGAGCCACAGGGCATCGACGAGGGCGAGCAGGCCGATGGTGCCCGCGGTCGCCAGCCATGCGCTGGTGGGCAGCAGGTGCAATGCGACGGGCAGGCCGAGCAGGCCCCAGAGTGCCAGCAGTGCAATCAGCAGCGGGGCGGGCCTCATGGCTGCACTCCCGCACGCAGCGACGCGGCTTTTGCCCCCTCCCTTTTCGCCGCAGGCGAAAGGGGAGGGCTGGGGAGGGGTGCGGTTGCTCCGGCTTTTGACGTCAGGGTCCCCTTCCGAAGCGACGGAGCCGCCGGGGAAAACCCGAAGGGCGACGTACAGGGATGCACGTCGTTTTTCGACACGACATGGATGTCGTGTCGAAAAATCCCGGCGGCGGAGTGGACCCACGGCGCGTAGCGTCGTGGGCGCGGAGGCAGGGCGTGCTTTCTTTTGGCTACCTTTTCTTTGCACGAGCAAAGAAAAGTAGCTCGCTCCCCGAGAGGGGAGCGAAAGCTTTTGTCATTGATTTTTTTCCAAGACGAGGAGAAGCAACGGCGAGAATAAAAGCAGGGACATGAAAGCAGAGCTTTCACTCCTGCTCCGCAGGAGCGAGCCACCTTGACCAGCCATTCGGCTGTTGAAAAAGCGCCTCTTTGCTCGTGCAAAGAAACGTGGCCCAAAGAAAGCACGGCCGGACGCGAGCCGATGCGGCTGCGCCGCATCGGTCCCCTGCGCTCCTCGCGAGCCGGGGGGACGGCGCACAACTCGCTTCGCTCAGACACGTGCGCCTCTTCGCCCCCCGTCCCGCTGCGGTGCTCGGCTCGCTCTACGGCAGGGGAAGTCAAAAGCCGAAAGGCAACAGCAGAATCAGGAGCAACGGCACCCCTCCCCGGCCCTCCCCTTTCGCCTGCGGCGAAAAGGGAGGGGGTGGCGGAAGCGGATTGGCACGCGCCGGCGCTCACTTGCGCGGTGCCTCCACCTTGGCCAGCAGCGCGGTCAGCACGTCGTCGGCCGACTGGCCTTCGATCTGCAACTCCGGCGACAGCGCGATGCGGTGGCGCAGCGCCGGCCGGGCGATCTCGCGCACGTCGTCGGGGGTGACGAAGTCGCGCCCGGACAACACCGCCTGCGCCCGTGCCGCGCGCACCAGCGCGATGCTGCCGCGCGGGCCGGCGCCCAGCGCGATGCCCGGCCACTTGCGGGTGGCCGCCACTATCCGCACCGCGTAGTCGATCACCTGCGGGTCGACGGTGATCGCCGCCACCGCCTGCTGGACTTCGACGACTTCCGCGCCGCTCATCACCCGCGGTACCTGCGACAGGTTGAAGTCGCCGGCGCTGCGGCCGGTGGTGATCGCCTCGACCATGCGCTTCTCGTCGTCCAGCTGCGGGTAGTCGATCAGGATCTTGAGCAGGAAGCGGTCCAGCTGCGCCTCCGGCAGCGGGTAGGTGCCTTCCTGCTCCACCGGGTTCTGCGTGGCCAGGGTCAGGAACGGCGGGGTGAGCGGGAACGCGCGGCCCTCGATGGTGACCTGGCCTTCCTGCATCACCTCCAGCAGCGCCGACTGGGTCTTGGCCGGGGCGCGGTTGATCTCGTCGGCCAGCAGCAGGTGGGTGAACACCGGGCCGCGGCGGATCTTGAAGCTCTCGGTCTTGGGGTCGTACACGGCGTGGCCGCTGACGTCGCTGGGCATCAGGTCGGGGGTGAACTGCACGCGCGCGTAGTCCAGTTCCAGCGCCTGCGCCAGCGCGCGCACCAGCAGGGTCTTGCCGAGGCCGGGCACGCCTTCGATCAGCACGTGGCCGCCGGCCAGCAGCGCGATCAGGATCTGCTCGAGCACGTCGGCCTGGCCGATGAAGGCCTGGCCGACCGCGTCGCGGATGCGCTCGACGCGCTCGATCAGTTCGGCATTGCCGGCCGAAGGCGCGGGGGCGGGGGTGTCGCCGGGAAGGGCGGGGGGAGCGGTGGGGTCGGTCATAGCTGGTTTCTCATCCGGATCAGCAGGGCGATGCGTTCGCGCAGCGCGGCGTCGTCGCGCGAGGCGGGGGCTTGCAGGGCGGTGCGCACCTGTTCGGGCGGCAGTTGCAGGTGCTCGGCGATGGCGCGGGCCTGGGCCTCGCCGCCCAGCGCGGCGGCCAGCGGCGCGCGCCGGCGCAGGCGGGCGAGGAAAGCCTGGCGCATGGCGGCGTATAGCAGCGGCGTCTTGCCATAGCGGTGCAGGTGCTCGCCGCTGGCGCGCACGTGTTCGAGCAGCGAGCGGCGCTCCTCGCGCGGCGACGGCAGCAGCGCGCCGAAGCGCTGGCTGCGCATCCACAGCCACGCCAGCAGGGCCAGCAGCAGCGGCAGCCAGACCGGCCAGCCGTCGCCCAGCAGGGTGCGCCACAACGAGGGTGCCTGTACCGCATAGACCAGGTGGATGGTGCCGCGGCCGTAGTTCGGGGCGAGCAGCAGGCGGGTGAGGTCGCGGTGCGGTACGTCGCGCAGGCCGGTGTCGCGTTCGTCGCTGCCGTTGCGCAGGAAGTCCATGTCGGACAGCACGTCGACGCGGCCGTTGCCGTGGCGCAGCCGCGCGTGCGCCAGGGTGGCGTCGTGGGCGTCGCCCCAGCGCAGCTCGGCGCTCGATGGCGCGGCGAGGGTGAAGCGATGGCCGCGGCAGAACTCGCTGTGTTCGTCTTGCCCTTTCACCCGCCACGGCTGGCAGCGCGGCGGGACGTCGCTGGGCTGGATGCCGAGGCGGCCGAGCAGGGTGGCGTCGCCGTCCCGCTCGGGATCGGCTTCGGGCACGCGCAGCAGCAGGTGGCCGCCTTGTTGCACCCAGTCCAGCAACTGCCCGGCCTCGGCCGGGGCGAGCGTGCGCGGGTCATCCAGCATCAGCACGCTGTCGCCGGGCTGCAGCTGCATCGCACGCAGGTCCAGCGTGCGCCGTGATTCGGCCGTGATGCCGTCGCGGCGCAGGGTTTCGCGCAGGGCGTACAACGGGTTGTAGGTCGGCTCGCCGTAGGCGGGCAACGCGACCTGCTCCGGCACGCGCTCGAAATTGCGCAGGAACCACAGCGTCGCCAGCACCATTGCCAGCAGCGCGGCCAGCGTCGCCAACGCGATGCGCCAGCGCGCGGTCATGCCGGCCACCCGTAGTGCTGGTGCAGCGCGTCGGCGAGCGCGTTGAATTCATCCGGCGTCGGCAGGCGGCCGGCGTAGGCGGCGTATTGCCAGGTGCGCACCATGCGCGCGAACAGCGCGCGGTCGGCTTCCACCGGCATGCGCCGCGAGGCGCGCAGGCATTGCGCCTCGGTACTGCCCGGCGGCAAGGCGAGGTCGGCGCGCTTGCCCAGTTCGTCCACGCTGGCGCGATACAGCAGCGCCAGCGCGTGGCGTGGCTTGCCCTGCCGCCACAGCTGGCGGGCACTGGCGAGGACGTCCGGCGGCAGCGTTTCCGGTAGCTGCACCGCCTGCTCGCTGAGCGGCGATTCGGCGGTGGCACGACGGCGCGCGCTGCCGCGCAGCCACGGCAGCCACCAGCGGGCAGTGAATGCCAGCACCAGCAGCAACAGGCCGACCACGATCCACAGGATGCCTTCGCCGGCCAGCGCCAGCAGCTTGCCGGCGGCGCGGACGACGTCGGCGCCGGGGAAGTTCCAGTCCCGCTTGGTTTCCTGCTTTTCCGGCTCGGGCTCGGTTTTGCGCTTCCAGCGTTCGATGCTGCGGGTCGCGCCCAACTGCGGATCTTCGTAGGCACGCGCGGCGGCCTGGCGGAAGCCGTCGGTATCGGCCTGCTGCCGCGTGCCGAACAGGCTGCCCGGGGTGCCGTCGTTGGCCGGCGCCGCGCCCTTGCGGTTGGCGTGCAGGCTTGGCGCGCCGTCGGCGTGGTCCTGCGCATGCACCGGCAATGCCAGCGGCATGCATGCCAGCAGGACCAGCAGCAGGGGTGTGGCATGGGCCAGCCGCTGGCGCATGCGGCGGAAGGCGATTTCCACGTCCCAGGCTTCCAGCTGGGTGCGGCGGTTGAGGTACAGGCCGAAGCCGGCGCCGCTGTAGAACGGGCCGATCACGGTCATCGCCGCCCACGCCAGCAGGTTGAAGCCGAGCCACGCCCATGCCGGGGTGTCCTTGCCGATCAGCGAGGCCGCCGCACGCAGCGATTCGGGCAGGGCGTCCAGCGGCACGAACATGAAGATCAACGCAATGCCGGCGATTTGCAGCATCGCCTCGAAATGCCAGCACACCCAGGTAAGCAGGCTGGCGTGGCCATAGGCGGCGCTGCTGAGCACGCGCCGCCGCGCACGGCGGTGGCCGGCGTCGCCGCCTTCGAGCAGGTCCACCGGCATCAGCAGCGCGCGCGCCGGGCCGAGCCGGCGCCAGCCCAGGTAAGCCCACAGCCCGCGCCAGCCCCAGCGCAACTGCGCGCGCAGGGTGTCGGCGGTGGAAGGCTCGGCGCCGAACGCGCCGCGCGAGATCACGTACAGCGGGATGCGCTCGAATGCCGGCTTCAGCCACCACAGCAGCACGGCCGACAGCCAGAAGCTGTCCAGCCACCAGCCGGCGAGGTTGAGCAGCGCGAACACCGGCAGGGTCAGCAGCAGCCACGGCTTCCAGATGGCGGCGGCGTGGCGGCGTACCAGCGCGGTGCCCAGTTCCATCGCCTCCCATTGGCTGCGGCTGCGCAGCACCACGTCGAGCCGGTCAAGCCGCATCGCCGCCCCCGTGCCCGCCGCGCCACAGCCAGGCGATCACCAGCGTCCACAACACCCCGGACGCGGTGAACTTGCCCCACGCCGGCACCCACGCGATCGACGACCAGAACGCTTCGATGAAGGCCGCCACCAGCAGCATGAAGGCCACGCCGAGGCACAGCCGCGCGCCGATCGTGCCGCCTTCCACCAGCGCGTCGATGCGGCGCTTGCGGCCCGGCGCCAGCAGCCGCAGGCCCAGCTGCAGGCCCGCGCCACCGGCAATGACAATCGCGGTCAGCTCGAACGGCGCATGCCCGGCAACGAAGCGCCAGAACGGGTCGCCGGAGCCGATATGCTGCAGGTGCCCGGCCACCGCACCGATGGTGATGCCATTGAACAGCAGCACCAGCACCGTGCCGACGCCGGCCAACAGGCCGCTGGCGAAGGTGCGCAGGCCGATACTGATGTTGTTCATGATGTAGTGGCCGAACATCGCCCAGTCGGTGCCGCTGTCGCGGCCGAGGCGGTCGGCGGCCGGGTCGTACATCTTTTCCATCTGCGCGATCTGCCGCGGGTCGAGCAGCAACTGCACCAGGTCGGGCTGGTATTGCAGCAGCACGAACACGGCCACCAGCGGCACCACGAACAGCGCGCAGGCCGCCCACATCGCCGCGCCCTGGCTGCGCACCAGCTGCGGGAAACCGGCGAACAGGAATTCGGCCGCGCGCTGCCAGCGCGGCGGCGGCGTGCGGTAGAGCAGGTTGTGGCCCTGCTGCATCAGCTGCTGCAGGTGTTCGACCAACTGCGGGCTGTAGCCGCGCTGGCGCGCCAGCGCCAGGTGCTGGCACAGGCGCCGGTAGCGCTCGGGGATGGTTTCGTCGCCGGGCAGGTCGGCATCGAGGGTGCCGCGCAGCTTGCGCGCGCGGCCGCCGCGGCGCGCAAGCCATTGCTCGAACTGCTGCCACTCGTGCTGGTGGCGGGTGACGAACTGCTCCTGCCTCATCGCCGCCCCAGCAGCCAGTTGGCGATCGCGTACAGGCGCAGCACGCCGGTCTTGCCCTGCGCCTGGCTCAGCGGGCCGGCGATGTCGGCCAGCTCGCACTGGCGCGGGCCGGCCAGCGCCGGGGCGCGGTCGGCGAAGGCGATCACCGCCATCTGCTCGGCCGGTTGCAGCGGCAGTGGCGGGGCCAGCACGGTGTCGATGCGCGCTGGTGGCGTCGCCGGCGGTGCCGGCGTATGCACCACCAAGGTGCCGGCGACGAGGTCGCCGAGGCGGCGGCCGTGGCGGTCGCACAGGCAGGCCACCAGCCCCAGCGCATAGCCGAACGGCAGCATGTCCACGGTGCGCAGCAGGTTGCGTACGATCGCCGGCATCCAGCCCAGCGGCGCGCCGTCGCGCGCGACCACGCGCAGGCCCAGCGCGCGCTTGCCGAGGGTGCGGCCGTGCCAGGCTTCCAGCACGATCGGGTAGGCCCAGAACATCAGGAACATCAGCCCCAGGTAGAGGCCGCGGCCGAGCCCGCCCAGCGCCGCCAGCAGCGGGCTCATCAGCGCCAGTACGCCGAAGCGGACGACCAGGTCGAGCAGCCACGCCAGCGCGCGCGGTACCGGCCCGGCGGCCGGCAGCTGCAACGGCACGCCCTCGGGCGTGACGACCTCGCGGAAGGTGTCGAGCATGGGGTGCGCAGCGTTCAACGGACGGCCACCGCCGCGGCGGGGGAAGGGCCGTCGCCACGGGGAAAGGCGGGTGATCCGGCCCGGATGGATACCGCTGGCATGGAAGTCTCTGCTGCGTCCTTGTCAGTGGCCGACTTTAACCCGCCGGCATCGATAAAACCCAGCCTGCATGGCTGCGCTCAGACCGCCGTGTAGACCATCAGCACCGCGCCGATGACGGTGGCGGCCAGCGACCCGGAAAAGATCCATTCGGCGATGCCGAGCAGGCGGCCGGCATGGCGGCCGCCCCGGTTCTTCTGCGCCAGGTAGCCAAGCACGACCACGAACAGGAAGCCGAGCGACGAGAACAGGAAGAAGTCGTCCGCGGCCATCTCGACGTGGTCGATGGAGGTCTTGGCGGCCAGGATGGCCACCAGCGCCAGGTTGATGCTCGCCAATGTCCCGCCGATCGATACGAGGGTGTCGACGGACTGGTCGGTATGGGCCACGGCGGGATGCTCCGGTGGTCGGCGCGTGCTCAGCGCACGGTGCGGTTGCCGCGGTCGCCGAACAGCTTCTTCACCGTGCCGCCCAGGGCCACCACGCCGATCAGCAGCAGCTTCCAGAACTTGGCCAGCAGCAGGCCGAGCTTGGCGAACAGGCCGGCCTTGGCCGCCAGCCCGCCGCCGATCAGCGTGGCCACGCCGTAGGCGGCGACCTTGTCGGTCTTCGGGTTGTGGTCGGCGTAGCGCGCGCCCTGCTCGAACTCGGCCATCGGCAGCAGCTTTTCCATGCCTTCGCGCACCTGCGCCAGTTCGGACATGCCCGATACCGCGTTCAGGCTCAGGTAGCCGTGGCGGCCGAGCACGCGGATGTCGTAGTTGAGCGAATGGTTGGGGTGGCCGTTGAATTCCAGCTCCTTGGCCCAGTACAGCTTGTTGCTGGCGCCGTCGTAGCGCGGCGGCACCGCCCAGCCGACCAGCTGCAGCGTGCCGTAGCCGGCCTTCTCGCGCTCGGGGTTGGCTTCGCGGGTCTGCTCCTGCATCTCGTGCAGCAGCTTGGTGTAGTCGATCCTGCTGGCGTCCTCGTCGGAGACGTAGCCGTCGTCGGCGTAGGTGACCACCACTGCCCAGCTGCCGTCGTCGGCCAGCCCGGGGCTGCGCGGCACGATCATGCCCAGCACGTCCTCGTCGGGCGGGTTGCCCCACATGTCCTCCAGCACGCGCCGCGCATCGGCCTGGTCGAGGTAGCGGAAGTCCGCATCCAGGTTGAAGCGCGCCTTGGCCTGCGGCACCTCGATGGCGCCGCTGCGGAACTGCAGCGACTGCAGGAACTGCTCCACGCTGATGCCCTCGTCCTCCTGCGCGGCGGCGGTGAACGGGGCCACGCACAGCAGCGACGCGGCCACCAGCAGGCCCATCGACATGGATCTGATCGACATCGGTCTTCCTTTTCCTTGGGAGAGCGTCCCCACGCCCGGGGGCGGCAGTGTGCGGCAAGGACGAAGACGGAGGCAACGGGGACCGGCAGGGCCGCGGCGGGCGGGGGCGATCCGGGTCAGCCGGCCATGCCCAGGTACTTGTCCTTCAGGCGCACGTAGTGGTCGGCCGAATAGCGCAGGCCCTCGATGTCCTTCTCGCTCAGTTGCCGCATCGGCCGCGCCGGGTTGCCGGCCCACAGTTCGCCGCTGCGCACCCGCTTGCCGGGGCCGATCACCGCGCCGGCGGCGATGAAGGCGTTGGCCTCGATGACCGCGCCGTCGAGGATGCAGGCGCCCATGCCGATCAGGCAGTAATCGCCGATGCTGCAGGCGTGGATGATGCAGCCGTGGCCGACGGTGACGCCTTCGCCGACGAGCGTGGGGTAGCCGCCCTTGTTGTACGGGCTGTCGTGGCTGACGTGGATGATGCTGCCGTCCTGCACGTTGCTGCGCGCGCCGATGCGGACGTGGTTGACGTCGCCGCGGATCACCGTGCCCGGCCATACCGAGACGTCGTCGCCCAGTTCCACCTCGCCGATGATGGTGCAGGCCGGGTCGACATAGACGCGCTGGCCGAGGACGGGGTGTTTGTCGAGGAAAGGGCGGATGGCGGTCATGGCGATGGGTGTGGTGGGAATGTCGTAGGTGCGGGGCTTGCCCCGCACGGGGCATTGTCGGGAAGGCGCAGCACCGGGCAAGCCCGGTGCCTACGCGGTGTTATTTCGCCATCTCCGAACTGACCACCATGTCCAGCACGTAAGCCAGCGAGGAACCGTCGGCCGGCGGGTTCTTCACCGTGTAGCGCTTGACCCGCAGCACGTTGCGCACGCCCGGCTCATGGTCGTAGCCCTCGATGCTGCCGTAGAAGTTCTCGTAGGCGCCGCGCTCGCCCTGTTCCAGGCCGTTGCCGTCGTAATGCACTTCGCGCACCTGCAGGCACTGGGCGTCCTTCATCACGCCGTGGGAGCACGGTTTGGTCTGCGCGTCGACGTCGAGGAACACGGTTTCGCCCTCGCCGCCATAGCGGGTTTCGGCGGTGGGTTCGCCGCGGAAGCGCAGCACGTCGCCGCCGGCGGTAGCCAGCACCAGCGTGGTGGCGTCCAACTGCTGCACCTTCAGCGTGCCTTCCAGGCGGCTGCCGGCGGCCTGGTCCAGCGCCATCAGGGCATCGTCCGCGCAGGCCATCATCGTCGAGGCCATCGGCGCGACGGTCAGGGTGTCGCCGCTCAGGCCGTAGCTGCCGCCCATGCGGTTGCAGGTGTTGGCCACGGACAGGCGGCCATCGCCGAAGTCCAGGGTGACCGGCTTGTCGGCGCGCACGAACAGGGCGTCGATGCGCGCGCCGCTGCCGTCGCTGGCGTCGTCCAGTTGCCAGTGGTTGGCGGCGAGCAGGCCGGCGTCGATGGCGGCCGGGGCGGTGGTTTCGGTGGTCGCCGGGGCCGCGGGGGCGGCCTCGCCCTTGTCGGGGGCGTTGCAGGCGGTGAGCAGGGCGATGGGCAGGGCAAGCAGCAGGATGCGCTTCATGTCGTACTCCTTGGAGGGAGGCAGTGGAAAGGTCGGCAGGGGAAACGTGCGCTGTCGCCGGAAGGGGTTGCCCGTGGCTTCCCGCGTTCAGTTCCCGGCAGGCAGGAACAGCAGCAGCGCGGCCCCCAACGCCAGTCGGTATAGCGCAAACCCCGTGAAGCGCCGGTGCTTGATGTAACCCAGCAGCCACTTCACCACGACGAAGCCGGTGACCACCGCGGCGGCGAAGGCCAGGCCCACCTCGCCCCAGTTCTCGTGGCCGAGCCCGCCGTGGCGCAGTTGTTCGAGGAAGGCGTAGCCGCTGGCCGCGAACATGGTGGGGATACCGACCAGGAACACGAACTCGGTGGCCGCCGCGCGCCGGGTCAGGCCCAGCAGCATCGCCAGGAAGATCGCCGCGGCCGAGCGCGAGGTGCCGGGGAACACCCCGGCCACCACCTGCGCCAGGCCCACCGCGATGGCCACTTTCCAGGTCACCGCCTGGCTGTCGGGCAGGCGCCCGGCGAAGCGCTCGGCCACCAGCATCCAGACGCCGCCGAGCAGCAGCGCCCAGGCCACCGGCGTCACCGTTTCCGGCAGTTCCCAGCCGGCCAGCCGCACCGGCAGGCCGACCAGCGCGGTCACCAGGAAGGCGACGCCCAGCTTCATCACGTAGTCGCGGTTCTCACGCTCGTTCAACCCGGTGGCCAGCGACCACAGCCGCTGCCGGAACACCAGCAGCACCGCGAGGATGGCGCCGGCCTGGATGACGATGTTGAAGAAGTCCGAACGCGCGCCCAGCCAGCGCTCGGCGATCAGCAGGTGGCCGGTGCTGGAGATCGGCAGGAATTCGGTGAGGCCTTCGAGGATGCCCAGCAGCAGGGCGGAGAGCGTGTTCGACATAGGGGGCGGGCGGCGGCAAAGGGCCACAGGATAGGCCATCGGCAGGCTTGCGCGTTTGTGGTGCATGTCTTTTGGAAATGCACGTTAATGGTGCAATTCCCAATGAAGTCTTTGTCCTGTTCCATTGATAATCAATGACTTGTGATGTTGGCATGCGGTTTGCTTTGTTCATGCCATCCATCACCAAGCGAGGCGTTGTCGATGTCACTGGAAAACGTTGAGAAGCTGATCAAGGACAACAAGGTCGAGTTCGTCGACCTGCGTTTCGTCGACATGCGCGGCATCGAGCAGCACGTGACCTTCCCGGTCTCGGTCGTCGAGCCGTCGCTGTTCGAGGAAGGCAAGATGTTCGACGGCTCCTCGATCACCGGCTGGAAGGGCATCGCCGAATCGGACATGGTGCTGATGCCCGACGCCGACAGCGCCTACCTCGACCCGTTCTACGCCGACCCGACGCTGGTGCTGACCTGCGACGTGCTCGACCCGGCCACCATGCAGGGCTACGGCCGCTGCCCGCGCGGCATCGCCAAGCGCGCCGAGGCCTACCTGAAGTCCAGCGGCGTGGCCGAGCTGGCGTTCTTCGGCCCGGAGCCGGAGTTCTTCATCTTCGACTCGGTGCAGTTCGCCAACGACATGGGCCACACCTTCTTCAAGGTCAATTCCGAGGAAGGCGCCTGGAACACCGGCAAGAGCTATGACGGCAGCAACAGCGGCTACCGGCCGACGGTGAAGGGCGGCTACTTCCCGGTGCCGCCGACCGACTCGCTGCACGACATCCGCGCCGAGATGTGCAAGGTGCTGGAGCAGGTCGGCATCGAGGTCGAGGTGCACCACCACGAGGTGGCCAACGCCGGCCAGTGCGAGATCGGCGCCAAGTTCAACACGCTGGTGAAGAAGGCCGACGAACTGCTGCGCATGAAGCACGTCATCAAGAACGTGGCGCACCGCAACGGCAAGACCGCCAGCTTCATGCCCAAGCCGATCGTCGGCGACAACGGCAGCGGCATGCACGTGCACCAGTCGCTGGCCAAGGAGGGCAAGAACCTGTTCTCCGGCGACGGCTACGGCGGCCTGTCGCAGACCGCGCTGTGGTACATCGGCGGCATCTTCAAGCACGCCCGCGCGATCAATGCCTTCGCCAATGCCGGCACCAACAGCTACAAGCGCCTGGTGCCGGGCTTCGAGGCGCCGGTGATGCTGGCCTACTCGGCGCGCAACCGCTCGGCCTCGTGCCGCATCCCGTGGGTGTCCAACCCGAAGGCGCGGCGCATCGAGATGCGCTTCCCCGACCCGATCCAGTCCGGCTACCTGACCTTCACCGCGCTGATGATGGCCGGCCTGGACGGCATCAAGAACCAGATCGACCCGGGCGCGCCTTCGGACAAGGACCTGTACGACCTGCCGCCGGAAGAGGAGAAGCTGATCCCGCAGGTCTGCTCCTCGCTCGACCAGGCGCTGGAAGCGCTGGACAAGGACCGCGAGTTCCTCAAGGCCGGCGGGGTGATGAGCGACGACTTCATCGACGCCTACATCGCGATGAAGATGAAGGAAGTGACCGCGTTCCGCGCCGCCACCCACCCGCTGGAATACCAGCTGTACTACGCCTGCTGACGCCGGGGCGGCCACCGCGGTGCGGCGGCCGCCTCGCACCCCCTTGCTGCCGGGAATGGCGGCGATGGCAAAGTCCCTCCCCTCCCGCTTTCGCCATCGCCGCCGCCCCGGCGGCAACCCCGGGCACACCACCAGCAACACCAGCAACACCAGAGCAGTGGCAAGAGCACCCGGAAACGCGCAGCGCGGGCAATGCTTCCTTCCCCGCGTGGTTCGCCCGCCGCGCGTCTCCGGCGCAACAACCAGCGGCCGCTTCATGGCCGGTGGAAGGCACGACGCCGGCCCGCAGCCGCGGGCCGGTTTCCTCCACATCGGGACCTGCGCATGAAACTGATCTCCGCCATCATCCGCCCGTTCAAGCTCGACGAGGTGCGCGAAGCCCTGGGCGAGCAGGGCGTTTCCGGCATCACCGTCACCGAGGTCAAGGGCTTCGGCCGGCAGAAGGGCCATACCGAGCTGTACCGCGGCGCCGAATACGTCGTCGATTTCCTGCCCAAGATCCGCATCGAAACCGCCGTCACCGACGAGCAGGTCGAGGCCGTGATCGAAACCCTGCAGGCGGCCGCCGGCACCGGCAAGATCGGCGACGGCAAGATCTTCGTTACCCCGCTCGAACAGGTGGTGCGCATCCGCACCGGCGAAACCGGCGCTGACGCGCTTTGACCTTCATTTCCCGGATCGGCGCGGTTGTCCCTTCTCCCTGTGGGAGAAGGTGCCCCGAAGGGGCGGATGAGGGACGAACGGAGTCCATCATGTCTGAACCATCTGGACTCCGTTTGCCCCTCACCCCAACCCCTCTCCCGGAGGGAGAGGGGCTCTGAAGGCCGATCCCGGGCGCTGATCCAGCCATAACCGGAGACGAAAATGCGAACGGAATTTTTCACCGGGTTGAACACCCGGTTCGGTGGTCTGTGCCTGACATCCCTGCTCGCCGGCCTCGCGCTGGCGGTGCTGCCCCTCGGGGCATCGGCACAGGAGGCCGCGCAGACAGCAGCCACATTCGAGCGTGGCGATGTGGCGTGGATGCTCACCGCCACGCTGCTGGTGCTGATGATGGTGGTGCCGGGGCTGGCGTTGTTCTACGGCGGGCTGGTGCGCGCCAAGAACGTGCTGTCGGTGCTCAGCCAGGTGCTGGTGGTGTTCTCGCTGGTGCTGATGCTGTGGGTGGCCTATGGCTACAGCGCGGTGTTCAGCGACGGCAACACCCTGTTCGGGTCGTTCACGCAGTTTGCCTTCCTCAAGGGCTTCGCCCCCGATTCGGTCGGCAACACGCCAATTGCCGGCCTGCCGGACTACCTGTTCGTCGCCTTCCAGTCCACCTTCGCCGGCATCACCGCCGCACTGGTGGTCGGTGCCTTCGCCGAGCGCATCCGCTTCCGCGCGGTGCTGCTGTTCTCGGCGCTGTGGTTCACCCTGAGCTACATCCCGATGGCGCACACCGTCTGGGGCGGCGGCTGGCTGGGCGAGATGGGCGCCATCGACTTCGCCGGTGGCACCGTGGTCCACATCAATGCAGGCGTGGCCGGGCTGGTGGCGGCATGGTTCGTCGGCAAGCGGCTCGGCTACGGCCATGCCGCGCTCAAGCCGCACAACCTGCCGCTGACCTGGATCGGCGCGATGCTGCTGTGGGTGGGCTGGTTCGGTTTCAACGCCGGCTCGGCGGCCGCCGCCGATGGCGTGGCGGCACTGGCCTTCATCAATACCCTGCTCGCCACCGCCGCGGCGGTGCTGGGCTGGACCGGGCTGGAGGCCATCACCAAGGGCCACCCCTCGGCGCTGGGCGCGGCCTCGGGCGCGGTGGCCGGGCTGGTCGGCATCACCCCGGCCTGCGGCACGGTGGGGCCGCTGGGCGCCATCGTGATTGGTTTCGCCAGCGGCGTGGCCTGCGTGTGGGGCGTCACCGGGCTCAAGCGCCTGCTGCGTGCCGACGACACCGCCGACGTGTTCGGCGTGCACGGCGTGGGCGGCATCGTCGGCGCACTGCTCACCGGCGTGTTCAGCGCGCAGTCGCTGGGCGGCACCGTGGCGGACATGGACATCGGCCACCAGCTGTGGGTGCAGGCGGTCAGCATCGGCTTCACCGTGGCGTGGTGCGCGGTGGTCACCGCCTTGATCCTGCTGCTGGTGCGCGCGCTGGTCGGCCTGCGCGTCAGCGAGGAAGCCGAGCGCACCGGGCTGGACATCAGCACGCACGGCGAATCGGCCTACGAGAGCTGAGCCGATGGCGCGCGTGGGCCGGCTCGACCCCATCCACGGAGAGGCTTTGCACTATATTGGTGCAATGGATGCCGCCCACGCCGCCCCTTCATTGGAACAACTGGCCACGCCGCTGGTGTGGACCGGCACCGACGGACGCATCGCCGGTGCCACCCCGGCGTTCTGCCGCTGGCTGGGGGTGAGCGTGCGGCGCCTGCTGGGCCAGCCGCTGGCTTCGCTGGAGGTGCAGGACGACGCCCTCGCCAGCCGCCTGCTGGCCCCGGACGCGGAAACCATCCGCCTGCCGCGGCTGGCGCTGGCCCTGCCCGGCGAGGCGCCGCGCTTCGCCGACGGCTGGCTGAGCGCGCGGGAAGGCGGCTGGTTGCTGGAGGCGCATCCGGTGGACGAGTTTCCCACCGCCGACCCGGCGCAGGTGTTGCCGGGTGCGTTCAGCGCCGCGCTCAAGGGCCTGGCGCACGAACTGCGCAATCCGCTGGCGGGGTTGAAGGGCGCGGCCCAGCTGCTGGCACGCCGCGCCCACGGCCGCGACGTCGAGGAGCGCGAGCTGGTCGAGCTGATCGGCGTCGAGATCGAGCGCCTCAACACCCTGCTCGAACAACTGCTGTCGCCGGCCCCGCCGCGCCCGCACGCGCCGCTGAACATCCATGCCGCGCTGGAGCGGGTGCTGCGGCTGGTCGAGAGCGAGGCCGGTTGGTCGCTGCAACTGCAGCGCGACTACGACCCCAGCATCCCCGAGCTGCCCGGCGACGGCGACCGCCTCACCCAGGCGCTGCTTAACCTGGTGCGCAACGCCATCCAGGCCGGTGCCACCCGCATCACCCTGCGCACCCGCGTCGAGCATGGCCTGCGCATCGCCGAGCAGCTGCACCCGTTGGCATTGCGGCTGGAAGTGGCCGACGACGGCCGTGGCGTACCGGAGGAACTGGCCGAGCACCTGTTCCTGCCGCTGGTCAGCGGCCGTGCCGAGGGCACCGGGTTGGGGTTGGCGCTGGCGCAGCAGGTGGCGCGCGAGCATCGCGGCACCTTGAGCTACCGCTCGCGGCCGGGGCACACGGTATTCACGGTGCTGCTGCCGCTGCCGGGCGTGGAGACAGGCGATGGTTGATGCATCTTGCGACGGGGCCGCCCGCGTCTCCGCCCCCCGTAGGTCGGGAGCTTGCTCCCGGCGAAAATTCCTCTCTTCGTTCTCGCGCAGAGCGGAGCCTGCTTTTGCTGCTGCTCGTGATTTTGCTGTTGCTCCTCGGCTTTTGACTTCCCCTGCCGTAAAGCGAGCCGAGCACCGCAGCGGGACGGGGGGCGAAGAGGCGCACGTGTCTGAGCGAAGCGAGTTGTGCGCCGTCCCCCCGGCCCGCGAGGAGCGCAGGGGACCGATGCGGCGTAGCCGCATCGGCTCGCGTCCGGCTGTGCTTTCTTTTGGTTACTTTTCTTTGCACAAGCAAAGAAAAGTGACTCGCTCCTGCGGAGCAGGAGTGAAAGCTCTGCTTTCAAGCTCCTGCTTTGATTCTCGTCGTTGCTCCCGCTTTGGACTTGAGCGTTTCTGCGAAGATCCAAGAGTCAAGAGCTTTCGCTCCCTTGTCAGGGAGCGAGCTACTTTTCTTTGCTCGTGCAAAGAAAAGGTAGCCAAAAGAAAGCACGCCCTGCCTCCGCGCCCAACGCGCTACGCGCGTCGGGTCCACTCCGCCGCCGGGATTTTTCGACACGACATCCATGTCGTGTCGAAAAACGACGTGCATCCATGCACGTCGCCCCTGCGGGGTCTTGTCCGTCGGCTCCGTCGCTGCGGAAGGGAACCCGAACGTCAAAAGCTGAAGGCAAAATCACGAGCAACAGCAACAGCAACAGCAACAGCAACAGCAACAGCAACAGCAACAGCAACAGCAACAGCAACAGCAACAGCAACAGCTGGCTCCTCTCGTGCCTGCAACGGCATGCATCCTGGCGGCCGAATCGCCCATCACTTGCGGGGGCGCAATGAAACCCACTGACACCCAAGCCCACACGCTCTGGGTCGTCGATGACGACCGCTCGGTGCGCTTCGTCCTCAGCACCGCCCTGCGCGATGCCGGCTACGCCGTCGAAGGCTTCGACAGCGCCGCCGCCGCGCTCGACGCACTCACGCGGCGCCCGCCGCCGGCACTGCTGTTCACCGACGTGCGCATGCCCGGCGATGACGGCCTGGTGTTGCTGGAGAAACTTAAGGCCGCGCACCCGCAGCTGCCGGTGATCGTGATGTCGGCGCACACCGACGTCGCCAGCACCGCCGGCGCATTCCGTGGTGGCGCCCACGAATTCCTGTCCAAGCCGTTCGATCTGGACGACGCGGTGGAACTGGCGCGGCGCACGCTGCCGGAGATGGGAGCCGCATCGCCGGAAACCACGCCCGCTCCGACGAAGCACGCCGGTCCGCCGCAGCTGATCGGCGACACCCCGGCGATGCGCGCGCTGTTCCGCGCCATCGGCCGCCTCGCGCAGGCGCCGTTGTCGGTGCTGATCAATGGCGAAACCGGCACCGGCAAGGAACTGGTGGCCAATGCGCTGCACCGCGAATCGCCACGTGCACGCGGCCCGTTCGTCGCGCTCAATACCGCCGCCATTCCCGCCGAACTGCTGGAAAGCGAATTGTTCGGCCACGAAGCCGGCGCGTTCACCGGCGCCAGCAAGCGCCATGTCGGCCGCTTCGAGCAGGCCGATGGCGGCACCCTGTTCCTCGACGAAATCGGTGACATGCCGCTGCCGCTGCAGACCCGCCTGCTGCGGGTGCTGGCCGAAGGCGAATTCTTCCGCGTCGGTGGCCGCGAGCTGATCCGCGTCGACGTGCGCGTGGTCGCCGCCACCCATCAGGACCTGGAAACGCTGGTCGAACAGGGCCGCTTCCGCGCCGACCTGCTGCACCGGCTGGACATGGTGCGGCTGTGGCTGCCGCCGCTGCGCGAACGCATCGACGACGTGGCGCAACTGGCCGCCACCTTCCTAGCCAGTGCCGCCCGCCGGCTCGACGTGCCGCGCAAGCACCTGTCCGCCGCTGCCGTGCAGGCGCTGCGCCAGCACGACTGGCCCGGCAACGTGCGCGAACTGGAAAACGTCTGCTGGCGGCTGGCCGCGCTGGCCGTGGCCGACGCCATCTCCGCCGACGACGTGCGCGCGGCGTTGGCGCGCGGCGGCCGTCGCCGTCCCGCCACCGCCGACGCCGACGCCACCACGCCCGAACAATGGGACCACGCATTGGCCGCATGGGCCCGGCAGCGCCTGTCCGAAGGCGCCAGCGGCCTGCATGCCGAAGCGCGCGAGCGCATGGACGCCGCATTGCTGGAAGCGGCGCTGGCCTTCACCGATGGCCACCGCGGCGAAGCCGCCGCGCGGCTCGGCCTCGGCCGCAACACCATCACCCGCAAGCTCGGTTCCGGTCGCCGCCGCTGAGTGCCGCCATCCTGTCGCGTGAACGGGCCGTGTATGATCGGCCCCCGATGGAAACACAGCCTCCCTCTGCGGACATCACCGGCCTGATCCGGCGTTGGCAACATGGCGACCGTGAGGCCAGCGCGGTATTGGCCGAAGAGGTCTACCAGGAGTTGCACGGCATCGCCGTACGCCGGCTGGCGCATGGCGGGCCAGCGGGCCTGCAGGCCACCGAGTTGCTGCACGAGGCCTGGATACGGCTGTCGGCGAACCCGCATCCGTTCCAGTCGCGCGCGCATTTCTACGCGGTGGCGGCACTGAAAATGCGCAACCTGCTGATTGACCTGGCGCGCATGCAGGCCAGCCAGAAGCGCGGTGGCGACCTGCGCCCGCTGACCCTGACGGTGACGCTGCTCGATCCCTCGCCGCAACCGGAGGACCTGCAGCTGATGGCCGAGGCCTTCGACCAGCTCACACGGATGGACGAGCGCAAGGCGCAGGCGTTCGCATTGAACGAACTGGCCGGTTTCAGCGTCGCCGAAACCGCCGAACTGCTCGATGTTTCCCCGGCCACCCTGCAGCGCGACCTGCGCTTCACCCGCGCCTGGCTCGCGACCCGCCTGTCATGTTGAACGCCGACGCATGGGCCCGCCTGGGCGAACTGTTCCACCAGGCCACCGAGCTGCCCGAATCCGAGCGCACCACCTTCGTCCACGCCCATGCCGGCGATGACCCGGAACTGCAGCGCGAACTGCTGGCGCTGATCGCCGCCGACACCGACGCCACCCGCCGCCTGCGCGATCCGCTGCAGCACGCGGCCGAGGCGACGCTGCGCGCCAGCGACCCGGAGCTGCCGCCCGGCACCCGCTTCGGCCCGTGGGCGCTGGAGCGGGTCATCGGCAGCGGCGGCATGGGCCGGGTCTACCTGGCGCGCCGCGCCGATGGCGCCTACGAGCGCGAAGTCGCATTGAAGCGGGTGCGCACGCCGGCGCTGGATGCGCGCCGCCACGGCCATTTCGAATACGAATGCCGGCTGCTGGCGCAGATGCAGCACCCGGCCATCGCGCAGATCCACGACGCCGGCATCGAGCCCGACGGCCACGCCTGGCTGGTGATGGAATACATCCGCGGCCAGCCGATTTCGACCTGGTGCGACCAGCACGCGTCGAGCCTGCGCCAGCGCGTCGAACTGCTGGTCAAGGCCGGCGAGGGCGTGCAGCACGCGCACCAGAAGGGCGTGATCCACCGCGACCTGAAGCCCGGCAACGTGCTGGTCGGCAACGTCGATGGCCAGCCGCTGCCGAAGATCATCGACTTCGGCATCGCTGTGGAAACCGACGCCGAAGGCGAAGTGTCCGGTGGCGGCACGCCGGGCTACATGAGCCCGGAGCAGGCCCGCGCGGGCAGCGAGGCCGATGCGCGCAGCGACGTCTATTCGCTCGGCGCGATGCTGCACGAACTGGCCTGCGGCATGCGCCCGCAGGCCGGCACGGTGCTTGCCCCGTCGCAATGCCTGCAAGCGCTGCCGGCGCAGAAGCAGCGCGAGCTGGCCGCACGGCGCGCCACCACGCCGCGCGTGCTGCGGCGCGAACTGTGCGACGGCGTGGACGCCATCGTGCTCAAGGCGATGCAGGCCGAGTGCAGCGCGCGCTACGAATCGGTGTCATCGCTGCTGGACGACCTGCGGCGCTGGCTCGCGCACTATCCACCGCGCGCAGCAGGCCGGGTGCGCTGGCTGGCGGCGCGCAAGTTCGTGCGCCGCAACCGGTTGGTGGTATCCGCCACCGGCGTGGTCGCTGCCGCACTGGTCGCCGGCCTGCTGGTCACCAGTTGGTCCCTGCGGCAGGCACGACAGGAAGCCGCGCGGGCCAAGGTAACCTCGGACTTCCTCGCCTCGGTGCTGGACAGCGTGGACCCGGCGATCTCGCAGGACCTGGACAAGACCCTGATGCTGCGCGTGCTCGACGATGCCTCGAAGCGTGCGGGGCGGGAACTGGCGGCCTGGCCGGACATCCAGGCCGACGTGGAACTGCTCATCGGCATCAACCAGACCCAACTGGCCGCGTTCGAGCCGGCCATCGCCCATCTGCAGGTGGTGCGTACCCTGGCCGGCAAGCATCCGGGCCTGCTCGAATTCCAGTATCTGCGCGCAACCCAGGTGCTGGGCGATGCCCTGGTGGGTGCCGGGGAACTGCAGGAGGCCAACGCCCTGCTCGCCGAAGGCATCGAGCGGGCACGGAGCGGCGACCCGGAGCATCTATGGCTTGCCTACGACATGCAGTCCCGGTTGGCGATGGTGCTCAGCGACCTGGGCCGGCCGGATGCCGCCTTGCGCGAGGCGCGCGAGGCGGAGGCGGGCCAGGCCCGCCTGCTACCGGCGGACGACCAGTTCCGCCTGGATGCGAAGAAACGCCTTGCCAACATCCTGTCCAGCACCGGTGACCAGTTGCAGGCCATCGCGTTGCTGCGCGATATCCTGCAGCGCCGGACGCACCTGAAAGGGGCCGAGGATCCCCTGACCCTGGTCACCCGCCGCGACCTGGCGGTGGCCTACCTGTACCAGCGCGATTTCGCGGCCGCCGAGGCCCAACTGCGTCCGGTGGTCGATGCCTATGAACGCCTGTACGGGGAAGACAATGGCTATACCGCCGGTGCCCGTGGCCTGCTGGCAGGTGCGTTGCGCCAACAGGGCAAGGTGGAAGCGTCGGGCCCGCATTACCGTGCCGCAATGGAATGGAGCCGCATCCATTCGGGGCCGGAAGCGCCCGATACCATCGTTGCCCGCCATAACCATGCCAACTGGCTGCTGGCGGCCGGCCACGCGGAGGAGTCGGAGCGGGAGCAACGTGCCTTGCTGGAAATCGCCGACCGGGTCTTTTCGCGCAACCACCCGGTTACCGCCGAAATCCTGCGTGGCCTGGCCGAGGCGGAACTTGCGCTCGGCCATGTCGCCGATGCCCACCTCCATGCCAGTGCCGCCTTGCAGGCGATGCGCGAAGTCTACGGCGACGATCGCGGCGACCCCCTGCGCAGCGTGCGGGAAACCCTGGAGAACGTGGAAAAGGCGCGACGGAAGAACGACGCCCCCCGGCAGCGGGAGCACCGGTGACCGGCATCGCTCGCCACATTCCGCCTGTGACTCCCGCACGTCGCCGCGACCTTTCGCAACGGCACAATGCCTGCCGCATCGCCCGAGGAATCTCCATGCGTCTTCGCCTTCCCCTGCTGGCACTGGCCGGCACCGCGTTGCTTTCCGCCTGTGGTGGCCGTCCTCCGGCCCGCCCGGAAGCACCGCCCGCGCCACCTGCGGTCAGCACCGCGCAACTGGCCGAAGCGAACCTGGCACCGGCCTCGGCCAGCCTGGTCAGCGGCCGGCTGGCGCTGGTGCCGGAGGCCGGTGGCGTGCACATCACCGGCGTCATCGGCGGCCTGCCGCGTGGCCGGCAGGTCGCGTTCCACGTGCATGAAAAGGGCGATTGCAGCGCGGTGGACGCCAGCAGCGCCGGCGGCCACTTCAACCCGGCCGCGCAGCCGCACGGCCGTGCCGGCAGCGGCACGCACCACGCCGGCGACATGGACAACCTGCAGGCCGACGCCACGGGCGTCGTACACATGGACATGCACCTGCGCGGGGTTACCCTTGGCGGCGGTGCAGCCAACGACATTGCCGGCCGCGCGCTGGTGGTCCACGCCGATGCCGACGACTACCGCAGCCAGCCGGCGGGCAACGCCGGCGCCCGGGTCGCCTGTGGCGTGATCCGCGTCACCCGCTGAATGCGGCCACCCGCAAATCCAACCCCACAAGGGAGTACGACGATGCGCATGATCCATACCACCCTGTTCGCCGCCAGCGTGCTGGCCCTGAGTGCCTGCAAGCCGGGCACCGAGCCGACCACCCCGTCCAGCGATGCCGCCGACGCCGCGATCGAGGCGCCGGCCGCCGACCCGGCCGCGCCGCCGCCGATGCAGGCGCCGGTGGCCACCGCCACGCTGCAGCCCACCGAGGGCAACACGGTCGCCGGCAGCATTGCCTTCACCGTGACCGAAGATGGCCAGCTGCGCGCCAGCGGCGACATCAGCGGCCTGGCGCCGAACAGCGAGCACGGCTTCCACATCCACGAAAAGGGCGATTGCAGCTCGACCGACGGCAGCAGCGCCGGTGGCCACTTCAACCCGGGCAACGCCGACCACGGCAGCGTCGAGGCGGCCGTGCACCACGGCGGCGACATGCCGAACATCGTCGCCGACGCGCAGGGCAACGCCCATGTCGACGGCCCGGTGTCGAGCAACGTCAACGTCGGCAAGGGTGATGAATTCGACATCCTCGGCCGCGGCCTGATCGTCCACGCCGATCCCGACGACTACCACAGCCAGCCCACCGGCAACGCCGGCGCGCGCCTGGCCTGCGCAGTGATCGCCAAGGCCGAATAAGGCTCCCGCATCGGGACAGTGCCGGCCAGTCGGCCGGCACCCTTGGTTTCCGGACTGCCGGGTAGCGCCCGACCGTTGGTCGGGCGGCTCTCTGCCGGTGGAGCGACAGTGCCGACAATCACCAAGTAGTGCCGGCCTCTGGCCGGCATCCGCGGGATCGACGTCCTGCGAGGCTGCCGGCCAGCGGCCGGCACTACCTGCTCAGCGCACCAGCAGCGCCTTCGCGTCCTGCCCGGCTTCCACGTGCACGTACAGCACGTCGATGCCATGTGCTTCGAGCACCGCGGCCATCTGCCGCTGGCGCATCAGGAACTGCTCGTAGATGCGTTGCAGGCGGTCGCAGTCGCCGTTTTCATGGCCGTAGTGCGCGCACCAGCCGGCCGGGTCGAACAGCGCCATGCGCGCCTCGCCGCCGGCGTAGCGCAGCAGCGGTTCGGGTGCGATTTCCAGCCATTGCTCCCCGGCCGGGTCGAACATCGCCGTCTCCAGCAGCGGCCACAGCGCGGCCAGGCCCTGGTTGTCGTACTGCATGGCCATCATCGCGGCCAGGTCGTTGACGGTGAAATAGCGGGCATGCTCGATGCGCGCGCCGAAGGCGTCCTGCGCCAGCAGCGCGGTGTCCGGCTGCGCCATGCCGTTGGCCAGCAGCACCTCTTCCAGCGCGTCGCGGGTCTCGCGCAGCAGCGCGGCGTCGCCACCGGCCAGCACGAACGGCAGCACCCGCAGGCCGCCGCCGGCCAGCGTGGCGTCGGCCTGCAGGGGCAGGGGCACGTCGCCGCTGGCGTCGGCGCCGAAGGCCAGTTGGCGCGGGCCCTGGTTGCGGCCGGGGGCGCGCATCTGCAGCTCTTCCAGCCGCCGGTGCACCGGCCAACCGGGGCGCAGCACCTCGGCCGGGTCGAAATGCGCCGCAGCCAGCACCAGGTCCAGGCTGCTGGCCTGCGGCACCAGCTTGGCCAGGTCGCGGCCGACCAGCGTGGCCAGCTCGCCGGCCTGCACGGACGACAGCGCGGCCGCCCGCGGCTGCTCGCCACCGGCCAGTTCCAGCGCCATCACGCCCAGCGCGTTCATCTCGGGATTGGGATTGCTCATCGTTTGCGGTTGGCCCGTCACGGGCTCGAAGCTACACTCAATGTCCATTATGCCTGCCGTTGCAGGCAGTTCCGTGCCAGTCCACTCCCCCTGCAGGTAACCGCATGTCCAGCGCCCGTCCCGTCGCCATCCTCGGTGGTGTCCGCATCCCGTTCTGCCGCCAAAACACCGCCTATTCGGACGTCGGCAACCTCGGCATGTCGGTACGCACCCTCGGCGCGCTGGTCGAACGCTTCGGCCTGCACGGCCAGCAACTGGGCGAAGTGGCGATGGGCGCGGTGATCAAGCACCCCAGCGACTGGAACCTCGGCCGCGAGGCCACGCTGTCCTCCGGGCTGTCGCCGCTGACCCCGGGCATCACCCTGCAACGCGCCTGCGGCACCTCGCTGGACAGCATCATCACCGTGGCCAACAAGATCGCGCTGGGGCAGGTCGAATCGGGCATCGGCGGCGGTTCCGACACTACTTCGGACGTGCCGATCGTCTACGGCAAGCAGCTGCGCAGCCGCCTGCTGGCCGCCAACCGCGCCAAGAGCACCGGCGACAAGCTCAAGGCGCTGGTCTCCGGCTTCAAGTTCTCCGAGCTCAAGCCGGAGTTCCCCGGCGTGGCCGAGCCGCGCACCGGCAAGAGCATGGGCGACCACTGCGAGGACATGGCCAAGGAGTGGAACATCAGCCGCGACTCGCAGGACGAATGGGCGGTGTCCTCGCACAAGAAGCTGGCCGCGGCCTACGAGCGCGGTTTCTTCGACGGCCTGATCGCGCCGTTCCGCGGCGTGGAGCGCGACAACATCCTGCGCCCGGACACCTCGCTGGAGAAGCTGGCGACGCTGAAGCCGGCGTTCGACAAGACTTCCGGCCGCGGCACGCTGACCGCCGCCAATTCCACCCCGCTGACCGACGGCGCCGCCGCGGTGCTGCTGGCCTCGGAGGAATGGGCGCGCGCCCACGGCCACGCGCCGCAGGCGTACCTGCGCGACGCGCAGGTGGCGGCGGTGGATTTCGTCCACGGCGAAGGCCTGCTGATGGCACCGACCATCGCCGTGCCGGAAATGCTCAAGCGCAACGGCCTGACCCTGCAGGACTTCGACATCTACGAGATCCACGAAGCCTTCGCCGCGCAGGTGCTGTGCACGCTGCGCGCCTGGGAGAGCGAGGATTACTGCCGCACCCGCCTCGGCCTGGACGCACCGCTGGGCCGCATCGACCCGGACAAGATCAACCCGCTGGGTTCCTCGCTGGCCACCGGCCACCCATTCGCCGCGACCGGAGCGCGCATCATCGCCACCGTGTCCAAGGAACTGGCCGAACGCGGCGGCGGCCGCGCACTGGTGTCGATCTGCACCGCAGGCGGCATGGGCGTGGTGGCGATCGTCGAGCGCTGAGCAACCGCGCTGCGGTTTCGTGGACGTAGACCGGGATATCGCACTTGGTTCGCCGAGCTTCTCCGGTCAGCTTAGTCTCCAAGCCGCGTGCTTAGGCCTTGGATGGAGGACTCTGCGCGGCTGCTGGATCTAATGCCTATATCAAGCCGCGTTGCGAAGCAACGTTGGTTTGAATGAATTGTTAGGCACCTATCACACTGTCTCGCCAACTGCAGAAGCACATATGCTCACCGGCCGCTGTCTTTGTGGTGCAGTCCAGTACAGATCATCTGGGCCTGCGTTGTTCTCCGTCATCTGCCACTGCCGCGATTGCCAGCGTGCTTCTGGCAGTGGCGGCGTTCCGGTTCTAGGCGTTCCAAAGGAATCGTTCACTCACTCTGGGCCGGTAAAGCAGTCACGCGTCAATGGCGGCAGCGGCCTGCCTGCTGTCCGAAATTTCTGCTCTGAGTGCGGTTGCCTGCTATTTGGCACACCTGAGTCGGAACCGGACATGGTCACAATCTACGTGGGCGGTCTGGACAACCCTACTGTCTTTTCACCTACAGACGCGCTATTCACCGGCCACCGTCCGGCATGGGCAAAGTTGGCAGTACCGCTCGCAGAGCATGAGGCGTTCCCATGAGTCCTTGGCAATGTCGGGCGGTGCCTAACAATTCATTCAAGCCGACGTTGCTTCGCAACGCGGCTTGATTCAGGCATTAGGGCTCACAGCCGCATACCTAACCAAATGACCGTCTCCGTGGAGGCAGACACAATAGGCGCCAAAACTCTGGGCCAAAATGTACCAGTCCGGACATGCCCAAGCGATTGGTCATGATGCTGTTGTTCCTCAGCGACTATGGCGGAGATTGCCAGGACGGCGGAAGGGTCATGGCCTTGGAGTACGGAAATTTGGTGCTCCAAGTGCCGGAGCACGACGCTCTCGACCGCAGCGGTAGTGGCAGCGATGGCACTGGACCCAAGCAGGCCGGTTGTGGCCCCGAGCACGAAGCCGCCGATGCCACAGAGCCAGTAGCTGCGGCAGCGAGGGCGGCCACGGCGTTCCAACTCAGCGCCAAAGATGGCGCGGTGCCGTTGTTCGTGTGACCGGAACTCGCGAAGCTCGGCGACCATGTGTGGAGCGGTCAGCCGGGCCATGATTATCTGGCCCGTGCAGATGCTTATGGCACCGTGCTCGCCAGCATGATTGACCTTGATGATCCGGTCACCAAGGTCGCTTGTGCCGGATTGCGCGACTACTTCCATCTGAGCCCTGATTACCCCGGCAACCGCGGGAACCCATGCGCGTCGCGCTCCTCGGCCACCGCCTGGTCCTGTATCTGCTGACGCAGGTCACGGCGTTGCAGCGGTTGCGGTGTCTGCCCGCGACGCTGGCGCAGGGCGTTGAGCAGGCACTGCCGGGCCAGCGCGTCCTCGCCGTTGGCGGCGAGGCCTTCGCCGAGTTCCTCCCACGCTTCGGCGCCCGCGCCCTGGGCGATGGCGCGGTGCAGGAAGTCCTCGGCCTGCGGCCATTGACCCTGGCCGCGGGCCAGCCGTGACAGGGTCAGCAGCAGTGCCGGGCTGGACGGGTGGGTCTGCAGCCAGCGTTGTGCGCTGGCGCGGCGGGAGTCGAGTTTTTCCACCGGCAGTTCGCCGTACAGCGCGATCAGGCTTTCGTCCCAGCGGCCGTCCAGCGCCTGTTCGATGCAGTGCAGGGCGGCATCGTTCCAGTTCAGCGCGGCCGCGCGGCGGGCATAGTGCGCGATGGCCGCGGGCGTGGCGCGCAGCGGCTTGGGCAGCACTTCCCAGCGGCTGGCGAGGCTGTTGACGTCGCCGGCCTCGTTAAGCATCTGCAGGGCGAGCCGGGTTTCCAGCGCGGCCAGTGCGTCGGCCGGCAGCGCCTGCTGCTGGCGCAGTGCGCCGAGCTGGCCGTAGGCCTCTTCGGCGCGACCGGCGGCGGCCAGCGCTTCGGTGCGCAGGTACAGGGCGCGCGGTGGCAGCGGCTGGATCGCGGGCAGGTCGAGCGCGTCGATGGCCTCCTGCGGGCGCTGCTGCTGCAACCAGCGCTCGGCGCTGTGCAGGGCGTGCAAGGGGGCGTCCACTTCGCCCAGTTGCTGCAGGTATTGGCCGGCGCCGGCGGTGTCGCCGCGTGCCTCGGCCGCGCGCATTGCCGCGACCAGGGCGATCGGCCGCGCCTGTTCTTCGCCGGCGGCGCTCTGCAGCAGTTTTCCGGCGCGCTGCCACTGGCCGTTGTCCAGGGCCTGCAGGCCGTCGATCAGGCGCGCGCGGCCCTGCTTGCGGCGGTAGCGCGCCCAGCTGCGGAACGGTGCGCTGAGCAGCAGCCACGCCAGCCACAGCAGCAGGCCGGCGATCAGCAGCGCCAGCGCGGCCTGCGGCAGCGTGGCGATGTAGTCGTTGCCGCCGGCGCGCACGATCACCTCGCCGATGTCGCGGACCGATTCGTGCCCCAGCCACTGCGCACCGGCGATGCCGATGGCGGCGACCAGCAGCGCGACCAGCAGTGAACGGAATGCCTTCATGGTGCCTCCTTCGCCTCGCGCATGCCGCGCAGTTGCTGCAGGGTGCTGCCCAGCTCCGGTGCGGTGATCTGCAGGTCGGCCTTGCCCAGTTCGTCCAGCAGTTGCCGTTGCCGCTGGCGCTGCGGGGTGTCCGGCCACAGCCGCAGCAGCCAGGCGTCCATGCGTTGCAGGGCCTGTTGCCAGGCGCCGGCATCGCCGCGTTCCAGCGCGGCGCGGGCCAGGCTCAGTTCGATCTGCAGGGCGTCGTGGGCGGCGATGCGCTCGGAACGGGCGGCCAGTACCTGCGGGTCGGCCGGGCGGATCTGCACCAGCGGCGACAGCATCTGCTGCCACCACGGTTGTTTGTCCGCGGCAGCCGCCTGCGGTTGCTCGGGCAGGGTGTCCAGTGCGGCGGCCCATTGTGTGAGTTGCTCCGCGCTGCGCGCACGGACGCCGGGGCCGAGCGCGTCGAGCGCGTTGCGCTCCTGCATCAGCGCCTGGCGCAGGTTGAGGTAACGGGGGCCGTCGAGGTCTTCCATCACCCCGGCGGCCAGCGCGTACAGCCGGCGCGCGCCATCCAGGTCGGCGGCGTAGACGAGGCGCTGCCGGGCCTGCACGAGCAACAGCTCGGCCTCCTCGCGGCGCACGGCCTGGGTGCCTTCGCGCGAGTTGTCGGCAAGGCGGGCGAGGTTTTCCTCCAGCAGCGCGCTGCGCTGGCCGAGGCCGAGCATTTCGTCGCGCAGCACGCGGTTGGTGCTGGCCGCATCCTGTACGCCGCGCGCGGTGGCGCGCTGGTCGCGGCGCAGGTCTTCCACTGTCTTCTGCAGGTCGGCCAGCTGCCGGGCGGCGGTGGCGCGGGCCTGTTCGTCCTGCCGCTGCTCGGCCTGCCAGCCGTGCCAGAAGAACCAGCCGGCGGCGGTTGCGGCCAGCACCACCAGTACGGCGGCGAGCCAGCGCAGCGGAAGGCGGCGCGGTGGGGTGGGGGAGTCGTCGTTCATGGGGTACGCATCCTTGGCAGGCATGCCGCGGTGGTGGGCGGCGGCACGCGCTTCAAGCATCGCCCGCGACGCGGCACCGCTGCAAGCCGCGGGCGCCGTGGCTTCAGTGGCCGGAAGGCCGGGCCGCAGCGTATGCGGCGGCGGCCAGTTGCGCCGGCAGCGGGCCGGCGGCGACGTGCACGTGGGCGAAGCCATGCGCGGCCGCCAGTGCGCGCAGCCGTTCGCTGGCGACGACGGCCGGCTGTTGCTGCCAGCGCTGGCGCAGGGTGGGGGGCAGTTGCGACAACACGCGTTCGAGGGCTTCGCCGCTGCTCACTGCCAGCACCGCGGGGCCCGCCAGCGCCTGCAGGCGGGCGAGGGTGGCGGCCGGCAACGCCTGCGGCACGCGTTCGTAGACGTCCACGCGCTGCAGCCGCGCACCGCGTGCCTGCACCTGCGCGGCGATGACGCCACGGCCGCCGGGGGCGGTGACCAGCGCCACCCGTTTGCCCTGCAGGCCGGCCATCGCCGGCAGCGCCAGCAGGCCTTCGCTGTCCATCCGTGCCGGCGCCGATACGTTGCCTGCCCCATGGCGGCGCAGGACGCGGGCGGTGCCTTCGCCGACCGCGACCAGCGTGGCGGCTTCCCAGCGCTCCGCCGGCACCAGCCGCATCGCCGCGGTGGCCGCGGCCGGGCTGGTGAACACCAGCAGGTCGCCGGCCAGCGCCTGCAGCAGGGCATCGCGGGTGGCGTCGTCGTCGTGCAGCCGCAGGCGCCACGGCGAAACCGCCAGCGTGCGCGCGCCGAAACGGGCGGCGGCGCGGCGCAGCGCGGCGTGCTGGCCGGCGGGGCGCAGGGAGATCAGGTGCCAGGCCGGGGTGGCCGGCGCATAGGCACGGCTGTTCATTCGATGCATTATGCCGGGCGCTTTCCGTTTCGCGCCCCTTTTCTTTCCCGCCGTCTTCCATGCCCGATACCGCCGACCTCGCCCCGCTGCTGCACGACCTGCAGACCACCCTCGCCGCCATGCCGCCGGTGGCGGCGATGGGCATCCGCATCGCCGGCTACGACAATGGCGCGCTGCGCCTGACCGCACCAGCGGCGGCCAACGTCAACGACAAGGGCAACGCCTTTGGCGGCAGCCTGGCCTCGGTGATGACCCTGGCCGGCTGGGGGCTGGTGAGCCTGCGGTTGTCGCTGGCCGGGCGCGAGGCCGGGGTCTACGTGGCCGACAGCAGCATCCGCTACCGGGCGCCGGTCTATGGCGACCTGGAGACCAGCGCGCGCGCGGCGCCGGGCGAGGACTGGGAAGCCTTCCTCGAACAGTTCGACAAGCGCGGCCGGGCGCGGATGACGATCCGTGCGCAGATCGAAGGCGGCGCCGCCGAGCTGGAAGGGCGCTTCGTCGCGCTGGCGAAGGGCTAGGATGGCGGCAGCTACTGGAGGATTCATGCAACGACGACTTTTCCCCTGCCTGATCGCGCTGTCGCTGCTGCTGTTGGCGACGACCGTGCAGGCCGCCGGCCTGAGCCGGGCCCAGCGCGCGAAACTGGCCCAGGCCCAGGAGGCCTACGTGGCGGCGGTGCGCTGGAGCGACTTCGAGGCCGCCGAGGGCTTCATCGACCCCGCCTACTGGCAGGAACACCCGTTGAGCGACCTGCAGCGCGAGCGCTACCGGCAGGTGCAGGTGTCCGGCTACCGCGAGCGTTCCAGCGGCGTCGGCGCCGATGGCACGATCGAGCGCCGCATCGAGATGAAGGTGGTCAACCGCAACACCCAGGCCGAGCGCACGGTGATGGTGAACGAACGCTGGCGCTGGGACGCGGAGGGCAAGCGCTGGTGGCAGGCGCAGGGGCTGCCGGACCTGTGGCAGGGGCAGTGAGCCGCGCCGGCCGCCGCATGGCTGGCTTGTGCGACAATCGCCGCCCGTTTGTCTGCCCGTGACCCGTGTGAATTACGAAGAGCTGCTGGCCTTCGCTGGCCGAAACCCGATGCTGTCGCTGGCCTTCGCCGGCCTGACCGTCGCCATCATCGTCACCGAGATCAAGCACCTGTTCCGTGGCTACAAGTCGCTCAAGCCGGCCGAACTGACCCGCCTGATCAATGCCGGCGAGGCGGTGGTGATCGACCTGTCGGCCAGCGCCGACTTCGAGAAGGGCCACATCGTCGGCAGCCGCAACGTGCAGCCGGCGCAGCTGACGCCGGCGCACAAGCTGCTGGCCACGGCCAAACAGTCGCCGGTGGTGCTGCTGTGCCGCAGCGGCAATACCGCCGCCACCGCCGCCAAGGCACTGAAGAAGGCCGGTTTCGAGCAGGTGTCGGTGCTCGACGGCGGCATCGCGGCGTGGCAGGCCGCGGACCTGCCGCTGGTCAAGGGCCGCGGCTGAGCCTTCATTTCGCGTTCAGCCCTTGTATAGGGCGGAAGCCGCCCCCATCGCTGGTTCTGGCAACAATCCCATTCAACGAACAAACCGTTCTGGAGTCCTGGAAAATGTCCGAAGAGAACAACAACGCCGCCGCCGTCCCGGCCGAAACCGCCAACGGTCCGGCGTTCACCGTCGAGAAGATCTACGTCAAGGACGTTTCCTTCGAATCCCCGAATTCGCCGGTCATCTTCAACGAGAACGTGCAGCCGGAGCTGCAGCTGAACCTGAACCAGAAGGTGCAGCGCCTGTCCGAGAACGCCTTTGAGGTGGTGCTGGGCGTGACCCTGACCTGCAAGGCCGGCGACAAGACCGCCTACGTGGCCGAAGTGGAGCAGGCCGGCGTGTTCGGCCTGATCGGCCTGGAGCCGCAGGCCATCGACGTGCTGCTCGGCACCCAGTGCCCGAACATCCTGTTCCCGTACGTGCGCTCGACCATCAGCGAGCTGGTGCAGGCCGGCGGCTTCCCGCCGTTCTACCTGCAGCCGATCAACTTCGACGGCCTGTACGCCGAAACCCTGCGCCAGCGCCAGCAGCAGGCCGAAGGCGCCTCGCTGGCCGACTCCGAGCCGGCCGGCAACGCCTGATCGGCGCTGCGCGTTAACGGATGAGTACGACCGACGCGGAAAAGATCGCCGTCCTTGGCGCGGGCTCCTGGGGCACCGCGCTGGCCAGCCTGCTGGCCCGGCACGGTCACCCGACCGTGCTGTGGGGGCGCGACGCCAACGTCATCGAGGCGATCGACCAGCGTCACGAGAATCCCCGCTACCTGCCGGGGATTCCGCTGCCCGGGTCGCTGCGCGCCAGCACCGACCTGGCCGCCACCGTGGCCGGCGCGCGCTGGATCCTGGTGGTGGTGCCCTCGCACGCCTTCACCCAGACCGTGCGCACGCTGGCGCCACTGCTTCCGGCCGGTGCCGGCGTGGCGTGGGCGACCAAGGGTTTCGAGCCCGGTTCCGGCCGCTTCCTGCATGAAGTCGCGCGCGAAGTGCTGGGCGCCGACGTGCCGCTGGCGGTGGTCACCGGCCCGTCCTTCGCCAAGGAGGTCACGCTGGGCCTGCCCACCGCGATCACCGTGCACGGCGACGATGCCGCCTTCACCCGCGAAGTGGCCGAGGCCATGCACGGCCCGGCGTTCCGTGCCTACACCGGCGACGACATGGTCGGTGCCGAACTGGGCGGGGCGATGAAGAACGTGCTGGCGGTGGCCACCGGCGTGGCCGACGGCATGCAGCTGGGCCTGAACGCCCGCGCCGGACTGATCACCCGCGGCCTCAACGAAATGCTGCGGCTGGCCGCGGCCATCGGCGCCAAGCCCGAGACCCTGATGGGCCTGGCCGGGCTGGGCGACCTGGTGCTGACCAGCACCGGCGACCTGTCGCGCAACCGCCGGCTCGGCCTGGCGCTGGGGCGCGGGCAGAGCCTGCCGGAGGCGGTGAAGGAAATCGGCCAGGTGGTCGAGTCGGTGCAGACCGCCGACGAGGTGATGCGCCAGGCCGCCCGCCACGGCATCGACCTGCCGATCTCGCAGGCGGTACAGGCGGTGCTGCACGGCGAACTCAGCCCCACCGACGGCCTCAAGCAGCTGCTGGCCCGCGAACAGAAACCGGAATACCCGGAAACGCTGTTCAAGTAGGGATCGGCGACGATCAAAGAGAAGCCCGGCATTGCCGGGCTTTTTTGTCTCCGATCCACGGCCTTCCGTATCGTAGGTGCGGGGCTTGCCCCGCACGGAGGTTTTCCCGGTGGAGTATCCGTAGATGCGGGGCTTGCCCCGCATGGGCGGTTGCCGGGAAAGCCTCCGTGCGGGGCAAGCCCCGCATCTACGCGGAACGCGGCGGGCAGGAAAAGAAAGAGCCCGGTCGGGGAGGACCGGGCTCCGGGGGCGCGGGGGAGAGAGAGCACGCGCCTTTGAAACGATGTCGCTTACCAGGTGAAGCGCGGGCCGACGAACCATTCCTTGTCGCCGCCCTTGCCCAGCTTCACTTCGCCGCTCACGCCCCAGTTGGCGTTGAACTTGGCGGCGGCGCCGACGCGGCCGTAGAACTCGCCGTCCGGGTCATAGCCGTTCTTCTTGCTGTAGTCCTCGTAGCCGGCCAGCGCATAGCCTTCGATCATCGGGGTGAAGGCGGTACGCACGCCGACCTCGGTGCTGTAGCCGTTGAAGGTGCTGCCGTACTGCGGGTCGAACTTCTGGTAGGCCACGCGGGCCAGCAGGTCGGTGTTCGGGGCAATGCCGTAGTTGTAGCCCACGCCCAGGCGCCACTGGTCGAGGTCGACCTTGCCGAAGTCGGTTTCCTGGGCGTTGTAGCTGCCGAAGACGTGGAAGTTCGGGTGCACCGCCACCGAACCCTTCACCGCCCAGCCATCGGCGTCGCCGCCCTTGGCGTCGGTGTTCACGTAACCACCTTCCACGTAGTTGTAGGACAGGCCGTCGGTGGCCGAAGCGGCGAACGGCAGGGCGGCCAGCAGGCCGAGGGCGATCAGGGAAGTCTTCATGTTGGTCTTGCCTTTTTGTTTTGGTTTTATCGCCCCGGGCGGAGACTGCGGGCCCGGTCGACAGGTGTGAATTATCCGTTAGCCAACGGAATTGACCCTGAATATAAAACTGACCAGTACATGAATTGAGTGTGGCGCTCGGGAACTTGTGCCGCGGTGATGTAGACGGGCAAACATAGGTTTGCGCTTTTGCCGTACCTATGGTTGCAGAAGGGCTGAAAACCTTTGGTTGCAACGGCCGAGGGGAGGACTGGCGCCCGCCGGTAGTGGCCCCGTGTGCGAGAAAGCATAGTTGTACCCCGGCCTGAAAGCATAACCTGGCCAAAAACAAAAAATTACATGTATTTCAATGGGTTGCCGCACCTCAGGCCGGCACCGCTGAACAAGCTCTGTACCTTGCGGCAGCTGGGCCAGGCCCATACGGTACCGGATGCAAAATTATGCATTCGGCCATAACGATGCATAAGCGAACCGCCCTCCAATGCGAGCGCCGACGGACCTGCGGCCGGCTTGCCGGCCTTCTGCCACGCCCCCCGGCATCAGCCGGGGGAGTTTCATTGTCGGAAGCTCTGGGCCATTGTGGGGAGTTCTGGGCGCAGGAGTCGTCCTGTCAGCCGCACCGGATCGAAGCTGAAGACATGTTCCGACGGCGCATCGTGACATTTCCCTACAAGGCGCCCCGGAAACTCCCTGCCCCCATCCCCTAGGTCCACCTCTGCCGAGCAAACCGGGCATGTGCCCCAGTGGCGCACGACCGAGAAGATGCGTCGGCGGTCCGGCGTCTTTCCTTCCGGCATGGTCCTCAGCTGCCCGTAGAGCTCGCCGAAGGCGAGGTACTGGGCGGTGGCCAAGGTGACCCGCTGCTCCGGCAGTCGGCGCACCGGCCCAGTCGCCCACCAAAGACACCACGACAGAACAGCGGTGATGCTCAGCACGGCGAACTCGTCGGTCGTCACCGGCCGGGGCGTCGCCCAGCGCGTGTAGAGCGCCCACCACATGAGGGCGATGATCAGGAAGTTCAGGACCGCAGATCCCATCAGGATCCAGCCGCGCCACGACGCAACCGGGAACGGCTTGCTGCCGAGCATGAGGCGAAGCCACAGCGCCGGCCGGGCAGGATCAATGCGGTAGACGATCTCGCTCCGAGGTTCCAGTCCGCCCGGATCCTCGTCCAGTTCCACGGCGGGATCCCGGTCCACCTGCTGGAAGCCGATGCGATAGCGCGTCGGGATGCTACGTCCACCCCCTGACAGGACTTCCAGCACGGGGACCAGCTCTGCGCCCTCGTCCTCCAACCGCTGCCGCAGGGGCTGCTGCCGAGCCTGCCACCATTTCCGAACAACGCCACTCCGCAGCGGCGCGACCTCGGACGACCGGGGTGCCTCCTCCTGCCGCCAGATCTCGGCCAAGGCGCCCGATTCCATCGCGGGCAGCGGCTGTCCGCTGCGCAGGGCCTCCTGGGTGGTCGTGACCAGCGTCTTGAGCAGGTGCCCCGGGCGGCTCGCGCTCCCCTCGCCATCGAGCCATTTGAGTGCAATTGCCAGCGCAGAAAGCTGCGCAATCGTGTTTTCGTCAGGTTTTGAGCTGTTTCCGTCCACGGCTGCCGATCAATTTGAGCTTTCCCCAACCCCGAGGAAAGCACATGGAGAGCATGCCGTTCCACCCTCAGCCGCAGCCCGATACCGCCTGCGAGTCTCCGAACCGCAATGGCCTGCGGGTCCCCTTTGGTCTCCGTAACGGCCGGGTCTGGGCGCCGCGGGAAGTCGCTCCGGGCCTTGCCTGCGGCTGTGTCTGCCCGGCCTGCCATCAGCCGCTGATCGCCAAAGCCATCACCAGCACCAAGCGCGTCCCCCATTTCGCCCATGCGGTCGAGGTGGCCTGCGAGACCGGGGCCGAGTCCGGCATCCATATGCGGGCCAAGCAGGTGATCACCGACCGGATGCGCGTCGCGCTGCCGGCTTGGGGCGGCAATCTGCTCGACCGGCCCAATCCGCCCACCGGGCGCGACAACCTGCGCCGCCCCTACGAGGGGCGCCGGATCGACATCCCGGGTAGCGACGCCCCCTTGCTGAAGGTCCACCAAGAGTTCGTGATGGACGGCTTCATCCCCGACGTGCATGCCTTCGACGCCGACGGCGAGTTGCTGATCGAGATCCGCTACACCCATGCCGTCGACGACCAGAAGGAGGAGCGCGTCCGCGCCGGCGGGTACCGGATGTTCGAGATCGACCTGTCCGGCATGGATCGGGACACTCCCCACGACCCCGACGCCTTCGAGCGGCTGGTCCTGGACGAGCCCGCCAACCGCGCCTGGATCTGCTTCCCTGGCGCGGAAGCCGCCTGGGCCGAGTCCAAGCGCCTGCTGGACGAGCGGATTGAAGAGATCAACCGGCAGATCGAGGAAGATGCCCGGCGCGAGCAGCGGGAGGCCCGGCAGCGGCTTGAGGCGCTCCAGGCCGAGGCCAAGGACAAGGAGGGCCGCAGAGCGTACATGCGGCAGAAGCTCAGAACGCGGCACCTACCGGCGCTGGCTGAGTTGCCCGGGCGCGTCTCACCCGACCGGATCGCCAGCTTCACCGCCGATCTGGAAGCCCAAGCCGCCGACAGGATCGCCGAATTGCGTGAGGGGTTGCCGTCCGCGCTGGACCGGCTGTGCATGAAGCCGGACGAGGACGACTGGATCTACGGCGTCGCCCCCGCACTGTGGCGCCTCTGCCTGCTCCGCCACTACGTCCAGCGCCGCGAGCCGGGTGACCGGATCAACAACCGCGACGTCTTCCAGTGGATCAAGAGCAGCTTCCCGATCGACAGGGACCTCTACGGCCTATTCATTGCCCAATACGACGCTCGACGCGAGGCCCGCGAAGCCGGCTACCGGAAGCGCACGCTCGATTTCTGGGCCTTCACCGAGGAGGAGAACGGCTTGATCCCGAACTTCTACCTGCCGGTGAACCGCTTCATCGAACGCCTGGCCTGGCTTCACGTGCTGAAGCCAGTCCCCGGAGAGCTGGGGGGCTACGAAGTCGCTTCGCCCCCGGATCACGGGATGTTTCCTGACGCCGAAGTGGCCCCTGACTGAGGAAATTCCCCAGCACCGGATCCTGCATCCAAGCCGTCTTACCAAGCCGGAGCGCGCCAGTCGCACAAAATGGTGCGACTGTCTCGCCCGCTGCGACGGGCTCCACTACACTGTCTTTTCGCCGCCTTGAGGCCAATTTTCAGGCGTTGCCCGCCTCGTCCGAGGCAGCGACCGGCCGGCGAAAGTCTGGGGGAGTTTGCTGCACTGTCGTTCCTCCGATTCGCTGCGCAAGAACCGGAGCCCGTGCCGCAAGATGAACGCCGTAGAGATTGAGCAAGCCCTCTCCGACCTCGCCCTCCAGCCCTTTGATGGGACCGAGTTCCCCTTCCAGTTCCTGGCTGCCTTCGGCAACAAGGCGGTCACCATCGACCGCCTGCGCAAGGGCAACACCAACCATTCCGACGTGCCCGGCGGGGTGCTGCAGCGCAGCCACATCCACATCGCCGTGGCCGAGCAGGGGCAGGTCGGGCAGACCCTCGCCGCGCTCAAGGCCAGCCCCGGCACCGCCAAGGCAAAGGCCAAATTCGTCCTGGCCACCGACGGCACTACCCTGGAGGCCGAGGACCTGGCCACCGGGGACGCCATCGCCGCCGACTACCCCCAGTTCCCCGACCACTTCGGCTTCTTCCTGCCGCTGGCCGGCATCTCCACCATCAAGGAGATCAAAGACAACCCCATCGACGTGCGCGCCACCGGGCGCCTGAACAAGCTGTACGTCGAACTGCTAAACGAAAACCCCGAGTGGGCCTCCGCCGAGCGGCGCCCGGACATGAACAAGTTCATGGCCCGCTTGGTGTTCTCCTTCTTCGCCGAAGACACCGACATCTTTCCCGGCACCAGGCTGTTCACTGCCACCGTCGACCGGATGACCGAGCGTGACGGTGGCAACGTGCACGAGGTGCTGGAAACCGTCTTCCGCACCATGAACACCAAGACCGAGGAGCGCGCCGCCGCCGGCCTGCCGCGCTGGGCGATCGAGTTCCCCTACGTCAACGGCGGGCTGTTCTCCGGCAGCACCGAGGTGCCGAAGTTCACCCGTACCGCCCGGGCCTACCTGTACCAGGCGGGTCAACTGGACTGGAGGGAGATCAACCCCGACATCTTCGGCTCGATGATCCAGGCCGTGGCCGACGACGAAGAGCGCGGGGCCCTGGGCATGCACTACACCAGCGTGCCAAACATCCTGAAGGTGCTGAACCCGCTGTTCCTGGACGACCTGCGGGCGCAGCTGGAAGCGGCCGGCGAGAACAAGATCAAGCTGCTGAATCTGCGCAAGCGCATGGCGCGCATCCGCGTGTTCGACCCGGCTTGCGGCAGCGGCAATTTCCTGGTCATCGCCTACAAGCAGATGCGTGAAATCGAAGCCGAGATCAACCGGCGGCGCAACGAGAGCGATCTGGCGTCGGAAATCCCGATCAACAATTTCCGCGGGATCGAGCTGCGCGACTTCCCGGCTGAGATTGCGCGGCTGGCGCTGATCATCGCCGAGTACCAGTCAGACGTGCTGTACCGCGGGCAGAAGGAGGCGCTGAAGGACGTACTGCCGCTGGATAGCCAGAACTGGATCACGTGCGGGAATGCGTTGCGGCTGGACTGGCTGGCGATTTGTCCGCCGACTGGAAAGGGCGTGAAGCTGGTAGGCGACGACCTCTTCAACACGCCGCTGGACCAGCCTGAAATCGACTTCGAGAACGAAGGGGGAGAAACATATATCTGCGGCAATCCGCCGTATCTAGGCAATACATGGCAAACGGTTGAGCAGAAAGCGGAAATTCGCAGCGTAGTAGATGGGCGCACGAACTCCGCTGGATTCCTTGACTATGTGGCTGGTTGGTTCGTGAAGGCTGCCGATTACATTCAGCGCGCTGGCGGTGTGGCCGCGTTCGTCAGTACGAACTCAATATGCCAAGGGCAAATGGTTCCGATTCTCTGGCCGATCGTATACGGCACGGGCTGCGACATCCTATTCGCTTATACCTCATTCAAGTGGGCCAATCTTGCTAGCCATAATGCGGGCGTAACGGTGGCAATCGTCGGTATCGGCGTCAGCGCTGGTGCCTCGCGCTGCTTGTATGAGCATCAGGACGATGGCTCCGTAGATCTGCGAGAAGGCACTTCCATCACGCCGTACCTTACTCTGGGCGCTCCTATCATCGTCGAGAAGCGTAGTCGGCCGTTTCCCGGGTTGGCAATCATGGAGTTTGGCAACAAGCCTAGCGACGGTGGTCATCTTCTCCTGACTCGTGACGAACTGGGTGCACTAGGGTTGACAGAGGTGCAGCGCCAACGATTCATCCGGCGCATCTACGGATCTCAGGACTTCATCAATGCGGGTGAGCGCTATTGCATTTGGATTGACGATGAGCATTTGATGGAAGCGACTGCGATCCCTGCTTTGCATGAGCGGATCGAAAAGGTGCGCGATCTTCGCCTTGCAAGCCGAGATAAAGGCGCAAGAACGATACTTGCGAAGCGTCCTCATCAGATGAAGTTGATGCGTATAGGAAGGGAGCGCACGCTTGTCGTGCCGATTCACTCCTCCGAACGCAGACCGTATCTGCCTGTTGGGATCACGGACGACAAGAGTACGTTAACCAATGCGGCATATGGACTCTATGACGCACCTATTTGGAACTTAGCGCTGATTGCATCGCGCCTTCACTTGACATGGATTGGCACTGTTTGCGGAAAGATCAAGACAGATTTTCGTTACTCCAACACTATCGGATGGAATACCTTCCCGGTGCCCACCCTGACGGCGCAGAACCTGGCTGACCTGACGGCTTGCGCCCAGGAGATCCTACTCGCGCGCGAGGCACATTTCCCGGCCACCATCGCAGACCTCTACGACCCGGACGCCATGCCGGACGACCTGCGCCGGGCGCACGAAAGGAACGATGAGACGCTGGAACGCATCTACATCGGCCGTAGGTTCAAGAACGACACCGAGCGGCTGGAAAAGCTGTTCGACCTCTACACCAAGATGACGGCGAGCCCGGCCAAGCCGAAGAAGGGGAAGGCGAAATGACATCGGAAGGAACGAAGGCGATCCCGTCGGTTTCGATCGCGACCGCCCGCACAGGCGCGTCCAGCAAGCTCAACGAACTGGGCATGCGCCCCATGCAGGAGCGCGCCTACGCCAAGCGAGGCGAGCAGTACCTGCTGATCAAGTCGCCGCCGGCCTCGGGCAAGTCCCGCGCCTTGATGTTCATTGCCTTGGACAAGCTGCATAACCAGGGCATGAAGCAGGCCATCATCGTGGTCCCTGAGAAGTCCATCGGCGGCAGCTTCGCCGACGAGCCGTTGAGCGATCACGGGTTCTGGGCGGACTGGACCGTGCAGCCGCAGTGGAACCTGTGCAACGCGCCGGGAGACGACGAGGTCAAAGTCGACAGGAGCAAAGTGCGGGCGGTGGGCCGCTTCCTGGAAAGCGAAGACAGGGTGCTGGTCTGCACCCACGCCACCTTCCGCTTTGCGGTGGAGGAGTACGGCATCGCCGCCTTCAACGACCGGCTGATCGCGATCGACGAGTTCCACCACGTCAGCGCCAACCCGGACAACGTGCTCGGCAGCCAGCTCACCCAGCTGATCGGTGCCGGGTCGGCGCACATCGTGGCGATGACCGGTTCCTACTTCCGCGGCGACTCGGCCGCCGTGCTGGCGCCGCAGGACGAAAACCGCTTCGAGATGGTGACCTACACCTATTACGAGCAATTGAACGGCTACACCTGGTTGAAATCGCTGGAGATCGGCTACTACTTCTATTCAGGCCGCTATCTGGACGCGATCACCAAGGTGCTCGACCCGGCCCTCAAGACCATCGTCCACATCCCGAACGTGAACTCCCGCGAGAGCCTGCAGGACAAGTACCGGGAGGTGGAGGAGATCATGGAGGCCCTGGGCACCTGGAAGGGTGTCGATGGGGCGACCGGCTTCCACCTGGTCGAGCGGGCGGATGGAACTGTGCTGAAGGTCGCCGACCTGGTCGACGACAGTGACGCCACCCGGCGCTCGAAGGTGCTCGGTGCGCTGAAGGAGCCGGCGCAGAAGAACAACCGCGACCATGTGGACATCATCATCGCACTGGGTATGGCCAAGGAAGGGTTCGACTGGATCTGGTGCGAGCACGCCCTGACCATCGGCTATCGCAGCAGCCTGACCGAGATCGTCCAGATCATCGGTCGCGCCACCCGCGATGCACCAGGCAAGGAGCGGTCCCGCTTCACCAACTTGATTGCCGAGCCGGCCGCGGGCGAGGCGGAGGTGGTGGCCGCGGTGAACGACACCCTGAAAGCCATCGCCGCCAGCCTGTTGATGGAGCAGGTGCTGGCCCCGCGCTTCGAGTTCACGCCCAAGGACCAGGGCAAGCTGGAAGGCTTCGAGTACGAGGGTGGCTATGTGGAGGGCGGCAACAATATCGGCGTCAACGCCGCCACCGGTCAGGTGCACGTGGAGGTCGGTGGCCTGAGCATGCCGGAGTCGCAGGAGGCCACCCGGATCTGCAAGGAGGACCTCAACGAGGTCATCACCGCCTTCGTCCAGGACAAGTCGGCTCTGGAGCAGGGCCTGTTCAACGACCAGACCCTGCCGGAGGAGCTGACCCAGGTGCAGATGGGCAAGATCGTGCGCGATCGCTACCCGGATCTGAGCGACGCCGATCAGGAAGCCGTGCGCCAGCACGCCATCGCCGCCCTCAACATCACCCAGCAGGCCAAGCAGGCGCTGGCCGTGGCCGAGGAGAAGGGCGAGTACGCCAATACCGCGCTGATTGACGGGGTGCGCAAGTTCATCAACGTCCGCGACCTGGACATCGACCTGATCGACCGCATCAATCCGTTCGAGGCGGCGTACTCCGTGCTCGCCCGGGCCATGGACGAGAAGGTGCTGCGCCAGGTGCAGGCCAGTATCTCTGCCAAGCGGGTGAAGATTCCCATCGACGAGGCACGCAACCTGGCCCGCCGTGCGCTCGCCTTCAAGACCGAGAAGGGTCGCTTGCCCGACATCAATGCGGCCGACCCTTGGGAGAAGCGCATGGCCGAGGGCGTCGCCGCCCTCGCCCGCTATCAGGCCGAAGAGCGGGCCCGGGAGGCCGCCGGCAATGGCTGACATGAACGATGACGAGCTGCTGGACGCGCTGGGCGTTGAGGTCGCACCGGTCAAGGCTGCGGCCTACACCCGGCTGGAGGAGCGACTGATCGCGGGCTTCGAGGACATCCTGCGCTTCGTGGAGGCCAACGGCCGTGCGCCGCAGCATGGCGAGGACCGCGACATCTTCGAACGCCTGTATGCCGTGCGCCTGGACCGCCTGCGCGGCATGAGCGATGCGCGAGAGCTGCTGGCGCCGATGGATCCGGCAGGCTTGCTTGACGCCTCCGAATCGGCCGCGCCAGTCGATGCCGATGCGCTGGACGACGAAGCTCTGCTGGCAGAGCTGGGCGCCGATGAGCCGGCAGGTGAGGATGACATCACCCTGTTGCGCCATGTCCCCAGCCACGCCGAGCGCAAGGCGGCCGAGGAGATTGCCAATCGGACCCGCTGCGAGGACTTTGACAAGTTCAAGCCGCTGTTCGAGCGCGTGGAGCAGGAACTCAATGAGGGGCAGCGCAAGGCGCTGCGTTTCGGCCGGGATGCCAGCATCGACCTGGGCAACTTCTTCATCCTGGATGGGCAGATCGCCTATGTAGCCGAGGTGGGGGAGCGCACGCGCACGCCGAATGGAGAATCGAACGCTCGCCTGCGGGTGATCTTCTCCAATGAAACCGAGAGCAACTTGCTGGAGCGGTCCCTGCAGCGGGCCCTCTACAAGGACGAAACCGGTCGGCGGATTACCGATTCGGCGACTGGTCCGCTGTTCGGCGATGCGATGGAGCCGGACGACATCGTCTCCGGGACCATCTACGTGCTGCGTAGCAAGTCGACCGTGCCCTACATCGCCGAACACCGCGAACTGATCCACAAGATCGGCGTCACCGGGGGCAAGGTGGAAGCGCGGATCGCAAATGCAGCGAAGGACGCGACCTACCTGCTGGCAGACGTGGAAGTGGTCGCCACCTACAAGCTGTCCAACATCAACCGAACCAAGCTGGAGAACCTGTTCCACCGGATCTTCGGCCCGGCCCAGATCGATCTGACCATCGATGACCGCTTCGGCAACCCGGTGAAACCGCGCGAATGGTTCCTGGTGCCCCTGCCGGTGATCGACGAGGCGGTCAGCCGGATCAGGGATGGTTCGATTATCCAGTACGTATACGACCCGAAGGAGGCGTCGCTGGTGAGGGGAAAGCAGTGATGGTTGACCGCCCGGAGGCGATATGAGCGAGACCACGATTTGGGGAATCCATGCCGGGAAGACCGGCAATGCGGACGCGCTGTTTGGACCGCCCAAGGTTTCATAGACACTCATCGGCCGCTTTGCGCGTAGCGCCTTTCGAACTCTACCGGTGAGACGTCGCCGGCGGAACCATGGCGACGCACCGGGTTGTATAACATCTCGATGTAGTCGAACACGTCCGAGGTTGCGGCGGCCCGGGTCGGATAGATTCGCCGCTTGATCCGCTCCTTCTTCAGGACGCTGAAGAAGCTTTCGGCTACCGCATTGTCGTGGCAGTTTCCGCGACGGCTCATGCTGGGCACCATCCGGTGCACCTTGAGGAACGATTGCCAATCGCTGCTGGTGAACTGGCTGCCCTGGTCGGAATGAACCATGACGCCGGGACCCGGCTTGCGTCGCCAGGCGGCTGCGACCAGCGCCTGCAACACCAGGTCGCTGGTCATCGTCGGCGCCGTGGCCCAGCCCACGATCTGCCGCGAGTACAGGTCCATGACCGCTGCGAGGAACAACCAGCCCTCGTAGGTCCGGATGTAGGTGATGTCGGTGACCCAGACCTTGCTGGGGGCGTCGGGGGCGAACTCGCGAGCACGTTGTCGACCATGCCCACCGGGCCACCGCGATGGCGGGGCTTGCTGCCGTAACCAACCTGCGCACGCAGGCCCTCGACCTTCATCAGCCGCTGCACGCGGTGGCGGCTGCAGGTCTCGCCCGCTTCGCGCAGGTCCAGCGTGATCTTGCGGTGGCCGTACACGCCTCCGCTGGCCAGCCAGGAGTGCTTGATCAACCCAAGCAACCGTTGATTCTCACGCTCACGCAGGCTGGCCTATTGCCGAACCCAGGCGTAGTAGCCGCTCCGGTGCACGCCGAGCACCCGGCACATCGCCACCAGCCTGAACTCGCCGATGTGCGCACGCATGAACGCGTACTTCGCCCTTACCCCCTAGCAAAGTACGCGGCGGCTTTTTTTATTTCACCATGACTCCAGCACCGAACTTCGCTGGACTACGCCACAGCAAGATACATCAGGTTTATCAATAACTTAGGAGAGTTCATCATATGCCGGTGCTTTCTGAAACTTGACCCGGCTTCCACCCGCTTGGCTCCCAACAGGCTCCTGGAAACCGGGTCTTCCGAGGAGTCATCATGGCGAAAATCAAACTCACCAAATCCGCAGTCGATGCGGCACAAGCCCAGGCGCAGCCAGTCGAACTGCGCGATACCCTGGTTCCTGGCTTCCTGTGCAAGATCACCCCGGCAGGCCGCAAGGTATTCATGCTCCAGTACCGCACGAACGCCGGAGAGCGGCGCAAACCTGCCCTGGGTCTGTACGGGGAACTGACCGTCGAACAGGCTCGGTCGCTGGCGCAGGAGTGGCTGGCGCAAGTGCGCCGAGGTGGCGACCCTGCTGCAGAGAAGGCCGCAGCGCGTCAGGCACCCACGGTCAAGGAACTGTGCATCAAATTCATGGAGGACTACTCCAGCCAGCGCAACAAGCCGAGCACGCAGGAAGGCTACCAGAGCGTCATTGATCGCAACATCATCCCAATGCTTGGTCGCATGAAAGTGCAGGATCTGAAGCGGCCTGACGTGGCTTCAATGATGAAGAAGATGGCGCACAAGCCCGCTGATGCGAACCGCACGTTCAGCGTGATGCGCAAGATGTTCAACTTGGCCGAGGTATGGGGCTATCGCCCTGACGGCACCAACCCATGCCGCCATGTGCCTATGTACCCCAACGGCAAGGCGACTCACCTCATCAGCGACGAGGAGATGGGCAAGTTGTTTCGCTACCTCGGCCAGTTGGAGGTGGAAGGCCTGGAGCATGCTGTGATCCCGTTGGCCATCCGGCTGCAATTCGAGTTTGCCGCTCGCCTTTCTGAGATCGTCTCACTCCAATGGGATTGGATTGATCTGGAAAACCGGCGGGTGGTGTGGCCTGACAGCAAGACTGGCGGTATGTCCAAGCCCATGAGCGAAGAAGCCTATCGGCTTCTTTCGACGGCGGCTCGCAATGCTACGACGCCCCATGTATTACCGTCTCCGCGTCACCCTGATCGGCATTTGACCGACGGGGAGTATTACAACGGTTGGAGCCGCACTCTCAAAGCCGCTGGCGTGACGCATGTGGGTACGCACGGCATCCGTCACCGCTCGGCGACGGACATTGCCAATTCCGGCATCCCGGTGAAGGTCGGTATGGCTCTGACGGCGCACAAGACCGTGGCGATGTTCATGCGCTACGTCCACACCGAAGACAAGCCCGTGCGGGAGGCCGCCGAGTTGGTGGCGAACCGGCGCAAGGCGATCACAGGCGTATCCCACGCTGCGGAGGCAACAGCGTGACCGGCAACCATGCTCCCGCCTTGCCAGCCCCGACTGTCGTGTCGCTGTCACGACAATCGGGTGTGCCGCCCCTTGTGGAGCGGCCACACCACGCCATCTTGAAAAATATGCCCGTTACGGGTATAGTTTGGAGGTCGATATGACGCGCATCCTCAAGCGCAAGGACTTTGCGCGGTGGCAGTCGGGCGAGAAGCTGCCCGATGCCGCCTTGTGCAAGGCGGTTCAGGAGATGGAAAGCGGCCTGATCGACGCGGACTTGGGCGGCTTCCTCTACAAGAAGCGGGTAGCCCGCCCTGGTGGTGGCAAGAGCGGCGGCTATCGCACGTTGCTGTCGGCCAAGATTGGCAGCCGCTATGTGTTCTTGCATGGGTTCCCCAAGAGCGACAAGGCGAACATCACGCAGGACGAGAAGAAGGCGCTGCAATTCGCCGGCAAGGTGTTATTGGAGCTGCCTGCCGAAGCCTTGTCGAAGGCGTTGCAGTCGGGTGTTTTATTGGAGGTGCATTGTGAGCAAGATCATTGAATCGCTGCGCGGAGACCTAGCGGCGCTCCATGAAGCGGGCGCGATCAGTAAGGTGACGATGCGCGAGTTCGACGCGATTTGTCCGCCTCCGGTGCGGGAGTTCGGCGCTGCCGACATCAAGCGCTTGCGCGAAGGCTTGAAGTTCAGCCAGCCGGTGTTTGCGCTCCATCTGCATACGTCGGCATCGACCGTGCGCAAGTGGGAGCAAGGCGAAACCCATCCCACTGGCCCGGCACTCAAACTGCTGAACATCATTGCCGACAAGGGCTTGCAGGCCATCATTTGATGCCCACCGAGGGAGGCAGGTTTGGCGACGCGCATCGACCCTTTCAGCTCGCAACATCTTGAAGCCGCTTGCCGTGTGCTTGCAGATACCGAGCGGGGTCTGAGCGGAACGCAGATCGAGCGCTTGCTGCAAGAAATCGAGGTTGCTGACACATCGCCCGGCATCACCAAATGGAAGCGGTTGTTCAATGCGCTGGCTGGCGCGCAGAACCGGCACCAGATCGGGAACCATCTCATCATGTTCATCAATCGCGCGATGAATCCGGTGAACTACGCCCGCGACCCTGCGACGTTTTCCTGGCGGCGCAACGAACTCAATGTCGTTCTGGCCTTCTCTGGTTTCTACGTGCGCGAAGACGGCAAGGTCGGGCATGCCGACAAGGCCACGACGCTCGATGCCGCGCGCGCCCGTGCAGGACGACTCAAGGCCGCACTGGAAAGCCGCGTCGTTCATACGCAAGTGCTGAGCTACTGCCGCGCTGAGTTACTGGACGAAAACTACTTCCATGCCGTGTTTGAGGCAACGAAAGGCGTTGCAGAACGGATTCGCCTGCTATCAGGCCTGAACAGCGATGGCGCGGATCTGGTGAACAAAGCATTCGCGGGCCAGCAGCCTGTTCTCGCTTTGGGACCACTCGCCACCGAGTCCGAAAAAAGCGAGCAGAAAGGCTTTGCCAACCTGCTGATCGGACTGTTTGGTGCTGTGCGCAATCCGCTGGCCCATGCACCCAAGACGAATTGGCCCATGTCCGAACAGGACGCGCTGGACATCCTGACGCTGGTATCGCTGATTCACCGCAAGCTGGATGGCACCACGAAATTCGCTGCCGCATCGCAATAGGGGCAAGACAGGAATGGACGAGGCGATCGTTGTCTTCTCTCGACAAGGAATTTTCCAGACCACGATCGCCGCGCGCGACGTTCGCAGCCGGGAGCATGCACGCAAGCTTTGGCCTCTAGTGTCTCCCGGCGCATCGCGGCAGATGGTGACATGGGTTAGCCCTTCCGTTGAAAGTGGGAAACTGCGCCGGCGATCCCATTTCCGTGTGCTTCCGACCCAGCACGCCTTTAATCCCAAAGCGCACTTTAACGATGAAGAAGCCAGTCGGTGGCGCGCTGTCCAGGAAAGTCCCGAACACCGGCGGGCAAAAGAACTTGTCGCGGCCGAGCTCTCCCGGCGCTTGAGTGCCGGGCTTGCGATGCCCTGGGCGTTCAAGGATGCGGATGCGTCGGACTATCCGTTGGAAGGCAACTTGTTGCTGGGTGCCGACCAAGTGGCAACTGAGCATCCTCTGGAAACGCCATTCGGCAGCAAATTCCGGCTCGACGTTGCCGTGCTTGGGCCACCGGTTCAAGCCGAGCCGATGGTACTGGGTGGCGTTGAAATCGAACTCGGCCACGCCTTCGACGGGCGCAAGGCACTAATCGGGAAGTCGCTCGGATTTCCGCTGATTTCCATCGACATCACCGAAATGATGCTGGACGAACTTACGCCCGACTGGGCACAGCGGGTACTAACCGCAACCACGCGGAGCCACGAGCAAGGACGCCGGCAGACCTACATCTATATTCACGATCTGTTGTACCCCCTCTACGCGCAATTGCCAGCGTTTCTGGATGACGAGCAACGCCATCAGTTCCTTGTGTTCGCCGACGATCAGACCCTGAACAAGTTGGTGCGCTGGATGAACCTGCTCGCCGAAAAGCTGGAGTACTCGAAGGGTACGGTCGCCGTTGCACTGGTCAACGGCAAGAACGAGCAGTCGCGCAAGATGCTTGAACGCGCGGGGCAGGTCGTTGGCCCTGACTGGAGTGAGTTCAACGCCCAGCGATGCCTTCGGCTGACCCTGCCGCGCCCCAGAAGTCCGGCGGACCTCCAGGCCCATCGCTTCCACATGACGATGGCGCGCATCCTGCTGTCGCACACGGATGCGCTCGTTGGCTACAAGTATTGCAACGGCGTGGACAACAACCACCCCGAAGAGGACGTGTGGGTGGCACACCGCTGGATTGCCGATCTGAAAACCCATACCCAGCACCGTGTATTGCCGAAGCGGCTGGCAGAGCCGATCAACAGGTTGATCGCGGTGGTTTCAGATCTGCACCGCAATCATGTGGAAAGGGTTCACCCCCGTTTTCACGGACACTTACGAGAAGGCCGATCGAGGCCTGAGGAGTGTTCATGTCGAAGCGAAGGAAGTTCAGCGCCGAGTTCAAGCGCGGTGCTATTGAGCAGGCCAGCCAGCCGGGTGTGAGCTGTGCCCAAGTGGCTCGGGAGTTGGGGATCCGCGACACCCTGTTGACCCGCTGGAAGCGGGAAGCCCAGAGCCAGGGGGTGGTGGCTTTCGGCGGCAGCGGGACGCCCCGGGACGAAGAGCTGGCCCGCCTCAAGCGCGAGCTGGCCCGGGTGAGGAAGGAACGGGATTTTTTGCGAGAAGCGGCGACGTTCTTTGCCAAGGGATCATCCTGAGGTATCAGGTGATCGAACGTTGCCGCGACGCGTTTCCGGTTCGACTGATGTGCCGCTGCCTGAAGGTGTCGGCCAGCGGTTACTACGACTGGAGCCAGCGACTGCCCAGCGCCCGACAGCGCGACAACCAGCGCCTGGCCGCGCGAATCCGCGAGATGCACGAGGACAGCCGTGGCACTCTCGGCGCCGGTCGCATGCACGAAGACCTGGTCGATCAGGGCGAGTCGGCCAGCTTGAACCGCGTGGCGCGACTGATGGCGGCCGAGGGTTTGCAGGGCTGGCCGCGCCCGAAGCGGCGCGGTCAGCGCGGACGGCCGGCGCTCACGCCTCCGGGCGTGCGCAACCTGCTGGAGCGGGACTTCACCGCACTGGAGCCGGAGACCAAATGGGTCACCGACATCACTGAGATCAAAACAGGACAAGGCAAGCTGTATCTATGCATCGTGCTGGATTTGTTCGACCAGCGCGTGGTGGGTTGGTCGATGCACCACAGGCAGGACCGGCACATGGTGATCCGGGCGGTGCAGATGGCGGTATGGCAGCGGCAAGGCGCGGAGCCGGTGATCCTGCATTCCGATCGCGGCAGTCAATTCCGAAGCGGCGACTACCAGCGGTATCTGTCGAGAAACGGCCTGGTCTGTTCGATGAGCGCGGTGGGACACTGCGGCGACAACGCGGCCTGCGAAGGGTTTTTCGGCGTGCTCAAGCGCGAGCGGATCTACCGCACGAAGTACCTGACACTCGATGCAGCGAAGACTGATGTGTTCGAATACGTCGAGCGGTTCCATAACCCGAGGATGCGGCGAAGAGTCGCCAGGCGCGATCGGGAGTTCCAAGCTCTTTCACAACCGTCCGTGATTTCGGGGTAGAACCCCACTGCGTGGTTTGGCATTCGCCTTGGACCAAGCACTTTCGGAATCTTTGATGCTTTCCCGGATGAAGCGGGTCGGCAGGCCCATCTCTCCGGCAAGGTCGCAGCCGCGTTGATGGCAAAGGCAGGTGAGTTGTTCTCCGAGCCCCCGTCCATCGAGAACGTTGATGTACTTGCGGCAAAGCTACCTGGCTAGCAAGCCTAACAATTCATTCAAGCCGACGCCGCTTCGCGGCGCGGCTTAATTCCGGCGTTAGATTGCTATGACACATGATCCGCGCATTGAGCCCCTACTCGAATGGAATCGACTTGCGCGCGAGAACGCGGAGAACGCAATTGTTTCATCAATGCTCTCGGCAACATCGAGAGCCAGCGAGCCGATTGAAACCTTCACAACGTGGCTCCTAGTAGGCACTGCCGCGGTTGCATCTTTTCTTCTAGGCAACGCAGACAAACTAGTTCCCATACTTGGCGATCCGGGGTTTCGCTCGGTTGGCGCCGCCCTTTGTGTTTCATGCCTATTCGGCTTACTCTCAAAGGTTTTTGCGCTGCGCCACAAAATGGCCATGGAGACAGGTAAAGCCGTTGAAAAGACGTTCGGCGAGCATCTGGCCAAACACGAAGAAGAAGAGGATAAAATCCAAGAGAGCGCATCGGCCTGGGGCATTACACTTGAATCCGGCATCCGGATGGACCGCGTCCTCAAAGAGTTCCTTGCTCCAATGCCTTGGTGGATTCGCTGGACAGCCATGCGCTATCTCAAAAAGCATGGCAACAACCCGCAGGTTGGCCACATTTCACGTATCAAAAGCCTCACGATGCAGGGCACTTTTGCTTTCCTGCAAGCGATCTCGTTCCTGACCTTCCTTGCCGTGGGATTTCATGCAGCCGCAATCTAACAATTCATTCAAGCCGACGCCGCTTCGCGGCGCGGCTTAATTCAGGCGTTAGGCGCTGACCGCTGTTAGTCGCCGTTTGGGAGAAGAAGCGTGGGAAGTTTCAGCTTGTGGCACTGGCTCATCGTTCTCGTGATGGTAGGGGTGCCTGCCCTCATCGTCGCCGGGATCATCTGGCTTATCGTTCGCGCCAGCCGGGGTAGCAATCGCCAAGCGGTACAGCCGCGCATCCCTCCGATGAGCAACACAGAGGTCAGGCTTGCCGAGCTCGCCGCACTGTTGAGAGCCGGCCACATTACGCAGGAAGAGTACGAACGGCAGCGTGCTGCCGTGATCGCTAGTGTCTAGGCACGCGCCTAACAATTCGTCCAAGCCGACGCCGCTTCGCGGCGCGGCTTAACTCAGGTGTTAGCGCTCAAGATCATGCCCTTTCATCACGTCATCGCCAAAGTAGGTTCCGGGGACAAGCCGCGAGTACTGTTCGCTGATCTCAGCGTGGACGAGCTAAAGAGGCGCTTCATCCAGCCATACGAGAAAGGCGTGGCATTCTTCTCCGGCAACGACCTGATATCCCCGAGCGACCTTCGTTCTATTCAGATCATCCGCACTGACCGTCCTGACCAGACAGAGCGCGACGAAATCAATCGCAAGGATCGGGAGCACATCGACAGCCTCAATGATCCAGATTCAGGCATATTTTTCTTGAGCGTCGGCGGTGGCTACCAGCCTCAGGACATTGCGGAGGTAGGCATTGACCTCACGCATGACTTCATTAGGGGCCATCCAGGTTTCAAAGCAGGCAAATGGGAGCCTTCCATGAAAGCGCTAGCTTGGTTGGGAGGCATAGCCGCCACTGTCGTAGCTGCGGGCGCAGTTAAGTGGCTTGGCTGGGTTTGATCGCTAACAATTCATTCAAGCCGACGCCGCTCCGCGGCGCGGCTTAATTCAAGGCGTTAGACGTGCAGGGGAGTTCATGGATAATCTAATTACTTGGCCGGTCATTATTGCGGCGGGAGTGGCCTACTACTTCTTTAGGCGCAACAACGATGAAGCCGTGCTGAGCGATGTCTATTCGCTTCTTAGCCTGCAAGGCGAAATCGAGACTTCGCGTGGGAACATCGCCAAGTCAAAAGAGTTATATGACATGGCTAGCGCCCTCCATGACGCAAGGAGGTACGTTAAGTATCAGAACTCACGCCCTCCAGAAAAACCAACGGGAACGATACTGCTACTCGGATCACTCACCAGCCCGTATTTCCTTGAAGAACTGTATCGGCATAAGCCAGGTGGACAAGGCGCTGCATATGAAGCGCTTATGCGCTTATGGGGAAAACTTGAAAAATGCTATAAACAAACGTAGGCCGCTTGCAGCACGTCTAACAATTCATTCAAGCCGACGCCGCTTCGCGGCGCGGCTTAATTCAGGCGTTAGGTGTCACATGGAGAGTTCAAAGCACATGCAGTCCAATATTCGCCGCGAAACCGTGCTGAACCGTGTCGTTCCGCTAATGCTGCTCGGTTTCGGTGCTCTGCACCTTGTGGACTGGGCTTACGGGCACTTCACCGATCCGTGGAAGCTGGTCAATGGGGTCGGCCTGCTGCTCATGGGCGGCGCGCACTTTGCGGCGAACCGCCTGGGAGTAGCGAACGCCCTTGGGCGGGGTCGCACTCTGCTACTTGTGCTCGGCGTAGTGGGTTTTACGCTGGCGGTATCGGCCATGGTGCATTCCTGGCTGTGACACCTAACAATTCGTCCAAGCCGACGCCGCTTCGCGGCGCGGCTTAACTCAGGTGTTAGACGCTGGAAGATCGTCTCCCGGTAAGCATGCTTCAATTAAGCTTATTCGACTGCACAGCCAAAAAATGTATTGAATAACCACAAAAACACATCAACTAATAATGGAATTTTTATATGCAAAATCACATAAAATTAGCAGCCCAGGTTAATATTATTTTTGGCTGGATTGGCATTGGATTGTCCATACTCGCCGGCATATCGATTTTTATATTATTTATTGCGTCCGGAGGTAGTCTAAAAGATTTAACAGCAGGAGATACTTCCGGCAGTTGGGTCAGGACACTAGGCTTATTGCTGCTTGTACTGGGATCACTGCAACTTATTTTCTCAGTAACCCAACTTTCAGGCGGGAGAAAATTGCTTGCGGGCGAAAAGGGCATGACCGGGTTAATGATAGTCAGCCTCATCTCACTACTCGCATTTCCAATAGGAACAATTATCGGCGCATACACCATTTGGGTTATCTCCGCATGTAGAGATTTGCTGATAGATCCATCGACAATTAAACATCCCCATGCAGAGCAGATGGCACAAGAGGGAATTATCTACAACGGTCGATATTATGCCGTCGGCGAAATTCACTTTGACAAACTAGACGACGCTTTCGCTTACGCCCGCCAGCTCAAGCAGCGGAATATAAGCGTCTAACAATTCATTCAAGCCGACGCCGCCTCGCGGCGCGGCTTAATTCAGGCGTTAGGGCGCACAACCAGCACTCCTGGAACCCATATGAAAGTCAAACGAATTATCGCCAATATTTCCACGTCCGAACCATCTGCGGTGGATGACTTCTATCGGGCTATTCTTGGCCTTGAGCTTGTCATGGATCATGGCTGGATTCGCACATATGCTGGCTCCGCCAAAATGGCGGTACAGGTCAGCTTCGCAAGCGAAGGTGGCTCCGATACGCCAGTACCCGATCTATCCATTGAGGTAGACGATCTTGATGAAGCATTACGCCGTGTCAAGAAAGCCAAGATTCCTTTGGAGTACGGCCCTACCAATGAGCCGTGGGGCGTTCGCCGGTTCTATGTCAAAGACCCGCTCGGCAAGCTAGTCAATATTCTTCAGCATGAGTAGCCGAGTGCGCCCTAACAATTCATTCAAGCCGACGCCGCTTCGCGGCGCGGCTTAATTCAGGCGTTAGGCCGCACAAGGAACCACGATGAACTTTACAGCAGTCCTTTTTGCCATCGCCGGCCTCATCGTTGCTGGCTTCTATGCAATTGAATCATTCTTGTTTTTCCAAGCAAACGGCTTTGCCACTCCGCTGGTCGTAAAGCTGCTCATCTGCGGTATTGGCATTTACTTCTTTCTGCGTAACGTCAAGCGCATCAAGAAGCCAGGTTCCGGTTCGCCGCCAACCACTGCGGCCTAACGATTCGTTCAAGCCGACGCAGCTTCGCGACCCTGCCTAATTCAAGTACTGGCACCACAACAGGAAGGATATGGTGAAATTCATCTCTCTACGTGTTCGCAATGGCCTTACCATCCACGGGTACACTGATGACAATATCGAGATCGTTGAAGAGCACGATGACCAGGAGTTCGTCGAGAAACTCATCTCGTTGAGCCGCATCCAGTCCGCCACCGAGAAATATTTGCTGGTCACGTCGTCCCACGATCGCGTCATGTACTGGGAGTACGACATGACGCTCAGTCAGCTCACTGACAAGCTTGCCCGGGCCGGCTTTGTTGTGGCCTGACAATTCATTCAGGCCGATGCCGCTTCGTGGCGTGGCTTATTCCAGGCACCAGGCCCAATCCAGATGACATTTACAGCCGCAGCATTGATGGCAAGGTACAACCGCTGGATGAACGAGCGGATGTACGAGGCTGCGCGCAACCTCTCGGGGAAGAGCTTGCAAGAGACCGTGGAGCATTCTTCGGATCAATATTGCAGACCCTCAACCACATCGCTGTCGCCGATACCATCTGGCTGCACAGGTTCTCGCAACACCCCGATGCATCGGGATTGCGGGAGAGTCTGGCGGCATTCCCTCGTCCGGATTCGCTGCGGCAAGAACTGGCCGGTTCTCTGCGCGATCTGCAGCACTACCGGGAAAGGCTGGACATGGTGATCCTGGACTGGTCTGAAACCCTTGCTTCGGAGCAAATGGCATCCACGCTGGTGTACCACAACATGGCTGGGCAATCCTTTTCCAGGAACTTCGGCCACCTGGTCCAGCACTTCTTCAACCACCAGACACATCACCGGGGGCAGGCCAGCACGCTGCTGTTTCAAGCAGGCGTGGACATCGGAATTACGGACTTGCTTGCCGTAATCCCCCGTGAGGCCTGACGGTTCAAGCCGGCGCCGCTTCACGGGGCCGCTTGATCCATGCGCCGGGCCTCGCACCCGGCAGTTCATCCAAGCCGGTACCGGTGCGGCCTGGCCCGCGTACAGGGCATCGCCTGGCCAAGCCGACGATTGCCTCCCCTGCCGGGCTCGCGGCTTGGCAGCTCGGCCACGCACACCGCCAGCCGCCCCTTGCCGACTGCGCCGGCACCTGCGCGCACGCGGCCGGCGGCCCCGGAATTGGAAGATCGCGGCAGGGTCGGTGAAAATGGCGGCTTCCAGCTGCCGCCAGGCCGTCACCGGCCCCTAGCCAAGAGTCTTCGCATGAACACAGAAACCACCCCCACCCTTCCGCCGCGCGAGGCGATGGAGTTCGACGTGGTGATCGTCGGCGCCGGCCCGGCCGGGCTGGCCACCGCCATCCGCCTGCGCCAGCTGGCCGTGGAGAAGGGGCAGGAGCTGTCGGTGTGCGTGCTGGAGAAAGGCTCCGAGCCGGGTGCGCACATCCTGTCCGGCGCGATCATGGACCCACGCGCGCTCGGCGAACTGTTCCCGGACTGGGCCGAGCGCGGCGCGCCATTGAAGCAGGCCGTCACCCGCGACGAATTCCTGTTCCTGAGCGAAACCGGCGCCAGGAGCACCCCGAATGTCCTGCTGCCCGGCTGCTTCCACAACAAGGGCAACTTCATCGTCAGCCTCGGCGAAGTGACCCGCTGGCTGGCGCAGCAGGCCGAGGCGCTGGAGGTGGCGATCTTCCCGGGCTTCGCCGCCGCCGAGGTGCTGTACGACGACAACGGCGCGGTGATGGGCGTGGCCACCGGCGACATGGGCATCCACAAGGATGGCACCCCGGGCCCGAATTTCGAGCGCGGCATGGAGCTGCACGCCAAGTACACCATCTTCGCCGAGGGCTCGCGCGGCCACCTCGGCCGCCAGCTGATCGAACGCTACAAGCTGGATGAGGGCAAGGACCCGCAGGCCTACGGCATCGGCATCAAGGAGCTGTGGCAGATCGACCCGGCCAGGCACGAGCCGGGGCTGGTGGTGCATACCTCCGGCTGGCCGCTGGACAGCGACACCTACGGCGGCTCGTTCCTGTACCACGCCGAAGGCGGCAAGGTCGCCATCGGCTTCGTCGTCGGGCTGGACTACAGCAACCCGTGGCTGAGTCCGTTCGAGGAGTTCCAGCGCTTCAAGACCCATCCGGCGATCCGCAGGCACCTGGAGGGCGGCAAGCGCATCGCCTATGGCGCGCGTGCCATCACCGCCGGCGGCATCCTGTCGCTGCCCAGGACCGTGTTCCCGGGCGGCGCGCTGGTCGGCTGCGAGGCCGGCTACCTCAATGCCTCGCGGATCAAGGGCAGCCACGCCGCGATCAAGACCGGCATGCTGGCCGCCGAGGCCGCGTTCGACGCGCTGGCCGCCGGCCGCCAGCGCGACGAGCTGGGCGCATACCCGCAGGCATTCGAGAACAGCTGGCTCAAGGCCGAGCTGCTGCAGTCGAAGAACTTCAAGCAGTGGTTCAAGAAGGGCAGCAAGATCGCCACGCTGATGACCGGCATCGAGCAATGGCTGCTGCCGAAGCTGGGCATCCGCAACCCGCCGTGGACCCTCCACCACAGCAAGGCCGACCACGAATGCCTGGAACCGGCGAGCGAGCACGCCAGAATCGACTATCCCAAGCCTGATGGCGTGCTGAGCTTCGATCGGCTCAGCTCGGTGTTCCTGTCCTCGACCAACCATGAAGAGGACCAGCCCAGCCATCTCACGCTGAAGGACCCGAGCGTACCGGTGCGGATCAACCTGCCCGAATATGCCGGCCCGGAGGCGCGCTACTGCCCGGCAGGTGTCTACGAGTTCGTCGGCGAAGGCAGCGACACCCGCCTGCAGATCAACGCGCAGAACTGCGTGCACTGCAAGACCTGCGACATCAAGGACCCCACCCAGAACATCGTGTGGGTGACGCCGCAGGGGGGTGGCGGGCCGAATTATCCGGCGATGTGATCGCCACGCGCACCGGCGGTGGCATTGCTGCCGCTGGAGTGTGCCGCGCCGCCTTCCGATGTGGCCGCGAAGGCTTCGACCAGATGATCGATCATCACCCGCACCTTGGCCGGCGGACGCCGGTCCGGCGGGTACAGCACGTGGATGCCGCCCAGCTCCACCGGCGGTTTGTCCAGTTCCAGCATTACCAGTTCGCCACGGGCCAGCGCGGCGCGGACGATGAACTCGGGCTGGTAGATGATGCCCTGGTCGCGCACCGCGGCCGCCACCAGCGCATCGCCATTGTTGGCCAGCAGGTTGCCGCCGACCGGCACGCGCAACTCACCACTGGCGCCAAAGCGCCAGCTGTCCCGGCCCTGCGTGCCCGAAAGCGTGTAGCCCAGGCAGTTGTGCTGGATCAGCTCGGCCACGCGCCGCGGCACCCCGCGCCGGTCCAGGTAGCCGGGCGAGGCGCAGACCCGCATCGGGCTGTCGCCCAGCTTGCGCGCCTGCAGCGGGCTGTCGGCGAGACGGCCGATGCGGATGGCCAGGTCCCAGTTGCCGGCGACGAGGTCGAGCCCGGCATCGCTCAGGCCCAGCTCCACCGTCACTTCCGGGTGGCGCTGGCTGAAGGCCGGCATCAGCGGCGCGACGAAGCAATGGCCGAACGACAGCGGCACGTTCATCCGCAGCAGGCCACTGGCCTTGACCCGCCGCGAGGCGGCCGCGGCATCGGCCTCGTCGATCTCCGGCAGGATCCGCCGGCAGGCTTCCAGGTAGTCGTTGCCGGCCTCGGTCAGCGCCAGCCGCCGGGTGCTGCGGTGGAACAGCTTCACCCCCAGCCGCGCCTCCAGCGCATTGACGTGCTTGGTCGCCATCGCCGGCGACATGCCGAGGTGGCGCGCGGCCGCCGAGAGGCTGCCATCGGTGGCGGCACGCACGAACACGCGCATGCTGGTGATCCGGTCCATACCGGCAATCTAACACCCGTGGTGTCAAGTGTTCATCGAATCCAGCTGATTCTCTCCCGATGGGACAGAACCCATACTGCCGGTCATGAACACCAACCTCACTTCCAGTACCGCGACGCACAGCGCGCGCATGCCCGTTCTCTTCGTCCCCCACGGCGCCGGCCCCTGCTTCTTCATGGACTGGAACCCGGCCGATACCTGGGACGGCATGGCCGCCTTCCTCAAGGGCGTGGCCGCGACCCTGCCGGCGGCGCCGCGCGCGATCGTGCTGGTGTCCGGGCACTGGCTGGAACGGGATTTCAACGTCACCGGCAGCGCCCGGCCGCCGCTGATCCATGACTACAGCGGCTTCCCCGCGCATACCTATGAACTGACCTATCCGGCCCCCGGCCAGCCCGAACTGGCCGGGCGCATCGCGCAGCTGCTGGGGCAGGCCGGCACGCTGACGCGCATCGACCCGGTGCGCGGCCATGACCACGGCGTGTTCATCCCGCTCAAGCTGATGTTCCCGAAGGCGGACGTCCCGGTGGTCCAGCTGTCGCTGCGCCGCGACCTCGACCCGGCCGCACACATCGCCGCCGGCCGCGCGCTGGCCACCCTGCGCGACGAGGGCGTGCTGGTCGTCGGCAGCGGCATGAGCTTCCACAACATGCGCGGCTATGGCGACCCGCGCTACACGCCGCTGTCGGCGCGGTTCGACGCATGGCTGACCGCCGCGGTGGAAAGCGAAACACCGCAGCGCGAGGCCCTGCTGCGGCAGTGGGCCGAGGCACCGCACGCCCGCGACAGCCACCCGCCGGGCGCCGAGGAACACCTGCTGCCGCTGCTGGTCGCCGCCGGTGCGGGCAGCGGCGGCGTGGGCCGCAAGGTCTATTCGGAGGAGGTGATGAAAACCACCTTGTCCGCCTTCCGTTTCGACTGATGGGCCAGTGCCATTCCGGTGCCGCGGTGCGCGCACGCATCTAGACGGGCAACGATAGGTTGATCCTGCTGCGCAACCATAGGTTTAGCTAAAAGCGCTCTGTACAGATCAACCTATGGTTACCTCGAAACCATAGGTTGGCAGCGTCCTTCACACAAATTCTTTAACATCAATACTTTACGGTTCTCGGGGTTGGCGCTTGGGCATAAAGTTCAGACTTTGGTTGCCGCACTTCAGGCATAGCCGTGCTCACGAGGGACGTTGCGTCAGGGACACCCGATAGACGGACGATGGGCCTACTTGGTGTGGAGGATGGGTTCGATGCTGACGAAACATGGCAGGGTGCTGGTCAGCGCGCAGCACAGACTTCTTGTTTTTCTCCCTCAAATGAGGGAAGATTATCGGAAGTCCCCCTGAGGCAGATCCCGATGATCCCAAAGATCCATTACGACGCTCCAGAAGAAATCGCCAGTCGCCTGGAACAGTTGGGGGTCACCGAGGTGGCGCTTCGCGAGGCCATCTATCAGGGTCACTTGCAGCGCACCCGATTGACCCCTAACCACCCTCGCAACTTCCCGGGCTTGGTCATGTGGGGCGAGGTCGTTGCCGCCCTGAGGGACCAGCTGAGGCCGCTGGACTGGATCCGGCAGGATGTCGGCAGCTTCCCGGTGACCGTGAACGAGTCGTTGAACCTTGCTATCGCCGTGGCCTCGGGCGACGAGGGGACGGGCAACCCGTATGCCCATCCGTCGAACCGTTCGAAGAAGGGTCGCAACACTGTTGAGGCCATCGAGGCGAATCGTCAGATGGTGCTCTTCGAAGAGTTCATGCAAGAGATCAAGGACGACGCCGAGGGCAACCAGACGTGGATATTGATGCACCACACGGATACGTCCAGGGGTGAGATCCGCTTTGAGCTGTCATTGCCGGCTGAAATCGGTAATGACGGCAAGATCACATCATGGTCGGAACGCATCGTGCTCGGTAGCATTCCGTTTGACGATGACCTGACGGAAATCCTCGAGCCGGGTGGTCCCGACATCGATATTGAGATCCGCCGCAAAGCGTGACCGAGGTTGCTATGTTTAATGCTTTACGGCTTACCCTCGCCCGCAAACGGCGAGGGATGAAAAAGCGTGAGTTGGCCGAAAAAATTGGGGTAACAGAGAAGTCCGTGTCCAACTACGAGACGGGCTCCCAAGAGCCAGAGGCCAATACGCTTAGAAAGCTCTCGGAAGCGCTTCGGTTCCCCGAAGCCTTTTTCTTTGGTGTGGATCCGGAAGTTCCTCACCCCGATGTGGCGAGTTTCCGTTCGCTTTCGAAGATGACAGCCAGCCAGCGCGACACCGCGCTTGGTGCGGGCGCTGTTGCTCTGCTGTTGAACGAATGGATTGAGGCGCGGTTCGCCCTGCCAGACCCTGACGTTCCGGATTTGGGGCGTGAGGGAGGGGACAGTCGCCCCGTTAGCGCGCACAAACACGCACAAGAGCCAGAAGCCTATCCGACATCGTCTTCTTCCCAGACCCCTGAGACGGCGGCAGAAATGCTGCGCGCTCACTGGGGCATCGGCGAGTTGCCGATCAAGAACATGATTGCCCTGCTGGAATCCAAGGGCATCCGGGTCTATTCCCTGGCAATCGATGCCAAGGAAGTGGATGCCTTTTCGATGTGGAGTGGTGGCCGGCCGTACGTCTTCCTCAACACGTTCAAGTCGGCCGAACACTGCCGGTTTGATGCCGCGCATGAGCTGGGCCACCTGGTGCTACACCAACATGCCCAACCCCATGGTCCCGACCTCGAGCGCGAGGCAAATGCGTTTGCGTCCGCTTTTCTCATGCCGCGGGCGAGCGTGCTTGCCATGGCGCCGCGTGCGCCGACGCTATCGAGTCTCATCCGGCACAAGAAGCACTGGGCAGTCTCCTTGGCAGCGCTGAACTACCGGATGCATGCCCTTGGCCTGACAACTGACTGGACTTACCGCACGCTTTGCATCCAGTTGGCGCAAGCGGGCTACCGCAAGTCGGAGCCTGAAGGTATGCCGCACGAGAAATCATTAGTGCTTGAAAAGGTATTCGGAGCACTTCGCGAAGAAGGCGTGTCGAAAGCGGATGTTGCCCAACAGCTAGCGATATTTTCTGACGAGATTAACGAGCTTACGTTTGGGCTAATGCTCAACGCACTGCAGGGTGGAGCTCCAAGAATGGCTGATCCCGCTGCGAGAAGGGCCAACTTGCGTTTGGTGAAGGGTTAGTATCGGGAGTGAGACTTGGACAGGGCCCTCGTAGCGCATGCTTGTATTTGGATTCGCGAAGGAGCATCGGTTGGCTGACGGCCGATAGCCGACAGCTGGATGAGAGAAACCTGCAAAATTTCAAACGCGCGCTACTGAAGACCCTTGAGCGTTATAGCCGCAGTCGCCCGTGAAGAGCCGGTATCGTCCAAGGTTCTGGAGATACCTCGTAGTCAAGCTATGGCCTGGGCGGATGGAGCTTCTGAACAGGAAGCGGTACGCAGATGATTTCAAGACTGAGGCGTTCCGCCCGTTCTTTGAGTATGGCCGTCCGATGGGGACAGGGTTCGGGTGACTGCCGAGGGCACCAGCCTGGCAGCGACTGCTGCACTCATTTTCTCTTCCGGGCAAGTCTCGTCTTCTTCCCGCGGCACTCGACTGGGTCACCCGCCGCTGAGAACGCTTGGGACAGCATAGCTTTCCTTATAACCATCGCCGTCCGGGCGCATTCTCTAGCTGTTTCAGCCGTAATAGCGAATTTCTCCAGAAGTTCACGCGCCACGCCCCTCTCGCGTACGCCGTTCCCCAGCAAGGTCATGGACAGGTCCATGATTCTTCTTGCCATGGTCCGACCCGCTAAGAGATCCTGGCCAGGTTGCATCTGAAGATCTATGTAGGCGCTGAATGATGGCGCACGGTGGATAGAACTTTTTCGCTTAGAGACCAACATTAAGCTGAGGAACTGCTGACTAGGGAACACACGCGTATTGGCCTTGCAGAGCGCGTGGAGTACGACTTCGAACTTCCTCGCCTGTGCTCCCCAGTCTTCAAGATCAAAGGCGATCTCACGGGTTCTACCCCGAAATCACGGACGGTTGTGAAAGAGCTTGGAACTCCCGATCGCGCCTGGCGACTCTTCGCCGCATCCTCGGGTTATGGAACCGCTCGACGTATTCGAACACATCAGTCTTCGCTGCATCGAGTGTCAGGTACTTCGTGCGGTAGATCCGCTCGCGCTTGAGCACGCCGAAAAACCCTTCGCAGGCCGCGTTGTCGCCGCAGTGTCCCACCGCGCTCATCGAACAGACCAGGCCGTTTCTCGACAGATACCGCTGGTAGTCGCCGCTTCGGAATTGACTGCCGCGATCGGAATGCAGGATCACCGGCTCCGCGCCTTGCCGCTGCCATACCGCCATCTGCACCGCCCGGATCACCATGTGCCGGTCCTGCCTGTGGTGCATCGACCAACCCACCACGCGCTGGTCGAACAAATCCAGCACGATGCATAGATACAGCTTGCCTTGTCCTGTTTTGATCTCAGTGATGTCGGTGACCCATTTGGTCTCCGGCTCCAGTGCGGTGAAGTCCCGCTCCAGCAGGTTGCGCACGCCCGGAGGCGTGAGCGCCGGCCGTCCGCGCTGACCGCGCCGCTTCGGGCGCGGCCAGCCCTGCAAACCCTCGGCCGCCATCAGTCGCGCCACGCGGTTCAAGCTGGCCGACTCGCCCTGATCGACCAGGTCTTCGTGCATGCGACCGGCGCCGAGAGTGCCACGGCTGTCCTCGTGCATCTCGCGGATTCGCGCGGCCAGGCGCTGGTTGTCGCGCTGTCGGGCGCTGGGCAGTCGCTGGCTCCAGTCGTAGTAACCGCTGGCCGACACCTTCAGGCAGCGGCACATCAGTCGAACCGGAAACGCGTCGCGGCAACGTTCGATCACCTGATACCTCAGGATGATCCCTTGGCAAAGAACGTCGCCGCTTCTCGCAAAAAATCCCGTTCCTTCCTCACCCGGGCCAGCTCGCGCTTGAGGCGGGCCAGCTCTTCGTCCCGGGGCGTCCCGCTGCCGCCGAAAGCCACCACCCCCTGGCTCTGGGCTTCCCGCTTCCAGCGGGTCAACAGGGTGTCGCGGATCCCCAACTCCCGAGCCACTTGGGCACAGCTCACACCCGGCTGGCTGGCCTGCTCAATAGCACCGCGCTTGAACTCGGCGCTGAACTTCCTTCGCTTCGACATGAACACTCCTCAGGCCTCGATCGGCCTTCTCGTAAGTGTCCGTGAAAACGGGGGTGAACCCTTGTTAGGCCTCACGCCGCAGCCCTTGAACCTGCTGGACATGGGCGACGATGGCCTGGAGGGACGAGCTTAGCGCAGATGAGAACACTGCTGTCGTTGCAATGTCGCCGGGGGCGACGCCAGAGCCTATGACCGGTACGCGCACACAGGCCGGTTGAATAAGGTCAGCGCACATTGTGCGCAGGATCTCTTTGAGCGCTTCGTCCGCGTGATGAGACTGATACGCGGGGTTGAGAACGGCTACGGGCTTGTATGCGAATGGGATATGCCCAACAAGCCAGTCCAGCGTGTTCTTGATGGTGCCAGTCACGCCATGAGCGTACTCAGGGCTTGCAATGACGATGGCATCGGAGGCGGTAACGGACTCCCATAACGCCAGAACAGGCTCGGGAGCATTTGGCTCCAGCTCCGGGTTGAACAGAGGCAGCTGTCCTTGGCGATCAAAGATACGAAAATCGACACCGGTCGGAGACAGGGACTGGGCTGCACGAAGCAAGGCAGCGCTGAGAGACTGCGAACGAAGGCTGCCGCACAGACCGAGAACTTTCATGTGAGGCCTAACGCCGGAGTTAAGCCGCCGCGCGTAGCGCGGTCGGCTTGAACGAATTGTTAGACATCATTTACCAACTGACTTGATGATCTCGCCTTTCACAAAGCGAATAAATTCTTCCAAGTGATCTGCGCGTGAGGCCAAGTGATCTTCTTTTTGTCCCAGATAAGCTTGCTTAGCTTCAAGTAAGACGGGCTGATACTGGGCAGGTAGGCGTTTTATTGCCCAGTCGGCAGCGACATCCTTCGGCGCGATTTTGCCGGTTATTGCGCTGTACCAAATGCGGGACAACGTAAGCACTACATTTCGCTCATCGCCGGCCCAGTCGGGCTGCGAGTTCCATAGCTTCAAGGTTTCCCTCAGCGCCTCGAATAGATCCTGTTCAGGAACCGGGTCAAAGAATTCCTCCGCTGCCGGACCTACCAAGGCAACGCTATGTTCTCTTGCTTTTGTAAGCAGGATAGCTAGATCAATGTCGATCATGGCTGGCTCGAAGATACCCGCAAGAATGTCATTGCGCTGCCATTCTCCAAATTGCAGCTCGCGCTTAGCCGGATAACGCCACGGGATGATGTCGTCATGCACGACAAGGGTGACTTCTATAGCGCGGAGCGTCTCGCTCTCGCCAGGGAAAGCCGAAGCCTCCATAAGGTCATTGAGCAATGCTCGCCGCGTCGTTTCATCAAGCTTTACGGCCACAGTAACCAACAAATCAATATCGCTGTATGGCTTCAGGCCGCCATCCACTGCGGAGCCGTACAAATGCACGGCCAGCAACGTTGATTCCAGATGGCGCTCAATGACGCTTAGCACCTCTGATAGTTGGTTCGAAATTTCGATGGTCACCGCTACCCTCATGATGTCTAACGCCCGGCACAGCGGCAGCCGTAACGGAGCGGTTTTGTGTTAATGTTTGAGCGCAGCGAGTAACACAAAACTGCGTAGTGTAGGCTGTCCGCCTGCTGCCGATTGTTAGATGCCAGTGCCACTTAATGAACGCTTGCTTTAGAAAGCAAATTTAAAACCAATACACCGCAAACTATTAAACTAATACCCACGAAACCCCATGCATCAATCTTTTGCCCGTAAAGCCCCCATGCAACAGCAGTGACTAATACTACGCCAAGGCCAGACCAAACTGCATAGGCCACCCCTATAGGAATAGACTTAAAGACCAATGAAAGGAAATAAAATGCAATTCCATAGCCAACAATTACGATGAAAGATGGTACGAGCTTCGTAAAACCTTCACTGGACTTTAATGCAGATGTTGCAACTACCTCTCCAAGAATTGCAACAGTAAGAAATAACCAGCTTTTCATGATCCGCCTCCAATATGATTCGAAGGGATTATGTGTTCTTTTCTCTTAAAGTTGCAGTCTTGAAGAAAAAAATTATTCGTGCGCAACTTTCCGGTTAATTACATCTAACGCCGGAATTAAGCCGACCCGCGAAGCGGGTTCGGCTTGAATGAGTTGTTAGACCGCGACCTAGTCACGCACGGCCCGCCATGTGCAAGTACACGTAGTACACGATGCCGAGGAAGCAGACGCCGGACACAAGGGTGAAGATTGCCTGGCGCTTTGGCTTTGACTTGCCCCCTAACAACCGGGCTGCGAGAAAGCCGATTACCCCGGTAGCCACAAATGCTCCAGCCACGACGATGAGCATGCTGGTGATCTGGTTCGTCGTTTCAGCAAGGTGCGTGCTTGTCATAGCGGTCTAACACTTATTGGACCGCCTAATCGCGGCGTCGCCCCGAGTATGGCGGCTTCTTCCCGCCTTGTGAATCAGGGAAATCCCACATGGCTTCAAAGGGTTGGCTGAGCGTTGCAGACATGGCGCGTGCCATAGGCTGCGGGTGTTATGCCGCAAAGATGCCGTGCCATGGATTACACCCCTCAACCATCCGGTGTATCGGGGGCGGGGCTTCGCCCGCCGCGCCTGCTTGAGCAGGTCCGCGGGCGTATCCGGTTGCGGCATTACAGCATCCGCACCGAGCAGGCCTATGTGGGTTGGATCCGCCGCTTCATTCTCGCCAATGGCAGGCGCCACCCGAAGGAACTGGGTGGGCGGGAGGTCGAGATATTCCTCACGCGGTTGGCGACGGTGGGCAATGTCTCGGCGGCCACGCAGAACCAGGCGCTGTCGGCGCTCTTGTTCCTGTATCGCGAAGTGCTGGAAATCGAGTTGCCGTGGATGGAAGAGGTGGTGCGCGCCAAGCGCCCGCGCCGGTTGCCGGTGGTGTTGGCGCAGGAGGAGGTGGCGCGGCTGTTGTCGGTGATGCCCGAGGGGTTGCCGGAACTGATGGCGCGCCTGCTTTACGGCACCGGCATGCGCTTGATGGAATGCCTGCGCCTGCGCATCAAGGATGTGGATTTCGCGCGGCGGGAAATCTGCGTGCGCAGCGGCAAGGGCGACAAGGACCGGCGCGTGCCGCTGCCCGAATCGTTGCATGGGCGTTTGTTGCGGCAACGGGAGCGTGCATTGCTCCTGCACCATCGGGATCTGGCGCGGGGCTTTGGCCGCGTCCACCTGCCGCATGCGCTGTCCCGCAAATATCCCGATGCCGACGGCGAGCCGGCCTGGCAATACCTGTTTCCTTCCTCGCGGATTTCCACCGATCCGCGCAGTGGCCGTTCCGGGCGCCACCATGCGGGGGAGGAAACCTTGCAGCGGGCAATCAAGGCGGCCCGTGCGCGAGCCGGCATCACCAAGCCGGCCACCTGCCATTCGTTGCGGCACTCCTTTGCCACGCATCTGCTCGAAGCCGGCCATGACATCCGCACGGTGCAGGAGCTGCTGGGGCACAAGGACGTGGCGACCACGCAGATCTACACGCATGTATTGGGACGCGGTGCCGGCGGATTGCTCAGTCCGCTGGATCGGCTGCCGGGTGTCGTGCCGGGGCCGGCATGAATGGCGCGTGCCGGGCAAGCCCGGCACCGATGCAGGGGCTTTCAGTCTTCCAGCAGCGCCTTGTCGCGCACCGCGCCCTTGTCGGCACTGGTGGCCAGCAGGGCGTAGGCCTTCAATGCGGTGCTGACCTTGCGCGGGCGCGGCAGCGCCGGCTTCCAGCCACGTGCGGCCTGCTCGTCGCGGCGGCGGGCGAGTTCGGCCTCGTCCACCAGCAGGTCGATGCTGCGCTGCGGGATGTCGATGCGGACGCGGTCGCCGTCGCGCACCAGCGCGATGTTGCCGCCGGCGGCGGCTTCCGGCGAGCAGTGGCCGATGCTCAGGCCGGAGGTGCCGCCGGAGAAGCGGCCATCGGTAAGCAGGGCGCAGGCCTTGCCCAGCCCTTTCGATTTCAGGTACGAGGTCGGGTACAGCATTTCCTGCATGCCCGGGCCGCCCTTCGGGCCTTCGTAGCGGATGACGACCACTTCGCCGGCCTGTACTTCGTCGCCGAGGATGCCCTTCACCGCCGCGTCCTGGCTTTCATAGACGCGCGCGCTGCCCTCGAACACGTGGATGGATTCATCCACGCCGGCGGTCTTGACCACGCAGCCATCGGCGGCGAGGTTGCCGTACAGCACCGCCAGCCCGCCCTCGCTGGAATAGGCGCGGGCCACGTCACGAATGCAGCCTTCGCTACGATCCAGATCCAGCGACGGCCAGCGCGTGCTCTGGCTGAAGGCCACCTGCGTCGGGATGCCGGCCGGGCCGGCCTTGTAGAAGTTGTGGACGGCCGCGTCCTGCGTCTGCGTCACGTCCCATCGCGCGATGGCTTCGCCCAGGGTGCGGCTGTGCACGGTCGGCACATTGGCATGCAGCAGGCCGCCGCGCGCCAGTTCGCCGAGGATGGCCATGATGCCGCCGGCGCGGTGCACGTCCTCGACGTGGTACCTGGGCGTGTTCGGCGCCACCTTGCACAGCTGCGGCACGCGTCGCGACAGGCGGTCGATGTCGCGCAGGTCGAAGGCCACCTCGGCCTCCTGCGCGGCGGCGAGCAGGTGCAGGATGGTGTTGGTGGAGCCGCCCATCGCGATGTCCAGCGTCATCGCGTTCTCGAACGCTTCGAAGGTGGCGATGCCGCGCGGCAAGGCGTTGGCGTCCTCGCCGCCATACCAGCGGTGGCACAGCTCGACGATCAGCCGCCCGGCGCGCTTGAACAGCGCTTCGCGGTCGGCGTGGGTGGCCACCACGGTGCCATTGCCGGGCAGCGACAGGCCCAGCGCTTCGGTCAGGCAGTTCATCGAGTTGGCGGTGAACATGCCGCTGCACGAGCCGCAGGTGGGGCAGGCGCTGCGTTCGACGGCGGCCACCTGCTCGTCGCTGACGCTGGCGTCGGCGGCCATCACCATCGCGTCCACCAGGTCGAGTTTGTGCTCGGCCAGCCGGGTCTTGCCGGCTTCCATCGGCCCGCCGGAGACGAACACCACCGGGATGTTCAGCCGCAGCGCGGCCATCAGCATGCCGGGGGTGATCTTGTCGCAGTTGGAAATGCACACCAGCGCGTCGGCGCAGTGCGCGTTGGCCATGTATTCCACCGAGTCGGCGATGATCTCGCGGCTGGGCAGCGAATACAGCATGCCGTCGTGGCCCATCGCGATGCCGTCGTCCACGGCGATGGTGTCGAACTCCTTGGCCACGCCGCCGGCCGCTTCGATCTCGCGCGCCACGAGCTGGCCCAGGTCCTTCAGGTGCACGTGGCCAGGCACGAACTGGGTGAAGGAGTTGGCCACGGCGATGATCGGCTTGTGGAAGTCGCCGTCGGTCATGCCGGTGGCGCGCCACAGGGCGCGGGCGCCTGCCATGTTGCGGCCGGCGGTGGAGGTTTTCGAGCGGTATTCGGGCATGGCGGGGGAATGCGGAATGCAGTGCGGCGATTCTGCATGAAGAACCCGGTTGCTGTTGCAACCGTTGCCTTGCACAAAGCCTGTAGGAGCGGCGCGAGTCGCGACCGAGGCATTACCGGGAAAGCTGTCGCGACTCGCGTCGCTTACAGGGCTTTCCCGCGCGTGCAGATGCCCGCGGCGGCTGGATCGGGCATCATTCGGCCACGATTTTCATGGGATTACGATGATGAAGCGTTCCAGGACCACCGCGCTGCTGCTGATGAGTACCGCGCCGCTGCTGTTCACCGCCTGCCAGCAGGAGCCGACGGTGCAGGTGCAGGAAGGGCTGTACACCTCGGTGGAGGCCTGCAGCGAAGCGACCGGCGATCCTTCCAGCTGCCGCCAGGCGTTCGCCGCCGCGCAGCAGCAGGCCGCCGACGCCGCGCCGCAGTACGCCAGCCGCGAGGAATGCGCGCAGGAATACCCGGCCGAGCAGTGCGTGCCCCAGCGCACCAGCGCCGGGCATTCGTTCGTCGGGCCGATGATGATGGGCTTCTTCATGTCGCAGATGCTCAACGGTCGCGCCGGTGCGGTGGCCGCGCCGCCGGCGTCGCAGCCGGCGTTCCGCGACAAGGCCAACGGCTGGGCCAGGCCGGCGGCGGCACCGGGCGGCAGCGGCGGGCTGAACACCGCCAGCCGCATCGGTGCGGGCAAGGCCGGGCTGGCGCCGGTGAACGCCGAACCGAACCGTGCCGTCACCGCGCGTCGTGGCGGTTTCGGCAACAGCAGCCGCGGCCGCGGCAGCTTCGGCGGTTGATGCGGTGAAGCGCGTCGCCATCGCCGAGCGCTCCAACTGGCGCGCTCGCGCCGCCGAGGGTGGCTTCCGCTTCCACACCATCGACGGCGCACCGTACTGGGACGAAACCGCGTACTACGCCTTCACCCTGCGCCAGATCGAGGACGACCTGGAAGACCCCAGCGCCGAGCTGCACGCGATGGCGCTGGACCTGGTCGGCGACGTCGTGGCCAGCGAGGAACTGATGGAACGGCTGGCGATCCCCGCACCGTTCCGCGACTGGATCGCCGAAAGCTGGCGCCGTGGCGACCCGCACCTCTACGGCCGGCTGGATTTCGCCTACGACGGCAACGGCCCGGCCAAGCTGTACGAACTGAACTACGACACCCCGACCTCGCTGTACGAGGCCGCATTCTTCCAGTGGCAGTGGCTGGAGGACCAGCGCAACCGCGGCGCGCTGCCGCAGCAGGCCGACCAGTTCAATTCCCTCCACGAGGCGCTGGTCGAACGCTTCGCCGGGCTGGCCGCGCGCCTGCCGCCGCCGCTGTATTTCAGCGCGGTGCGCGAGTCGGAGGAGGACCAGGGCACGGTGGCCTACCTGCGCGACTGCGCGGCACAGGCCGGCCTGCACGGCGCGGCCATCGCCATCGAGGACATCGGCCTGTCGGAAGATGGCCGCTTCACCGACCTCGATGACGTGGTGATCGGCAGCCTGTTCAAGCTGTACCCGCTGGAGGACCTGATGCGCGAGGACTTCGGCGCCGCGCTGCCGGGATCGGGCGTGCAGCTGCTGGAGCCGGCATGGAAGGCGATGCTGAGCAACAAGGGCATCCTGCCGCTGTTGTGGCAGCGCCACCGCGGCCATCCGAACCTGCTCGAAGCGCATTTCGACGATGGTCGCGCGCTGCCGGCCGGCTGGGTGCGCAAGCCGCTGCATTCGCGCGAGGGCGCCAATGTCGCCATGCACATGCCCGATGGCCGCTGGCAGGAAAGCGAGGGACCCTATGCCGGGCCGTGCATCGTGCAGGCGTTCCATCCGTTGCCGGCGTTCGCCGGCAACTACCCGCTGGTCGGCAGCTGGGTGGTGGGCGACAACGCCTGCGGCATCGGCGTGCGCGAGGACGACAGCCGCATCACCCGCGACAGCGCACGCTTTTTGCCGCACGCGATCATCGACGACGCGCCGGCGGGCAATACCCGCATTTACGTCTGATCGCCGCGTAGGTCGGGGCTACGTCCCCGACGCGTGCATTCGTTCGGGTCCCTGCGTCGGGGGTGTAACCCCGACCTACCGGTAATCGCCTATCTTTCCGGCGGCACCCAGATGGCGATGCCGGCCGCGCGCTTCTGCTGGGTCGGGATGCCCATGCTCAAACCGCCGCCGCCGTGGCGGCCGAAGCTGCCGGCGCCGACCGACATGCCCACCGGCGAGCCGCCGGCGCCCACGCCCATCAGCACCACGCCGTTGGCGCCCAGCGCGGCGGCCTCGCGCTTGAGCCGGGCGATGGCCGCGTCGGTCTGGCCCTGGGTGCCGAAGCCGACCGCACTGGAGGATTCGAGTTGGGCGATCTCCATCGAACCGGCCGGCGGCGTGGAATAGACCTGCACGCTGGCCGGGTCCACCGGCGCGCGCGCCTGCCCCAGCATGACTCTGGAAGTGCTGGCGCAACCGGTGGCAATCAGGGCGATGCCCAGTGCGATGACGAGCGGGAATTTCATGGTTTCACTCCCCGGCGACGGTGGTCCGTGAATCATCGGCAGCCATCACTGAATCGCCTGCGAACCACGGCTCCCGGCAAGGGTACGCGCGGCAACCGACCGGAGAAAGAAAAATGGGCCTGATCAGCCTGATATGGGGCATCGTGGCGCTGCTGTGGATGCTGCTGGCCTTCATCCCGCTGCTGGGCTGGGGCAACTGGTTCCTGATCCCGTTCGCGACGGTGGGGGCGATCATCGCCGCCATCGGCCTGCTGTTCACCCATGCCGGCAAGCACGGCCGCGCCCGCACCGGGCTGCTGCTGAACGGCATCGTCATCGTGGTCGGGGTGATCCGCCTGAGCCTGGGTGGCGGCATCGTCTGAAGCCCGCCGGCGCACCCGCCGGGCGTAGAATGCGGGGCCATGCCGGCGGCAGGTGCCGGCGCCCGAGGCCCGCTGCAGGCGCAATGCCCCGACGATGATCATCCAACCCCGCCCCCGCGGCTGGCAGCTGCTGTACATCCGGCGTGGCTCGATCGTGCCGGCCATCGCCCCGCGGGTGCTGGCGATCGGCGGGCTGGCGGTGGGCGCGACCCTGCTGGCCAAGGTATGGCACCCGTTCGCCGCCGGTGGCCTGGCGGTGGCGCCGTTCACCCTGCTCGGGCTGGTGCTGTCGATCTTCCTGAGCTTCCGCAACAACGCCTGCCACGAGCGCTGGTGGGAAGGGCGCAAGCTGTGGGGGCAACTGCTGATCGAGGCACGCGGTTTCGCGCGCCTCGCCAATGCCTTGCTGCCGGCCGACGCGGCATTGCGGCGCAGGGTGTCGCGGCCGCTGGTCGGTTTTTCCCATGCGCTGGCCGCGCAGCTGCGCGGGCGCGAGGAGATCGCCGCGGCGATGCCGTGGCTGGAGCCGGACCAGCTTGCCGCGTTCGAGCGGCGCAACGTGCCCGACGGGCTGCTGGCGCTGGTGGCGGCGGAACTGGCCGCATCGCTGCGCGCCGGCCGGATCGATTCCTACCTGTACGGCCGCTTCGAGGCGCACCTGCATGCGCTGGCGTCGGTGCAGGGCGCGTGCGAGCGCATCGCCGGCACGCCGCTGCCGTTTGCCTACACCCTGTTGCTGCATCGCTGCGTATGGCTGTTCTGCGTGCTGCTGCCGTTCGGCCTGGCCGGCGCGCTGGGCTGGGCCACGCCGGTGGTGTCGATGCTGCTGGCCTATGCGTTCTTCGGCCTGGACCAGGTGGGCGAAGAGCTGGAAGAACCGTTCGGGCTGGAAGCCAACGACCTGCCGCTGGACGCGATGGTGCGCACCATCGAGATCGACGTGCTCGACGCACTGGGCGAGCGCCCGCTGCCCGAGCCGCTGCAACCGCAGGGCTACCTGCTGCAATGACTTCAACGTACCGGAGTACCGCCATGTTCCACCCCCGCTACCGCCCCCGCCGCATGCGCCGTGATGAATTCTCGCGGCGGCTGATGCGCGAGCACGTGTTCACCGCCGACGACCTGATCTGGCCGGTGTTCGTGCACGAGCTGCCCGGCCGCGCTCCGGTGGCGTCGATGCCGGGTGTGGAGCGGTTGTCGATCGACGAACTGCTGCGCGAGGCCGAGCAGGCCTTGCAGCTGGGCGTGCCGGTGATCGACCTGTTCCCGGTGCTCGACGCGTCGCGCAAGTCGCTGGACGCGGCCGAGGCCTGGAACCCGGATGGCTTGGCGCAGCGTGCGGTGCGCGCGTTGAAGCAGCGTTTCCCCGAGCTGGGGGTGATGACCGACGTGGCACTGGACCCGTACACCACCCACGGCCAGGACGGCATCATCGACGCGCGCGGCTACGTGCTCAACGACGTCACCGTCGAGGCGCTGGTCAAGCAGTCGCTGTCGCATGCCGAGGCCGGCGTGGACATCGTCTCGCCCTCGGACATGATGGACGGCCGCATCGGCGCGATCCGCGATGCGCTGGACGAAGCCGGCCACATCCACGCCCGCATCATGGCCTACTCGGCCAAGTACGCCTCGGCGTTCTACGGCCCGTTCCGCGACGCGGTGGGCAGCGCCGGCAACCTCGGCAAGGCCGACAAGAAGACCTACCAGATGGACCCGGCCAACGGCGACGAGGCGCTGCGCGAGATCGCGCTGGACCTGGAGGAAGGCGCGGACATGGTGATGGTCAAGCCGGGCATGCCGTACCTGGACATCGTGTGGCGGGTGAAGCAGGAGTTCGGCGTGCCGACCTTCGCATACCACGTCAGCGGCGAGTACGCGATGCTCAAGGCCGCCGCCGCCAACGGCTGGCTGGACGAGCGCAAGTGCGTGATGGAGACGATGATCGGCTTCAAGCGCGCCGGCGCCGATGGCGTGCTGACCTATTACGCGCCGCAGATCGCGCGCTGGTTGAAGGAAGCCTGAGATGGACGCGCCCGGCATGCAGCCCTGGCAGTGGGTGGTGTGGATCGCGGGGGTGACGGTGTTCGCGCTGGTGATCGGCGGGCTGGTCGTCGCCGTGCTGCGCGCGTTGCGGCGTCCGCCGGAACTGCCCTCGGCGGCCGAGCGCCTGCAGCGGCAATCGCCGCCGGCGCCGGAGGTGGAAGCGCGGCTGCGCGAACTGGCCGGCCTGCGGCAGAGCGGCCGGATCGGCGACGCCGAGTACGAGCGCCGCCGCGCCGAGGTGCTGCGCACCCCGTAGGTCGGGGCCACGCCCCCGACATGGGGGATCCTTGATGTCCGGAGCGTCGGGGGCGTAGCCCCGACCTACGGAATCAACCGCATGTTGGGCAAGCCCCGTCTGCACTCAGCCGCTGCAGCCGCCGCAGCACACCGAGGGCTGCAGCTCGATGGCGCCGGGGGCGAGGCGCTGGCCGGCGCGGGCCAGTGCCGGCAGCAGTTCCACTTCCAGCGCGCAGGTGGAGCAGCGCAGGGTGGCGGTGGCCGGGTCGTGGTCGATCAGGGCGGCCGGGTCGATCTCCAGCAACTGCTGTTCGATGGCGGCCAGGTCGGCCGGGGTGTCGCCGAGGCGGATGACGTATTCCATTGCGGTATTCCGGAAAAAGCGGGGAGGCACGCGCTGCGAGGTGATGGCAGCGCGCGGCGGACGGGTCAGTTGGTGACGACCAGCTTGCCCTTCATCAGCGCGGAGTGGCCGGGGAAGCTGCAGAAGAAGCTGTAGTCGCCACCGGCGGTGAGCTTGCGGCCGGGGAAGCTGACGCGGGTGGTGGCGCCGCCGCCGATCAAGGCGGTGTGGGCGATCACGCGGGCATCGTCCTTGGCCACGTAGTCGTTGGCGGTGCCGGCCTTGACCCCGTCGCGGGCCACGGCGGCCAGGTCGGCGGTGGGGGTGATGACCACGTTGTGGCCCATCGCGGCGACCGGCAGCTTGCCGGTGTGGGTCAGTTCGACGGTGACGGTGGCGCAGCTGGCCGACACGGTGGCCTCGCGCAGGTCGAACTTCATGGCGTCGTCGCCCTTCAGCGAAATGGTGCAGTTGCCGGCGGCCTGGGCCATGCCGGCGGCGCCGAGCAGGGCGAGGGCGAGGAGGGGGCGGGAAAGTTTCATGTCGTGCTCCTTGAGGTGCAGGAAACGGGTGGGTCAGCCGCCGGCCAACGCCTTGCGGACGTCGTCGATGAAGGCCGGGTCGGGGACGGCGCTGCTCACTTCGCTGCGGGCGAGGACGCGGCCGTCGGCGTCGAGCAGTACCAGCGCGCTGGTGTGGTTGATGCTGCCGTCCTCGCGGAAGCGGTAGCGCACGTCGAGCACGTTGGCCAGGGCGGGTACGTCGTCGGCGTCCGGTTGCAGGAAGCGCCAGCCGTCGCCGACGCGGTGGCGCCCGGCCATGTCGGCCATCACTGCGGGGGTGTCGCGCGCCGGGTCGAGGCTGAGCATGACGATGCCGAGTTTTTCGCGTTGTGCCGGGGTGAGCTGCTTCTGCACGCCCTTGGCGTTCTCGACGATCAGCGGGCACATCAGGTGGCAGTTGGTGTACAGCATGGAAACCAGCTGCGGGCGTCCGCGCAGGTCGTGCCATTGCAGGGCGTGGCCGTCCTGGTCGGTGAAGCCGGCCTGCAGGTGGTACAGCGATTGCCCCGGCAACGCCGGCGCGGTGGTGTCGGCGGCGCGGACCGGCGATGCGAGGGCGGCCATGCCGAGGGCGAGGGCCAGCAGGAGGGGGGAGGATTTCATGGTTGGCTCCTTGCACAGCGGAAACCGAGGTTGCCGAGCGTGCTGGATGGTTGCAGGGCGGACAGCAGGACGAAGCGTTTGACCACGCCGTAGTCGCCGGGGTCGTTGAAGGCCAGTGCGGTGGCGCCGCAGAAGCGCAATGCCTCGCCATCCTCCTGGCCGCGGCGGTCGCCGTCGCCCAGCAGCGAGGTGAAGTCGCCGCTCCATTCCCAGTTGGCACCGTGCAGGCCGTGGATGCCCCAGGCGTTGGCCGGCGCGTCGGCGGCGGCGTCGATGGCGCGCGGGGTGCCGTCGTTGATCTGGCGCAGGCGCCAGGCGCGGTCGTCGCGGGCATCGCGGCGGGTGGCGTCGGCGGCGGCGGCGAACTCCCATTCCAGGAAGGTCGGCAGGCGTGCGCCCTGCGCGCGGCAATAGGCGTCGGCGGCATACCAGTTCACGTGGGCCACCGGGGCGTCGGCGGCAACCGTGGCACCGGGGCCGTCGGCCGTTTCCCAGTAGCCGAGGTAGCCGGGGCTGGCGAACAGCGCCGGGATGCGGTCGCGCCGCCATTGCGGGTGTGCGGCGACGAACGCGGCGAACTGCGCATTCGTCACCGGGTGTTGCATCAGCTGGTAAGGCGCCACCGGCACCAGGCCGGTGGCATCCTCGAAGCGGACCGAGGAATGGAACGCGCCGCCGTCGAGCATCCGGTAGCCCGGTTCCGGGCCGCTGGCGCCGGCGAGCGCCGGTGCCAGGGCCAGGGTGAGCAGCAGTGGCCGCATCCGTTCCATCGCCGGGTTACCTGCCGCCCTGCGGTTCGCCTTCCGGGTACTCGCGGTCGTGCTGCTGGCCGGTGTAGATCTCGTGGTTCTCCTCGCCGGTGACCTTGAGGATGCCCAGCGAACCCTTGTGGAAGGTGCGGAAGATGCTGTGGTCCACCAGCACGAAGTTGCCCGGCACGTCGGCCTTGAATTCGACGATGGCCGAACCGCCCGCCGGGACCAGCGTGGTCTGCACGTTCTCCTGGTACTTGCTGCCGCCTTCGAAGTAGACCTTGTCGAAGATCTCGCCGATGACGTGGAAGCTGGACACCAGGTTCGGGCCGCCGTTGCCGACGAAGATGCGGATCTTCTCGCCGGCCTTGGCGGTGAGCGCGTTGTCGCCGGTCAGCGAGCCTTCCGAGCCGTTGAACACCACGTAGGTCGGGTGCTCGTCGATGGCCTTCTCCAGGCTGAAGGACTGCAGGCCCGGGTCGCCGTGCGCGCCTTCGGTGTAGAAGTCGCCCTGCATCACGTAGAACTCCTTGTCCACCGGCTCCAGGCCTTCCTCCGGCTCGACCAGGATCAGGCCGTACATGCCGTTGGCGATGTGCATGCCCACCGGCGCCATCGCGCAGTGGTACACGTACAGGCCCGGGTTGAGCGCCTTGAAGGTGAACTGCGTTTCATGGCCCGGCAGCGTGTTGGTGGCCTCGGCGCCGCCGCCGGTGCCGGTGACCGCGTGCAGGTCGATGTTGTGCGGCACGTGCGAGCTGTGGTGGTTCTTCAGCTTGAACTCGACCGTGTCGCCCTTGCGCACGCGGATGAAGCTGCCCGGCACCGAGCCGCCGAAGGTCCAGAAGTTGTAGGTGGCGCCGTCGGCGATGCGCATTTCCTTCTCGACCATCTCCAGGTCGACGACGACCTTGGCCGGGGTCTTGCGCGTGATCGGCGGCGGCACCATCGGCGGTGCGGTCAGCACGGCGTGGATGGTTTCCAGCTGCGCGGCGGGGGCCGCGGTCGGCGCCTTGGGCGCGGCGAAGGCCGGCGCGGCGAACATCGCGGCGATGCCGCTGGCGAGGGCGTAGGACAGTACGTGGTGCTGCAAGCGTCTCATGGCGCGTTCCTGAAGTAGCGTCGTTGGTTGACGGGACCTACGTTAGGAGCGCACGCGAATCGCCTCGTTGATTTGCATCAATTCAGGGGCCGCGCATGGCGCCAACGCACCGCTGCTTGACCTGCGTCAAGCCTGCATCCGCGGTCAGCGTGGGGTAGTCGAAAAACCGTGGCGCACCTGCCGCCAGCAGCGCCATTGCGCGTGCAGCCCCAGCGCGTACGCGACGGCCAGCGCGATGCCGGCGATGCAGGAAAAAACAGGGGCGAACACGGCCGGCAACAGCAGCGTGGCCGCCAGCAGGTGCGCATGCAGTACCCGCCGCTTCGTCGCTTCGTCGAACAGGCTGCCCACGCCGGGCACGCGGGTGCCGCGCGGCACCCGCTGGCGCAGCGCGATCCAGGTCAGGAAGCCGGTGATTTCCAGCGCCATGCCGACCACCAGCAACGGCAGGCCGATGCCGAGCACCAGCGCGCCACCCAGCAGCACGTGTCCACCCGGCAGCAGCGCCGCCGCGCCGCCGCCCAGCAGGGCGATGCCGCCCCAGCGCCAGAACCGGCGCAGCAGCGGATTGCGCTGGTACTGCGTGCGTGACTGCACCAGCAGCACACCGGCGGCGAACAGTGCGAACGGCACGGCCATGCCGCGCCATGTGGCGTCCGGCAGCACGCCGCTCCACGCAGCGACGGCGATGGCGAGCGCCGCCAGCACCACGGCCTGCGCCCCGCGCAGCCATGACGGCGGTATCGCGCGCGTGCCTTGCAGCATCGGCAGGGTGACGCTGCCCACCGCAACCAGCAGGCCCAGTACCCAGCCGACGCCGCCGACGATGGCGTGCAGGTTCACCAGTCCGGGCGATACCGGCGTGTGCCAGCCGCTGCGTGCGGCCAGCAGCACCAGTCCCAGCGCCAGCGTCGCCAGCAGCGCCAGTACGGCCATGCCGATGCCGTCGCGCACTGCGCGTTCGCCGTTGCCGCGCGACAGCGCCACCAGCGCCAGCACCGCGAACGCGGCGAGGCTGCCGCCCAGCAGCACGGCGGCAATGGGCGCGAGCCAGCGCAGCGGCGTGGCCAGCGCCAGCAGCAACAGCACCACGCCGGCATTGAAGGCGGCCTGCAACCACGGCACGCAGCGCTGTGCCGGCAGCGGGCTGGTCGCAGCCACCGGCAGGAACTGCACCAGGCTGCCCAGCATCGCGTTGCCCAGCAGGCCCAGCGCCAGCATGTGCACCAGTACCAGCGTCGCCGGTGTCCAGCGTGAGGCCAGCGCCACCTCGCCCTGCCACGCCAGCCACAGGCCGGCGACCACGCCCCACGCCTGCGCCGCCAGCAGGTAACGCATCGGCAGCGCCGGTGCGGGCGCCTGGGTGAATGCCAGCCCGCTCATGCCGCCGGCGGCGTGTCGAGCAGGTGCCGGTCGGAGGCGTGGCAGATGGCGATGCGGGCGCCGCCGTCCGGCGTGTCGTGCACGTGCCAGACGAAGCCCCATTGCGCGAGGATCGGCAGCAGCGGCGCCGGGTACAGGGGCGTCAACGCCAGCAGCAGCTGCCCGGCGGGCAGCGTCTGCAACTGGTCGAGGATGCGCTGCATCGGTTCCGGCGCCGGCAGCTGGCGCAGGTCCAGCCGCAGCGGCGTCAGCCCACCAGCCACAGCAGCCAGCCCAGCGGGTGGTGGGTGCGGGCGATGCCGTAGATCTGCGCGAAGCACAGCAGCGCCGCGGCGACCAGCAGCGCGCGCTTGGCGGTGGCCAGTTTCGGCCGGAACGCGGCGATGCCCAGGCCGATGTAGCCGAGCAGGAAGCCGATCTTCACCCACAGCCAGCCGTTGCCGAAAAAGCCGGCGGGGAAGTTCTTGGCGATGATGGTCAACAGCATCATCGCCGCGGTCAGCAGCACGGTGTCGATGGTGTAGCTCAGGTAGCGCACCGCGGCCAGACGCGGCCAGCGCATGCCGGCCAGCATCGCCAGCGCGCGCAGCGCGAACAGGCCGCCGCTGGCCAGCGCCGAGGCGATGTGCACCAGCTTGATGTCGGGGTAGAAGGTGATCATGCCGAGCATCGTACTCAACCCGGCCGGCCGTCGGCGCGCGGGCTCAGGTAGATCCAGCCGAGGCGGCCCACCCATGGCGCCAGCGCCAGCAGCCAGCCCACCGCGGCCGCGGCCTGCCAGGCCATCGCGTCGGGCGCGATGTCGGCGACGATGCGCATCACCGCCACCGCCTGCAACGCGGCGAAGGCGAACCACGCCACCTTCGGCATCACCATCGGCCGCCCGGAATGGCCCTGCGTCACCCGCGTCACCATCGCCACCAGCAGGCTGCCGAAGAAGCCGATGAACAGCGCGTGCATCGGCGCGCGGCCGAGCACGAACTCGCCGCTGCCCAGGTAGGTGAAGCTCTGCACCAGGTACAGGGCGAAGGTGACCGGCAGCCATGCGGTGCCGATGAACAGCACCGCCAGGATGCCGGGCATGCGCCCGCGCGGCCACCAGCGGTACACCGCCAGCGCGGACAACAGCAGCAGCGGCAGGTCGGCCAGCCACAGCCACGCATAGGCATGCACCAGCTCCAGCCCCAGGTGCGCCATCAGCAGCGCCCACATCGCGCCCAGCCACCACAGCGGCCGCCATGCGCGGTAGCCCGGCACCACGTTGCCGGCGAAGAACGGGAACATGCGGTGGGCCACGGTCATGTACACCGGCAGCAGCAGGCCGATGCTGCCCAGCTTGATGCTGGCGAAGGCCCAGTTCGCCGGTGCGCCCAGGGTGAAGGCGATGAACATCACCAGCCCCAGCCAGCCCAGCAGCAGGCCGGCGAAGCATGAGCGGGCGTGCCAGGTACGGCCCTTTTCGTCGGCCAGCAGCCGCCCCAGCGACAGCAGCGCGCTGGTCCAGCCACCCAGCGCCAGCAGCAGGCCCACGCTGATGCCGGCCTGCCAGCCGGCGGTGCCCAGCAGGATCGCCAGTTGCCCGCCCATCAGTCCCAGCCCCACCGGCACGTAGTGCCAGCGGCTCAGGTCGGGCAGCCCCATCCAGCGCGGGAACACCGTCAGCAGGAAGCCGAAGATGAAGCTGGGCAGCACCAGGTATTGCATCAGCAGGGCATGCAGCCAGCCGGCGTAGACCGAGGTTTCGGGCATGGTCCAGCCGCCCCAGCGCATGGCCAGCAGCCACAGCGCCCACCACAGCATCGCCAGCAGCACGTTGCCGGCGCCGACGAAGAACATCATCCGGTGCGGCGCCTGCGCCAGCCAGGAGGGGGAGAGCCCGCGCAGCGGCGGCGTGGCGCGTGGATCGGGCGGGGGAATGATGTCGATTTTCATGCGCACAGGATGCCGCCGACGCCGCGGGCATGCCTTGACGTGGGTCAGGTTCGCCGGCCGCGAAACGCGGAAGAGCCGCTTGCGCGGCTCTTCCGGTTTCATTGCTGCGCTGGACCGGCACCCCGGGGCGGGGTGCCGGCGCCCGGGTCAGGCCTGGTCGGCCTGGCCCACCGGCAGGGCCGCGGCCTTGCGCGGCGCCACCCACAGGCGCAGCACGAACCAGGCCAGCATCAGCGCACCCACGCTGAACAGCGTGTCGGCCGGCACCCGCATCCACACCAGCATGTCCACGATCGGCTGCTGCATGAACTCGGCCGAGCGGGCGTACCAGTAGCCATGCTTGAGCACCGCGGCCAACTGCAGGATGCCCAGCGGCAGCAGGGTGAAGGCGGCCATGCCGGCCAGGCCGATGTTCAGGGTCCAGAAGGCGGCCTTGAGCAGCTTCTCGTTCCAGACCACCTCGGCCTTGATGCCACGCAGGCAGAACAGCATCAGGCCGATGCCGAGCATGCCGTACACGCCGAACAGCGCGGTGTGGCCATGCGTGGCGGTCAGGTTCAGGCCCTGCATGTAGTACAGCGACAGCGGCGGGTTGACCAGGAAGCCGAACAGGCCGGCGCCCACCAGGTTCCAGAACGAGACGGCCAGGAAGAAGATGATCGGCCACTTGTAGCGGGCCATCCACGGCGTGGCCTTGCCCAGCTTGTAGTTGTGCCACGCCTCGAAGCCGACGTAGGCCAGCGGCACCACTTCCAGCGCCGAGAAGCTCGCGCCGAGGGCGATGACCGAGTTGGGCGTGCCGCTGAAGTACAGGTGGTGCAGGGTGCCCAGCACGCCGCCGGCCATGAACACGATGGTGGCGAACAGCACCGCCACCGTGGCGCTGCGTGCCTGCAGCAGGCCCAGCTTGACGAACAGGAAGCTCATCACCGCCACCGCGAAGACTTCGAAGAAGCCTTCCACCCACAGGTGCACCACCCACCAGCGCCAGTATTCGACCATCGACATGTGGGTGTGCTCGCCCCACATCAGCGCGGCGGCATAGAACAGGCCGATCGCCACCACCGACAGGAACAGCAGCATCACGATGGAGCGGGTCTCGCCCTTGCGGGTCAGGGTCGGCCACAGCGCGCGGCCCACCAGCAGCAGCCACAGCAGCAGGCCGATGAACAGGAACACCTGCCAGAAGCGGCCCATGTCCACGTATTCCCAGCCCTGGTGGCCGAACCAGAAGTTGTGCTGCAGGCCCAGCTTCTGCATCACCGCGAACCACTGGCCGGCAAACGAACCGACCACGATGATGATCAGGCACGTCCACAGGAAGTTCACGCCCAGCCGCTGGAACCGGGGTTCATGCCCGGAGATGGCCGGGGCGATGTACAGGCCCATGCCCAGCCACGCGGTGGCGATCCACAGCACCGCCAGCTGCGTGTGCCAGGTGCGGGTCAGCGCGTAGGGCAGGTACTCGGACAATGCGAAACCGTAGGCCTCCTGGCCTTCCACCTGGTAGTGCGCGGTGGTGGCGCCCAGCAGGATCTGCACCAGGAACAGCGCCATCACCACCCAGAAATACTTGGCGGTGGCGCGCATCGACGGGGTGACCTTGACCGCCGCCAGCGGGTCGGTCCTGGGCAGCACCGGGGCCATTTCGTCGCCGTGGTTGGCCGCGTAGTGCCAGCCCAGCAGGCCGACGCCGCCGATCAGGAACAGCACGCTGAACACCGTCCAGATGAAGGCGTCGGAGGTGACCTTGTTGCCCACCAGCTCGTCGGACGGCCAGTTGGCGGTGTAGGTGATGTCCGAGCCGGGGCGCTCGGTCACCGAGGCCCAGGCCGTCCACCAGAAGAAGGCGGTCAGCTTCTGCCGGCCTTCGGCGTCGGCCACGGTGTTGTTGCGCATGGCGTAGGCCTCGCGCAGCTGCGCCGTCTCCGGCGCGTTGCCGAACAGGCTCTCGTAGTGCGCGGCGACTTTGGCGATGGCCTCGGCGCGGTCGGCGCTGATGTAGATCGCGTCGTCGTTGGCGTCATAGGTATTGGGCCGCAGTTCCTTCTGCACGCGCTTGATGTAGGCCGCCTGTGTGGGTTCGTCCAGCTGCTTGTAGCTGTCCACGCCGGCTTCGCGGCTGGCCCAGATGTCCATCAGGGTCTCGGCTTCGCGGTGCAGCCAGTCCGCGCCCCAGTCCGGGGCCACGTAGCCGCCGTGGCCCCAGATCGAGCCCAGCTGCTGGCCGCCGAAGGATTGCCAGACCTGGCGGCCCTGCTCCATGTCGGCGCGGTCGAAGACGACCTGCCCGGCGGTGGTGACCACCTTGGCCGGCAGTGGCGGGGCCTTGTGGTTGATCTCGCTGCCGACCCATAGCAGGACGGCGAACGAGGCAATGAGCAGGACGGCCAGCCCTGCCCACAGCTTGCGTGTGGAATTCATGGTGCATCTCTCTCCTCGGGGAAGTGCGGGCATCATCGGCGGCGCCCACGGGGGCCTCCATGACACAGGTCAAGCCGGGGGGATTGAGTGCCTGCTAGCGTGTTGCCGGGCGGCGGTGAGGCAGGTCGCCGGCAACCGCTCAGCTTTGGCTCTGGCTTTTGCTTTTGCTACGGCTGTTGCTTTGGGGCTTTTGACTTCCCCTGCCGTAGAGCGAGCCGAGCACCGCAGCGGGACGGGGGGCGAAGAGGCGCACGTGTTTGAGCGAAGCGAGTTGTGCGCCGTCCCCCCGGCCCGCGAGGAGCGCAGGGGACCGATGCGGCGCAGCCGCATCGGCTCGCGTCCCGGCTGTGCTTGACCAGCCATTCGGCTGTTGAAAAGCGCTTCTTTTGGTTACTTTTCTTTGCACAAGCAAAGAGGCGCTTTTCAACAGCCGAATGGCTGGTCAAAGTGACTCGCTCCTGCGAAGCAGGAGTGAAAGCTCTGCTTTAAAGCGCTTGCTTCGGCTTTCGTCGTTGCTTCTCTTCTGCTTGGGAAAGGCAATGGCAAAAACAATGGCAAAGGCTTTCGCTCCCCTTTCGGGGAGCGAGCTACTTTTCTCTGCTCGTGCAAAGAAAAGGTAGCCAAAAGAAGCGCTTTTCAACAGCCGAATGGCTGGTCAAGCACGCCCTGCCTCCGCGCCCACGGCACTGCGTGCCGTGGGTCCACTCCGCCGCCGGGATTTTTCGACACGACATCCATGTCGTGTCGAAAAACGACGTGCATCCGTGCACGTCGCCCCTGCGGGGTCTTGTCCGTCGGCTCCGTCGCTGCGGAAGGGAACCCGGAAGATCAAAAGCGCAGGAGCAAAAGCAAAATCACTGGCAACGGCAACGGCAACGGCAACGGCAACGGCAACGGCAACGGCCAGCGCCGGGCGTGTTCGGATGCGTAGGTCGGGGCTACGCCCCCGACGGCGTGATGCCGGATCCACCGAGAGCACCGGGGCATCGCCCCGACACGCTCAATCGCGCAGCACGGTCAGCGCCAGCGCTTCCAGCCGCGGCAGGTCGATGATTTCCACGTCGCGCTGCTTGATGTGCAGCAGGCTGTCCTGTTCGAACCGGCGCAGCACCCGGCTCACCGTTTCCGGCGCCTGGCGCAGGTAGTTGGCGATGTCGGTGCGGGTCATCGTCAGCTGGAACCGGCGCGGCGAGAAACCGCGCGCCGCCAGCCGCCGCGACAGGCCGATCAGGAACGCCGCCATGCGCTCGTCGGCGGTGTTGTCGCGCGCGAACAGCGAGGCGATGCCGATGTCGCGGCTCATCAGCCGGAACAGGTGCTGCTGCAGGTTGGGCAGGCGCGCGGCCAGCAGCGCGATCCGCGGGAACGAGAACCGGCACAGCATCACCGTGTCCAGCGCCACCGCGTTGCACGGGTAGCGGTCGTCGTGGATCGCGTTCAGGCCGATCACCTCGCCGGGCAGGTGGAAGCCCAGCACCTGCTCGTGGCCGTTGCGGTCGATCTGGTAGGTCTTGACCGTGCCGGCGCGCACCGCGGCGATGGCGCCGAACGGGTCGCCCTCGCGGAACACGTGCTCGCCCGGGTGCAGCGGGCCGACGTGCTCGACCAGCACGTGCAGGTCCATCAGCGCGCCCTTGTCCATGCCCTCGGACAGGCAGGCCTGCGAGAACGCGCAGGTCGAGCAGAAGGTCAGCGCGTCGCCGTCGTCGGCCAGCACGCTGACGTCGGTGCGCGGAAACACCAACGGCGAGGTCATGCGGCCGCTCCCGACGGAATCGTCACGCCGTGCGCGTTCACACCGTGCGCGAGAAGCGGGGGGTTGCCGTGGCGGCAGCAGCAGTGGGCAGGTAGCGGTCGAAGCACATGGCGATGATACGCAACAGCAGCCGTCCCCGCGAGGTGGTGCGCAGGCTGCCCTCGTCCAGTTCCACCAGCCCGTCCTCGCGCAGCGGCTGCAGGCGCTGCAGGGCCTCGGCGAAATACTGGCGGAAGTCGATCACGTGGCGGCGGCCGAGGTCGCCATAGTCCAGCGCGCCGTGGCACATCAGCTGCTGGATCACGTCGGCGCGGATCACGTCGTCCTCTTCCAGGCGCATGCCGCGCCACACCGGCAGGTGGCCCTGGTCGATGGCCTTCTCCCAGCTGAGCAGGTCGCGCGGGTTCTGGCTGAAGCTCGGGCCGATGTGGCTGATGGCGCTCACCCCCAGCCCCAGCAGGTCGCTTTCGGCGTGGGTGGTGTAGCCCATGAAGTTGCGGTGCAGGCTGCCGTTGCGCTGCGCCACCGCCAGGCTGTCGCCGGGCAGGGCGAAATGGTCCATGCCGATGTAGACGTAGCCGGCTTCGCCGAGTTTGTCGATGGCGCATTGCAGCAGCGCCAGCTTGGTTTCCGGCGACGGCAGGTCCTCGGCGTGGATGCGCTGCTGCGGGCGGAACATCGACGGCAGGTGCGCGTAGCTGTAGATCGCCAGCCGGTCCGGGCGCGCTTCCAGGGTGATGTCCAGGGTGCGCGAGAAGCCTTCGATGCTCTGCCTGGGCAGGCCGTAGATCAGGTCCACGTTGACCGACTGCAGGCCGTGCCGGCGGCAGGCGTCGATGATGTCCAGCGTCTGCTCCACGCTCTGGATGCGGTTGACCGCGCGCTGCACCTCCGGGTCGAAATCCTGCACGCCGAGGCTGGCGCGGTTGAAGCCGGCCGCGGCCAGTTCGCCGACCTCTTCGGGGGTGATGAAGCGCGGGTCCAACTCGATCGAGCAGTCCAGCCGCTGCGGCGCGGCGAAGGAGAAATGCCGGCGCAGCACGTCCATCACTTCGGCGATCTGCGCCGGCGACAGGAAGTTGGGGGTGCCGCCGCCGAAGTGCACCTGCTCGACGTCGCGGTCGCGGTCGAACAGGGTGGAGGTCATGGCCACCTCGCGGTACAGCCGGGTCAGGTAGGTGGCGCCGCGGGCGGTGTCGCGGGTGATGATGCGGTTGCAGCCGCAGTAGAAGCAGGGGCTGGTGCAGAACGGGATGTGCAGGTACAGGGACAATGGCCGCGGGATCGGGTCGCCGTTGCTGACGGCGGCCATCTGCCGCAGGTCGGCCTCGCCGAACGTCGAGGAGAACTGCGGCGCGGTCGGGTAGGAGGTATAGCGTGGCCCCGGCGTGTCGTAGCGCCGCAGCAGCTCGGGGTCGAACAGGGAGGAAAGGCTGGCCATGCCCGGCAGACTAGGTGCGGGCGCCGGGGTTGTCCTTGACGTGGGTCAATCGAGGCCGCCGCCGGGCCTCGGGTGGCGCGCGCTAGAATCGACCGGGACGCGATTCCAGACCATGCAAAGGAGCCCCATGAGCGCCGCCCGCTATGCCGTCTTCGGCCAACCCATCGCCCACTCGCAGTCGCCGCACATCCATGCCGCGTTTGCCCGGGCGCAGGGCATCGCGCTGGACTACCGCGCCATCGAGGCGTCGCCGCAGGAGTTCGCCGCGGCGCTGGAGGCGTTCGCCGCCGAGGGCGGCGTGGGCGCCAACGTCACCCTGCCGCACAAGGAAGCGGCGTTCGCGCTGTGCGCCACCACCACCTCGCGCGCGCACCGGGCCGGCGCGGTCAACACCCTGCTGCGCAAGGGCGATGGCTGGCATGGCGACAACACCGACGGCATCGGCCTGGTGCGCGACCTCACCGGCCGCCACGGCCTGGACCTGCGCGGCCGCCGCGTGCTGCTGCTGGGTGCCGGCGGCGCCGCGCGCGGCATCGCCCCGGCGTTGCTGGACGCCGGCATCCTCGAACTGGTCGTCGCCAACCGCAGCCCGGCGCGCGCCGATGCGCTGGTCGATGCGATGGCCGAGCCGGGGCGGGCGATTTCCGCCTACTGGGAGGACCTGCGCGAGCAGGGCGATTTCGAACTGGTCATCAACGCCACCTCCGCCGGCCGCGACAAGGACGCCGCGTTCCAGCTGCCGCTGTCGCTGGTCAACAGCCTGACCACCGCGGTGGACCTGAACTACGGCGGCGCGGCGATCGCCTTCCTGGCCTGGGCGCGCGCGGCCGGCTGCCGCAACAGCTTCGACGGGCTGGGCATGCTGGTCGAGCAGGCGGCCGAGAGCTTCCGGCTGTGGCACGGCGTGCGCCCGGACACCGATGCGGTCTACGCCGAGCTGCGCGAGCGCGCCAGTACCCTGGTCACGGCGGACTGAGCGGCATGGACAACGCGCAGTTGCTGACCACGCTGCTGGTGTCGATCGGCTACCGCCTGCCGGTGCTGATCGCGCTGGGCGTGGCGCTGGTGCTGCTGGGTGGCGCGCCGAAGGCGGTGGCGCGCACCGCGGCGTTGTGGGCCTTGTCGCTGCTGATGGCGGCGACGCTGCTGGGCGGGGTGCTGTCGGTGCTGCCGCTGCTGATGATCGCCGCCGGCAATTTCGACCGCATCGGCGCGCTCAACACCATGCTGGGCGCGGCCCACTTCGCGCTGTCGCTGCTGGAGGCGGCCGGCTTCGTGCTGCTGGCCTGGGCGCTGGTGCGGGCGCTGCGCGGAAACGCAGCCCGACCATAGGAGCGCACCTTGGTGCGCGATGGGGTTCTACCGGGAAAGCTTCTGCTTCCCGTGGATGCGGGGCTTGCCCCGTATGGGGCTTCCCCGGCAAGGCCCCGTGTGGGGCAAGCCCCACATCTACGAGCGGCAAGGGAAATCAGCCGCTGCCCAGCGCGTGCACGATCCCGACCACATCGCCTTCGTTCAATTGCATGGGTCTTCCCTGCGCATTCCTGCGCTGCTTGTCCGTAGATGCGGGGCATGCCCCGCATGGGGCCTTCATGGTGTGGCCAGTGCCGGGCAAGCCCGGCACCTACGGCATGCGGGTCGTTGTGGGAAAATGCCGGCCATGAACGGAGCAGGCGGCGGATCGGCGTGACGGAGAAGGTGGAAGCGCCGCGGGCGTTGACCGAAGAGGTGAAGACGGCCATCCGCGACGCCTACGCGAAGCTGCAGGCCAATACCCCCGGCTTCAGCACGCGCCGCTCGCAGAGCCAGATGATCGGGGTGGCCTCGCGCGCGCTGGCCACCGGCGGCGTGGGCGTGGTCGAGGCACCTACCGGCGTCGGCAAGAGCCTGGGTTACCTCACCGCCGGGGTGCCGATTGCCTTGGCGTCGAAGAAGAAGCTGGTCATCAGCACCGGCACCGTGGCGTTGCAGTCGCAGCTGGTCGAGCGCGACATCCCCAATTTCCTGAAGGCCACCGGCCTGCAGGCCACGGTGGCGCTGGCCAAGGGCCGCACCCGCTACCTGTGCACGCGCAACGCCGCCGAGGCGCAGGGCGAGGGCGCGCAGGAGGGCATGTTCGGCGACGAGGTGCTGCTGCACGACCGGCCGTTGGCGCCGATCGAGATGGACGTGGCCGGCAAGCTGGTGCGCGCCTTCGGCGAAGGCCGCTGGAACGGCGACCTCGACAATGCGCCGGAAAACGTCAGCCCCGGCCTGCGCGTGCGCATCACCACGCCAGCCTCCGGTTGCGCTGGCCGCCGCTGCGCGTATTCGGCGCAATGCCCGGTGCTGCGCGCGCGCAGCGAGGTGCGCGAGGCGCAGATCGTGGTCACCAACCACGCGCTGCTGCTGTCGGCCTTGTCCATTGGCGAAAGCGACAACGGCCAGCCGCTGATCGCCGCGCCCGCCGACATGCTGCTGGTGCTGGACGAAGGCCACCACGTCGGCAACGTCGCCATCGATCAGGGCGCGGCCAGCCTGCCGCTGGACGACATGGCGCGGCGCACCGGGCGTTTGCAGATCATCATCGCCGCCGCCTACCGCGCGGTGGACAAGGACAAGCTGGGCAACCTGCTGCCGAACGAGGCCATTGAAGTCGCCGCGCGCGTCAGCAAGCTGCTCAAGGCCTTCGCCGACGGCATCGCGCAGGTGTGGACGCCGGCGCCGGACGAGCGCGAGCCGCTGTGGCGCGCCGCCAACGGCCGCCTGCCCGAGGCGTGGAAACAGCCCATCGAGGAACTGGCCGACGAAACCCGCAGCCTGCTGAACTGGGCCACCGCCGCGACCTCGCAGGTCGCCAAGGCCAAGCCCGAGGACGCCGGCCACGAGCGTTTGCAACGCAGCCTCGGCATGGCGCTGGAGATGATCCAGCAGCAGTATGACCTGTGGGCCGGCTGGCGCCGCGAGGACAAGGAAGGGCAGCCGCCGATGGCACGCTGGATCACGCTCACCCGCGACGGCGAGCACGTGCTGCACTGCTCGCCGGTGTCGGCGGCGATGGTGCTGCGCAAGCTGCTGTGGGACGAAGTGGATTCGGTGGTGATGACCTCGGCCACCCTGACCGGCGGCGGCGATTTCCAGTCATTGGCGATCGACAACGGCATCCCCGAGGAAGCGGAGATGGTGTCGCTGGCCTCGCCGTTCGACCTGCCCAATCAGGCGCAACTGGTGGTGCCGCCATTCCCGGTGACGCCGGACGACCGCGAGCGCCATCCGAAGGAAGTGGCGAAGTATCTGGCTGCCGAACTGGACTGGGACAAGGGCAGCATGGTGCTGTTCACCTCGCGCTGGAAGATGGAGAAGGTGGCTGAGCTGATGCCGGCCACGCTGCGCAGGAAGGTGCTGGTGCAGGGCGAGGGCGCCAAGCAGAAGATGATCGACGAGCACCTGCGCCGCACCGCCGCCGGGGAGGGCTCGGTGCTGTTCGGGCTGAACTCGTTCGGCGAGGGGCTGGATCTGCCGGGCGAGGCCTGCACCACGGTGGTCATCACCCAGGTGCCGTTCGCGGTGCCGACCGACCCGCAGACCTCGACCCTGAGCGAATGGTTCGAGAGCCGTGGCCTCAATTCATTCAACTTGATTGCGATCCCGCACGCACTGCGCACGCTGACACAGTTCGCCGGGCGCCTGATCCGCACCTCCACCGACACCGGCCGCGTCATCATCCTCGACTCGCGGCTGCTCACGCGCCGCTACGGCAAGCGCATCATCGACGCGCTGCCGCCGTTCAGGCGGGTGATCGGGTAGTGCCGGCCGCTGGCCGGCAACTGCATGAATGTCGGGTGATGCGAGGTTGCCGGCCGGCGGCCGGCACTACTCCTCGCGCTTGTTCAGCGCCGAGGTCACCGCCGCGGCTTCCTCGCGCGACAGGAACAGGTATTCCAGCTCGCAGCCGCCGAACTTGTCCTCCAGCTCGTGCATGCGCACCGGGTGGTTGCCGAAGCGGTAGTGCCGGCTGCCGTTGTCGGTGTCCTCGATCAGGTAGACGCCGAACGACGGCGGGTTGGTCAAGGTGCCTTCCAGCTTGACGGCCGAAGGGTCGATGGCGCGCTGGATGAGGTCTTCGAGGTCGGTCATGGCGTTGCGGTATGGGGTGTGGGGTCGTGATTTGCGGGCAAGTGGAATCGTTGTCGGGGCCGGCGTCAATGCCTTTGGCGATCCGGCCGATGGCCGGGCACGGCATCCCGGGCCCGCCGCTCCGATAGCGGCCTGCCGGAAGCGGGCTTGAGGGACGGGCGGGGGCGGATGCGCCGCCCCCGCGGACAGGCGGCCTGCGGGGCGGTTTCAGCCCCTGCGCAGGCGCCGCGCGAGGCCGCTGGCCACGGCGATGGCGGCGGTCAGCGCGGCCATCGACAGGAACTGCACGCGGGTGGCGGCGGTGCCCAGCAGCAGCACGAAGATCAGCGCCAGGATCGCCAGCGCCAGTACCGTCAGGTACGGGAAGCCGGCCATGCGGAACGGCAGCGGGGTGCCGTTGCGCTCGGCGCGGCGGCGCAGGATCAGCTGCGAGACCAGGGTGATGGTCCACACCAGCAGGCAGGTGGAGCCGACCACGTTCAGCAGCACCGGCAGCACCTTGTCCGGGTACAGCAGCTCCAGCACGGTGGCGGCGAAGCCGAACAGCACGCTGGCCAGCACCGCCAGCACCGGCACCTGGCGGGCGCTGACCCGCGCCAGCCCGCGCGGTGCCTCGCCGCGCGCGGCCAGCGAATGGATCATCCGCGAGGCGCCGTAGAGGTTGGCGTTGAGTGCCGACAGCAGGGCGATCACCGCGATCAGGGTGATCGCGGTGGCCGCGCCGGGGATGTTGGCGACCTGCAGCACCGCCGCGAACGGCGATTTCAGCGCCTCGCTGGTCCACGGCACCACCGCGATGATCACCCCGATCGAACCGATGTAGAACACCAGGATGCGCCAGGCCACGGTGCGGATGGCGCGCGCCAGGCTGCGCTCGGGGTCCTGGGTCTCGGCCGCGGCCACGGCCACGATCTCGGTGCCGCCGAAGGCGAACACCACCACCAGCAGCGCCGCGCCGACGCCGGCCAGCCCCTTCGGCGCGAAGCCGCCGTGGCCGAGCACGTTGGACAGCCCCGGCGAGGCCGCGCCCGGCAGCAGCCCTGCCAGCAGGGCGATGCCGACCAGGATGAAGGCGACGATCGCCACCACCTTGAGGATGGCGAACCAGAACTCGAACTCGCCGTAGTTGCGCACGCCCATCAGGTTGATGGCGGTGAACGCCAGCATGAACGCCAGCGAGGTCAGCGGCACCGACAGCTGCGGCCACAGCGTCGCCAGCAGCCCCGCCGCGCCCACCGACTCGGCGGCGATCACGATCACCAGTTGCACCCACCACAGCCAGCCGATGGTGGCCCCGGCGGTGGCGCCCAGCGCGTCGGCGGCATACACCGAGAACGCGCCGCTGGCCGGGCGCGCCGCGGCCATCTCGCCCATCGCGTGCATCATGATGATCACCAGCGTGCCGGCGACCAGGTAGGACAGCAGCACCGCCGGTCCCGCGGCCTGGATGCCCACTCCCGAGCCAAGGAACAGGCCGGCGCCGATCGCGCTGCCCAGGCCCATCATGATCAGTTGGCGCGGCTTGAGCGCGCGCTCCAGCTTCTGCGACGGCGGGGCGGCTGCAATGGACGGATTGGCGGACATCGGCAGGCTTCGGGTGGCGGAAAGGGCGACACGATACCGCAGCGCTTGCGCTGGATACGTGCGCTTGCAGCAATCCTTTGTGGGGTGATCGCTTTATCCTTCTCCGATTGACGGCACGCTCCCTTCTCCCTGCGGGAGAAGGGACCCCGAAGGGGCGGATGAGGGGCGAACGGAGGCAATGATGTCCGAACCATCGGGACTCCATTGCCCCTCACCCCAACCCCTCTCCGGTGGGAGAGGGGCTTTCAGCCGCTGTCGATGAACTTTCCACACCCGCCACGATGGCATTGCACGAGACGGTTAATGAGCCTGAAAACCCTGAATCCCTACGATCTGTTCGACGTGCGTTCGCTGCTGAGCGAGGAAGAACGCGCGGTGCAGGATTCCGTCGCCCGTTTCACCGACGAGCGGGTGTTGCCGATCATCGGCGACTGCTTCGACCAGGGCCGCTTCCCGACCGAACTGGTCCCCGAGATCGCCGACATGGGCCTGCTCGGCAGCTCGCTGCCGGAGCAGTACGGCGGCGCCGGCCTCAACGGCGTCAGCTACGGCCTGATCTGCCAGGAGCTGGAGCGCGGCGATTCCGGCCTGCGCAGCTTCGTCAGCGTGCAGAGTTCGCTGTGCATGTACCCCATCTACGCCTATGGTTCGGAAGAGCAGCGCCTGCGCTGGCTGCCGGACATGGCGCGCGGCAAGGTCATCGGCTGCTTCGGCCTGACCGAGGCGCACGGCGGCTCCGACCCGGCCAGCATGAAGACCCGCGCGGTGCGCGACGGCGGCGACTGGGTCATCAACGGCTCCAAGATGTGGATCACCAACGGCCCGGTGGCCGACATCGCCATTGTCTGGGCCAACACCGACGACGGCGTGCAGGGCTTCGTGGTCGAGAAGGGCACGCCGGGCTTCAGCGCGCAGGAAATCAAGCACAAGATGAGCCTGCGCGCCTCGTCCACCGGCGCGCTGTTCTTCGACAACGTGCGCGTGCCCGACGGCAACCGCCTGCCCAACGTGAAGGGCCTGAAGGGCCCGCTGGGCTGCCTGACCCAGGCCCGCTACGGCATCAGCTGGGGCCCGGTGGGCGCGGCGATCGCCTGTTTGCAGGAAGTGCTGGCCTACACCAAGGAGCGCATCCTGTTCGGCCGCCCGGTCGCGGCCACCCAGAGCGCGCAGATCAAGATGGCCGAGATGGCCCGCCGCATCACCACCGGACAGCTGCTCGCCCTGCAGTTGGGCCGCTTGAAGGACGCCGGCGACCTGCTGCCGCAGCAGGTGTCGCTGGCCAAGTGGAACAACTGCCGGATGGCCATCGACATTGCCCGCGAATGCCGCGATCTGCTTGGCGGCGCCGGCATCACCACCGAGCACGGCGCGATCCGCCATGCGTTGAACCTGGAGTCGGTCATCACCTACGAGGGCACCGAGACCGTGCACCAGCTGGTGATCGGCCGCGAGCTGACCGGCATCAACGCATTCTGACCGACGCGGCGGCCCGCAGGCGACAATGCGGGCCGCCCATCGCCTTGCCGGAACATAGTGAAGACACCCCCGCAACTGCAGGTCCTGATCGACGACGGCGTCATCGACGAAGTGCTGCGCCCGCTCAAGAGCGGCAAGGAGGCGGCGGTCTATGTCGTCCGCAGCGGCGACGAGGTGCGCTGCGCCAAGGTCTACAAGGACATGGCCCAGCGCAGCTTCCAGCAGCGCGTGCAGTACCAGGAAGGGCGCAAGGTGCGCGGCTCGCGCGAGGCCCGCGCCATCGGCAAGGCCAGCAAGTACGGCCGCAGGCAACAGGAAGAGGCGTGGAAGAACACCGAGGTCGACGCGCTGTACCAGCTGCGCGAGGCCGGCGTGCGCGTGCCCGAGCCGTTCGGCTTCTTCCACGGCGTGCTGGTGATGGAACTGGTCGCCGACGCCGAAGGCTTCAGTGCCCCGCGCCTGGGCGAGGTGGAGCTCGATGCCGCACAGGCCCGCCGGTTCCATGCGGTGCTGGTGCAGCAGGTCAAGCTGATGCTGTGCTGCGGGCTGGTCCACGGCGACCTGTCGGCCTACAACGTGCTGGTCGGCGCCGATGGCCCGGTGGTCATCGACTTCCCGCAGGTGGTCAGCGCCGGCGGCAACAACGCCGCACGGACCATGCTGCTGCGCGACGTCAACAACCTCACCGCCAGCCTCGGCCGCTGGGCGCCGGAGCTGCTGGACACCTGGTACGGCGAGGAGATGTGGGAATTGTTCCAGGCCGGCGAGTTGCGGCCGGACACGCTGCTCACCGGCGAATTCACCCCGGAGATGGGCGCGGTCGACCTGGACGGCGTCCGCCACGCCATCAACGACGCCCGCGAGGAAGCCCTGATCCGCCAGCAGGGGCGCGAGGCGGCGGCCGCGGAAGAGGGTTACTGAGGCTTGGCGGACGGCTGTGGTTCGGCCACGACCGCGGTGCCGTAGCACAGCACCTCGGTAAGCCCGCTCATCAACTCGGTGGCGTCGTAGCGCACGGCGACGATGGCGTTGGCGCCCAGCTGCCGGGCATGGGCCACCATGTCCCGGTAGGTTTCCTCGCGCGCCTGCTCGCACAGTTCGGTGTAGATGCTGATGTTGCCGCCGAAGATCGTCTGCAGCCCGCCGAGGAAGTTGCCGACGATGGAGCGCGAGCGCACGGTGATGCCGCGCACCAGGCCGAGGTTGCGCACGATCCGGTGGCCCGGCAGTTCCGGCGCGGTGGTCACCATCGTGTCGTTCAATACCGCCGCTGGCATGCGGGTTGAAGGGGAGTTGTACGGGTCGCTCATGGGGTCATCTCGGTTGGCCGGCATCCAGCGCCTGATGGTGGAGCATGCGCCGCCCGGTTTCCAATCCGCCGGAAGCGGCCTGCGCGTTCCGCGGGCCCCGCGCGGTTCACGCCGCGCCGGGAAACCCGTGCTGGCGCCAGGCCTCGAACACCGTCACCGCGACCGAGTTGGACAGGTTGAGGCTGCGGTTGTCCGGCCGCATCGGCAGCCGCAGGCGGCGGCCGTCGGGCAGGGCGTCCAGCAGCTCCTGCGGCAGGCCGCGGGTTTCCGGGCCGAACAGGAAGGCGTCGCCGTCGGCGAAGCACACGCTGTCGTAGCGCACGCTGGCGCGGGTAGTCAGGGCGAACAGGCGGGCGGGGGCGATGTGGGCCAGCGCGGTGTCCAGGTCCGGGTGGACCTGCATGCGCGCGTATTCGTGGTAGTCCAGGCCGGCGCGCTTGAGCTGCCGGTCGTCGATGTCGAAGCCGAGCGGCTCGATCAGGTGCAGGTGCGCGCCGGTGTTGGCGCAGAGCCGGATCACGTTGCCGGTGTTGGGCGGGATCTCGGGCTGGTAGAGCAGGACGTGGAAAACGGGGGAGGCGGCGGTCATCGGCGAAGTTTACGCCGCGGCCGCCTCCCGCTCTGCGCGGCGGCTCACTTGGCGACCATCCCCTGGGCGACCTGGCCGAGGCTGTCGCCGTTCAGGGCGGCCTTGGCGGTGGCGGCGGCCAGCGCCTGCACCTGCTGCGCGTCCGGGCGCACGGTGATGGCCGGCAGCGACACCACCCACTGGCCGACGCTGGCGCCGATGGCCAGCGGCGAGCCGGCGACCACCTGCATCGCGGCCTGCTCGGCGGCCAGTTCGACGATCTGGCCCACGCTCGGGCGCACCTGCACCATCGACAGGGTCGGGATGTTGCTGCTGTGTTCGCGTTCGGCTTGGGCCAGCTGGTCGGCGGAAGGACGCACCTGCACCGTTTCCAGGGTGACGATGTTGGCCGCCTGCGCGGTGGCGGCGAAACCGGTGGTGGCGATGGCAAGCGCGATGGCGATGGACTTGGCGTTCATGGCATGACCTCGTTGGTGTTTGTGAAATGTGGTGTGGTAGTAAAGTAAAACACTAAAAATCGAAGTGCAAGAACTTTCCTGCTTTTCGTCTATTTGTTCAGCATCCAGTCATGATCATTCGGAATCGCCTGGAGGCAGGGTTCCTTTAAGCAGGATGTGTGCCAATCGCATCTTGTTGAAATAAAAGGAATTTGATCGAGACGAAAGTGTCCGCTGTCCGGACACCGCGGCCAGCCGGCCGCTGTCCGCGGACAGGCACCGCGCCTGCGCGACCTCCCCCATTACCGTTGACGCATGCCGCCCCGGTCGCGTGACGGGTACGATCGGCGTTCACCTTCATTACTCAAGGACAGTGGGATGAACGCAGCCGCACCTCGTACCGCCCTTCTCGCCGTGGCGCTGGGCACCGCCATCGCCGGCCTTGCCGTCACCCCGCTGCCCGCCGCGGCCAAGGCCAAGCCGGTCGTCGCCGCGTCCGCGGTGGATATCCCGTTCGAGGAGTTCACCCTGCCCAACGGCCTGCGCGTGGTGGTGCACACCGACCGCAAGGCGCCGATCGTGGCGGTCAACATCTGGTACCACGTCGGCGCCAAGGACGAGCCCGCCGGCCGCACCGGCTTCGCCCACCTGTTCGAACACCTGATGTTCCAGGGCAGCGAGAACCACCACGGCGAGTTCTTCGAACCGTTCAAGCAGGTCGGCGCCACCGACCAGAACGGCACCACCAACACCGACCGCACCAACTACTTCCAGAACGTGCCGACCACCGCGCTGGACATGGCGCTGTGGATGGAGTCCGACCGCATGGGCCACTTGCTCGGCGCGATCGACCAGGCCGCGCTCGACGAACAGCGCGGGGTGGTGCAGAACGAGAAGCGCCAGGGCGAGAACCAGCCCTATGGGCAGGTATGGGACAAGCTGACCCGCGCGCTGTACCCGGCCGGCCACCCGTACCACCACGGCGTGATCGGCTCGATGAACGACCTCAATGCCGCCTCGCTGGACGACGTGAAGACGTGGTTCCGCACCTGGTACGGCCCCAACAACGCGGTGCTGGTGCTGGCCGGCGACATCGACGTGGCCACCGCCAAGGAAAAGGTCGCCAGGTACTTCGGCGACATCCCGGCCGGCCCGAGCATGGCGCAGCCGGCGGTCAACGTCGGCCAGCGCCCTGAATCCACCCGCGAGGTGATGACCGACAAGGTGCCGCAGGCGCGCATCTACCGCGTCTGGAACGTGGCCCAGACCGGCACCGTGGACATCGACCAGTTGCAGGTGTTCGCGCGCGTGCTGGGCGGGGCCAAGTCCTCGCGGCTGGACCAGCGCCTGCTGCACGGCGAGAAGCTGGTGGACAGCGTGAGCGCCGGGGCCTGGGCGTCGCAGCTCGGCTCCAACTTCGGCATCATCGCCACCGTCAAGCAGGGCGTGGACCCGGCCAAGGTCGAGGCCATCATCGACGAGGAACTGCGCAAACTGATTGCCGAAGGCCCGAGCGCCGACGAGCTGGCCCGCGCCAAGACCGCGTTCCGCGCCGGCTTCATCCGCGGCATCGAGCGCATCGGCGGCTTCGGCGGCAAGGCCGACGCGTTGGCCGAATGCGCGGTGTACGAAGGCGACCCGGGCTGCTTCCGCACCTCGCTGGCGACCATCGACAAGGCCAGCATCGACGACCTGAAGGCGGTGGGCGCCAAGTGGCTGGGCGTGGGCGACCACACCCTGGTGGTCGAGCCGGGCGAGCGCGTGGCGCTGGACGAACTGCCCTCGGCCAAGCCGGCGCCGTTCGAAGTGCCGGCGGTCGATCCCAAGTACGGCGTGCTGCCCTCGCAGGTGGACCGCAGCGCCGGCGTGCCGCAGACCGCCAGCTTCCCGGAGCTGAAGTTCCCGCAGCTGCAGCGCGCCACGCTGAAGAACGGTACCAAGGTGATCCTGGCCGAGCGCCACGACATCCCGGTGGTGCAGTTCAGCTACGAATTCGCCGGCGGCTTCACCGCCGACCAGGGCCGCAAGCCGGGCACCGCCAACTTCACGATGGGCATGCTCGACGAAGGCGCCGGCAAGCTCGGCTCGCTGGCCTTCGCCGACGCCGCCGATGCACTGGGCGCGCGGCTGGGCGCCGGTGCCTCGCTGGACGGCGCCAATGTCTACCTGTCGGCGCTGAAGGAGAACCTGGCGCCGTCGCTGGCGCTGTACGCCGACGTGCTGCGCGCCCCGCGCTTCGACCAGGGCGAGATCGACCGCATCAAGGCCACCTGGATCGCCGGCATCAAGCAGGAGAAGGTGCAGCCCAACGCGGTGGCGATGCGCGTGCTGCCGCCGCTGCTGTACGGCAAGGGCCACCCGTATGCGATCCCGTTCACCGGCAGCGGCGACGAGGCGGCGATCGAATCGCTGACCCGCGACGACCTGGTGACCTTCCACAAGGACTGGGTGCGCCCGGAGAACGCCACCCTGATCGTCGTCGGCGACACCACGCTGAAGGAAATCGTGCCGCTGCTCGACCGCCAGATCGGCGACTGGAAGGGTGAAGGCGCCGCGCCGCAGGTGCCCGCGCCAGCCGACGTCGCGCGCCCGGACAAGGCCCGCGTGTACCTGATCGACCAGCCCGGCGCGGTGCAGGCCAACCTGTTCGCCGGCGAAGTGGTGCCCTCGACCCGTGACGCCGGCGCGACCCGTTTCGACATCGCCAACGGCGTGCTCGGCGGCGACTTCACCTCGCGCCTGAACATGAACCTGCGCGAGGACAAGCACTGGTCCTATGGCGCCCGCTCGATGGCCAGCGGCGCCCTCGGCCAGCGGCCGTGGATGGCGATCGCGCCGGTGCAGATCGACAAGACCGCCGACGCGCTGAAGGAAATGCAGGCCGAGATCAGCCAGTTCGCCAGCGGCCAGCGCCCGCCGAGCGACGCCGAGGTCGCGCGCATCCGCAACATCCGGACCCTGAGCCTGCCCGGTGCGTATGAAACCGCCAGCGCGGTGATGAACACCATCGGCGGCATCGTCCGCTACGACCGCCCGGACGACTACGTGTTCAAGCGCAAGGCCGAGATCGAGGCGATGACCCCGGCGCAGGTGGCCGAGGCGGCGAAGACGCTGGATGCGTCGAAGCTGACCTGGGTGGTGGTCGGTGACCTCAAGCAGACCGAGGCGCCGGTGCGCGCGCTGGAGCTGGGCGAAGTGGTCGTCATCGACGGCGACGGCAACCCGGTGCCGGCAAGCAAGTAAGCGCGCAACGGCGTACCCCCTCCCAACCTCCCCCTTCGCCTGCGGCGAAAGGGGAGGGCCGTGCTCCCTCCCTTGCGAAGCAGGGGAGGGTTGGGGAGGGGTAGCTTTTCGCCGAGCCGGATCACCTCCAATTCATCCATCCACGGCACAATCCATCCCGATCCCCACCAAGGCTTCCGCCCATGCGCATCCTGATCCTGTCCGCCGCCCTGCTCGCCGGCACCGCCGCCTGCACCTGGGTGCCGATCGAAGCCGGCGGCAAGGCCGTGCGCGTGCTGCCGGCCGGCCCGGTGGCGCCGGGCTGCGTGGCCAAGGGCGAGATCGTGGTGACGGTCAAGAACAAGGTCGGCTTCTACAACCGCAACCCGCTGCGGGTGCAGGAAGAGCTGGAGACGCTGGCCCGCAACGAGGCGCCCAGCGCCGGCGCCAACGCCATCCAGGCACTGGCCCCGCCGGCCGACGGCAGCCAGCGCTACAGCGCCTGGCAATGCCCGCCGCGCTGACGAGACATCTTCCTCTCGTAGGTGCGGGGCTTGCCCCGCACGGTACCTTGCCTGGAAAAGTCCCCGTGCCGGGCGAGCCCGGCACCTACGAAAATCGTGCGCATCGTACCGGGGCCTCGGCATCCATCCATACGCTCGGGCGGCGAATCGTTAAAGATGCGTCAAAAGGCGCCAGCCGATAGAATAACGCCCCCTTCGCCTGAGTCCTGGCGTCTTCCATGCACTTCCAGAATGTCTCGATCGCGGGACTGGCGCACATCGATGCGCCGCACACGCTGACCTCCAAGGAAATCACCGAGCGGCTGCAGCCCACGCTGGACCGCCTGGGGATCCGCGCCGACATGCTGGGCGACATCGCGGGCATCCACGCCCGCCGCCTGTGGGACCAGGGCATGCAGGCCTCCGACGCGGCCACCCTGGCCGGGCGCAAGGCGCTGGAAGACGCCGGCGTCGCCGCCGGGCGCATCGGCCTGCTGGTCAACACTTCGGTCAGCCGCGACTATCTGGAGCCGTCCACCGCCTCCATCGTCTCGGGCAACCTCGGCATCGGCGACGACTGCGTCACCTTCGACATCGCCAACGCCTGCCTGGCCTTCATCAACGGCATGGACGTGGCCGCGCGCATGCTCGAGCGCGGCGACATCGACTACGCGCTGATCGTCGATGGCGAAAGCTCCAACCTCGTCTATGAAAAGACCCTGGAGCGCATGAGCGCCCCGGACGTCACCGCGCAGCAGCTGCGCGACGAGTTCGCCGCGTTGACCACCGGTTCCGGCGCCGCGGCGATGGTGCTGGCGCGCTCGGAACTGGTGCCCGAGGCCCCGCGCTACCGCGGCGGCGTGACCCGCGCGGCCAACCAGTGGAACAAGCTGTGCGTGGGCAACCTCGACCGCATGGTCACCGACACCCGGCTGCTGCTGATCGAAGGCATCAAGCTGGCGACCAAGACCTTCGAGGCCACCCGCCAGGCGCTGGGCTGGGCGGTGGACGAGATCGACCAGTTCGTCATCCACCAGGTCAGCCAGCCGCACACCAACGCCTTCATCAAGGCCTTCGGCATCGACCCGAAGAAGGTGATGACCATCTTCGGCGAGCACGGCAACATCGGCCCGGCCTCGGTGCCGATCGTGCTGAGCAAACTGCGCCAGCTCGGCAAGCTCAAGAAGGGCGACCGCGTCGCGCTGATGGGGATTGGTTCGGGCTTGAACTGCACGATGGCCGAGGTGGTCTGGTAACTACGCACTGCGCCACCCGGCATTACCGCGAACGCCCGCAGGTTTTCCTTGCGGGCGTTTTGCATGGGGATATCCAGGTAGTCGTCAGCTCGAACCGGAGCGTGCAACCCACGGCCGCCGCCGCCCTGCTCAGGGTGTCCAGCGTCAGCGCGGTGTCGTTTTCGTCCAGCACCCGGTTCACCGCCGCGCGGCTGGTACGCATGCGCGCGGCCATTTCGGTCTTGCTGACGCCGGCCTGCTTCATGGCCGCGGCCAGTTGCCACGCGATCACGCGCTTGGCGGCGATGGCGTTGGCTTCTTCCAGCAGGCCTTCTTCGGCGAGGAAGTCGTCGAAGCTGGAGCCGATGTGGGTGTTCCCGTTCATGCGTGGACCTCGTTCCTGCGTTGCTTCGCCAGTTCCAGTTCGTCCCTTGGCGTCTTGTCCGATTTCTTGATGAAGCCGTGGAGCAGCACCATGTCCATTCCGGCCAGCGTGAACAGCACACGGGCGATGCCTTCGGGGATGCGGCTGCGGACTTCCCACAGTTGCGTGTCCAGCTTGCGCACCAGCGGCATGCCGAGCGGCCAGCCTTCCTGCACGGTCTTGATGTCCGCGCCGATGGCCTGCCGCGCGCCCGGTGAAAGTTCATGTTTCAGCCATTCGCGTACCGGCTCCCTGCCGGAGGTGGAACGGTAGAAGCGGGCGTCGAGGATCAATGGAGGCATGGCGATTGTATCAATATAGATACGTTTGGCAAGGTGCCTCCAGCCTGTCGGCTGGTCATGCCGGGCGGTATCGGCGCCTTTCCCTGCGCTGCTTAGGGAAGTACTGCGCCTGAGTGGTTCAACCGCGTAATGCGTCTGCCACCCGCTCCCGCAGCACCGGCAGCAGTTCGCTCTCGAACCATGGGTTGCGCGCCAGCCACAGCCGATTGCGCGGGCTGGGGTGGGGCAGGGGCAGGACGCCGTGCTGCAGGTGCTGGCGCCAGGCCTGCACCGTGTCGGTGAGGGTGCGGCCACGGCGGTTGCCGAGCAGGCCGGCTTGGGCGTACTGGCCGATGGCCAAGGTCAGTTGCACCTGCCCCAGCCGCGGCAGCAACTGCGGGTGCCAGGTGGGGGCGCATTCGGGGCGCGGTGGCAGATCGCCGCTCTTGCCGGTGCCGGGGAAGCAGAAGCCCATCGGCACGATGGCGATCCTTTCTGCGTCGTAGAAGAGGGTTTTATCGATCCCCAGCCAGTCGCGCAGGCGGTCGCCGCTGGGATCGTTGAAGGGGATGCCGGTTTCATGGACGCGGCGGCCCGGTGCCTGGCTGACGATCAGCAGGCGAGCGCGCGGCGAGGCTTGCAGCACGGGCCGGCAGCCCAGCGGCAGGTGGGTTTCGCACAGGCGGCAGGCGCGCACGCGCGCGACTAACCTGTCAAAGGATGGGGTGTCGAAGGATTCGGTCACGGTCGTCCCGGCGTTGCAGCACGCCATTGTGCGCCATCCGCGGCGGCCGGCCCGGATGGCGCATTGGCCTACAATGCGCGCCCTGTCCGCGATTGCGTGAAACCGCCCGATGCAGTTCCCCGGTTACCCCGCCACCACCCATCGCTTCGAGGTCCGTCCCGGCCTGTCGATGAACTACGTCGACGAGGGCCCGCGCGATGGCGAGGTGGTCGTCATGCTGCATGGCAATCCGTCGTGGAGCTATTTGTGGCGGCATCTGGTCAACGGGCTGAGCGATAAGTACCGCTGCATCGCGCCCGACCACATCGGCATGGGCCTGTCCGACAAGTCGGACGACAGCCGCTACGACTACACCCTGCAATCGCGGGTGGACGACGTGACCGCGCTGCTCGACCACCTCGGCATCACCGGCCCGATCACGCTGGCGGTGCATGACTGGGGCGGCATGATCGGCTTCGGCTGGGCCTTGTCGCACCACGCGCAGGTCAAGCGGCTGATCATCACCAATACCGCCGCGTTCCCGCTGCCGGCGGAAAAGCCGATGCCGTGGCAGATCGCGATGGGCCGGCACTGGAAGCCGGGTGAGTGGTTCATCCGCACCTTCAATGCGTTCTCCGCCGGCGCTTCGTGGCTGGGGGTGTCGCGGCGGATGCCGGCCGCCGTGCGCCGCGCCTATGTTGCGCCCTACGACAACTGGGACAACCGCATCGCCACCATCCGCTTCATGCAGGATATCCCGCTGTCGCCGGCCGACAAGGCATGGCCGCTGCTGGAACGCGCCGCCGCGGCGCTGCCGTCGTTCGCCGACCGCCCGGCGTTCATCGCGTGGGGGCTGCGCGACATCTGCTTCGATCACCATTTCCTCGCCGGTTTCCGCAAGGCGCTGCCGCAGGCCGAGGTGATGGCGTTCGAGGACGCCAACCACTACGTGCTGGAGGACAAGCACGAGGTGATCGTGCCGGCGGTGCGGACGTTCCTGGAGCGCAACCCGATCGGCTGATTCCGGTATGCGCCACCTCCCGTAGGAACGAAGGCTTGGCGCCATGTGCGACCAACGAAGAGCCCCCCTTGAGTCAAGGGGGGCGCGCCGACAGGCGCGGGGGATGTGGAAGAGGGTGAGCCGGGGCCCGCGGTTTGCAATGCAAACCGTGGGGCGGCGTAGCGCGAATCAGCGCTTAAGCCGCGCGGCCGTTGTCGTCCGGATGGTCGTCGTCGTTGTCCGCCTCGTCGCGCCAGCGCCAGTCGGCCAGCGTCAGCGGTTGCATGCCGTGGGCGATGCGCGCGCGGTCGCATTGCGAGCTGGCCTTGCCGTATTCCCACGAAGCATCGACCTCGCGGCACACGCTGGGCCGGTTCGGATGGATCGTGCAACGCGAATACACGCCGATTTCCGAGTCCAGTGCCACGCAGCGGATCGGGTCGGAATAGGTGCCGCGCATGCACAGCCGGTGCGCGTCCAGCCGCTCGGTCAGCTGGTGCGGCACGCCGCCTTCGGTGACCTCGTCCGATTCCATCCAGTGGAAGGCGACGCGGTATTGGGTGCAGCAGGCACCGCAGGTCAGGCAGGGATGGGGCATGGGTGCCGGCCTTCGGGCGGCTGCTGGAAAGAGGCGGGCGGGAAATTTTCCACGCCACCGGGCCGCGCGCAAGAAGTTTCCGCAGCGGCGACAATAGGAAGATGAACGAACCCTGCAACATCGCCGCGCGTCTGCCCGAGCTGGCGCGCGAACGCCCCGGGCAAATCGCCATCCGCTGCCCCGGCAAGCCCGGTGCCGGCGGCATGGCCGCCTACGACGTCACCCTCGACTACCGCACCCTGAATGCGCGCAGCGACGCCATCGCTGCCGGGCTGGCTGCCCACGGCATCGGCCGCGGCGTGCGCACGGTGGTGATGGTGCGGCCCGGGCCGGCGTTCTTCCTGCTGATGTTCGCGCTGTTCAAGAGCGGCGCGGTGCCGGTGCTGGTCGATCCGGGCATCGACAGGCGCGCGTTGCGCCAGTGCCTGGACGAAGCGCAGCCACAAGCCTTCGTCGGCATCCCGCTGGCGCACATGGCGCGGCTGCTGCTGGGCTGGGCGAAATCGGCCACGCGGCTGGTCACCGTCGGCACGCGCTGGGGCTGGGGTGGCACCACGCTGGCGAAGATCGAGGCCGTCGGTGCCGGCGCGGGTAGCCAACTGGCCGATACCGCGCCGGACGACATGGCTGCGATCCTGTTCACCAGCGGCTCCACCGGCGTACCCAAGGGCGTGGTCTATCGCCACCGCCATTTCGTCGGTCAGGTGGAGCTGCTGCGCAATGCTTTCGGCATGCAGGCCGGCGGCGTGGACCTGCCGACCTTCCCGCCGTTCGCGCTGTTCGACCCGGCGCTGGGGCTGACCAGCGTGATCCCGGACATGGACCCGACCCGACCGGGCAGCGCCGATCCGCGCAAGCTGCATGACGCCATCGCCCGCTTCGGCGTGACCCAGTTGTTCGGCTCGCCGGCGCTGATGCGGGTGCTGGCCGAACATGGCCAGCCGCTGCCGGGCGTGACCCGCGTGACCTCGGCCGGCGCGCCGGTGCCGCCACAGACCGTGGCGAAGATGCGCGAACTGCTGCCCGAACACGCGCAGTTCTGGACGCCCTACGGCGCCACCGAATGCCTGCCGGTGGCGGTGATCGAAGGCCGCGAGCTGCAAGCCACCCGCGAGGCGACGGAGGCCGGCGCCGGCACCTGCGTCGGCCGCGTGGTGGCGCCGAACGTGGTGCGCATCATCGCCATCGACGATGCGCCGATCCCCGACTGGAGCGGCGTGCGCGAACTGCCGGCGGGCGAGGTCGGCGAGATCACCGTGGCCGGCCCCACCGCCACCGACAGCTACTACAACCGCCCGCAGGCCACCGCCGCGGCGAAGATCCGCGAGGGGCTGGCCGATGGCGGCGAGCGCATCGTGCACCGCATGGGCGACGTCGGCTGGTTCGACGCGCAGGGCCGGCTGTGGTTCTGCGGGCGCAAGACCCAGCGCGTGGAAACCGCCGCCGGGCCGCTGTACACCGAGCAGACCGAGCCGGTGTTCAATACCGTGCCGGGCGTGCGCCGCACCGCGCTGGTGGGTGTGGGCGAACACGGCCGGCAACTTCCGGTGTTGTGCTACGAACTGTTGCCCGGTGCCGATGCGGCCGTGATCGAACCGCAACTGAGTGCGCTGGCTGCACGCCATCCGAAACTGGCCGGCATCGGCCACTTCCTGCGCCATCCGGCGTTCCCGGTGGACATCCGCCACAACGCCAAGATCGGCCGCGAGAAGCTTGCCGTATGGGCCGCCACGCAATTGAAGGAACACGCATGAAGATCCTCGTCACCGGCGGCGGTGGTTTCCTTGGCCAAGCGCTGTGCCGCGGGCTGGTCGAACGCGGCCACGAAGTGCTGAGCTTCAACCGCGGCCACTACCCGGCGCTGGCCGCGCTGGGCGTGGGCCAGATCCGCGGCGACCTGGCCGACGCCAATGCCGTGCACCATGCCGCCGCCGGCGTCGACGCGGTGTTCCACAACGCCGCCAAGGCCGGCGCATGGGGCAGCTACGACAGCTATTTCGACGCCAACGTGGCCGGCACCCGCAACGTGCTGGAAGCCTGCCATGCGCACGGCATCGGCAAGCTGGTCTACACCTCCACGCCCAGCGTGACCCACCGCGCGACGCATCCGGTCGAAGGGCTGGGCGCGGACGAGGTGCCGTATGGCGAGGACTTCCAGGCGCCGTATGCCGCGACCAAGGCCATTGCCGAGCAGGAAGTACTGGCCGCCAACGGCCCGCAGCTGGCGACGGTGGCGCTGCGTCCACGGCTGATCTGGGGGCCGGGCGACCAGCAACTGGTGCCGCGGCTGGCCGAACGCGCCCGACAGGGCCGCCTGCGCTTCGTCGGCGACGGCCTGAACAAGGTGGACACCACCTACATCGACAACGCCGCGCAGGCGCATTTCGATGCCTTTGACCATCTGGCGGTGGGCGCGGCCTGCGCCGGCAAGGCCTACTTCATCTCCAACGGCGAACCGCTGCCGATGCGCGAGCTGCTCAACAAGCTGCTCGCGGCAGTGGGCGCGCCCGCCGTGGAGAAGTCGATTTCGTTCAAGGCCGCCTACCGTATCGGCGCGGTCTGCGAGAAGGCCTGGCCGCTGCTGCGCCTGCGCGGCGAGCCGCCGATGACGCGCTTCCTCGCCGAGCAGTTGTGCACGCCGCACTGGTACTCGATGGAGCCGGCGCGGCGCGATTTCGGCTACGTGCCGCGGGTGTCGATCGCCGAAGGGCTGCGGCGCCTGGCCGCGGCATGCTGACCATCATGCGGCGATCACGTTTCCGTCACCGTGCCACCACCGCGAATTGCCGAGCATGGAGCCCTGATTCTGCAACCGGGACATCGCCATGCTCCATTACGCCGTCGTGTTCTTCGTCATCGCCATCATTGCCGGCCTGCTGGGTTTTTCCGGCATTGCCGGCGCGGCCAGCAACATCGCCTGGATCCTGTTCGTCGTGTTCCTGATCCTTGCGGTGATCTCGCTGTTCCGCAAGAAAACCTGACTGCTTTGCAAAGTTTTTGATGCACCTTCTCCCAGCGGGAGAAGGTGCCCCGAAGGGGCGGATGAGGGGCGATCGGAGTCCATGATGTTTGAGCCATCGGGACACCATTGCCCCTCACCCCAACCCCCGCTCCGCGCCCCGGCCCACGCCAGCGGCGTGGGCGCTCAACCGCACACGCGCCAATGGCGCGCAAGCCGTGCGGCATCGCCCCGATGGGAGAGGGGCTCGAAAACTCAGGCCGGGGTGATCGAACTGCGCAATGCCTTGTCGGAGGCGTAGCGCTCCAGCGCCAGTTCGAGCAGGCGCGTGATCAGCGACGTGTAGTCCAGCCCGCTGGCGCCCCACAGCTTTGGATACATGCTGATGCGGGTGAAGCCGGGCAGGGTGTTGATCTCGTTGATGACCACTTCGCCGGAGGGCGTGAGGAACACGTCCACCCGCGCCATGCCGGCGCAGTCCAGCGCCTGGTAGGCACGGATGGCGATGGCGCGGATGCGCTCCTGCGCTTCGGCAGGAATATCGGCCGGAATCACCGTCTCGGCGCCGTTGGCGCTGATGTACTTGGTGTCGTAGGCGTAGAAGTCGTCGTGCACCACCACCTCGCCGCAGACGCTGGCCTCGGGGTGGTCGTTGCCCAGCACGGCGCACTCGATCTCGCGCCCAGCAATAGCCGACTCCACCAGCACCTTGTGGTCGAAGGACAGCGCCAATGCCATCGCCGCGTGGAACTCGCCGGCATCGCGCACCTTGCTCACGCCCACCGAGGAGCCCTGGTTGGCCGGCTTGACGAACAGCGGCGTGCCCAGCTCCGCCACCAGCGCGTCATAGTCGGCCGCGGCCGCGCTGGAGCGGTTGAAGCACACGCACGGCGCCACCGGCAGCCCGGCGTCGCGCAACAGGCGCTTGGCCACGTCCTTGTCCATCGCCACCGCCGAGCCGAGCACGCCGGAGCCGACGAACGGCAGGTTGGCCATGCGCAGCAGGCCCTGCAGCGAGCCGTCCTCGCCGAGGGTGCCGTGCACGATCGGGAACACCACGTCGATCTGCGCCAGCGCCGTGGCCGGGTCGGAAGGCACCAGTTGTGCCTGCTCGCGGCCGGGCAGCACCGCCACCGCGTTGCCGGAGCGGTTCAGCGCGATGCGCGCCGGGTCCTCGGCGTTGAGCAGGAACTGCTGCGGGTCGCTGACGTGCCAGTGGCCCTGCTTGTCGATGCCGATCAGGCTGACGTCGAAGCGCTGCTTGTCCAGTGCGTCGAGGATGTTCTTCGCCGATTGCAGCGAGACCTCGTGCTCGGCCGAACGACCGCCGAAGATGATGCCCACCCGGGTCTTGCCCATTGCCTGTTGCTCCTGCCGATTGCGCTGATGCGGGTACGCATAGCATGGGGGAACGGCCGGGAATGGGGAACAGGGAACGGGGAATGCGGGTTTGCCGGGCACCCCGTGCGTTCACCCGCTTGCCCGGCTGCACGGCAACCTCCGGCAAACGGCAATCCGTCATTCCCGGTTCCCCATTCCCGGTTCCCCGCTTCGGTAGAATGCCGCCCATGTCTGCCTCCCCTCTCGATTTCATCAAGCCGCTGGCCGGCCGCGCGCTGGAAAGGGCGCTGAACCACGCGCTGGCGCTGGACCCGGATACCCGCGCCGCGCTGGCCCCGCTGGACGGCCAGTGCATCACCCTGACCCTGGAATCGCCGCCGCTGGCGATGCAGGTCGGCGTGGACGGGCAGCAGCTGACGGTGGGCCCGGTGGACGCCGCGCGCGAGCCGGATCTGGCGGTGCGCAGCACCCTTGGCGGGGTGCTGGCGCAACTGCCGTTCATGGCCAATGCGCGCCGCGCCGGCCATGCGCCGGGCGGGCGGGTGAAGGTGTCCGGCGATGCCGAGCTGGCGCGGCGCCTGCAGCAGCTGGCCACGCGCTTCGACCCGGACTGGCAGCAGCCGTTCGTCGGCGTGTTCGGCGAGGTGCTGGGCGTGCAGGTGGCGCAGGCCCTGCGCACGGCGCTGGCGCAGGCCGGCCGCGGTGCGAAGGACCTGGCGCGCACCGCGGCCGAATACGTCACCGAGGAGTCGCGCGACGTGGTGCCGCGCGCCGAACTGGAGGCCTTCCACGACGACGTGGACGTGGTCCGCGACGACGTGGAGCGGCTGGCCGCGCGGGTGGCGCGGCTGCGCCAGCGCAGCGGGGCGCGGGCATGAAGGCGGTGCGCGCGATGTTCCGCGCCAACCGCATCGGCCGGGTGATCCTGCGCTACCGGCTCGACGCGCTGCTCGACGGCACCCCGGTCGAGCGCTGGCTGCGGCTGGCCAAGCCGTTCGTGCCGCGTGCGCGCGGCGACATCGCCAGCCTGTCGCGCGGTGCGCGGCTGCGGTTGGCGCTGCAGGAGCTGGGGCCGATCTTCGTCAAGTTCGGGCAGATCCTCTCGACCCGCCGCGACCTGGTGCCGCCGGATGTCGCCGCCGAGCTGACCCTGCTGCAGGACCGCGTGCAGCCGTTCGACGGCGAACGCGCGCTGCAGATCGTCGAACAGGCGCTGGGCCTGCCGATCACCGAGGCGTTCGCCAGCTTCGACACCACGCCGCTGGCCTCGGCTTCGATCGCGCAGGTGCACGAAGCCACGCTGCCCGGCGGCCGGCAGGTGGTGGTCAAGGTGCTGCGCCCGGACATCGAGAAGCAGATCGCCGGCGACATCGCCCTGCTCAAGTCGCTGGCCGCCCTGGTCGAGCGCACCCACCCGCGCGCCGACAAGATCCGCCCGCGCGAGGTGGTCGCCGAGATCGAGACCACGCTGGCCGCCGAGCTGGACCTGCAGCGCGAAGGCGCCAACGCCAGCGTGCTGCGCCGCTTCTGGTTGGATTCGGGCGACCTGTACGTGCCGGAGGTGATCTGGACCCACACCGCCGAGCGCGCGCTGACCCTGGAACGGGTGTGGGGCATCCCGTCGGACGACGTCGCCGCGCTGGACGCGGCCGGCATCGACCGCAAGGCGCTGGCGGCCAAGGGCGTGCGCGTGTTCTACACGCAGGTGTTCCGCGACAACTTCTTCCACGCTGACGCCCACGCCGGCAACATCTGGGTCGATACCGACCCGGCGCGGCGCGACAACCCGCGCTTCATCGCGCTGGATTTCGGCATCATGGGCCAGCTCTCGGAACAGGACCAGTTCTACCTGGCCGAGAACTTCATGGCCATCTTCAACCGCGACTACCGGCGCATCGCCGAACTGCACCTGCAGGCGCAGTGGATGCCGGCCACGGTGCGCATCGACGAGCTGGAGGCGGCAGTGCGCGCGGTGTGCGAGCCGTACTTCACCCGGCCGCTGTCGCAGATCTCGCTGGCCGAGGTGCTGGTCAAGCTGTTCCGCACCGCGCAGCGCTACCAGCTCACCCTGCAGCCGCAGCTGATCCTGCTGCAGAAGACGCTGCTGAACATCGAGGGCGTCGGCCGCCAGCTCGACCCGCAGCTGGACATCTGGGCGGTGGCCAAGCCGGTGCTCGAACGCATCCTGCGCGAGCGCTACAGCCCGCGCCGCGCGCTGAAGGAGCTGGGCAAGCGCCTGCCGGAAATCATGACCCAGGCGCCGGACATGCCGGCGCTGCTGCACAGCTGGCTGAGCCAGCAGGTGCAGGGCAAGCACGAACTGGCGATGCGCTCGCAGGACATCGTCAACCTCGACGGCACGCTCAAGCGCCTGCAGCGGCGCGTGGTCACCGCGGTGGGCGGCGCCGGGCTGCTGGTGGTCGCCGCATTGCTGCACGGCCTGCACGCCAGCGGCCCGCAACTGGCGTCGATGCCGCTGTGGTCGTGGATCTGCGGCGGCGTGGGCATGCTGGCACTGGCATCGGCGTGGCTGCGCCGGTGAGTGAAGCCACGGAGGCCGCGGCGGACATCGTTTCCGAACCGCTGCCGCTGCTGTACCAAGACCCGTGGCTAGCGGTGGTGGACAAGCCCGCCGGGCTGATGGTCCACGACAGCAAGCTGGCCCGTGGCGAGGACGATTTCCTCGCCGACCGCCTGCGTGAGCAGCTGGGCCGGCCGATCTTCCTCGTGCACCGCCTCGACCGCGCCACCAGCGGCTGCCTGCTGCTGGCCTTCGACCGCGACACCGCCAGCGCGCTGGGCAAGACGCTGATGGGCGGCGAAGTGGAAAAGGACTATCTGGCCATCTGCCGTGGCTGGCCGGCGGAAGAAGCCTTCACCGTCGATCATGATCTCGACGGCGGCCCCGGCAAGCCGGTGAAGAAACAGGCCATCACCCATTTCCAGCGGTTGTCGACCGGCGAATTGCCGGTGCCCTCGAACGGCTTTGAAACCTCGCGCTACGCGCTGCTGCGCTGCCAGCCGCAGACCGGCCGCTTCCGCCAGATCAGGCGGCATTTGAAGCATGTGTTCCATCACCTGATCGGCGACACCAGCCACGGCGACGGCCGCCACAACCGCACGTTCCGCATGCACGGCGTGCACCGCATGTTGCTGCACGCGCAGCGGCTGGCGTTCCCGCATCCGCAGGATGGCCGCCGCATCGAAGTGGTCGCGCCGCTGGATGCGGAGTTCCGCAAGGCGTTCCAGCTGCTGGGCTGGAACGAAGCGCCATAGGGCTTCAGGGGGCTATGCCCCCGACGCTCCCCACGTCGAAGGTTGCCCGCGTCGGCCACGTAGGGCCGACCTACCCTGGCTGGCAGCCGTGAAACCATGTCCGGCATGGCGTAGGCCGGGGCTACGCCCCCGGCGCACAGGCTACTCCGTCATGCACCGGATTCGTTCCGGCTCACGTTTCCCCCAACCTTCCGGGTAGATGCCGCGTGCCTTCCATGCGTGCACGCTTGACCACCGCCAATCCATCGCATCCTCGACCAGTCCATGCTTGACCGGATTGAAATGCAGGTAGTCCAGATGACGGGCGAAATCAGCGTCGTCACGGATGATGTGGTCGTAGTAGCGGGGTTGCCACAGCCGTCGCCCGGTTTCGGCGGAAAGCCGGGCCATTGCCGCGCGCTTGAAACTGCCCACCAGACCGGGAATCGCCACGCCGACGCGTGGGGCGAGCAACAGGTGCAGGTGGTCGTCGAGCAGGACATGGCCCTTGTGGGTGAACGGATGATGGCCGCGGGTCTGGCGCAATGCATCGAGCACGATGTCGCGGGCGTTGTGGATTGCCAGCCATGGCCTGCGCCCGGCGGTGGCCAAGGTCAGGAAAACCGTCTGGCCTTCCATGAAGTGGCGGCGATAGCGTGGCATGGAGGCAGCGTCGATGCGTTGTTCGACGCGCGCCATTGCCGGATATGGACTGCCGGGTATCGGCGGATGCCGTTGGATACCCTCGGGTATTCGGCGACTTTGCGAAGAGGCACGCCATGCCGGAGTCGTAGGCCGGGGCTACGACCCCGGCGGGCTGTTCGGCCGGTATTCGGGAACCCTGTCCGGCAGGGTGCTGTCGGGGGCGTAGCCTCGACCTACGAATAGATTTCAGCCGGCCCGCAGCGCGGCCAGCACGATCAGCGCCAGCGCGCAGGCGAAGCCGCCCAGCCACGCCAGGCTGCGCAGCGGCGGCTTGTCGGCGACGTAGAACAGGCCGTGCAGGACGCGGAAGGCGACGAAGGCGAGGGCCAGCCCGTTGACCGTCTGCGCGTCCACCCCGGCCAGTTGCGCCAGCACCACGCCGGCGGCGAACGGCGCGAACGCCTCGAAGGCGTTCAGGTGCGCGGCATGGGCGCGCTGCACCAGGTAGTCATTGCTTTTGGCGGCCCACGCACGCGGGTTGCGGTTGTTGTAGCCGGGCCGGATCGCCTTGGCGACCACCGCCCAGAGATAAGGCAGCACCGCGGCAACCAGCACGCACCAGTAGGCGATCGACATGGCCAGCTCCTTCGCAAGGGAAGTGGCCAGCCTAGCCGAAGCGCCGCCTGGCGTCGCGCACCGGCCATACCCGGTACGAGGCGACGACGCGCCCGATACAATCGGCGGCGATGACCACCCCGCAACTCATCGTCGATGCCACGCTGGCGATTCCGGAAACGGAGATCGTCGAGCGCTTCGTGCGCGCCAGCGGTGCCGGCGGGCAGAACGTCAACAAGGTATCCAGCGCGGTCGAGCTGCGCTTCGACGTGGCCGGCTCGCCGTCGCTGCCGCATGCCCTGCGCGCGCGGCTGCTGGCACGGCGCGACCGGCGCCTGACCGACGCGGGGGTGCTGGTGATCGATGCGCAGCGCTTCCGTACCCAGGAACGCAACCGTGTCGACGCGCGCGAGCGGCTGGTCGCGTTCATCCGCGCGGGGTTGGCGGTGCCGAAGGCGCGGGTGGCGACCAAGCCGACCTATGGCTCCAGGCTGCGCCGGCTGGACGAGAAAAAGGGGCGCGCGCAGATCAAGCGCGGCCGTTCGCAACGCAACTGGGAGTAGCGCTTGGACAACGCCCCATCGCACCACAGCCCGCCGGTGGTGCCACCGGTCCCGCCGAGCGTGCCGCGCGGCCGCTCCACCGCGTTCGGCCGCTGGCTCGGGCGCAACGTGCTGCGCCTGGGCGGCTGGCGCGTGGCCGGGCCGCTGCCCGACCTGCGCAAGGCGGTGGTGATCGCCGCGCCGCACTCGTCCAACTGGGACGGCATCTGGGGGTTGGCGGCGAAGCTGGCGCTGGGCGTGGAGGCGCGCATCCTCGGCAAGGACAAGCTGTTCTGGTGGCCGCTGGGCACGGTGCTGCGCCGGTTCGGCGTGGTGCCGCTGGACCGCAGCTCGCCGCAGGGCACGGTGGGGCAGGCGGTGGCGATGATCCGGGACAACGAGCGCATCTGGTTCGCGCTGGCGCCGGAAGGCACGCGCAAGCCGGTGAAGGACTGGAAGACCGGCTTCATCCGCATCGCGCGGATGGCGCAGGTGCCGATCGTGCCGGCCTATTTCCACTACCCGGAAAAGACCATCGGCTTCGGCCCGCCGTTCCACACCAGCGGCGACGATGCCGCCGACATGGCCGCCATCCGCCAGTGGTACCGGCCGTGGCGGGGCCGCAACCGCGGCACGGGTTGAACGATGGGCATCGCGCTGGTCTGGCTGCGCGACGACCTGCGCCTGGACGACCAGCCGGCCCTGCGCGCGGCGCTGCAACGCGGCCTGTCGCCGCTGCCGGTCTACATCCATGCGCCGGAAGAAGAGGGCGCATGGGCGCCCGGCGCCGCGTCGCACGCATGGCGCCGGCGCTCGCTGGCGGCATTGGCCAGCGAACTGGAACGCCGCGGCTCGCGCCTGTTGCTGCTGCGCGGGCCCACGCTCGATGCCCTGCAGGCATTGGCCGCGCGCACCGGTGCCGAAGCGGTGCTGTGGACGCGGCGCTACGAGCCGGCCGTCGAGCAGCGTGACGCGCGGATCAAGCGCGACCTGCGCCAGATCGGCCTGCATGCGGAAAGCTTCAATGGCGCGTTGCTGTTCGAGCCGTGGGAACTGGCGACCCGGCAGGGCGACCCGTACCGGGTGTTCACGCCGTTCTGGAAATCCGCGCGCGCGGCATGGCGGGTGCCGGCGACATGGGATGCGCCGGCACGGTTGCCATCGTTGGCACATGCAGACCTGCCCGCCGGCGAGCGACTGGACGAACTGATGCCCACCCCGGCCCCGGCATGGGACGCCGGCTTCTGGCAGCGCTTCACACCCGGCGAGCAAGGCGCGCGCGCGGCGCTGCGGCGGTTCATCGACGACGCACTGCACGGCTACGCGCAGGCCCGCGATTTCGCCGCCGAGGCCGGCACCTCGCGGCTGTCGCCGCACCTGCATTTCGGCGAAGTGTCGGTGCGGCGCGTGGTGGCCGAAGTGCTGGCCATGGGCGACGCCATCGGCGAGGCCGACCGCGACCGCTTCCTCGCCGAACTGGGCTGGCGCGAGTTCGCCCACCACGTGCTGCACCACTACCCGCAAACGCCCGACCGCAACCTCGACCCGCGCTTCGACGATTTCCCTTGGGCGGCTCCGGACGAAGCGCTGCTGGAAGCATGGCGACATGGCCGCACCGGCGTGCCGATCGTCGATGCCGGCATGCGCGAGCTGTGGCACACCGGCTGGATGCACAACCGCGTGCGCATGCTGGTGGCCAGTTGGCTGACCAAGCACCTGCGCCAGCATTGGCGGCATGGCGCGCGCTGGTTCTGGGACACGCTGGTGGACGCCGACCTGGCCAACAACACCCAGGGCTGGCAATGGAGCGCGGGTACCGGCGCCGACGCGGCGCCGTACTTCCGCGTGTTCAACCCGGCCACCCAGGCGCGCCGCTTCGACCCGGATGGGGCCTACATCGCGCGCTGGGTGCCGGAACTGGCGGGTCTGCCGCCACCGGCGTGCTTCGCGCCGTGGGAGCACCCGGAACCGGCGCGGCGGCTGGCGCCGGGGTATCCGCCACGGCCGCAGGTGGACCTGGCCGCCGGCCGCGCCGATGCGCTGGACGCCTTCGCCAGCCTGCGCCGCGGCGCGGTGCAGCGGTAGGAGCGCACCTTGGTGCGCGATGGGGCTCTACCGGGAATGCCCCATCGCGCACCAAGGTGCGCTCCTGCCGGGGCAGCATTGCCGCCACCATCGGCACATGCCAGCCATGGCGCGAAGGAGTAGGGTTTGCGGTTTCACCGCACACTACGCAGGAGCACGTTCCATGTCGCGCACCGTCATTCTGGCCGCTGCCATCAGCCTTGCGCTGGCGGCCTGTTCCGGCAAGGAGTCCAACGCACCCGTGAATACCGACAGCACCGCCGGGCAGCCGGCCGAGGCCTCGACCAACCCGTTCATGGCCGCCAGCACGCTGCCGTTCCAGGCGCCGGCCTTCGACAAGATCAAGGACGGCGACTACCTGCCGGCCTTCGAGGAAGGCATGCGCCAGCAGCTGGCCGAGATCAAGCGGATCACCGACGACACCGCGCCGGCCACCTTCGACAACACCCTGCTGCCGCTGGAGAAGTCCGGTGCCATCCTCGACCGCACCAGCCGCGTGTTCTTCAGCGTGGTGCAGGCCGACACCAACCCGGAGCGGCAGAAGATCCAGGAAGAGGTGATCCCGAAGCTGGCCGCGCACGGCGACGCGATCCACCTCGACGCCAAGCTGTTCGAGCGGGTGAAGGCAGTGTACGACGGCCGCGCCGAGGCCGGGCTGGACGCCGAGCAGCTGCGCGTGGTCGAGGAAACCTACAAGGGCTTCGTCAAGGCCGGTGCCCAGCTCGGCGACACCGACAAGGAAACGCTGAAGCAGTACAACGCCGAGGAAGCCACCCTCGCCAACGACTTCCACAACAAGCTGGTCGCGGCCACCGCCGCCGGCGCGGTGGTGGTCGATGACAAGGCGCGACTGGCCGGCCTGAGCGATGGCGACGTCGCCTCGGCCGAGGAAGACGCCAAGGGCCGCAAGCTCGACGGCAAGTGGGTGCTGGCGCTGCAGAACACCACCCAGCAGCCGGTGCTGATGTCGCTGCAGGATCGTGACCTGCGCGCGAAAGTGCTGGAAGCCTCGGAAACCCGCACCGAGCAGGGCGACGCCAACGATACCCGCAAGATCATCCAGCGCCTGGCGCAACTGCGCGCGGCCAAGGCCAAGCTGCTTGGCTTCCCGAACTACGCCGCCTACAACCTCGGCGACCAGATGGCGCAGACCCCGGCCAACGCGCTGAAGCTGCTGACCGACACGGTGCCGGCGGCGACCGCCAAGGCGCGCGGCGAGCTGGCCGAGATCCAGAAGGTGGTCGACGCCCAGAACGGTGGCTTCAAGGCCACCGCCTCGGACTGGGACTTCTACGCCGAGCAGGTGCGCAAGGCCAAGTACGACCTCGACGAATCGCAGATCAAGCCGTACTTCGAGCTGGACAACGTGCTGCAGAACGGCGTTTTCTTCGCCGCCAACCAGCTCTACGGCATCACCTTCAAGGAGCGCAAGGACATCCCGGTGTACCACCCGGACGTGCGCGTGTTCGAGGTCAGCGACGCCGACGGCCAGCCGCTGGCGCTGTTCTACGCCGACTACTACAAGCGCGACAGCAAGAGCGGCGGCGCATGGATGGACGTGTTCGTCGAACAGGACGGCCTGACCGGCACCAAGCCGGTGGTCTACAACGTGTGCAATTTCACCAAGCCCGCCGCCGGGCAGCCGGCGCTGCTGAGCTGGGATGACGTGACCACCATGTTCCACGAGTTCGGCCACGCCCTGCATGGCATGTTCTCGAACACGAAGTACCCGAGCGTGGCCGGCACCGGCGTACCGCGTGATTTCGTCGAGTTCCCATCGCAGTTCAACGAGCATTGGGCGTCTGACCCGAAGGTGTTCGCCAACTACGCCAGGCACTACCAGAGCGGCGAGGCGATGCCGCAGGCGCTGGTGGACAAGATCGCCAAGGCCCGCACCTTCAACCAGGGCTACGCCACCACCGAATACCTGTCGGCGGCGCTGCTCGACCTGGCCTGGCACACGCAGGGCGCCGACGCGCCGTTGCAGGATGTGGACGCCTTCGAGGCCGCCGCGCTCAAGCGCTTCAAGGTCGACCTGCCGCAGGTGCCGCCGCGCTACCGCAGCAGCTACTTCGACCATATCTGGGGTGGCGGCTATTCGGCCGGCTACTACGCCTACTTCTGGGCGGAGATGATCGACGACGACGCCTTCGAGTGGTTCGAGGAGAACGGCGGCCTGACCCGCGAGAACGGGCAGGTGTTCCGCGACAAGATCCTGTCCATCGGCAACACCCGCGACCTGGCCACCGCCTACCGCGAGTTCCGCGGCAAGGACCCGAGCGTGGAAGCGCTGTTGAAGAACCGCGGGCTGAAGTAAGCGCCGCGCCGCGGGAACGGGAGGGGCGACCCTCCCGTTCCGCATCGGCCATTCCACGGCTGGGCCATGATCATCTCCGCCTCCACCGATTACCGTGCCGCTGCGCGCCGCCGGTTGCCGCCGTTCCTGTTCCACTACATCGACGGCGGCGCCTATGCCGAGCACACGCTGCGGCGCAATGTCGCCGACCTGGCCGACGTCGCGCTGCGCCAGCGCGTGCTGCGCGACATGGCCGAGTTGAGCCTGGAAACCCGGTTGTTCGGCGAAACGCTGGCGATGCCGGTGGCGCTGGCGCCGGTCGGCCTGACCGGTATGTACGCGCGCCGTGGCGAGGTGCAGGCCGCGCGTGCGGCCGACAGCCGCGGCGTGCCGTTCACCCTGTCCACGGTGTCGGTGTGCCCGATCGAGGAAGTGGCGCCGGCGATCAAGCGGCCGATGTGGTTCCAGCTGTACGTGCTGCGCGACCGCGGCTTCATGCGCAACGTGCTGGAGCGCGCGCAGGCCGCGGGCGTGGCCACGCTGGTGTTCACCGTGGACATGCCGGTGCCGGGCGCGCGCTACCGCGATGCGCACTCGGGCATGAGCGGCCCGCACGCGGCGCTGCGCCGCTACCTGCAGGCCGCGACCCATCCGCGTTGGGCGTTCGACGTCGGCCTGCGCGGCCGTCCGCACGACCTGGGCAACATCTCCGCCTACCGCGGCGACCCGACCGGGCTGGAGGACTACATCGGCTGGCTGGCGGGCAACTTCGACCCGTCGATCTCGTGGAAGGACCTGGAATGGATCCGCGCGTTCTGGAAGGGGCCGATGCTCATCAAGGGCATCCTCGATCCGGAGGACGCGCGCGACGCGGTGCGCTTCGGCGCCGACGGCATCGTGGTGTCCAACCACGGCGGGCGCCAGCTCGACGGCGTGCCGTCCACCGCGCGGGCGCTGCCGGCCATCGCCGATGCGGTGCGGGGCGAATTGAAGATCCTCGCCGACTCGGGCGTCCGCAGCGGCCTGGACGTGGTGCGCATGCTGGCCCTCGGCGCCGACACGGTGCTGCTTGGCCGCGCCTTCGTCTATGCGCTGGCTGCGCAGGGCGAACGCGGCGTCGCCCACCTGCTCGACCTGATGGCGGCGGAAATGCGCGTGGCGATGACCCTGACCGGCGCGCGCCGTATCGCCGACATCGGCCGCGATTCGCTGGCGCGGATTCCCGGCTGAAACAGGTTGGCGGCCGCGGACCGACGACGCCGGATGGCGGATCGAAGGCAGGCCGCCAAGCAGTACCTCAGGGCCATGTCGTGGTCGTAGGCAGGGCTTATGCTCTCCCCCGGTCCAGTCCGATTGCAGGATGCTCCGTGCGCCTTGACCCATCGCCCACGCCATCGCCGTCGTCCAGCCCGTTGCCGGTGCTGAAACCACGCGCATGGCGCTGGCTCACCTGCCTGTGGCTGGCGTGCGCGTGCGGGTTCGCCACGGCGGCCGCGGCGGCCCCGCCGGCCGCGGAGTCCGCGCGGCCGCAGGTGCTGGTGTTGCTGTCCTACCACCCCGGCTTCAGCTGGGAGGAGCGCATCCTCGACGGCCTGCGCGAGTGGGGCGGTGCCGGCGAGCGACCGGTGTTCCATGTCGAATGGATGGACGCCAAGCGCCATCCCGATGCCGCGCAGCGCCAGCGCCTGACCGACTACCTCGGCGGGAAGTACGCCGGCCAGCGCTTCGACCTGGTCGCCACCGTGGACGATGATGCGCTGGCCTTCGTCATGCAGCACGCGGCCCTGTTCGGCGACACCCCGGTGGTGTTCAGCGGCCTCAACGCGGCGCCGGAACCCATCATCGGCACGCGCACGAACGTCACCGGCATCCTCGAACGCTTCGACCTCACCCGCACCCTCGACATCGCGCTGAAGCTGCACCCGCATACGCGCCGGCTGCTGTTCATCACCCCCGACGACGACAACGGCGCGGCGCTGCGCGACACCGTCGATGCGGCGCTGGCGCGGCTGCCCGGCCACCCCGGGGCCGAGCACTGGCGGACCGCGTGGCTGGAACAGGTGGCGCCACGGCTGCCGCGGCTGCCCGGCGACACCTTGGTCTTCGCCCTCGGCAGCCTGCCGGTGCGCGCCGGCGAGCTGCCGCTGGAGCCGGAGTTCGTGCCGGCCTGGCTGCGCGCGCGCACCGGGTTGCCGGTGTACAGCGACCTGGACACGGCGGTGGGCCACGGTGCGATCGGCGGCTACATGAACAGTGGCCTGGAAACCGGCCGCCAGCAGGCGGCGATGGCGCGGCGGCTGCTGGCCGGTGAGGCCGCCGCCGGCATCCCGCTGGTGCGCGAAACGCCGCTGGCGCTGCTGTTCGACACCGCGGAGCTGCGCCGGCTGGGCGTGGACATGCGCGCCCTTCCCGCCGGCAGCACGCTGGTCAACGCACCGCCGTCGATCTTCGCCCGCGAATACCGCGCGCAGCTGCTGGCCATCGTCGTGGTGGTGCTGATGCTGCTGCTGGTGGTGGTCGGGCTGGTGGTGCGCAACCGCATGCAGGCCGCGCGCCAGCGCGCGCTGCACCACCAGGCCACGCACGACGAGCTAACCGGCCTGCGCAACCGCAACGGCCTGGCCGAGCGACTGCAGGCGCTGCCGCAGGCCGCCGCCGAGGACGAGCGGGTGGCGCTGGTGATGCTCGGCCTGAACCGCTTCAAGCTGGTCAACGACACCTATGGCCATGCCTTCGGCGACAAGGTGCTGGTGGCGGTGGCCGGGCGCCTGCGGCAGTGCTGCGGCGAGCGGGAAACGCTGGTGCGGTTCAGCGGCGATGCCTTCGTCATCATGGCCCGGCTGCCGGACGCGGCCGGCCTGCAGCGGCTGCACGCGCTGTGCGATGCCCTGTTCCAGCAGCCGTTCCTGATCAACGGCCGGCGCATCCCGATCACCGCGGCCTTCGGCCTGAGTTCCGTGCCGCTGCACGGGCTGGTCCCCGGCAGCCTGCTGCGCGAGGCCGACGCCGCCATGTACGAGGCCAAGCGCAACCGCGGCGCGGGGCTGGTGGTCTTCGACCGCGGCATCCACGAGCGCGCCGCGCGCCAGTTCCGGATCGAGGCCGGCCTGCCCGAGGCGATCGAGCACGGCCAGATCGAGGTGCACTACCAGCCCATCCACGACATCCAGCGCGGCTGCGTCGCCGGCTACGAGGCGCTGGCGCGCTGGCGGCACCCGGAGCTGGGCTGGATCCCGCCGCCGGAGTTCGTGCGCGCCGCGGTCGAGACCGGCCACGTCGGCGCGCTCACCCGCTGCATCCTGCGCAGCGCCTGCCGGGCCTTCCTGCCGCACCTCGGCAACCCGTGCAGTCCCTACCTGGCGGTGAACGTGTCGGTCAGCGACATCTACGCCAGCGATTTCCCGGCGCAATTGGCGCAGGTGCTGGCCGAGGTCGGCATGCCGCCGCAGCGGCTGGTGCTGGAAGTGACCGAGGACATGCTGCTGGGCGACCAGCAGCACGTGGCCGCCGTGCTCGAACAACTACGCGGGCAGGGCGTGCGCATCGCCATCGACGACTTCGGCACCGGCTATTCCTCGATGGGCTACCTGTCCAGCTACCAGGTCAACCTGATCAAGATCGACCAGTCCTTCGTGCGCCGCCTGCTCGACAGCCCGTCGGACCGCAAGATCGTGCGCGCCATCGTCTCGATGGCCGGCGACCTGGAACTGGACGTGGTGGTCGAGGGCGTGGAAACCGAAGCGCAGATCGAACTGCTGCAGGAGCTGGGCTGCCGGCTGCTGCAGGGCTACGTCTTCAGCCGCCCGCGCCCGGCGGCGGAATGGGCGGCCGACGCGCTGGCCGGTTGCTGAGGCAGCTGCGGCATGCTTTCGCAGGTGCCGGGCGCTTCACCGGGAAGGCTTCATGCGGGGCAAGCCCCGCATCTACGGGAAGCCGGCATTCACCGTGGGTGCCGGGCTTGCCCGGCACGGGCTCACGGGGTCCATTGGCGGCTTCAGCGCTCCGAATGCCCGGTGTCGTCGTACTGGCGCGGGGCGAACAGGTCCGGGCGGATCAGCTCGATGAAGGCGCGCGCTTGCGGTGACAACACCTTGCCGCGGCGTACCGTCACCCCGTAGCTGCGCTTGGGGAAATAGCGCGCCATCGGCCGGATCGCCAGCCGCTCGCGGTCGCCGTCGTTCAGGCACAGCGCGGTGACGATGGAGATGCCCATGCCCATCGCCACGTACTGCTTGATGACCTCCCAGCCGCCCACTTCCAGCGCTACGGTGTAGGGCACGCGGTGGCGCTGGAACACCAGGTCCACCAGCCGCCAGGTGATCTGCCGCTTCGGCGGCAGGATCAGCGGCCAGGGCGAAAGATCTTCCAGCGTCAACTCGCGCTTGTCGGCCAGCGGGTGGCCGTGGGGGGCGATCAGCACCTGCTCGAAGTCGTAGACCGGCGCGTAGCTGAGGTCGGCCGGCACGTCCAGCATCGAGCCGACGGCGAGGTCGGCGGCATCGCTGCGCAGCAGCTCGTTGCCGTCGGCGCTGATCGCGTCGTGCAGGGCCAGCCGCACGTCGGGGTGGCGGCGGCGGAAATCCTCGACGATCTTCGGCAGCAGGTAGAGGATGGTCGAGGAATTCGCGGCGATCGTCAGCTCGCCCGCGTCCAGCCCGCGCACCTTGTCGCGGAAGCCGGCTTCCAGCCCGTCCAGGCTCTCCACCAGCGGCTGTGCCATCTCGTACAGCAGCTGGCCCTCGCGGCTGGGCACCAGCCGTCGCCCGCTGCGCTCGAACAGCACTACCCCCAGCTCCCGCTCCAGTGCCTGCAACTGCAGGCTCACCGCCGGCTGGCTGACGAAAAGCGCCTCGGCCGCACGTGAAACCGAACCCAGCCGGACCGTCTGGCAGAACGCGCGCAGCGGCTTGAGTCGGTCGGATTTGTAGGAAAAACGCGGGTTTGCGGGTTTCTTCGCAGGCATGGCGAGACACTATTAGCACAATTTATATATCGCATTGCAAAAACTGCATTGTCGAATAATTGATTGCGCAGCACGGTGGAGCTCCCCGACAAACGCAGGGTTCCGCCATGTCCGCCGTCGCCTCCGCCATTCCCGCCACCGCCCACGCCGTCCGCCCGACGCCGGGCATCACCGTGACCGAGCGGCTCGCCGGCCAGTCGGCGCTGCTGCCGGCCGGGGTGCTGGCGCTGCTGGTGTCGCTGCACCGGGCGGTGGAGCCGGAGCGGCAGGCGCGACTGGCCGCGCGCCGCCAGCGCCAGGCGTTCTTCGACGGCGGCGGGCTGCCGGACTTCCGCGCCGACACCGCCGCCATCCGCGAAGGTGACTGGCAGGTGGCGCCGATCCCGGCCGCGCTGTCCGACCGCCGCGTCGAGATCACCGGCCCGACCGACCCGAAGATGGTCATCAACGCGCTGAACTCCGGCGCCAAGGTGTTCATGGCCGACTTCGAGGATTCCACCTCGCCCACGTGGCGCAACCTGCTGGCCGGGCAGCAGGCGCTGTCCGCGGCAGTGCGCGGCGATCTGGATTACACCGCACCCAATGGCAAGCACTACACGTTGCGCCCCTACGAGGAGCAGGCGGTGCTGATCGTGCGCCCGCGCGGCTGGCACCTGGACGAGAAGCACGTGCGGGTGGACGGCCAGCCGATCGCCGGCGGCCTGTTCGACGCGGCGGTGTTCGCCTTCCACAATGCCCGCGCGCTGATGCGCAAGCAGCGCGGCCCGTACTTCTACCTGCCCAAGCTGCAGTCGATGGAGGAGGCGGCGCTGTGGGAAACCGCGCTGTCGCACATCGAGGGCATGCTGGGGCTGCCGCACGGGCAGATCAAGGTCACGGTGCTGATCGAGACGTTGCCGGCGGTGTTCGAGATGGACGAGATCCTGCACGCATTGAAGGAGCGCATCGTCGGCCTGAACTGCGGGCGCTGGGACTACATCTTTTCGTACCTGAAGACCTTCCGCCGCCACGCCGACAAGGTGCTGCCCGAGCGCGGGCAGGTGACGATGACCCAGCCGTTCCTGAAGGCGTATTCGGAACTGCTGATCCGGACCTGCCACCGGCGCGGCGCGCATGCGATGGGCGGCATGGCCGCGCAGATCCCGATCAACCACGACGCTGCCGCCAACGAGCAGGCGATGGCGCGGGTGCGCGCGGACAAGCTGCGCGAGGTCAGCGCAGGCCATGACGGCACCTGGGTCGCGCACCCGGCGCTGATCCCGGTGGCGCGGGCGATCTTCGACGAGCACATGCCCACGCCGAACCAGCACGATGTGCTGCGCCGCGACGTGCAGGTGACGCGTGACGACCTGATCGCCCCCTGCACCGGCACCATCACCCGCGCCGGCTTCGAGAACAACGTCGAGGTGTGCGTGCGCTACATGGCCGCCTGGCTGGACGGCAACGGCTGCGTGCCGATCCACAACCTGATGGAGGACGCGGCCACCGCCGAGATCAGCCGCAGCCAGTTGTGGCAATGGCTGCACGCCGGCAACCAGCACCTGGACGACGGCACCGCGATCGACTTCGCCCTGCTCGACGCCAGCCTGCGCGCGCTGCCGGCCCGGCTCGGCGACACCTCGGCGTTGCCCGGCGGCGCCCGCATCGCGCAGGCCATCGCCCTGCTCGACGAACTCAGCCATGCCGACGAGCTGGCCGAGTTCCTGACCCTGCCCGCCTACCGGCAGATCGACTGACCCGGCCCTCGTGAAACCGCTCTCGTAGGCGCGGGGCTTGCCCCGCACGAGGCATTACCGGGAAAGCGCCATGCGGGGCAAGCCCCGCATCTACGCGCTTCCCCGGTGCAGGAATCGAGAGAAGCCCCATCGCGCACCAAGGTGCGCTCCTACACAAACCCCGCGCCACCCCAATCCCACTGGAGAACCCCCATGAGCAAGCTGCCGACCGCCGAACAGATCCAGCACGACTGGGACACCAACCCGCGCTGGAAGGGCGTTACCCGCAATTACACCGCCGCCGACGTCGTGCGCCTGCGCGGCACCGTCCACGTCGAGCACTCGCTCGCGCGGCTGGGCGCGGAGAAACTGTGGAACTACCTGCACGAGAAGGATTTCGTCAACGCGCTGGGCGCGCTGACCGGCAACCAGGCCATGCAGCAGGTCAAGGCCGGCCTCAACGCCATCTACCTGAGCGGCTGGCAGGTGGCCGCCGACGCCAACCTGGCCGGGCAGATGTACCCGGACCAGTCGCTGTACCCGGCCGACTCGGTGCCGGCGGTGGTCAAGCGCATCAACAACACCCTGCTGCGCGCCGACCAGTTGCACCACGCCGAGGGCAAGGACGAGACCGACTTCCTGCAGCCCATCGTGGCCGACGCCGAGGCCGGCTTCGGCGGCGTGCTCAACGCCTTCGAGCTGATGAAGGCGATGATCGAGGCCGGTGCCGCCGGCGTGCACTTCGAGGACCAGCTGGCCGCGGTGAAGAAGTGCGGGCACATGGGCGGCAAGGTGCTGGTGCCGACCCGCGAGGCGATCGAGAAGTTGAACGCCGCGCGCTTGGCCGCCGACGTGCTGGGCGTGCCGACCCTGCTGGTGGCGCGTACCGACGCCGAGGCCGCCGACCTGCTGACCAGCGACATCGACGGCAACGACCAGCCGTTCACCACCGGCGAGCGCACCGTCGAAGGCTTCTTCAAGACCCGCAACGGCCTGGACCAAGCCATCAGCCGCGGCCTGGCCTACGCGCCCTACGCCGACCTGGTGTGGTGCGAAACCGGCAAGCCGGACCTGGAGTTCGCGCGCAGGTTCGCCGAGGCGATCCACGCCAAGTACCCCGGCAAGCTGCTGGCCTACAACTGCTCGCCGAGCTTCAACTGGAAGAAGAACCTGGACGACGCCACGATCGCCAAGTTCCAGAAGGAAATCGCGTCCTACGGCTACAAGTTCCAGTTCATCACCCTGGCCGGCTTCCACGCCCTGAACTACTCGATGTTCAACCTGGCCCACGGCTACGCGCGCCGGCAGATGAGCGCCTTCGTCGAGCTGCAGGAGGCCGAATTCGCCGCCGCCGAGAAGGGCTTCACCGCGGTCAAGCACCAGCGCGAGGTCGGCACCGGCTACTTCGACGCGGTGACCCAGGCGATCCAGCAGGGCCAGTCCTCGACCACCGCGCTGACCGGCTCCACCGAGGAGGAGCAGTTCCACGGCGACCGGGCGGCCGCCTGACCGGTCCGTAGCGGCCGGGAGGATGGAGGAACGGGCGGCCTGCTGGCCGCCCGTTTCCGTATCGAAATGTGCGCGCAGTCCCCGCGGATTGCGATGTGCCGCACGCTTTCACCGGTGCTATGCTGCCCGGATGACCCGCAGGAGCGGGGATTACCGGGGCGGCAGGGGCGGGAGATGAACGGCAACGGGGCTGCAATCAGGGCGGATGAACACGAGCAGAGCGTCGCCGCCACGGCGATGGCCGAGATCGTGCATCCGGTGCTGTCGCCCGCCGAAGCCGCCCTGTTCGCCGAATTCGGCCACGTGCGCGAGGTCCCCGCCGGGCAGGTACTGTTCCACAGCGGCGAATTCGGCAGTTCCATGTACGTCATCCGCAGCGGCATCGTCGACCTGGATTTCGGCGAGGACCTGATGGTCAAGTACCTCGGGCCGGGCGAATTCTTCGGCGAACTGGGCCTGCTGATCGGCAACCACCGCCGCGGTGCCGACGCCCAGGCCTCCACCGACGTGGTGCTGCTGGAACTGGGCCACGACGACTTCCAGCGGCTGGTGGACCGCGCCCCGGGCCTGATCGCCTATTTCCTGCGCCGCACCATCATGCGCGTGGTGTCCAACGAACAGGTGCTGATCCGGCAGCTGCGGCACCGCAACCACGACCTCGAAGCGGCGCTGGACAACCTCTACACCACCACCCACCAGCTCAACCACACCGAGGAGCTGGTGCGCACCGACGAACTGACCGGGCTGGACAACCGCCGCGGCCTGACCCTGTACCTGCAGGAATGCCGGCAGTCGCGGCGCATGCCACCGCAGGGCCTGCTGCTGATCGACTGCGACCATTTCAAGCACATCAACGACGAATACGGCCACCTGGTCGGCGACCGCGTGCTGCAGGCGGTCGCCAACATCCTGCGCTCGGTGGTGCAGGTCGACGGGCTGGCCTGCCGGCTGGGCGGCGACGAGTTCTGCCTGCTGGTGCAGGAAGCCGATGCGGAGAAGCTGGCGCACGTGGCTGGCTTCATCCTGCAGGCGGTGCACGGGCTGCTGGAACGCGCGCAGCCGGTGCCGCGGATCTGCCCGGTGAGCATCGGCGCCTGCCTGCTCGACCCGCGCAGCGACTGGAACGACTGGTACGCGCTGGCCGACAGCGCGATGTACGAAGCCAAGCGGCTCGGCGGCAACCGGCTGCAATGGCCGCGGGATTGGCTCGGGGCGAACTGACGTGCTGCCGGAGCTGGCCATGCAGGATGCAGGGGGAACGCCGGCGACTCCCGCGCCGCAGGTGCGCACCCTGCTGCTGACCGACCTGTGCGACTCGGTCGCGCTGGTGGAGAAACTGGGCGATGCCGCCGCCGCCGAGCTGTTCCAGCAGCACGACCGTCTGGTGCTGCAACTGCAGCAGCAATGGAAGGGGCGGCTGATCGACCGTTCCGACGGTCTGCTGCTGTTGTTCGAGCGCCCTATCAACGGCCTGGCCTTCGCCATCGACTACCTGCGCGGCCTGCGCGAACTGGGCCGCGCCCGCGGCCTGGTACTGCACGCTCGCGCCGGCATGCACGTCGGCGAAGTGCTGACCTGGCACAACAGCGCCGAAGCGGTGCAGGCCGGCGCCAAGTCGCTGGAAGTGGAAGGCCTGGCCAAGCCGCTGGCGGCGCGGCTGATGGCGCTGGCCCGGCCCGGGCAGATCCTGCTGTCGGCGGTGGCCGAATCGCTGACCCGCCGCGCGGTGCCGGAGCTGGGCGAGTCCGGCGGCCAACTGCTGTGGAAGTCGCACGGGCGCTGGCGTTTCAAGGGCGTGCCCACCGCGCAGGAAGTGTTCGAAGCCGGCGTGCCGGGCTTCGCCCCGCTACGCATGCCGCGCAGCTCGCCCAAGGCCCGACGTGACCTGCCGCTGTGGCGCAGCCCGCTGGCGCTGGTGGCCGAAGCGGCCCTGCTGTTGGCGCTGGGTGTCGGCCTCTGGTTCGCTACCCGCCCGGAGCCGGCCATCGCCTTCGCCGAGCGCGATTGGGTGGTGATGGGGGATGTCGCCAACAGCACCGGCGAATCGGTGTTCGACGCGTCGATCCGCCAGGCGGTCATGCTCGGGCTGGAACAATCGCGCTATGTGAACGTGTTGTCCGAAGGCAAGGTCCGCGAGAGCCTGGAGATGGCCAGGAAGCCGGCCGATGCCACGCTCGATCGCAGCCTGGCGGTGGACGTTGCCATCCGCGAGGGTGCGCGCGCCGTGCTGCTGCCCGTGGTCACGCGGCATGGCGATGGTTACCGGATCGCCATCGACCTGGTGGACCCGAACGCGGACAGCGTGGTGCGTACCTATCATGCCGTCGCCACCGCCCCGGACAAGGCGGCCGCCGCCGTGGACGATGTCCTCAGCCAGTTGCGCAAGGGGCTAGGGGAGTCGGTTGCCGAGTTGCAGAAGTCGATCCCGTTGTCGCGCGCCTCCACCGGCAGCCTGCGCGCGCTGCGTTCCTATGCATTGGCGGAAACCGCGATGGGAAAGCGCCGTTTCGAGGAGGCGCGCAACCTGTACCAGGCCGCGGTGGAGATCGACCCCGAATTCGCGCTGGCCTACGCGGGGCTGGCGAAGCTGCACGCCCGCATCGGCGAGATGCAGCCGGCGCGCGAACAGTTGCAGAAGGCATTGGCCTTGCAGTCGCACCTGCCGCATCGCGAACGTCTGTACCTGAAGGCATGGCAGGCCGAGCTGGAACCCGGTGGCTGGCCGCTGGAGGATTGGCGCGCCTTGGCCAAGCTCTATCCCGACTCGTTCGCCGGTCTTTCCAATACCTCCTGGTACCTGCTCCAGGACAATCGTTTCAGCGAGGCCGAGCCGTTCGCCCGCGCGGCAGCAGTGCCGCAGGACCACCTGCGGATCTACCCGATGGTGCAGCTGGGGCAGATCCAGATAGCGCTGAACCAGCCGGAACTGGCGCAGCAAACCCTGCGTCAGGCCCATGCACTGGAAGGCGGGGGCGATGCGGATGACGCCGCGGTGGACGCGCTGGTCGCGCTGCGGCGCCATGACCAGGCTGAGCAACTGCTTGCCCGGCTCGACAATGGCGGCGAGCCATTGCAGAGCCTGATGAACCTGCGCGCGCGCCTGTTGGTTGCGGCGGACCAGGGGGATTGCGCCGCCATGCGCGCGGCGCTGCGCGCCGACCGCACCCGGCCAAGCGTGGTCTATCAGCAGGTGCACCAGCAGTTGCTGCACGCCAGCGTCGGTGTGCTTTGCCCCGGCGCCGATGATGTCCCGCTGGCCTCGGTTGCCGGGCAGCTTTCGCCCCTGTTGCGGCAGACGGACGATCCAGGTTGGGGGGACCACACCTTGCAGATGCTGGTGCTGATCTACCTCGCACAGCGGCAGGAACAGACGAACTTGGCCACGCGCCTGCTGCGGGAGAACCACGAGGCGATCGAATCGCAGCGCAGCCCGGTCATCGCCAAGTGGTATCGCATCGTGCAGGCGATGAACCACCTGCATGATGGAAAGCCCGAGGCCGCGATCGCGCTTGTCCAGCCGGCACTGGATGGCAGCGAACCGGTTCAGGCGCACGTCGTGCTGTTGCGGGCCTGCCGTCAGTCGGGGGATGCCGCGTGCGCAGACGCCCAGCGGCGATGGTTGGTTGCCCATCGCGGCCAGGCCATCGTCGAGGTGATGGCCATGCAGGTGGTGCAGCCGCTCAACGTCTATGACGTCGCTTTGGCGGCAGCACCGGCAGCGAATGCCGGTGTGCCGTGATGCGTGGCATTCAGCCGATGGTGTCGCCGATCTTGCCGGCTTCGAAGCAGAACACCACCGTCATCGGCGCGGTGGAACCGGTGAGGTAGGCCTCCAATTCGGTGCGGAGCTGCTGCAGTTCTTCCGGCGATGCCAGCTCGTCGACGTCCAGGCACTTGTGGTGATCAACGCTGATGCCAAGGGAAGCCAGCGCCGCAGCCGGGTCGGTGGTGAACGACGTGCGGAATGCGGCATCGTCGATCAGATGATCCAGCAAGGTGGACGCTTCGGAGGGAGTCAATCGACTTGCAGTCATGGCGCTTTTCCAAGGTGAGAACGTGATATCGGCCGTGATCGGGGCAAGTTGAGCAACCCGTGGAGCGGGCGTGGATATGCGGCACGATGGGGTATCGTGCGACCGCCATGCCGGCCGGCATGGAATGATCCGGGAAGCCGCCATGCGTGTCCGCCGTTGTACCCACCTGTTGCTGGAACCGCGCGAGCGGGTTTCGTTTGGCCTTGCCGCAATCCTGCGTGGCAAGGCCGAGGTGGACAGCGAGGTGGCCTGGGTCGCCCTGGCCGCGCATCTGGACCAGGCCGTTGCCGTGGATGCGGCCGAGTGTGCCCTGCTGGGTGCGTTCAGTGCCCGGCGCTGGCAGGAACCAAGCGAGCAGCAATGCGCCTCGCCGGCAGTGCTGCGGTTGCTGGAACTGGGGCTGTTGCTGGGCGACCAACCCGAGCATGCGCGGCATCTGGCGCGTGACCAGGCCATGTGTGACGCGCACTGGTGGCCGCTGGCGGCGGTGGCGCACCGGCATTCGCGCTGGCAGGGCGTGGACAGCGTCGGCGACATGCATGCGCGTGGCCTGGTCACGGCCAATGACCTGCACCGCAATTTCGGCGCACCGCCACCGGCGGTACAGCCGCGCGATGGCAGCTATGCGCCGCTGCCAAGGCAGGCCGACGACGCATTCGATGCATTGCTGGGGCGCCGTGCCACCTGCCGGAACTTCGATCGCGATCGTCCCTTGCCGCTGCCCTTGCTGGCACGGCTGCTGCAACGGACGGTGATGGCGCAGGCCACCGTCGAGGCCGCGCCGGATACCGTGTTCCTGAAGAAGCACGTTCCTTCCGGTGGCGGCCTGCACCCGGTGGAAACCTACCTGCTGGTGCAGAACGTCGAAGGCCTTGCCCCGGGTTTCTATCACTACCACCCGGTCGAGCATGCGTTGCTGGCGCTGCCTTCGCCGCCCGCTGCGGAACTGGCCCGGCTTGCATGCACGATGCTGTCGGGCCAGGAGTGGTTCGCCGATGCCCCGGCGATGTTAGTGCTGGCGCCGCGCTTCGAGCGCTGCTTCTGGAAGTACCGCAACCATGCCAAGGCCTACCGCGCCGTGCTGCTGGACGTGGGCCACCTGTCGCAGGCGTTGTACCTGTGCGCCACCGAGGCGGGCCTCGGCGCTTTCGTTACCGCCGCGATCAACGAGGCCGACACCGACCAGGCGCTGGGCCTGGATGGCGTCCGGCAGGGTGCAGTGGCGATCTTCGGTGTCGGCTGGCGCGCGGCGCGGCAGCAGACCACCGAGTTCGATCCGGCGCACCGCGTGTGGGCGTGATCAGTCCGCCTCGAAATCCACCAGCACCGCGCCGTCGCCCACCTGGTCGCCGGCCTTGACCCGGAAACCCTGCACGGTGCCGTCGGCCGGCGCCTGCAGGGTGTGCTCCATCTTCATCGCCTCCATCACCAGCAGGGGCGTGCCGCGCGCGACGCGGGTGCCGGGTTCGGCCAGCAGGGCGATGACGCGGCCGGGCATCGGCGCCAGCAGGCCGCCGCCTTCGGCTGCCGTTTGGTCGGCGTCGGCCACCGGGTCGTGCAGCTCGAAACGCAGCGGGCGGTCTTCGCCGAACAGGTACAGCGCACCGTCTTCGACAACATGCTCGCCGCGCCGGAGCCGGCCATCGACTTGCAGGGCGAAGCACCGGCCATCGGCCCGTCCGCTGACGGCGATCACGTCGTCTTCCAGTTCGACGCGCCAACCATCGTCATTGGCATGCAGTACGGCGGTGCGCCGTTGCTCGCGGTGTTGCAGCAGCACGCGGCGTGGCGTGCGGCCGCACAGACGCCAGCCGTCATTGTGTTCCCAGGCTGAGGCAGTGGTGGGTGCGGGTGCGCTCGGCTGCGTCGCCAGCACCGCCGCGATGGCCCAGTCGGCCGCGTCGGGCTCGGCGTGCTGCACATCCAGCGCCTCGCGTTCGCGCTCGATCAGCGCGGTGTCGAGATTGGCGCTGCGGAACGAATCGGTCAGCACCAGCCGGCGCAGGAACGCCGCGTTCGTGGTCACGCCGACCACCTGGCACTGCGCCAGCGCCCGCTGCATGCGCCGCAGCGCGCTGTCGCGGTCCACGTCATGGACGATCAGCTTGGCGATCATCGGGTCGTAGTACGGGCTGATCGCATCACCCTGCTCGACGCCAGCATCCACGCGCACGTGCGCATCGGCGGCGGGCAGGCGCAGGTGGCGCAGGGTGCCGGTGGAGGGCAGGAAGCCGCGGTCGGCGTCCTCGGCATACAGCCGCGCCTCGATGGCGTGGCCGTGGATATGCAACTCCTCCTGTGTCTTCGGCAGCGGCTGGCCGGCGGCTACGCGCAGCTGCCATTCGACCAGATCGGTGCCGGTGATCAGCTCGGTGACCGGGTGTTCCACCTGCAGCCGGGTGTTCATTTCCATGAAATAGAAATCACCGATAGGCGAGGCGATGAACTCCACCGTGCCGGCGCCGATATAGCCGACCGCGCGCGCGGCATCGGTAGCGGCCCTGCCCATCGCCGCGCGGCGCTCGGGCGTCATGCCCGGCGCGGGCGCTTCCTCCAGCACCTTCTGGTGGCGGCGTTGCACCGAGCAGTCGCGCTCGAACAGGTACACCACGTTACCGTGGCCGTCGCCAAACACCTGGATCTCGATGTGGCGCGGGCGCTCGACGTACTTCTCCACCAGCACGTGCGCGTTGCCGAACGCCGATTGCGCCTCGCGCTGGCAACTGGCCAGCGCCGCGTCGAAGTCCGTGCTGGCTTCGACCTTGCGCATGCCCTTGCCACCGCCGCCGGCGCTGGCCTTGATCAGTACCGGGTAGCCGATGGCGTCGGCCTGCGCGCGCAGGAAATCGGCGTCCTGCCGCTGCCCGTGATAACCCGGCGTCAGCGGCACGCCGGCCTGCTGCATCAGCGCCTTGGCCGCGCTCTTGTCGCCCATCGCGTCGATGGCGCTGGCCGGCGGGCCGATGAAGACGATGCCGACCTCGGCGCAGGCACGGGCGAAATCGGCGTTCTCGGACAGGAAGCCGTAGCCGGGGTGGATCGCCTGCGCACCACTGCGACGGGCGGCGTCGAGGATCGCCTCGCCGCGCAGGTAGCTTTCCGCCGCGGGCGCGGGGCCGATGTGGATGGCTTCGTCGGCCAGCCGCACGTGGCGCGCATCGCGGTCGGCGTCGGAATACACCGCCACGGTGGCGATGCCGAGGCGGCGGCAGGTGACGATGACGCGGCAGGCGATTTCGCCGCGATTGGCGATCAGGATCTTGTCGAACATGGCAGGTCTCCGCTCGCCGTTACATGCGGAACACGCCGAAGCGCGTGTCCTGCGTGGGTGCGTTGAGGCTGGCGGCCAGCGCCAGGCCGAGGATGTGGCGGGTGTTGGCCGGGTCGATCACGCCGTCGTCCCACAACCGCGCGCTGGCGTAATAGGGGTGGCCTTGCTGCTCGAACTGCTCGCGGATCGGCGCCTTGAACGCCTCTTCCTCGTCGGCCGCCCACTGCCCACCCTTGCCTTCGATGCCGTCGCGCTTGACCGTGGCCAGCACGCTGGCGGCCTGCTCGCCGCCCATCACGCCGATGCGCGCGTTCGGCCACATCCACAGGAAGTGGGGCGAATAGGCGCGGCCGCACATGCCGTAGTTGCCGGCGCCGAACGAACCGCCGATCACCACCGTGTACTTCGGCACCCGTGCATTGGCCACCGCCATCACCAACTTGGCCCCGTCCTTGGCGATGCCGCCGTGTTCGTACTTGCGGCCGACCATGAAGCCGGTGATGTTCTGCAAAAACAGCAGCGGGATGCCGCGCTGGCAGCACAGTTCGATGAAGTGCGCGCCCTTGAGCGCGGATTCGGAGAACAGGATGCCGTTGTTGGCGATGATGCCGACTGGATGCCCGTGTACGTGTGCGAAACCGGTCACCAGCGTGTTGCCGTAGCGCGGCTTGAACTCGTCGAAGCGCGAGCCATCGACGATGCGCATGATGACCTCGCGCACGTCGTACGGTTTGCGCGTGTCGGCGGGGATCACACCGTACAGTTCACGTGCATCGAACAGCGGTTCTTCACTCGCCTGCAACGCCACGCCCGGTTCCGGCTTGCGCCAGTTGAGGTTGGCGACGATGGCGCGCACCCGTGCCAACGCCTGCAGGTCGTTGTCGGCCATGTGGTCGGCGACGCCGGAGACGCGCGTGTGCACGTCGGCGCCGCCCAGCTCCTCGGCGCTGACCACCTCGCCGGTGGCCGCCTTCACCAGCGGCGGGCCGCCGAGGAAGATCGTGCCTTGCTCCTTGACGATGACCGTCTCGTCGCTCATCGCCGGCACGTAGGCGCCGCCGGCAGTGCACGAACCCATCACGCAGGCGATCTGCGGGATGCCCTGCGCCGACAGGTTGGCCTGGTTGTAGAAGATGCGGCCGAAGTGGTCGCGGTCGGGGAACACCTCGTCCTGCAACGGCAGGAAGGCGCCGCCGGAGTCCACCAGGTAGATGCAGGGCAGGCGGTTCTGCTGCGCGATCTCCTGCGCGCGCAGGTGCTTCTTCACCGTGATCGGGTAATAGGTGCCGCCCTTGACCGTGGCGTCGTTGGCGACGATCAGGCATTCCACGCCGGACACGCGGCCGATGCCGGCGACCATGCCCGCGCCCGGCACCGGATCGTTGTACATGCCGTGCGCGGCCAGCGGCGCGATTTCGAGGAACGGGCTGCCGGGGTCGAGCAGGGCGTCGATGCGCTCGCGCACCAGCAGCTTGCCGCGCGCGGTGTGCTTGGCGCGTGCCGCGTCGCTGCCGCCAAGCGCGGTGCGCTCCAGCGTCGTGCGCAGGTCATCGACCAGCGCCTGCATCGCCGTGCGGTTGGCTTCGAAGGTTTCGTTGCCGGGTTGCAGCTGGGTTTTCAGTACGGTCATGGCGGTGGTTCCTGCTGTTCCCTTCTCCCATCGGGAGAAGGTGGCGCGAAGCGCCGGATGAGGGGTGAACGGAGTCCGTGATGCCCGAACCATAGGGACTCCATCGCCCCTCTCCCCAACCCCTCTCCCGCAGGGAGAGGGGCTTTGAGTCACGCAGTGCGCTGGAACAGCTCGCGCCCGATCAGCATGCGTCGGATTTCCGAAGTGCCGGCGCCGATCTCGTACAACTTGGCATCACGCCACAGCCGCCCGGCCGGGTACTCGTTGATGTAGCCGTTGCCGCCGAGGATCTGGATCGCCTGCCCGGCCGCCCACGTCGCCTTCTCGGCCGAATACAGGATCGCGCCGGCCGCATCCTGCCGCGTGGTGTGGCCCTGGTCGCAGGCGCGCGCCACTGCATACACATAGGCGCGGCAGGCGTTGAGGCCGACGTACATGTCGGCAATCTTGGCCTGGATCAACTGGAACGTACCGATCGCCTCGCCGAACTGCTTGCGCTCGTGCACGTAGGGCAGCACCACGTCCAGCGCCGCGGCCATCAAGCCCAGCGGGCCGCCGGACAGCACCACGCGCTCATAGTCCAGCCCGGACATCAGCACCTTCACGCCGCCGCCCACGTCGCCCAGCACGTTTTCAGCCGGCACTTCGCAGTCCTCGAACACCAGCTCGCAGGTGTTGGACGAACGCATGCCCAGCTTGTCCAGCTTCTGCGCGGTGGAAAACCCCTTCATGCCCTTTTCGACGATGAAGGCGGTGATGCCGCGCGAACCGGCGTTGGCATCGGTCTTGGCATAGACCACCAGCACGTCGGCGTCCGGGCCGTTGGTGATCCACATCTTGTTGCCGTTGAGCACGTAGTGGTCGCCGCGCTTGTCGGCGCGCAGCTTCATCGACACCACGTCCGAACCTGCGCCCGGCTCGCTCATCGCCAGCGCGCCGACGTATTCGCCGCTGCACAGCTTCGGCAGGTACTTGTGCTTCTGCGCCTCGCTGGCGTTCTTGCGCAGTTGGTTGAGGCACAGGTTGGAGTGCGCGCCATAGGACAGGCCGATGCCGCCGGAGGCACGCGAGATCTCCTCCATCGCCACCACGTGCGCCAGGTAGCCCATGCCGGTGCCGCCGTACTCGGCTTCCACGGTCATGCCCAGCAGGCCCTGCTCGCCGAGCTGGCGCCAGAGTTGGTTGGGGAAATGGTTGGTGGCGTCGGCCTCTTCGGCCAGCGGTGCGATCTGCGCGGCGGCGAACTGCGCCACGCTCTCGCGCAGCAGGTCGATTTCTTCGCCCAGGTCGAAGGACAGGGTAGGGACGTGCATGAAAGCTCCGTTGCGGCATGGCGGGAAGGCGCACCCGGATGGGGGGCGACGGCGGGCCGTCGGTGCGGGCGTTCGGGTGCAGCCTAGCGGCTTGGATCAAAAAAGTGAATACTGATTCAAGAATTGAACCATGAGTCACCCAATGGCCTACAAGCGGTCGCAACTGATGGAACGGCGCCTGGCCGGCAACCGCGAGCGCATCCTCGCCGCCGCACGCCGGCTGGTCGCCGCCGGCGGCTACCGCAACGCGCCGGTCACCGCCGTGGCCGCCGAGGCTGGGGTTTCCACCGGGCTGATCTACCGGCACTTCCCGTCCAAGGCCGAGTTGTTCGTGGAAGTGCTCACCGCCGCGGTCGAGCATGAGCTGCGCATCCTTTCGGCCATCGCCGACGAACCGCTGCCGGCGGCGCAGCGGCTGCAACGCGCGGTGGCCTCGTTCGTGCGCCGCGCGCTGGCCGGTCCCGGCCTGGCCTACGCCTTCATCGCCGAGCCGGTGGACCCGGAAGTGGAGGCCGAACGTATCCGCTGCCGGCGGCTGTTCGGCGACGTGTTCAAGCGCATCCTTGGCGATGGCGTCCGCGACGGCGCATTCCCGGCGCAGGACCTGGACGTGGGCGCGGCCTGCATCGTCGGCGCCTTCACCGAGGCGCTGGTCGGGCCCACCGCGCCCAGCCGCGACGGCCAGCGCGACGGCGAGCACCTGGTCGAGGCCATCGCCGCATTCTGCCTGCGCGCGGCCGGTGCGTGACCGGTTCGCCCGTTGTGGCCGGTGCCCGGCGCTGGTTTATACTCCGCGAGTAGCTGTGGTCCATCGACTACTCGCCAGGGGTAAGAAGACGTGCGGAATTACGACCTCGAATTTCTGAAGCGGTTCTCCATCGTGATCGGCGTGCTGATCGTCATCGCGATCGGCCTGATCTTCTTCGCTTCGTTCCTGCAGGGGGCCATCCCGACGGAAGAGTCGGCCAATGCGGTCAAGCGCACCGAGGAGCGCATCGCGCCGGTCGGCGCGGTCTATGCCGGCAGCACCGGTGCCGCGGCGCAGGCCGCCGCTGCCGAAGCCGCTGCGGCCAAGGCCGCCGCCGGTGGTGGCGCCTACGACGGTACGCTGGACGGCAAGGTGATCTTCGACAAGCTCTGCACCGCCTGCCACCTGACCGGCGTGGGCATGGCGCCGACGCTGGACCACGCCCACTGGGACAGCCGTATCGCCCAAGGCACCGAAACGCTCTACAAGCACGCCATCGATGGCTACACCGGCCCGGATGGCGGGGTGATGCCGCCCAAGGGCGGCAACCCGGGGCTCAGCGAAGAGCAGATCCACGCGACCGTGGACTGGATGCTGGCCAACCTGAAGTAAGCTGCTTCCGCAACGAAGCCGCCGCGCCGCCTTCCGGGCGGCGCTTTCGTTTCCGTCCCGCAAAGGTGCCGCCCATGCGCCGATCCGCCGTATTCCTCGCCATTGCCACGATGGCCGCCATCCCGGCGTACGCCGCCGCATCCGACGCGCCACCGCCGCTGCTTGCCATCGGCGCGGTGCAGGGCAGCGGCGAACGCAGCCCGCACGATGGTGGGCGCGTCACCATCGAAGGCATGGTCAGCGCCGACCTGCGCGCCGGGCTGGGCGGCGTGTTCGTGCAGGACGCCGGCGATGGCGATGCGGCCACGTCCGACGGCCTGTTCGTGCGGATGGGGCCGGAGCCGGCCGCGCGGCCGGGCCAGTGGCTGCGCATCACCGGCACCGTGCAGGAGCAGCCGGCCGGCAAGGGCGACACCAGTCTGACCACGCTGCAGGCCGACAAGGTCGTGGCGATCGCCGCACGCCCGGCGCCGGCGGTGACCATGCTGCGGGACGTGCCGCCCAGCTGGGAAGCGCTGGAGGGCATGCAGGTACGCATCGCCGTGCCGCTGACCCTGGCCGGCCAGGACGGATTGCAGCGCTATGGCGAACTCACCGCCGCCTTTGGTGGCCGCCTGTGGCAGCCCAGCGAGCTGGCGGCCGCCGGCAGTGCCGAACATGCGGCGGTGGTGGCCGACAATGCACGCCGCCGGCTGCGCCTGGATGATGGCAACGGCAAGCGCGAACCCGGCAACGTGCCTTACCTGCCGGAGGGCGCGGTGCTGCGCACCGGCATGCAGTTGCAGGGCATCGAGGGCGTGGTCGACCAGCGTTTCGACGACGGTTACCGGTTGCAGCTGACCCGTCCGCTGCAGCTGCCGGCGCTCGAGCGCCCACAGCCGCCGCAGGTGGCGGGTGGCCTGCGCATCGCCGCGTTCAACCTCGAAAACTACTTCAACGGCAATGGCCGCGGCGGCGGCTTCCCGACCCTGCGCGGCGCGAAAACGCAGGAACAGCTGCTGGCGCAACAGGTCAAGCTGGTCACCACCATCGGCAGCCTCGGCGCCGACGTGGCCGCGCTGATGGAACTGGAGAACGACGGCTACGGCCCGGATTCGGCCATCGCGCAGCTGGTGCGCGCGCTCAATGCGGCGGCCGATGACGGCGACTGGCAGTTCGTCGATGCCGGCAAGGGACCGGGTGACAACCCGATCCGCGTCGGCATCATCTACCGCGCCTCGCGCATCACCCCGCTGGGCAAGCCGGCGGTGCTGGAGCGCGAACCGTTCGGCGAGCGCAGCCGCGTGCCGCTGGCGCAGGCCTTCCGCATGGGCCGCAAGGGCATGCCGTTCGTGGTGGTGGCCAACCACTTCAAGTCCAAGGGCTGCTCCGATGCGACGGGCGCCGATGCCGACCAGAACGATGGCCAGGGCTGTTGGAACGCGACCCGCGTCGAATCGGCACGGCTGTTGAACCAGTGGTTGCAGGGCGACCCGACCGGCAGCGGCAGCCGCGACGCGGTGCTGCTGGGCGACTTCAACGCCTATGCGATGGAAGACCCGATCCGCCGCTTGCACGTCGATGGCTGGCAGGATGCGTTCAAGGTGGCCGGCGTGGCGCAGCCCTACAGCTACGTCTACAACGGCCAGACCGGCCGCCTCGACCACGCCCTGCTCAATCCGGGCATGGCCGCAAGGTTGAAGGGTGCGGCCGAATGGCACATCAATGCCGACGAGGCCGATGACGTCGGCTACCCGGGCCGCAACCTGCCCGGTCCGTGGCGCAGCTCCGACCACGACCCGCTGCTGCTGGGCTTCGACGACCCGTAGGTGAAGAATGCTCTGCTGCTGCCGGCGCGTGGCTCAGCCGTGGCCGTGCCGGCGGCGCAACGCGTTCCACAGGTGGGTGCCGGCCAGCATCAGGCTGCCGGCGACGGTCAGCCCGGTTTCGGCCTTGGCCAGTGGCCAGCCAAGTGCGCCCGCCGCCAGCAACGACAGCCCGCCGCCCGCCAATAGCCACATCGAACCGGGCAGGGCTTGGCGCCGGTGCGTGCGCCACAGCGCGTAACAGGTCACGGGCAGGGCCAGGGCGACGAACAGCCCGTGCACCCATTCGGCCTCGCTCCAGGCGCCGAGCAGCGGCAGCAGCGAGGCCAGCAGCGGCAACGCCAGGCAGTGCAGCAGGCACAGGCCCGACAAAGCGATGGCCGAGGCATCGGCCCAAGTGGCGGCATTCTTCATCGCTGCTTCCTTTGTTATTTTGTTACATAGTAACAAAATAATCCGGAGCCTTCGCCATGCCTTTGCCGCCAACGAAGCGCGCGCTGCACTGGATGCCCATGTGTGCTCGACGACGGGAGCCCGATGGCGATCAGCCGGCGGCGCCGCGTGCGATCAATGCGATGGCAATCACCGCCAGCCCCAGCCCGATGCGGTTCCAGCGGCTGGTCTTCTCGCCGAAGGCGAAGATGCCCACCAGCGCGCCAAGGCAGACCACGCCGATGTTCATGCCGGCGAAGATGGTGGCCGGGCTGTGCGGCAGCGCCTGGTGCGCGCGCACGTAGAACAGGATGTTGCCGAAGTTGAGCGCGCCCAGCAGCAGGCCGAAACCGAGGTTGCGCGCGCCCAGCCGGCTGCGGCCGCCGAAGTGGCGTTGCAGTTGCCACCCCAGCATCAGCACGAAGGCGATGGCGAAGCTGGCCAGCAGCGCGGCGGTGGCCGGCGTGCCGGACAGCGCCACCTGCTTGAGCAGCACGTCGATCAGCGCGAAACCCACCCACACCGCCAGCAGCCAGCGCCAGCCGCCGGGCGCGGCGACCGTGGCCTCGCCGCTGCGCGTGCTGACCCCGGCGATCGCCAGCAGCCCCAGCCCCAGCCCGGCCAGCTTCCAGCCGTTGGCGTGTTCGCCGAACAGCACGAAGGCCGCGCCCAACGACAACAGCAGCGACAGCCGCTGCGCCACGTCGCTGCGCACGATGCCGGCCTCGCGCACCGCGCGCGCCAGCACCAGGAAGATGCCGGGCAGCGCCACCGCCAGCCCGAGCAGCGCCGGCCACGGCGCATGGCCGCCCCGCAGCGATTGCAGCGAGGGCTTGAGCAGCAACAGCGACAGCACGCTGGCGGCCAGGTAGTTCCAGGTCACCGCCTGGGCGATGTCGATGCCGCGCCGCGGCGCCAGTTTCAGCAGGACCGAAACCAGCACGCTGCATACAACGCTCGAAACCAGGAAGTGCATCGCGTCGGGGCTACCGTGGGCAGGGGGCGGCGATGAAGCCGCCGGGCGGGGCCGGTATCATGCCCGAATGCAGACTCCCACATTCCCCAACGAATCGGCGACGCTGGTGCTGGATGGCCCGGCCGGGCCGCTGGAAGTCGCCGTCGACCCGGCCGACGCCGAGGCCGCGCCGCAGTCCGCCGTCGCCGTCATCTGCCACCCGCTGTCCACCGAAGGCGGCAGCATGCACAACAAGGTGGTGACGATGGCCGCGCGCGCGCTGCGCGAGCTGGGCGTGACCACGGTGCGCTTCAATTTCCGCGGCGTCGGCGCCTCGGCCGGCACGTTCGACAATGGCGAGGGCGAGCAGGACGACCTGCGCGCGGTGACCGCATGGGTGCGCGCGCAGCGCCCGGACTGCGCGCTGTGGCTGGCCGGCTTCAGCTTCGGCGCCTACGTCTCGCTGCGCGCCAGCGCCGCGCTGCAACCACAGGCGCTGATCTCGATCGCGCCGCCGGTGGGCCGCCGCACCTGGGATTTCGACGGGCTGCAGCCGCCGGCGAACTGGCTGGTGGTGCAGGGCGATGCCGACGAAGTGGTCGATGCGCAGGCGGTCTACCAGTGGGTGGAGTCGCTGGCCAGACCGCCGCAACTGGTGCGCATGCCCGACACCAGCCATTTCTTCCATCGCAAGCTGATCGACCTGCGCGGCGCGATCCAGCATGAAGTGCGGCGCTGGCTGCCCGACGGCAGCTGCTGAGCATGACGGCGACGACCCCTTCGCAGCGCTACGCCGCCGGCGTGGCCCGTGGCGACTGGCGCGACGACCCGGCCCAGCATGCGGCGCTGGCCGAGCTGGACCGCATCCACGAGGCCCTCGTCGATACCGAGCAGGACGGCTGGCTGGACCGGCTGTCCGCCTTCTGGAAGAAGCCCGAGGCGGTGCCGGGGCTGTATTTCTGGGGCGGCGTCGGCCGCGGCAAGACCTTCCTCGTCGACCTGTTCTACGACGGCCTGCCGATCAGGCAGAAATACCGCACCCATTTCCACCGCTTCATGCGCGGCATCCACGAGCGGCTGCGCGAGCACCAGGGCCAGAGCGACCCGCTGGCGAAGATCGCCCAGGAATGGCGCAACAACCTGCGCGTGCTGGTGCTGGACGAGTTCTTCGTCACCGACATCGGCGATGCGATGCTGCTGGCGCGCCTGCTCGAACGCCTGTTCGCCGAGGGCGTGACGCTGGTGACCACCTCCAATACCGCGGTGGAGAACCTGTACCTCGACGGCCTGCAGCGCGACAGCTTCCTGCCGGCCATTGCGTTGTTGCAGAAATACTGCGTGGAGCTGTACGCCGAGGGCACCGAGGACTACCGCATGCGCGCGCTGACCCGTTCGCCGGTGTACCGCGCGCCGCTGGAAGGCGACGGCGATGCGTGGCTGGCCGGGCGCTGGAAGGAGCTGAGCGGCGGCGAGGACGCGCGTGCTGGCAACATCGTCATCGAGGGCCGCAAGATCCCGGTGCGCGGGCGCGGCAAGAGCATCGTCTGGTTCGATTTCCCGGCGCTGTGCGAGGGCCCGCGCGGGCCTTCGGACTACATCGAGATCGCGCGCGAGTTCAACACGGTGCTGCTCGGCGGCATCCCGCACTTCGACCGCATGAACGAGGACGCCGCGCGCCGCTTCGTCAACCTGATCGACGAGCTGTACGACCGCCAGGTCAACCTGGTGTGCACCGCGCAGGACGCGCCGCCGCTGCTGTATTCGGGCACCCGCCTGGCCGGCGCCTTCGAGCGCACCGCCAGCCGTCTGATCGAGATGCAGAGCGCAGAGTACCTGGGTACCGCGCACCGCCATTGAGCGGTGCGCTCCGGCAAGCGGACGTGATCTCCGGAAATAAATAGTTTGCTATTTAATTTCTCACGATGTAGATTGAGGGCATGGCCTCCCGCACCGCCGCCGCCGATCCCTCGCTGCTCCGCCTGGACAGGCAGCTGTGCTTCGCGCTGTATTCGGCGAACCTGGCGATGAACAAGCACTACCGGCCGCTGCTGAAGGAGCTGGGCCTGACCTATTCGCAGTACCTGGTGATGCTGGTGCTATGGGAGCGCGACGCGCTGACCGTCTCGGAGATCGGCGAGCGCCTGTTCCTGGACTCGGCCACGCTGACCCCGCTGCTCAAGCGCCTGCAGACGGCAGGGTTGGTCACCCGCACCCGCGCCCGCGAGGACGAGCGCCAGGTGATCGTCGCGCTCACCGCCGCGGGCCGCGCGCTGCGGCGCAAGGCCGAACGGATCCCGGAGCAGGTGATGTGCGCGGTCGGCTGCGCGCTGGACGAACTGGCCGCGCTCAAGCGGCAACTGGAAACCCTGCGGCTGAACCTGGAGCAGGGGCCATGAACCGAACGCGACGCTTTTTTCCGCCTGAAAAATAGCGTGCTATTTGATAGCAAATTAATATTGCCGCCCGTGGCGCCCGGCACCCCCTTTCCCAGCGCGCCACCCGAGTACCGGAGAAACACCATGTCACTGGAAAAAGTCGCCTATACCGCCCAGGCCCACGTCACCGGGGGCCGCCAGGGCCGCGCCCGCGGTGAAACCGGGCTGGAACTCGAACTGAGCACGCCCACCGAACTGGGCGGCGCCGGCGGTGCCGGCACCAATCCCGAGGAGCTGTTCGCCGCCGGCTACGCGGCCTGCTTCATCGGCGCGCTGAAGCTGGTGGCCAGCCGCGGGAAAGTGTCCTTGCCGGGCGAGGTCTCGATCGACAGCCAGGTCGGCATCGGCCCGCTGGGCGACGGCTTCGGCATCCAGGTCGAGTTGCGCGTGCGCGTGCCCGGCCTTGCCCGCGAGCAGGCGCAGGCGCTGGTCGACAAGGCGCACCAGGTGTGCCCGTACTCCAATGCCACCCGCGGCAACATCGACGTGAACCTGGTCGTGCTCGACTGAGCATCGCGGCCGGCCCTCCCGCTTGCCCTGCGCGGGCAGGGGAGGCCGGCCAAACCGAACCGGAGATGACCGGGCGCCGGCCCGATGCCGGCGCTCGACCCCATCGACGGCAGTGGTCCGTTCCTGCCTGTGGATGCAACGACGCACCCCCAGTGGAGGAACCAATGAAACACGCATACCCGTCCCCCCGCCGTCTGCCGGCTTCCTCGATGGCGTTCGCCCTGACGCTGCTGGCCGGGTGGCCGGCGCTTGCCGCCGAACCGCTGTGGCCGCAGCCCGCCGGCGTGGTCCCGGCACAGGCAGCACAGGTGCAGCACCCGCGGCGCCAGCGCCAGACCGCGCCGAACTTCCGCGCACCCGCGGCCACCGTATGCAGCGACACGCCACGGATGCGCGAGGTGGCTGATCCACAGCCGCAATCACCGCGCCGCGAACGTGCGGAGCCGGCACTGGCGGAGAAGGCGTTGCATGACGGGGCGCGGCTGGAAGCCGCCCCATCGCCGCCGGCCCCGCCCGCGCCGATGCCGGCCGCCGCGCTCGATTCGGTGGCAGTCAGCGGCGCCCGTGCCGAGCGCTTGTCGCCGCCGCGCAGGCCGCTGCCGCCGATACGCCGGCAGCAGGCGCCGGTGACCGCCGGCGTGGTCGATGACAACGCCGACTTCGGCGGTTTCCTACAGTTCCTGCAAGGCCATGACGAGTCGGCGCGGTTGGGGCGCGACGTGACCGTGCGCCAGCGCCTGCGCGTGGTCGATGCACAGGGCCGGGTGGTGCCCGACGCCGAGGTCGCGGTGGCCTCGGCCGATGGCGCGCGCATGTGGGCGCGTACCGATGCCGGCGGACAGGCGTGGCTGCACCTGAACGCCTTCGACGACCGCGATTCGGCCAGCTACCGCATCGACGTGCGCCGCGATGGCCGGCAGGCGCAGGTGCAACTGCGGCGCGGGCAGAAGAACGCGCTGGAAGTGGTGCTGCCGGTGCAGGCGACGCCCGAACGGGCGCGGCTGGACCTGGTGTTCATGGTCGATGCCACCGGCTCGATGGGCGACGAGATCGACAAGCTGCGCGGCTCGCTGCGCGACATCGTGCGCGGCATCGAGCAACTGCCCTCGCGCCCGGACGTGTGCCTCGGGCTGGTCACCTACCGTGACCGCGGCGACGTCTACTTCGTGCGCAGCTGGGACCTGACCGGCAATGTCGCCGCGTTCCAGCAAGTGCTCGACGGCGTGCGCGCCGGTGGCGGCGGCGACATGCCCGAGGCGATGAACGAAGCCTTCGACCACGCGGTGCAAGCGCTGGACTGGCGCGGCCCGGCGACCACGCGCCTGCTGCTGTCGCTGGCCGACGCGCCGCCGCACATGGACTACCCGCAACCGCATTACGACCAGACCATGCTCGCGGCGCTGGGCAAGGGCATCAAGGTGTTCAGCGTGGCCGCGTCGGGGCAGGACAGCACCGGCGAGATCGTGCAGCGGCAGATCGCGCAGTACACCGGCGGGCGCTTCATCTTCCTCACCTACAAGGACGCGGCCGACCCCGGCAGCGGCCCCGGCGGCGAGACCGTGCACGAGGTGTCCAATTACTCGGTGGATACGCTGGACAAGCTGGTGGTGCGGCTGGTGCGCGAGGAACTGGCGCAGTTGCCGTAGCGCCGGGCCTTGGCCCGGCGGGGGCATTCCCTGCGACAGCGCCGGGCTTTCGAAGGTAGGTCGGGGCTATGCCCCGACATCCGGCCAACTCGAGCATGTCTTCGTCGGGTGCGTAGCCCCGACCTACGGCAGGGTGATGCCGTTGTCCGGCGCCAGTTCCTTCGCCACCGGCGCCGGCGCATCGTCGCCGCTGACCCGCATCATCCGCAGCGGCTGGCCGTCGTAGCGGAACTCGAGCGCCGACTGTATCCGGTCCAGTGCCAGCACCTGGGTGCACAGGGACTGTGCATGCTGTTCCAGGGCGCGTGCGCGCGCTTCGATCTTCGGCTCGAGCTCGGCCTCGATCTTCTCGGTGCGTTTCTCGATGCGTTCCTCGCCGCCGGTGAGCATGGTCCACAGCACGCCGCGGGCGATCGAACCCTTGAGTGATTCGGCCGCATCCTGCACGCGCTGGTCGAAGCCCTCGCCGAACAGGTCCTGCTCCCAGCGCCCGCGGCCGATGGTCGAGGCGACGAAGCGCTCGGCGTCCCTGCGCAGGACGCGCACCTTGCGCGAATCGAACTTGCCGGTCAGGGAGCCATAGACGACGTCCAGCACGTCGAAGCTGATCCCCACCGATTCATTGGCGATGCCGGTGACCGCCGGCATCAGCTGGCGCACCCCGGCCTCGAGCACGCGCAGGCGCTGCGCGTCGGCGTCGCTGACCGCCTGCATGTGGCCGTCGATGCTCAGCTGGCCGTCGTGGAACACGATCTCGCGCGGGGTGGCGTCGTGCCGGCGCAGCCAGATGCCGCCGCCGTCGACCAGCACGTCGTAGTCGGTGCCGACCCCGCACTGGGTGGAGGACAGTTCCGGTGACTTCACCGAGTCGGCGCGGGCGGCCAGCGGCGGCAGGGCGAGCAGAGCGGTGGCGAGGAGCAGGCGGCGCATGGGGACATCCGTGTTCGGGCGGGCGTGGGCGCAGCATCGCCGACGGGCCTGGCGGCAGCGCCCGCCGGAAGTCATGGCGGTGCAACCGGACGGTTGGACGATGAATGCGCAGGGAGTTTTCCCACCCTTGAATCGGCTTCCCGGGGCTTGACTGCGCAATCGCGGCGAGCAGGCCAACGCGCCCATGCCGGCCCCGGCAGGGCAGATCGCTTGCGCCCCAAGGGAAACGCGGTTATCCACAACATTTGGCGTTGACCCCGTCATTTACCCCCACTATCTTGTGGCCCGTCGGTTCCGGGGATTCCCCGGATTGAAAGGGAAGCTGGTCCAAACCCGGCACTGCCCCGCAGCGGTAGGTGGAGACGAGGTCGCGATTTCGCACTGGGGCGGTGGCCCTGGGAAGCGGCGGCCAAGGTGGCCGGGAAACATTCCCGCCGCATCCACGAGTCCGAAGACCTGCCGACAGCCGCGCGATGCACGCCGCGCGGTGCCGGCCGCGGAATCTCCGGGGGGAGATGGCTGGTGCAGCAGGGCCTCCCGCATGGTTTCCATGCCGGTCGCAGGCCGTGCGACACCGCGCTCCCACCCTGTGCTTCCGATGCCATCCGCGCCTGCGAGGGACAGGCCGGGCCCGTGCATCCCCGCATGGAGACGCCAGATGTCGCAGACCCCGACCGCCGAAGCAGTGGCCGCCACCCCGGCTTTCGACCTCACCCCGCCGCCGACCGCCACCGCCATGAGCGTGGCCAAGCGCAACGGCAGCACCGAGCCGGTGGACCTGAACAAGATCGTGCGCGCCATCCAGCGCTGCTGCGAGGGCCTGCATGCGGTCGATCCGATGCGCGTGGCCACCCGCACCATCTCCGGCCTGTACAACGGCGCGACCACGCAGGAGCTGGATGAACTCTCCATCCGCACCGCGGCGCTGCTGATCGGCGAAGAGCCCGAGTACGGCCGCCTGGCCGCGCGGCTGCTGGCGAATTTCATCGCCAAGGAAGTGTCCGGGCAGGAAATCCACGCGTTCTCGCAGTCGGTGGGCCGCGGCCATGAAGTGGGGCTGATCAACGACCGCCTGCTCGGCTTCGTGCAGACCAACGCGCGCAAGCTCAACGACGCCATCGACCCGTCGCTGGACTTCAACTTCGACTACTTCGGCCTGCGCACGCTGTACGACCGCTACCTGCTGCGCCACCCGCATACGCGCAAGGTGATCGAGACGCCGCAGCAGTTCTTCCTGCGCATCGCCAGCGCGCTCTCCGAGGACGTGCCCGAGGCGCTGGCGCTGTACCAGCGGCTGGGCAACCTCGACTACCTGCCGTCCAGCCCGACCCTGTTCAACGCCGGCACCTGCCACGAGCAGCTGTCCTCGTGCTTCCTGCTGGATTCGCCGCAGGATTCGCTTGAATCCATTTATGCGAAGTACGGCGACATCGCGCAGCTGTCCAAGTTCAGCGGCGGCATCGGCGTGAGCTACACCCGCGTGCGCTCGCGCGGCTCGCTGATCAAGTCCACCAACGGCCACTCCAACGGCATCGTGCCGTGGCTGAAGACGCTGGATTCGTCGGTGGCCGCGGTCAACCAGGGCGGCAAGCGCAAGGGCGCGGCCTGCGTGTACCTGGAAACCTGGCACGCCGACATCGAGGATTTCCTCGAGCTGCGCGACAACGCCGGCGACGATTCGCGCCGCACCCACAACCTCAACCTCGCCAACTGGGTGCCGGACCTGTTCATGCAGCGCGTGGAGGCCGACCAGGAATGGTCGCTGTTCGATCCGCGCGTGGTGCCGGAATTCACCGACCTGTACGGCGAGGCGTTCGAGCGCGCCTACCTGCAGGCCGAGGCGCAGGGCAAGGCCGCGCGCACCCTTCCGGCACGCAAGCTGTACGCGCGGATGATGCGCACGCTGGCCGAGACCGGAAACGGCTGGATGACCTTCAAGGACAAGTGCAACCGCGCCAGCAACCAGACCCTGCGTGCCGGCAACGTGATCCACCTGTCCAACCTGTGCACCGAGATCCTGGAAGTCACCAGCGCCGAGGAAACGGCGGTGTGCAACCTCGGTTCGATCAACCTCGGCAACCACCTCGACGAGCACGGCGACTTCGATTTCGACAAGCTGGCCGAAACCGTGCGCCTTGCGGTGCGCCAGCTCGACCGGGTGATCGACCTGAATTTCTACCCGATCGAGACCGCGCGCCGCGGCAACCTGCGCTGGCGCCCGGTGGGGCTGGGCTGCATGGGCCTGCAGGACGTGTTCTTCCGCAAGCGGCTGGCGTTCGACTCCGACGCCGCGCGCGCGCTGTCGGCGAAGATCGCCGAGGAAATCTACTTCCACGCGCTGGAGACCTCGTGCGAACTGGCGCAGGAACGCGGCAGGCATGCCTCGTTCGCCGACACCCGCGCGGCCAGCGGCGCCTTGCAGTTCGACGCCTGGAACGTGGTGCCGGCCGACGCCGCGCGCTGGGATGCATTGCGCGAGCGCATCCAGCAGCACGGCCTGCGCAACTCGTTGATGATCGCCATCGCCCCGACCGCGACCATCGCCTCGATCGCCGGCTGCTACGAGTGCGTGGAGCCGCAGGTGTCCAACCTGTTCAAGCGCGAAACCCTGTCCGGCGACTTCCTGCAGATCAACCGCTACCTGGTCGGCGAACTCAAGCAGCTCGGCCTGTGGACGGCAGAGATGCGCGATGCGATCAAGCTGGCCGACGGCTCGATCCAGAACATCGCGCAGATTCCCGAAGCGCTGCGCACGGTCTACCGCACGGTATGGGAGCTGCCGATGCGCTCGCTGATCGACATGGCCGCCGGCCGCGGCGCCTTCATCGACCAGTCCGCCTCGCTCAACCTGTTCATGGAAAGCCCGAACATCGGCGCGCTGTCGTCGATGTACATGTACGCATGGAAGCAGGGCATCAAGACCTGCTACTACCTGCGCTCGCGCCCGGCCACCAAGATCGCCAAGACCACCGTGTCCAGCTACACCCCGACGCAGGCCGTGGCTTGCTCGCTGGAGAACCCGGAAGCCTGCGAGGCCTGCCAGTAAACGCCTGAATCCCCTCTCCCCGCGGGAGAGGGGTTGGGGTGAGGGTACGGCGAAGCCGCCCTCACCTCCTTGCCGAACCCTCACCCGGCGCCCCGCGCCACCTTCTCCCGAGATGAGAAGGAAATGGAGTCACCTCATGTCCGCACAACCCCGCCAGATGCTGCTCGACCCCGGTTTCGAACTGACGTTGCGCCCGATGCGCTACCCGGACTTCTACGAGATGTACCGCAACGCGATCAAGAACAGCTGGACGGTGGACGAGATCAACTTCCAGATCGACATCACCGACCTGCACCACAAGATGTCGCCGGCCGACCGCCACCTGATCCACCGCCTGGTCGCGTTCTTCGCCACCGGCGATTCCATCGTCTCCAACAACCTGGTGTTGAACCTGTACCAGCACCTCAACGCGCCCGAGGCGCGCATGTACCTGTCGCGCCAGCTGTACGAGGAAGCGCTGCACGTGCAGTTCTACCTGACCCTGCTCGACAACTACCTGCCCGACCCGGAGGAGCGCTTCAAGGCCTTCGCCGCGGTGGAGAACATCGAATCGATCAAGAAGAAGGCCGACTTCTGCTTCAAGTGGATCGACTCGATCCAGGGCCTGAAGCGCATCGAGACGCGCGAGCAGCGCCGCCAGTTCCTGCTCAACCAGATCTGCTTCGCCGCGTGCATCGAGGGCCTGTTCTTCTTCGCCGCCTTTGCCTACGTCTATTACTTCCGCTCGCGCGGCCTGCTGCCGGGCTTGGCGTCGGGCACCAACTGGGTGTTCCGCGACGAGAGCTGCCACATGGAGTTCGCCTTCGAGTGCGTGCGCACCATCCGCGCCGAGGAACCGGACCTGTTCGATGCGCGGATGGAACAGCAGGTCTACGACATGCTGGAAGAGGCGATCGAATGCGAGGTGCAGTTCGCCGAGGACGTGCTCTCCGGCGGCGTGGCCGGCATCTCCACCCGCGACATGCGCCAGTACCTGCAGCACTGCGCCGACAACCATTTCGCCAAGCTCGGCATGGACAGGAAGTACAACGTGCGCAACCCGCTGCCGTTCATGGAACTGCAGGACGTGCAGGAGCTGACCAACTTCTTCGAGCGCCGCGTGTCGGCCTACCAGGTCGGCGTGCAGGGCGAGGTCGCCTTCGACATGAACTTCTGAAGCAGGGCGGGGGAAACCCCGCCGGTCCGGGCGTGGCGCCATGCGGGCGTCACGCCCGGCATCGCCGGTCCTGCGTATCCTGCACCACGCCGCCGCACTCCACGATCCCGCCATGAACGCCGCCGACACCACCGTCCCGCCCACCGAAGTCCGCATGGCGGAAATCGTCTTTCCCAACCACACCAACCACATGGGCACCCTGTTCGGTGGCCAGGCGCTGGCGTGGATGGACAAGGCCGCCTTCCTCGCCGCCGCCCGCTACTCGCGCCGCACGGTGGTGACCGCGCGCTCGGACCAGGTCGATTTCAAGCTGCCGATCCGGGTCGGGCAGATGGTGGAAACCATCGGCCGGGTGGTGCGGGTCGGTCGCAGCTCGATGCACGTGGAGGTGGAGCTGGTCACCGAGGACCTGCTCAGCGGCGCGCGCCAGCTGTGCACCAAGGGCACCTTCGTGATGATCGCGCTGGATGCCGAAGGCCACCCGACCGGGGTGCCGGTGCTGCCGCTGCCGCGGGACTGAACCGGGGCGCCGCTTCGGCCCGGCCGCCAAGACGCAGTGATCCACCGGCCCGGTTGATGTGCCGGTCGATGGACGCTGCAATGGCGCACCCCATCGCCGGACCCCCCTTGCCGTGAGCCTGTTGTTTTCGCCGTTGCAGCTCGGCCCGTTGTCGCTGCCCAACCGCATCGTGATCGCGCCGATGTGCCAGTACGCGGCCGAGGACGGCCGCGCCAGCAGCTGGCACGACCAGCACCTGGGCATGCTGTCGCAGTCCGGCGCCGGCCTGCTGATCCTCGAAGCCACCGCGGTGGCGCCGCGCGGGCGCATCAGCTGGGCCGACCTGGGGCTGTGGGACGACGCCACCGAGGCGGCGCTGGGCGAGGTGCTGGCCTCGCTGCGGCGCTGGTCGCCGATGCCCATCGGCATCCAGCTGGCCCACGCCGGGCGCAAGGCCTCGACCGCGCGCCCGTGGGAGGGCGGTGCCGCCATCGCCCCGGACCAGCCGAATGGCTGGCAGGTGCTGGCGCCTTCGCCATTGCCGTTCAACGAAGGCGATCCCGTGCCGCAGGCACTGGACGCGGTCGCCATCGACGGCGTGGTGGAAGCGTTCGCCGAGGCCGCCCGGCGCGCGGTGCGGCTGGGCCTGGAGCTGATTGAGATCCACGCCGCGCATGGCTACCTGCTGCACCAGTTCCTGTCGCCGCTGAGCAACCGCCGCGACGACGCATACGGCGGCCCGCTGGAAAACCGCATGCGGCTGGTGCTGCGTGTGTTCGACGCGGTGCGCGCGGCGGTGCCGGCCGGCGTCGCGGTGGGCGTGCGCATCTCCGCCAGCGACTGGGTGGAGGGCGGCTGGGACGTCGCGCAGAGCATCGCGCTGGCCCGGGCGCTGGAAGCGCGCGGCAGCGATTTCATCCACGTCTCCAGCGGCGGGCTCGACCCGCGCCAGCAGATTCCGGTCGGCCCCGGCTACCAGGTGCCGCTGGCCGAGGCGATCAAGGCGCAGGTGCGCACGCCGGTCATCGCCGTGGGCCTGATCACCGAGGCGCGGCAGGCCGAGGCGATCCTTGCCGAAGGCCGCGCCGATGCCATCGGCATCGCCCGCGGCATCCTCTACGACCCGCGCTGGCCGTGGCATGCGGCGGCCGAACTGGGCGCGAAGGTGGAAGCCGCGCCCCGCTACCGGCGTTGCGAGCCGCACGGCGTGCGCGGGTTGTTCGCGTAGGTGCCGGGCTTTGCCGGGAAGACCCCGTGCGGGGCAAGCCCCGCACCTACAGGGATCGTCTTTGCGTAGGCACCGGGCTTGCCCGGTGCGGGCTTTGCCGGGAATGCCCCATGCGTGACAGGCCCCGCATCCACGGGAATTCGCCTTTTCGCGGGCACCGGGCTTGTCGTTTGGTTTCCCCGGAAAATTTTGCCCGCCGCTAGACTCGACGCGATGCGCCCCGACTACATCCTCACCCTGTCCTGCCCGGATCGCACCGGCATCGTCTACCGCGTTTCCGGCCTGCTGTTCGAGGCCGGTTGCAACATCCTCGACGCGCAGCAGTTCGGCGACGAGGAAAGCGGCCGTTTCTTCCTGCGCGTGCACTTCGACATGGCTTCGGCAGGCGAGGAGCCGGCGGTGCGCGGGCGCCTGCAACGGCTGGGCGAGGACTATGCGATGGACTGGCAACTGCACGACGCGCGGCGCCGTGCGCGCCTGCTGGTGCTGGTCAGCAAACAAGGGCACTGCCTCAACGACCTGCTGTTCCGCGCGCACAGCCGCCAGTTGCAGGTGGAGGTCGCGGCGGTGGCTTCCAACCACGCCGATTTCGCCGCGCTGGCCGGGTCCTACGGGATACCGTTCCACCACCTGCCGGTGAGCGTGGACAACCGCGCGCAGCAGGAGCGGCAGATCCTCGATCTGGTCGAACGCGAGAACATCGACCTGGTGGTGCTGGCGCGCTACATGCAGATCCTCTCGCCACAGCTGTGCGCGGCGCTGGCCGGGCGCGCGATCAACATCCACCACAGCTTCCTGCCCAGCTTCAAGGGCGCCCAGCCCTACCACCAGGCGCATGCGCGCGGGGTCAAGATCATCGGCGCCACCGCGCACTACGTGACCTGCGACCTCGACGAAGGCCCGATCATCGAGCAGGACGTGGCCCGCGTGGACCACGCGATGACCCCGCGCGACCTGGTGCGGCTGGGCAGCGACACCGAATCGCTGGTGCTGGCCCGTGCGGTGCGCCGCCACGTCGAGCACCGCATCCTGCTCAACGGGCATCGCACGGTGGTGTTCCGGTGATGCCGGTTGCGGGTCTGCTGCCCGCCTGCAGGTGGGTGCCGGCCGTTGGTCGGTACTGTCGAACAGCCGGCAGTGAGCCCATCGGCGCTTCGTGCCGCCGCCACGACCAACGGTCGGGCGCTACCGGGATACCACAAGGGAAAGAGAGTCCCTGGCGGTATCCCCGCAATCAAAGAACCGCAATTCCGGCGGCGGCGAGCGCCTGCCGCGTGGCGGCGTCGTTGCCCGCATCGACCGGGCGCGTCAGGTCCCAGTGGAAACCCACGCGGAAGCCGGCTTCCACCGCATCCTGCGCGCTCCACAACACGCAGTAGTCGCGCGCCAGCCCGCACACGTGCACTTCGGCGATGCCGCGTTCGCGCAGCCAGCCGGCCAGCCCGGTGGCCGGGCGGCCGCCGTCCGGGCCGACGTTTTCGCGAAAGGCGCTGTAGGAATCCACCTGCCGGTTGCTGCCCTTGCGCAGGATCAGGTCGGCGTGGTTCCAATCCACTTGCGGATGCAGCGCCGCGCCGGTGCTGCCCTGCACGCAGTGGTCCGGCCACAGCGTCTGCGGATGGCCGTGCAGTTCGATGGTCTCGAACGGCGAATGCCCGGCGTGCCGGCTGGCGAACGAGGCATGGTCGGCCGGGTGCCAGTCCTGCGTGGCGACGACGGTGGCATAGCGGCGCGCCGCCAGCAGTGCGGCGATGCCCGGCACGATGGCGTCGCCCTCGGCGCAGGGCAGCGCGCCGCCGGGCATGAAGTCCGGTTGCAGGTCGATGACCAGCAGGGCGGTGTCGTTGCGGTGCATCGCGCAGGTTCCGTGGTGGGGGCAGCTACTGTAGCGCCGCCATCGTGCATTGCCCGACGCACTGCTTCGTGAGAGGCCACACGGCTGCAAGGTCTACACTGCGGTGGACCGTGATGACGCGCCGGAGGCGACGATGATCCAGTGGTGGGAAATGGGCCTGCGGCTGCTGCTGGCGGCCTTGCTGGGTTCGGTGATCGGCATCAACCGCGGGCGCCTGGAATGGGCGGCCGGGCTGCGCACGCACATGCTGGTATGCGTGGGCTCGGCGCTGGCGATCATCGTCTCGGCCTTCGGCTTCTTCGACGTGCTGGGCCAGCCCAACATCGTGCTCGATCCCTCGCGCATCGCCGCGCAGGTGGTCAGCGGCGTGGGTTTCCTCGGCGCCGGCACCATCCTGTTCCTGCAACGCGAGCAGGTGATCCGCGGGCTGACCACGGCCGCGGGGCTGTGGGCGGTGGCGGCGGTCGGCCTGGCCGCCGGCGCCGGCCTGTACGCCGCGGCGGTGATGGCCACGGCGCTGATGTGGGCGATCCTGGCCTTGCTCAAGCCACTGGAACAACGCTACCTGCGCCGTCGCGCGCGCAGCGGCCGCCTGCGCCTGCGGGTGGCCGCCGGCACGCCGCTGGCGCGGGTGGAAGCGGCGGCCGCCGACGCCGGCCTGCCGGTCAAACGCATCACCCTGCGCCCGCGCGAGCAGGGCGACGACATCGTCGACATCGACTGCGATCCGCCGCTGCCGCGCGCGCAGCTGCTGGCCAAGGCCGAGCTGCTGGGTGGCGTGGAAGGCGTGGTGTCGGTGGAGCTGGCCGGGCCGGCCACCGCCTGAGGTTCCAGCCGCGGAAATCCCGTGGGAAGGAGGCCGGTTCCGCGGCCCCGTGCCGGCACGGTCGGGGAGTCGAGTATCCCTGCCACCAGCCCCCGGCTTGATCCATGTCAAACAACATATTGTTGTTTTCATGAATCATGTCCACAACATCTTGTGGATTGAAGGGGCTGTCAATGGAGCCAAGCACTTCCCCGGCCACGGCCGGGCGGCATCTGGTCGATTCGATTTCCTCGGTCGAGGAGTACCTGAGCCGTGCCGACTGGCGGGTCAACGCCAATGCCAACCAGGGCTATTCGCTGGGCGGGCTGATCCTGAACGCGGCCGGCAAGGTCACCGCCAACTACTGGCTGGAGCGGGTCTATCCGCCGGAGATCGGCCGCGCCCACCGCGAGGCCGACCTGCACATCCACGACCTGGACATGCTGGCCGGCTACTGCGCCGGCTGGTCGCTGCGCACGCTGCTGTACGAAGGCTTCAACGGCGTGCCCAACAAGGTCGAGGCCGGCCCGCCGAAGCATCTGTCCTCGGCGGTGGGGCAGATCGTCAACTTCCTCGGCACCCTGCAGAACGAATGGGCCGGCGCGCAGGCGTTCTCCTCGTTCGATACCTACATGGCGCCGTTCGTGCGCAAGGACGGGCTGTCCTACGACGAGGTGCGCCAGTGCATCCAGGAGCTGATCTTCAACCTCAACGTGCCCTCGCGCTGGGGCACGCAGACGCCGTTCACCAACCTCACCTTCGACTGGGTGTGCCCGGATGACCTGAAGCAGCAGACGCCGTTCATCGGCGGCGAGGAAATGCCGTTCACCTACGGCGAACTGCAGGCCGAGATGGACCTGATCAACCGCGCCTACATCGAGGTGATGAGCGCGGGCGATGCGCGCGGCCGGGTGTTCACCTTCCCGATCCCCACCTACAACATCACCGCCGATTTCCCGTGGGAATCGGAGAACGCGCGGCTGTTGTTCGACATGACCGCCAAGTACGGCCTGCCGTACTTCCAGAACTTCATCAACTCCGAGCTGGACCCGGGGATGATCCGCTCGATGTGCTGCCGTTTGCAGCTGGACCTGCGCGAGCTGCTCAAGCGCGGCAACGGCCTGTTCGGCAGCGCCGAGCAGACCGGCAGCCTCGGCGTGGTGACGATCAACTGCGCGCGGCTGGGCTACCTGCACCGCGGCGACGAGGCCGCGTTGTTCGCACGGCTGGACGAGCTGCTGGAACTGGGCCGGCGCAGCCTGGAGATCAAGCGCAGCACCATCCAGCAGCTGATCGACGACGGCCTGTACCCGTACACCAAGCGCTACCTCGGCAGCCTGCGCAACCATTTCTCGACGCTGGGGGTGAACGGCATCAACGAGATGATCCGCAACTTCAGCGGCGATGCGCACGACCTGACCAGCGACTGGGGCCACGCCTTCGCCCTGCGCCTGCTCGACCACGTGCGCGCGCGGATGGTGGCGTTCCAGGAAGCCACCGGCCAGCTCTACAACCTCGAAGCCACGCCGGCCGAAGGCACCACCTACCGCTTCGCCAAGGAGGACCGCCGCCGCTGGCCGGACATCCTGCAGGCCGGCAGCGCCGACAAGCCGTACTACACCAACTCCTCGCAGCTGCCGGTGGGTTTCACCGACGACCCGTTCGAGGCGCTGGAACGACAGGAAGCGTTGCAGGCCAGGTACACCGGCGGCACCGTGCTGCACCTGTACATGGGCGAGCGCATTTCCAGCGGCGAGGCCTGCCGCGAGCTGGTACGGCGCGCGCTGAGCCGCTTCCGCCTGCCGTACATCACCGTCACCCCCACCTTCTCGATCTGCCCGGTACACGGCTACCTGGCGGGCGAGCACGAATTCTGCCCGCGCTGCGACGAGCGGCTGCTGGCGGAAACCCGGGCGGCCGCCATGTCGCCCACCACCGACGACGTCACGTCCCACGAGGAGACAACCGCATGAACACCATCGCCATTCCCGCAACTCCCGCCGCCACCGCGCCGCTGCGCGACGAAGACCGCCAGCGCTGCGAAGTGTGGACGCGGGTGATGGGCTACCACCGCCCGGTATCCAGCTTCAACATCGGCAAGCAGGGCGAGCACGCGCAACGGCGCTTCTTCAGCGAAACCCCGGTGCGCAGGGCCGCATGATCCGCGTCGGTGGAATGACGCCGCTGACCAGCATCGACTTTCCCGGCGGGCTGGCGGCGGTGTTGTTCCTGCAGGGCTGCCCGTGGCGCTGCGGCTACTGCCACAACCCGGAGCTGCTGCCTGCGCGCGGGCCGGTCGAGTTGGACTGGGCGCAGGTGACGGCCTTCCTGCAACGCCGCCGCGGGCTGCTCGACGCGGTGGTGTTCTCCGGCGGCGAGCCGACCGCGCAGGCCGCGCTGCCGGAGGCCATCGCGCGGGTGAAGGCGATGGGTTACCGGATCGGCCTGCACAGCGGCGGCATGTACCCGGCGCGGCTGCGCCGGGTGTTGCCGCAGCTGGACTGGATCGGGCTGGACATCAAGGCCCCCGCCGAACACCACGACGCGGTGACCGGCCGCCGTGGCAGCGCCGGCCCGGTGGGCGAAGCGCTGGACGCGGTGCTGGCCAGCGGCGTGGCCTACGAATGCCGCACCACCTGGCACCCGACGCTGTTCCCGGTGCAGGCGCTGTACCGCCTCGCCGAAGGGCTGGTTGCGCGCGGCGTGGCGCATTGGGCGTTGCAGGAGTGCCGCGGTGAAGGGCGTGCCCGCATCGCCGAGGACGACGTGGACCTGCATCGCCTGCGCGCGGGTTTCGCCAGTTTCTGCTTCCGCCGCGGGTGAGCCCGTGGCGATGATGGAACGCGCCGCCGCGATGCACGGCGGCGCGTTCGTGTGTCACGCGGCAAACGCCTCGCCGCGCATCTCCCGTGCCGCCTCGACCAGCGCGGTCAGCGCCGCCCGGGTTTCCGCCCAGCCGCGGGTCTTCAGGCCGCAGTCCGGGTTCACCCACAGCTTCTGCGCCGGCAGGACCTCGGCGGCCTTGCGCAGCAGGTCCACCATCTCGCTGCGGTCGGGCACGCGCGGCGAGTGGATGTCGTAGACGCCGGGGCCGACCTGGTTGGGGTAGTCGAAGCGCGCGAACGCATCGAGCAGTTCCATCCGCGAGCGCGAGGTCTCGATCGAGATCACGTCCGCATCCAGCGCCGCCACCGAGTCGATGATGTCGTTGAACTGCGCGTAGCACATGTGGGTGTGGATCTGGGTGGCGTCGCCCACGCCGCTGGCGCTGATGCGGAAGGCCTCCACCGCCCAGCCAAGGTAGGCCGGCCATTGCGCGCGGCGCAGCGGCAAGCCCTCGCGCAGCGCCGGTTCGTCGATCTGGATCGCGGCGATGCCGGCCGCTTCCAGGTCGTTGACCTCGTCGCGCAGCGCCAGCGCGATCTGCCGGCAGGTCTGCGCGCGCTCCTGGTCGTCGCGCACGAACGACCATTGCAGCACCGTCACCGGGCCGGTCAGCATGCCCTTCATCGGCTTGTCGGTCAGCGACTGCGCGTAGTGCGACCAGCGCACCGTCATCGGCGCCGGGCGGCTGACGTCGCCGTAGATCAGCGGCGGCTTCACGCAGCGCGAGCCATAGCTCTGCACCCAGCCGTTGCCGGTGAAGGCGAAGCCATCGAGCTGCTCGCCGAAGTACTCGACCATGTCGTTGCGCTCGAATTCGCCGTGCACCAGCACGTCCAGCCCGATCCGTTCCTGCTCGCGCACGCACTGCTCGGTCTGCCGTTCGAGGAAGGCCTCGTAGTCGGCGTCGGCGAGCTTGCCGGCCTTGTTGCGGGCGCGCGCCTCGCGTACTTCCAGCGTCTGCGGGAACGAGCCGATGGTGGTGGTGGGGAAGGGCGGCAGGCGCAACGCCGCCGCCTGCAACGGCAGGCGCTGCGCATGCGGGGTGGCGCGGGTGGCGTCGGCGGCGGTGAGCGCGGCCACGCGCGCCTTGACCGCGGCGTTGTGCACGCGCGGCGAACGCCGCCGGGCTTCCACCGCCTCGCGCGCCTGCGCCAGCGCGGCCTCGGTGCCGGCGTGGCCGTCGAGCGCGTCGGCCAGCAGCCGCAGCTCGTCGAGCTTCTGCCGCGAAAACGCCAGCCAGCCGCGCAGTTCCGCGTCGAGCTTCTTTTCCAGCGTCAGGTCGACCGGGCAATGCAGCAGCGAGCACGACGGCGCCAGCCACAGCGGACCGTCGCCACGGTGGCCGCGTGCGTAACGGGCGAGGATCAGCGCGTTGTCCAGCGGGTTGCGCCAGATGTTGCGGCCATCGACCAACCCCAGCGACAGCACGCGCCCGGCCGGCAGCGCGCGCAGCACCGCATCGAGCTGCTCCGGCGCGCGCACCAGGTCCACGTGCAGGCCCTGCACCGGCAGCGCGGCGGCCAGCGCGAGGTTGTCGTCGAGCGCGCCGAAATAGGTGGCCAGCAGGATGTCCGGGTGCGGTGCTTCGGCCAGATGGGCGTAGGCGCGTTCGAATGCGGCGCGCGCGGCGTCGTCCAGATCCTGCACCAGCACCGGCTCGTCCAGCTGCACCCATTGCGCGCCGGCGTCCTTCAACGCCGCCAGCAACTGCGCGTAGACCGGCAGCAGCGCGTCGAGCAGGTCCAGCGGGTGGCTGCCGTCGGTGGTCTTGGACAGCAGCAGGAAGCTCACCGGCCCGAGCAGCACGGGACGGGTTTCGATGCCCAGCGCCCTGGCCTCGCGGTACTCGGCCAACGGCTTGTCGCCGCGCAGCGCGAAGCGCTGGCCGGCGTGCAGTTCCGGCACCAGGTAGTGGTAGTTGGTGTCGAACCACTTGGTCATTTCCAGTGCGTGCAGGTCGATGCCGGGCTTCTGCAGGCCGCGCGCCATCGCGAAGTAGGCGGCCAGCGGATCGCGCTCGGCCAGGGCGCGGTAGCGCTCGGGAATGGCGTCGAACAGGAACGCGGTGTCGAGCACGTGGTCGTACAGCGAGAAATCGTTGCTCGGCGGCAGGTCCACGCCGGCCTCGCGTTGCAGCTTCCAATGGCGCGCGCGCAGTCCGGCGGCGGTGGCCTGCAGCTGCGCGGCATCGGTTTCGCCGCGCCAGTGGCTTTCCAGCGCGCGCTTGAGTTCGCGGCGCGCGCCGATGCGGGGAAACCCCAGGTTGGTAACGCTAGTCATGACACTTTCCTCATTGCATGGGCATTGAGGAACGAAGGAACCGCGCGCTGCCGCAACGGCCACCGGGCCGTGCCATCACCACGCCAGCGACCTTCGCCCCCGCGGGCGAACCGGGTTCCGTGGCGAAGGCAGGCAGGGCCGCCACGCGGGGACGCGCGTGCGGTCCGGCCGCCTCCCCGCGGAGACGCCAGGTCGAAACAGGAGGCGACGCGCCTCCCGGCCCAGGCCGGTATTCGGGCTGATGGACGTGGACGCGGCTGCGTCCGCCTAGTGGCCGTCGCTTCCCGGGCGCGGCGGCCCAGTGCTGATTTGACGGCGGTCGTTTCCATTCACCGCTGCGGGGCAGCTCCGGAATGGCGGGCCTTGCGAGCGCGCTTCACCGGATTCCCGTTTAATTTCATCCCTTCATCCGAATGAAGCGATGAATACCTTCGGCGCGCACAAGATAGGCGCGCACCCGCTGCCGGTCAAGCGCGGGCGTGCCGGGGCCGGGAGCGGCCCGGTTCAGGCGCTTCGTTTACCCTTGGCGTCCCCCGCGCCAGCCGGGGCCGACTTCCCCACGGACACGTTTCGCCTTGCAGCCGCTCCACGACCCGCGCTACGCCGCCTCCCTGCGCCTTTCGGTGGCGCCGATGATGGATTGGATTGAATGTTGCTAAAACAACATATATTTCAATACGATAACAGTTGCTATCGATAAGTTGGTGTCACTTTCGTGACGCCTTAGAGTCCGAATATCGTGACTCGCCCCTCTCCAAGCCACCCATTTAGCGACATCTGCGCGCCGTTCGCATTACGATGCCGCTGCAGACAGGAAAGGGGGAAAGATGTCAGCGCAACCTACGGCCGTCGTGGCTGAGCTTAGGGACAGTCCAGCTAGCAACGAACTTCGTCAGGTGGACTCGACGAAGGAGGTGCGTGGAAGTCTCACGCCGGAAATCGTGATTGCCCTTTGCGGGCCGATTGGGTCTCCTCTACACGAAGTTGCTACTCAGATAAGCAGCGCTTTAGTGCCCTTTGATTACAAGGCTGAGCAGATTCGGCTAAGCAGCATCATTAGCCTGAATGCTGGTGACGTTGGGAAGATCATCTTTCCTAAGCCGAGGCTCAAGCAGATCAATTCGCTCATCGAGGCTGGGGATGCTCTGAGGGAAAAGTACGGACACGACATTCTAGCGAAGGTTGCAATTGCGAAAATCAGTGCTGATCGGGCACAGGGTTATGGCGAATTTGACGATAAGGCCGCCGAGTCGGGTGTTGCCGAAAGCAAGAAAATAAACAATCAGCGCATTTGCCATATCATAAATTCAATCAAGAACGAGTCGGAGCTCGAACTCCTCCGGCTTGTATATGGGAATGCTCTTGTCGCTATTGGAGTTTTCTCCCCGCTAGATATACGTCGCCACAACCTTCAGAACGCTGCGCAGGAGGCGATGAGCTCGGACGACATCGATACGCTCATCGATACGGATTCTGGCGAGGAGTTTGCGCATGGCCAGTCTGTTCGCGACACGTTTCCTAGATGTGATTTTTTCCTCAGGGTTGATCAGCCAGTTTCGGGTTCCACTGAATCGGATGCTGCTGGGCAAATTGCCAAGAAGCTGCGCCGTTTGTTTGGGCTGATCTTCAGGACGTCAATTTCGACGCCGTTACCAGAAGAAACCGCAATGTATGCGGCGGCATCGGCAGCTCGGAATTCCGCTTGCTTATCACGGCAGGTTGGCGCTTCGGTTACGAGTCGCTCTGGGGAGTTGTTGGCTGTCGGTTGGAATGACGTTCCACAGGCGGGGGGCGGGCTTTATGGAAAGCCTTCCTTGGAAGCGACCAGTGCTGCACTCGACCCAAGTGCTGATCGGCGGTGCTTCGCAGGTGAGAATCCGCGTTGCCGAAATGATGAAGAGAAGCTTGGCATTGCAGGTAAGGTGGCCGACCTCCTCATCAAAGAGGGTCTGGTTGCAAAGGATCACCGGGATCGCATATTAACGGCAATTTCAAAGGATTCTAGAGTCAAGGATCTCATTGAGTTCTCGCGTGCTGTGCATGCAGAAATGCACGCGATACTTGGTGCGGGACGAATCGCTGGAGACCGCCTTGTAGGGGGGATGATCTTCGTCACTACCTATCCATGTCATTCATGCGCTCGCCATATCGTTGCGGCAGGAATAACCGAGATTCACTATATTGAGCCATATAGAAAAAGCATGGCAACGAAGCTGCATTCGGATTCGCTAACGGAGGGCGTGGGCCCTGATATGCGGGTGAAGCTGATACAGTTTGACGGAGTGGCACCGCGCCGGTTCATAGAAATTTTCGAGGCGGGCAAGCGCAAAGATCGCGGCGTGCTAGACTTGTCTCTTAGAGATGCTGCAATTCCGTCAACTCGCGTAAGCCTGAAGGCAATTCCGCGGTTGGAAGAAGCGGTGATTGCAGAGCTTGATAATAAGGCTCTGAAGTACGTACCCCTGGCAAGCACGTAGGATTTCACAATGGCTAAGACTCCGAAAAATTCACCGCATCAGCTTGAGCTGCGAGTGTTTGGAGATGTGAAGTGCAGCTCAGTTTGTTCCAGCAATCACGAAGCATCTAAGGTTGTTTCAAAAGCTGCGAGCTCGTGCGATCATGCGCTGACCAATGTTCGGGAGGCCTCAGATCAGGACATAGCTATCTATCGTGGCATCGCTGATCGGTACTTTCGTTCGTAGGTCTATATCCTTTTTCGCTTAATTGCATAGAGCCCTGCGAAAGCGGGGCTTTTTCATGATGCCCTTTGAAGCTTCTGCCATTGCTTTGTAGCCTCATCGCGCTGCTCGTCGATGTAGCCGGCGAGTGCATCAGCAGCTACGAGCCAAGGCGACTTCTGGCTGCCCAGGCGGAACACCGGCACAGGAAGCGACTGACGCGCTGCGCGCCGGTTCGCTTCTTCTGGCTTCATGCCGAAGTGATGGCAGCACTTCTCCAGCGGGATGTGCCCGGTTCCGAACTCTGCCAAGAGCAGGAATAGCGTGGTGGTAGTCATCGCTCGCTGTTGTCTCCATCCACGCTTTCCCAGCGCTCGTCGGGCACCTGCGCGGTGAGCGGCTTGGAGCGATACCAGCGCTTGCAGCCCTTGTGCAGCGTGACCGGGTTGCCGTCGACGGAATGTGGCACGCCTTCGCCTTCGATCTTCTTTCCGCAGTGGTAGCAGATAGCCATCAGCGGGCCTCCAGTGTGCGTTGCAGGTTGTGGGTCATGCTGCGGGCCTTGAATGGCGCCATGACCTTGTTGGCCTCGGCCATGTCGCCGTCCGCGAGGCAGTGCAGGGCGAGCGCACGGGCTTCCCACAGCTTGCGGGTACGCGGGCGCACCATGTCCAGGTCGATGCCCGACATGTGGGCCAACTCGCGCGCGTGCCGCTGGACGACGGCGAAGTCACGCATGAAGTCACGCATCGCTCGCCTCCTTTCTCCCCGCGTTCATGTACAAGAGACTGAGCGCGCCCATTGCTGCATTCAAAATCCAGTGCCCATTGCCGCAGCAGGCGATCACGAGAAACGCCAGCCCGGTCGCGTAGTTCTTAGTCAGCATCGCTCGCCTCCTGACCGAAAGTCTCGCCAGCATCTGCGCTTGCCGCACCAACCGCCTTGGCGGCTTCGTCCAGATCGTCGGCGGCCTGCTCCAGCTCGATCACCAGCCACTCGGGGAGCTGCGTCCGCATCTGCGCCGTGTCGCGCAGTACGAGGGAGCTGCGTTGCAGGCGGGCCAGCAGATCAGCGTGCATCGCTCGCCTCCTGCTGTCGGGCGGCGGCCGGAATCGGCATCCACTCGCTCGGATGCACAAGCATCTGTGCGCCGTCCTCCGTCTCGCACACCAGCCACGCCTCATCACCGGTCACCGGGTTTTGCACCCAGTGCGCGGCGTACACGCTGCCGGACTCACAGCGCACCAGCACGCGCTCGGCGTGCGGCGCGTAGTCGATGGCGAGCCACTCCGGCGCGGCGCGCAGGGCGGCGGCGATAGCGAGGATTGCCGCGCGATGCTTATGTCGCCCACTTCGCGTCCACTCCGCACACCTCGACTCACCAATCTCATCGTATGCCGCCGCAAGCAGCTCGCGGGCCTGCTGCATCAGGTCAGACATGGCGCACCGCCTTCTTGAACTCGTCTCGGGCCTGCATGACCACCCGCTGATGCGCCTCGGCAATCTCCAGCGCCGTGGCTGTTGGCCTTCTTCTCGCGCATCGTCAGCCGCTTGCGCAGCTCCTTCGAGAATTCCGTGGCTGCGGAGCTGAATCCACACTCCACGACGGCATGGAGGGCGCTCAGCATCAGGTCGTTGGCGCCGGCCAGCGGTGCGCCGGGCACAGTGACGACCACCTGCTCCGGGTTGTCGGCCTCGACGGCGACAATGCCGGCTTCGTCCATGCGGGCGCGGTCCAGTTCGGTAAGCTGACCGCGCGGGAAGATGATGACCTGGCTCACGGCTGCACCTCCGCATCGCCGGCCAAGACCGGTTGTGCCTGCAACTTGGCGAAGCACTTCGCGCAGAGCGGCACGCCATCGCTGTCCCAGTGTTCGACGGGGCCGCACTCGGGGCTGCCGCTTTCGCAGCGATCCTCAGCGGCATCGTGAGCCGGCTCCTGCATCGCGGCGTCGATGGCGGCGGTCAGCATCTGTGCTACCTCCACGCGCGCCTGCGTCGGGCTCAGTTCGCCGATGCACGTCCAAGCTGCTTGCGCGGCCGCTATCAGCCCGACAACGACCGCATTCCGCGCCTCGCTGCCGCCCTTGGGGCTGTCCTCGACGTGCCCGCTTCCTCCGCGTGCCGGGCAGTTCAGATGGGCTTCGTCGGCGATGAACTGCGCTTCGCTGTCGCCGTAGTTGCGGAACGTTGTGGCCTTGGGGCTGCCGTCGATCAGGGCCAGAAGTCGGTCAGCCTCCCTGCAAATGGGGTGGTCACTATCCTCGCTGTGCGTGTATGCGGCATCTGACCATGCAACCACGGCCTCGCGGAACTGCCGAAGGTCGATCCCCGGCGCTGCGGGGGTACTGGCCAGCAGCTCCCCGACGATGTTCGATGCTTCGGCGAAGTTCTTGGCGCCGAGAACTTCCAGCAGGCCGAGCGCGTGCGGGTCGATCCCCGGCGCTGCGGCGGGCTGCGACGAAAGCCGCTTGCCGGCGGCGCGGATCGCTTCGCCGATGTTGATGGTTTCGCCCACGGTGTCGTACATGCAGCCATCCCACTGCTGCGCGATCTGCTCGATGACGTGCTGCTCGGCCTTCGCTGCCGCGTATCCAGCCGCGAACTGCCGCGCGCCCTGGTCCGCGATGTCGCCTGCGGTGAAGCCCTGCTGCTCGTTGTGTGCGTTCATGCTGCGGTCCTCGGAAAATGTAGGGTGATGCGCCGGCCTTCGAGCCGGAGCGGAAAGCGGCGCGGGCGGGTAGCCGCTGGCAGCCAGGGGAAGCGGTGCACGAGGTTGGCGCGCAGGCGGTGCGCGTCCGCGTGGCGGAAATGGCCTTCGTAGGAGGCCCACACGGCGCGCGCGGCGCGGAAGTCATCGGGGGTGCCAGTGATCCGGCAGGCGGCAACGTGAGCGCTCTCCCAAGCCGCCAGCGCGGCGCGCGCGTGGGAGACGACCCGACGCCGGACTGTGGTGTGTGTCGGCCGCACCACATAGCCAAGGAAGTCGATGCCGGCGACCGCCCGCTCGATTTCAAGCAGCAGGCGTTCGGCGGTCTTTGCGATGGGTGGCAACTTGAAGGTCATCGGGCTTCGGTCAGGTCAGGCCAAGATGCAAATCACTGACGCGACGGGCCGCGGACCGCACGGACCCGGAGGCCGTGGACGCGGCTGCCGACGAGGGAAGGGCCGCCGCCGAAGTCCACGAACCAGGCGTAGGCGGAGTGGCCGGTGTCCTCGTCCTTTTCCTCGCTCGCGTCGTCGGTCGCGGTCCAGTACCAGTCCGACTTGCACGCCGGGAAGAACGCGACGTCGATGGCCGGCGAGCAGCGCGAGCGGTCGGCCAGCAGGAACAGTTCTTCGACTTCCGGCAGGCGCCAGTCGGTAAATCCACCGAACGCCTCCGCGTTGAGCTTGGCAACGGCTGCGAGCGCGGCGGCATGGGTCATACGGCCGCCGGGAACGTCGTCCTGCGTCCAGTGCAGATCGCGGGCCGGCTCGTAAACGACGCCTTCGGCATGCTGGGTGAAACGAGATTGCTCGGTCATGATGCCCTCCAGGGCGGTAGGTTGGTGTTGCATGGATCACGCCTTTGCCGACGTGCATTGATCGGCCAATGCGTCGTAGCGCTCTGCCTCGGCCAGGTAGTGCCGCACGCGTTCCTCGCGCACGGCCGGCGGAAAATTCAGGGCTACGCGCGCTGCATCGGCTGCGATGCGGTTCGCATCCGCAAGTCGACGGGGGTCGTGGTCGAAAATGTCGAGCTGAGCCCTTGCGCTCGTCTGGATTTCAGTCATTGCGGGCGTCCTGCTGTTCCATCGCGGTCAATTCGATTTCATTCACGCGATCGCGCAACGCGCGCTTGATCCGGCGGATACGGCTGGCGATGTAGGCGCGAGGGTCGGTGCGCAGGAAGGTCCGAGCCAACATATGCAGCGCGCCGGCGTGGTCGCGGCGAAACAGGCGATAGGTCACCGCCGAACCGTCGATGGTCGGAAAGCGGCCCCAACTGAGGCCTTTGTTCTGCTTGGGCGCACGCCGGGTGATGTGGCAGTTCATGCGCGCTTTCCTTACAGCGCAAGATGCAGCTGCGGCATGGTCGGGAAGACTCGACGGGGCGCGGTGCGTGCGCGCTTGGGCCCGGCCGGCCGGTGCATTTGCTCCCACTCGGCCAAGGCGCGCTCGAAATCCTCATGCCGAGCCGTGTGGCTGCATGCGCATTCGATGCTGTGGCCGCCGCCAGCTGAAGAGCGGCGCAAGTCCTGAATATGCCTCGCGGTATGACCCTTACTGCACGGGGTGAGTGGGTCGTGGTGGCTGATCATGCGTTGCATGTGCTTCTCCTGGCGCCAAATCACGGGGCGCTACTGACGAAAGCAAGGTCGTAGATGACGCAATGCACCCGGGCCGCCGACGGGGTTTCGGCGTTCACTGCGGAGGACAGGGGGGCAACCGCAGTTGCCCGGGTGCATGCGTCGGGGGAAACGGAGTAGGAGCCACTGGTCACGGCGTCCACAGCATCGAGCGCGGCCTGCCAGCGGCTCGGCGAGAAATCCCGCGTCAGCGCGGCGCCAACACCGGCCGCACAGTTCGGCACGCGCTCAATGGCGCGGAAGCCGTTCAAGGCGGTGAGCGCGATGGTTGCGCGAAGCCCCCAGTCGTCGTGGTCGGCCAGGTCGTAGACCGCGAGTGCGGCGCAAATCCGCGGGCTGGTGACGATCAGGTCGGCTGGGATGGCCACTTCGCCGTCCACGGCCAGCACGGAAGACGAGACTGGCTCGGGGTGCACTGGTGCGGCGCAGCCGCCCAGGACGAGCAGGAAGGAAGCGAGGAGTAGCCGGATCATGCCCGGGCCTCCAGTTCGGAAGCCTGCTTCTCGCCGTGGGCTCGGGCTTCGGCGGCGTCAGCGTGGTGGGTGCGCTTCGCGTTGAAGCCATGCCCCGGCAGGAACACCAGGCATTCGGCGAAGCCGTCGCGGTCGTAGACGGTGATCTGGAATCCAGCCCGCAGGCCATTGAGGTGCTGCACGCCGTGGTAGGGCTTCGTCCAGGCGCTCATGCCGCCCACCGCGCGCTGTAGATCGCCTTGCGCAGGGCACGCAGGTTGCCGGCTCCGTCGGCACGGAGGGCGGCCTCTTCCAGCACGCGCTCCAGGCGGTCGAGTGCCTGGGAAGCGGCGACATAGTCCTCGTTCGGGGTGTGCTTGATGGCCTCGCGCAGCACTGCGACTGCGGGGCGGCGCTGCGGGAGCGCGGCGGTGCCGGACATTTGCGGTCTCCGTGCCCCGGCCCGGGATGGGCTGGTCTTGGGGCGATGGAGAAAGTAAACATCAAGATGACTTTTAAATCAACATCAAGTTTACAAAAACAGTCAACTTTCGATCTTGCACCGCAGCAAGGCTGGCGCGCCGGCAGAAAAAAGCCCCGCCGAGGCGGGGCTTCTGCCCTTGAACCACGTCACGGTTGGCTCCATGTGCATCTTCACGGGGTGTCTATTTGTGGAATCTCGGCACCACCATGTTTCCATATAAAACAAGGAGTTGTGATGGAAAATGGCATTGTTCGGCACCACCCCCAACTGCCCCTCCTGCCGGTGGCGCAAAGGGACATTGATGGCGTGCAGATGGGGGTGCTCAACGATGGCACCGCGTATCTGACTGCCCGCGGCTTGGCTCGTATGTGCGGCACTCCGCACTCTGTGCTGTCCCGCCTCGCTTCGGGCTGGGGCGATGAAAGGTTCAAGCCGCGAGGGCGCAAAATTGATGAGACTCTTGCCGCGCAACGCTATGCGGCAGATTCGATTGCCTTCCGTACGCTACACAATGGCATTGAGGTTTTGGCTTTCCCTGATGTCGTCTGCATGGCGATCCTTGAGTACTACGCCTTCGATGCAGGCTCAGACTCCAATGCCGCAGCTCTGTCCAACTACCGCCTCTTGGCGCGATCTTCGTTCCGCGCTTTCATCTATACCCAGGTAGGCTACGACCCGAACTCGGCTGTTTCGGGCGAATGGAAGCAGTTCCACGACCGTGTATCGCTGACCTACAACTCGGTGCCCGCAGGCTATTTCGGCATCTTCAAGGAGATGGCCGACATGATTGTTACCCTTGGTCAGGCTGGCATCCACATTGATGCAGGGTTCGTTCCAGACATCAGCGTTGGGCAGAACTGGGCGAACCACTGGAGGAAGAACAGCTTTGACGATGCCTACGGCAGCCGCATCCGATTTGAGCACAACTTTCCCGAGTACTTCCCGCAGGCGGCCTCAAATCCCCAGGAGCCATGGTGCTACCCCGAGGCGTCGCTAGGCGAGTTCCGGCGCTGGCTGCGCGAGGAGTACATTGGTGGCGGCCGGTTTGCAAAGTACATTGAGGCAAAGGTAGCCCAGAAGCAGCTTCCTCCGTCGTTCGCTCAGATTGCGGTTTCTGCGTACGGTTTGGAAGATTGAAAGAAGAACCCCGCCGAAGCGGGGCTCTGTACGCGATGCGGGCGCCGGTCCGAACGCTATGTGAGGTGCGCGGTCCAGTGCTGTTCGCTGACGATAGCAATGGGGTGCCCCGCGCCCCTCAACTCGACCGCCTTGATGATCTTCGTGCCGGCGTTGCTGTTGATCCAGTCGCGGGAGCCAAGCTCCCCGATGACCAGATAACCGGTCTTCTTGCTTGGGCTGGCGCCGATGGCCCCGCCGCGCTGTTCGATCTCAGCCTGGACTCTTGATCTCGGGCCATACGCAAAGGTGCCTGTCACCACGAAGATCGCACCCGAATGCTCGATCCGCGGCTGTGGCTCAGTGATGGGAAGGCTCGTTGAGAGCGAGGCGGTTTCAGCTCTTTGGTCGAAGGTTTCGCCGCCTACGAACCGGATCAGGGTGTCGTGCAAGTCAGCGGACTCGTCGGAGTCAATCACTCCGTCCTGCAGGATTTCCGACAGGAGCCGGTAGATCGGCGCAAACGGATATTCACCCACGAAAGCGGCGTTGCGCTCGATCCAGTCCTTGAGGAACTCAGCCTCCATCTGGCTGACGTGGCCGTCAGCGAGGAGCCCGCGGCAGATGCCGACAAGCTCATTGGTGCTTCTATCCTGCCTTCTGGACTCCGTGATCCGCCCAGAAGGCGCGCGGTCGTTGCTAGAGATCATCCATTCCCCCTTGTTGTAGTTGGCTTTCTACAGCCGCCTCAGCCCCATTCCGATCAACGCTTTCCCGCACACCGTCAGATCCTGGGGATCGATTCGCCATTCCGGGAACTCCGGATTGCTGCTGACGACCCATAGCCCATCGGTTCGCTTCATCAGCTTCTTGATCTGGGCGTCGCCATCCACGTTGATGAGGTAGTAGTCGTCACCATCGAAGTAGGTGCACCAGGTGTCGATCATCACCACGTCGCCATCCTCGATCTTGGGACGCATGGACGGGCCGCGCCCGGTCATCAGCTTCATTCGCCCCGGTGCGGGCAGGAAGCCGAGCTTCCGCCGGATCTCCCACTCAGCGATGTTCACTGTCCGGATGACCTCCGGATAGTCTGCGTTTGCAACGCCGGCCCCCATGCCTGCCGCTCCTTCGAACAAGTCGAAGCGAACGTAACCTTCTGTTGTCGCAGGCTGGGAGACGCGGGCAGAAACGATCATTTCTCCTTCGCCCGTGTTGATCCAGTCGATAGAGATGCCTATCGCTGCCAGTGGCTTCCGCTGCGCGTCTGGAATGCTCTGGTCACGCTTGTACCAGTTGTAGAGCTTCTGGTTTTGGTTCGCTCCAAGCCCGAGCATCGCTCCGAAGGCGGCGCGATTACCCGGCGCGCCTGCGTACTCCATGGCGGCATCGAAGCGGCGCTGAAATGGGGTGGGCTCGTTGCTCATGGTCGAAGGGTAAACCTCGCGTTTAGTCCGGTCTATAAACATTGAGTTGACATAAAAGTCATCTCAATGTTTACTTCTCGAATGGACACGACACTGCACCCAGATGCCGACCTGATCGACAGCCTCGGCGGCCCAGCCAAGATTTCTCGCAAGCTCGGCCTTGATCCAAGTTCGGGCGGCACGCAGCGCGTGCAGAACTGGAAGTACCGGGGCATCCCGGAAATCTGGCGACTGAGGCGCCCCGACGTGTTCGGCGCCGCTCCTGGGAGTGAGCCTCCCGCCCATGCCAAAGCCGCCGCCGCGCTGATCGACTCCCGTATGTCCAAGCGCGCGCTGCGCGCCCGGCTGGGCCTGTCCACCGACAAGCAACTGGCGAAGGTGCTGCAGCTGCCCGTCGAGCAGGTGGAGGCATGGGAGGAAGAGCGCGCGCTGCCGGCTGTGCCCGAGGTGCTGCGCCTGCTCGGCGCCCAGGCTCCGGCCGCCAATGCGTCGCAAGAGCCCGAAGACCTCGATGCCGCGCGCATCGTCCCCGTGGAGACCGCCTGAGATGGACATCCCTGCCGACAAGTTCCTGGTTCTGCATGTCGAAAGGCGGGACTTCCATGTCCTCGCCGACAAGTTCCGATTTACGCCGACAGAAGATTCTTCAACGCAGCAAGCGTCGCCTCCCGCGTCTCCTGATCCGATTTCTGAAGGCTCGGCATGAGAAGCGCCTCCACCTTCGCTGCGAACTGCGAGTCGCGCTCCATTGCGTCCTTTGCCAGCTGCGCGACGACTGCCTGCATTGCAAACGTCGTGACCAACAGGTGGTTTCTCAGCTCGGTCTCCATGTCGCCCTCCTTGCGGGCTGTTCGTGTGGAAACAGCAGCGTACCGCAAGGCGGGCGGCGCCTTCTTGGCGCGGGAGGGCACCTGAAATGTCCGTGATTTCTTCCATGGCCGGCAGTCTGCCGGGGGCGGCCACCGACGGCATGAAGCTGGGGAGGCAGTTTCTGCCCCCGCGCTCCCAGGTGATCTACGCCTACACGCACCGCCTGCTCAACGAGACGGCGACCAACGCCAACAGCTTCGCCATGCAGGTGGCGGAGAACTACTTTGCGCTGGTGGCGCCGCACATGCGGGACAAGAAGGCCGTGCCGTTCCGGCTGGGCGAGGGCGACGACCTCGCCGATGCGCTCAAGGCCAACGGCCAAGCGCTACGGCGCTACATGGACGGCACGGTGAAGACGCTGCCGGCCGACCTGGAAGATGCGTGGGTGCTGAGCCTGCCGGAGCCATATCGCAGCGACTGCGAGCGTGACCTGGCTGCGCGCCGCGGCATGTTGCCGGTCAGGCTGGCCCACATCGCTCCCGATGCGGACACGGCCGGCATCGGGAGCCTGATGACGGATTTCGGCCAGTTGGTCGCGGCGCTGACGCCGGCCATCGCCGATGGTGTGATCGATGAACGGGACCGCCCGCACGCTCGGAAGATCGTGGCCGCATGCCAAGACGTGGTGATCGCCGCAGTGACCGTGGAGCGGCGCTTCGTGACGCTGCTGGGGGACCGCTGATGGCACAGGATGCCAAGCCGAAGCCGCGCACGTTCGCCCTAGCGTGCTACTCGGACGAGCAGTTGCGCAACGAGTTGGACCGCCGTGCGCGCGCTGCAGGAAAGCCGGCGACGCAGTGGATCGGGAAGCGCTCGGAGTACCTGCGCAAGACGGCAGCCGAATTGCAGGCGCAACTCGATGAACTGCTGGAGGACCGCGTGCCTGCTGGGCAGATGTTGGCGGTGAAGCGCGCTCGCGTGCGCTCGCTGGAAGACCGGATCAACAAGAACCTGCGCTACGCCAAGTTGGCGGAAGCGGAGGGGAACTAGCCCCGCGAGGCACTAGCCTTTAAGTCACAACGCATGCGCCTAACGCCGGCTGATCCCCGGCGGACAGCCCGAGCCTACCGGGTTGGCGGATGCGCCTTTTGTAGGCGATGTAGGAGAAAGCAGTGAGTAGCGACAAAGAAAGCAATACGGGAGTTAGGTTCGACTGGTCCGCCGACACGGATTCCGTGGTGTTCCCCACGGTCCGGGCTGTGGCCGTGTACGTGAACACGAATGACGACGTAGTGATCCGCCAGGAGGCGCATGCCCTTGAGCGGGAGGACACGCTTGTGATCGTCCCGCGTGTCCATGTGCCCGCATTGATCGCCGCGCTTCAGGCGGCCGTGGAAGACGGGGAGGACTGACGATGGAACCGCTCGTCCCCGCAGACGTGGACCTCCGCGACTTCGCTTTCATGCCGGTCGATGTTCAGCGCCTGTTGACCTCGGAGACGTGGATTCTCGGAAGCGGGGACGAACGGGCTGCGGCTATGACCTTGTGGCTGGTGAGTTGGCACCAGGTGCCGGCGGCATCTTTGCCGGACAACGACAAGATGCTCTCGCACCTGTCGCAGTCGAAGAACTGGGCTCGCATCAAGGAACATGCCCTGCGCGGCTGGGTGCTGGCAACTGACGGCCGCTACTACCACCCGGTGGTGGCGGAGAAGGCGCTGGAGGCTTGGCTGGAGAAGCTGGCGCAGCGCTTGAGCGGGGGTGCGGGCAATGCCAAGAGGTGGGGAGTGGAGTTCGACCCAACTCCTATCGAGGACGCCATTCGGGAATCCCGCGCGCTGCTATCAGCACTCAACCCGCAATCGCGGTCCCTTTCCCGTAAGCGTACCGCCGCGATTGCCACTGGAAAGAAACGGGATTCGGGTGGTGATCGGGGTGCGATCCTGATGGGATCGCAAGAGACAGAGACAGGGACAGGGAAAGAAGAGCTTAAATCCTCGCTTCGCTCGGATTCGTCATCGGCTGCGCCGGATGACGCTCCGCCCGATGCTGGAAAGTCCGGCGACAAGGCCCAACGGTTGGCCGAGGTCACGGAAGAAGCGATTGCGGCGTGGAACGCCTCGAAGCTGGTCAAGCCGAACGGCGGGCTGCTGGCGACGGTGAACGCTGCCGTGGGGCGCGAGAACCGCCGGAACCAGGTCAAGCGGTGCATTGCCATCGCTCGGGACATCTGCCGGGAGCAGGGGCACCAGCGCATCCCACCTGAGTTCTGGGCCGAGTACTTCGCCGCCGCCGGCAAGGACGATTTCCACTCCGGCCGGCAGGGCGGCGGCCGCGGGCATGAGAACTGGACGCCCGACTTCGAGTACATGACCCAGCCCAAAACGATGCTCAAGCTGTTCGAGCGCGTCGAGAGCGAGGAGACCGCCTGATGTACGACGCCGACCAAGCGCTGGCTCCGTTGCGCGTGCCGCCGCACAGCATCGCCGCCGAGCAGGCGGTCATCGGTGGACTGCTGCTGTGCCCGGAGGCATGGAGCCGGGTAGAGGCGCTGTTGCAGCCGGAGGACTTCTACCGGCGCGACCACCGGCTGATCTACTGCACGATCCGCGAGATGGTCGAGCGCGACCGCCCGTTCGACGCGGTGACGCTGGGCGAATGGTTCGAGGCGCAGGGCAGGGGGGAGGTTCGCGACGATGGCGACATCAGCTCCTACCTGATCAACTTGGCGGCAACCACGCCTTCGGCCGCGAACATCGCCGGCTACGCGCAGATCGTGAGCGACAAGGCGCTAGCCCGGCGGATGATCGAAATCGGCACGGAGATCGCCAATGCGGGGTTCGACCCGGGCTTCACCCCGGACGATGGCATCGCCGCGGCGCAGACGCTGATGCAGGGACTGGCCCCCAGCCAGACCGGCGGCCTGGTCTCGGTCACCGACACGCTGCCGGCCTGGTTCGATGACTTGCGCCACCGGTTCGAGCTGGGCACGTCCGTTACAGGCGTTCCGACCCCGTGGACGGCGCTCAACGATGCGACCCATGGACTACAGGACGGCGACCTGATCATCCTGGCCGGCCGGCCGAGCATGGGCAAATCCATCGCGGGACTGAACATCACCGACTTCGCCGCGAGGGACCGGCACGTCGCTTTGTTCTCGCTGGAGATGAACAAGAAGCAGATCAACCGGCGCGGCATCTCGGCCGCGGCCAGGGTGCCTCATGACTGGCTGTTGGCGCCGGGCGGTGCCGATGAGCATTGGTCGAAGGTCACCGGTGCGGTGCGGGACCGGCGCGCGCTGCAACTGAGCATTGACGATACGCCGTCGCTGCGGATCAGCCAGCTCATGGCGAGGGCGCGCGCGCTGCACGCGCGGAACCCCATTCGCCTGCTGGTGGTGGACCACATCCACGACTTCAAGATCGATGCGAAGCTGGCGCGCTTCGAGTACGGCGAAATCGCCCAAGGGCTGAAAACCCTCGCCAAGGAGTTCAACTGCCCGGTTGTCGCACTGGGCCAGTTGAACCGCGCGCTGTCGCAGCGTTCGGACAAACGGCCGACTATGGCCGATCTGCGCGAGTCGGGTGAGATCGAGCAGAAGGCGGACATGATCATCTTCATCCATCGCGACGACTACTACGACAAGAACACCCACTTGCGCGGGGTCGTTGAGTTGATCCTTGCGAAGGGCCGCGACGTGGAGGCCGGCAAGTCTATCTTCTTGGCGAACGACTATGCCCACATGGCGCTGCGCGACATGGACGGCCCGCTCCCGATGCCGGCGGAGCCGGAGCGGAGCAGTGGCAGGGCAGGCAAGCCCCGTTTCTTCGGCGGCGTTGCTGCGCGCCGGCAGGCGTCGGAGGAGGACTGATGGCAATGATCCACTCGACCGGCACGCCGACCGCGACGGAAGCTGAGCGCATCGTCGCCGCGAAGGTCGGGCCATGTATGGCGTGTCTGGCCCTTGTGACCGCCGACCTGCTCGCGCCGGAGCTGGTGGTCATCGGCTGCGACTACAACCACGCCAAGAGCGGCAACGTCCGGCGTGGGCACTTTTTCGGCTACGCGCTGTGCGCTTGGCACCACCGCCGGCACCCGCTAGAGGGCAACACCTTCGCGTGGATGCGGGCGATCTACGGCCCGAGCCTGCTGGATGGCTCTCGGGTGTTCCACGAAACCTATGGCTCCGACGACGAACTGATTGAGCAACAGACCTACGTGATCGAACAAAGGAGAGCGGCATGACCGACGTACGCGAGCTGCTGGCGCGGCTGAACCCGACGAATATCCGGATGGATGTGGGAATGGGTGGAGGCACCTCCGCGGATTCCCTGACCAACATCGACATTGCCGGGGCGCTAGGCATGGTACCGGCCGGCCTTGGCCGTGACCTGTTCGAGTTACTGCATGGACCCGACCCGGGGCGTGGTGACATTCTGCGGGTGCTGGAGGGTGTCACCCGAATGGTGTTGGAGGAGCGGAACCGACGGTCGAAGGACTACGCCGATGCGCGCGCGACGTGGGGCATTGCCGAGTGCATGGCCCGGTTCAATCGCGACCGAGAGGAACGCACCGTCCGGCACTTGGACATACTCAAGGCCCGTGTAGCCGTCGCGCGCGATAGGCTGTGGCCGGAGCGTCTGGAAGAGCGACTGCCGGAGATCGCAACGGTTGCTATCGGCTACATGAAGGGAGAGCGGTTAAGCAATCGCGAACGCGCGACGGTCGTGGGGGTAAGCGAGTCGGCCTATCGGCAGGTGTGGGTGGGCGTTGTTGATTGGCTCCTTACGCAGATGGTTGAGGCGGAGGCTGCGGCGGTCCGCAAGTTCGCGCAGGCCGTAAGCCAAGCTGCAGCGTAGTGCGCAGGTGATGCCTGCGCACTTTTGGGTCTACAGTCCTACCATCACGCGACGAAAGCCCGGCCCCGCCGGGCTTTTCCTTTTCAATCCGATCACCACTGCGCCGAACCCCCCTCCGCTCGCCGTGAGGCGATTGGGGCTGGCGCTGTGCTGCTGCTTAGGGAGGGCAGCACCGGCTACCGCCATGGCCGGCCGCGTCTAGCCAGCAGTGGTGATCGGACCTTCTATGCCTGTCCACCCTCACCGGACCAATGATCGAAGCCAGATAGCCGGCTGCGGTGACGGGCATCCTTTGTCAGCATCTGAGGTGTTCTGCATGGACAACAAACCGACCCCGCGCGGCGTGCGGAACAACAACCCCGGCAACATCGACCGGACGGCGGTCGTCTGGCAGGGGGAGGATCGCAGCCCGGAAGCGCTGAAATGGGAGCACCGCTTCTGCGTGTTCCTGACGCCGCAGGCCGGCTTTCGCGCGCTGGCAAAGACCCTGCTGACGTACCAAGTAAAGCACGGTCTCCGAACGGTGAAGGAGATCATCAATCGCTGGGCGCCCCCGGTGGAGAACAACACGTCTGCCTATGTGGCGCAGGTAGCGCGGGAGGTCGGCGTGGGCACTGCCGAAATCATCAGGCTTGACCGGCAGGTGACGCTGCAGCGGCTGGTGACTGCCATCGCACGTCATGAGAACGGCGGCCTGTTCTGGCCAGGCGCTGTGATCGAGGCCGGAGTACGCGAGGCGCTTTCGTGATGGCGGTGGACTGGAATGCCATCGGGACCGCCATCGGTGGCTTGGTCATTGGCGCGGGCGGCGTTGGGTTGTGGTGGCGTCGGCAGGTGGTGGAGAGCGCACGGCAAGGTGCCGAGGTGGACGTGATCCAGTTGATGCGGGACGAGATCGCACGGCTGGGCGCTCGCGTGGGGTCACTGGAAGCACGGGAGGGGCGGATGGTCCGGCACATCTACCGGCTGGAGGGTCTGATGCGCGGGCACGGCCTCGAACCGCCGCCGTTCGATCTGGACAGCGACACGATCCGGGCCGGAGGTAACGGGCAATGAAGTCGATCATCGATCCGCTGCGCCCATACACCGCCTTGGCGCGCTGGGGCGCCGGTCTGCTGCTGGTCATCCTGCTGTTGGCCATTGGCTACCGAGCAGGTGCGGACCGCTGGCAGGGCAAGTTCACCGACGAGGTGCAGGCCCGGGCCAGCGACAACGCCGTGCACGCGGCCATGCTGCAGCAGTTGGCCGACGCCACCGCTGCGGTAGCCGAGAAGGCGAAGGCTGCATCCGAGGCACTGGTCCGGAGCCGGCAGGCGAACGACACCCGCTACAACGAGGCATTGAACGATGCGAAACGCGCTGAACGTGATCTTGCCGCTGCTCTGCGCCGCGGTGCTGTGCAGCTGCGGCCGGAGTGGGCCTGTGCTGCGCCCGGACCCGGTGCCGGTGGAGTTGCGGCCCTTGCCCGAGGACAAGATGCTGCCGCCGAACTTCGGTGGGCAGGCGCGGCGAGTCTTGCTGAAGGAGGCGACCGCGCCGACGCATGGATCGGCTGGCTCCAGCGGGAACTGATCGACACCCGACAGGCGGTCATTGCGGCCGGCTGCGCCATCTAGGTTCCCGACCGGTGAAGCGCAAGGCCGGAGGTGGTCACCTCGCGCTCGGCCGGCTCAAGGCCGGGAAGATGAACCAGACCGAGGCGGCGTATGCGGAGCGGTTGCGCGCGCTGCAGCACGCAGGGGAAATCCTGTGGCACCGGTTCGAGGGCATCAAGCTGCGGCTGGCCGACAACACGTTCTATACCCCGGACTTCGCGGTGCTGGCCGCCGACGGGGTGATGGAGCTGCACGAGGTGAAAGGGTTCTGGCAGGACGATGCCAGGGCGAAGATCAAGATCGCGGCCGATCAGTATCCGTTCCGGTTCATAGCGGTGCGCGTGCGCCCGAAGAAGGGCGGCGGCGGCTGGGCGGTGGAGGAGTTCTGATGTCCGAGACGGTCACAGCATCCATCGGCTGGCGCTGGTGGTGCCGCTGGTACCTGCGCGCGGTGGTGTGGTTCGCGCGGGCGACCAGCATGGAGCCGGACTGGCAGCGGGTGGAGTGGTGGATACGGCGCGGCCTGGTCGTGCGAGTGGAGCGCCAACGACGCGGGAGCAGGTGATGGTCAGGCTCAAGACATTGCCGCCACGGCTCAAGCCTGCGGGTAGCCGGTTGGCACTGGCGCACACGCCGAGCGAGCGACGCATCACCGGCCGCCGCCTACAGGCACGCCGCCTGCGCATCTGGTCGGCCGACCCGACGTGCAGAGACTGCAATGCGGTGACGCGCTACCCCGATGGGTTCGAGCTCGACCACGAGGTGGCGCTGACCAACGGCGGCGAGGACACGGACGAGAACTGCAGGGTGCGGTGCATCGAGTGCCACAAGGCCAAGACCCGGGTGGACCTCGCGCGGGCAGGGCGGGGCGTTCCACGGCGGTGATGTTCCACGAAAGTCCGCCATGAGCGTTCCACGGGCCGGATGTTCCACGAAAGGGAGGGGGAGGGTAAAAGTTGAGAGCAATTCTCACCCGGAAACCACCTGTCCTCTCACGCAGAGATTTTTTGGTGATTTCGGAGTAATCAGCAAATGGCTGGCAAGAAGGGACGTAGCGGAGGGCCGCGCGCGAACTCTGGCGGCGCCCGTCCCGGTGCGGGCCGGAAGCCGAAAGCGCCCGAACTGAATCTGTCCGAGTTGCTGTTGACCACTGACCCCCAGAAGTTCCTCCAGGGGGTGATGAACGACATGCAGACCGACATCAAGGTCCGGGTGGACGCCGCCAAGGCGTTGATGCCCTACGAGTACGCCAAGAAGGCGACCGGCAAGAAGGACCAGCAGAAGAGTGCGGCCGAACAGGCAGCCGGCGGTGGCCGGTTTGGCCCGGCCAAGGCGCCGCTGCGGGTGGTAGGAGGTAAGGGGTGACGCCGGTCTGGACGACGGCGTGCCCGGGCTGGGAGCAACGCCTGATCGCACGGCAGGGGATCATCCCGCCGCCGATCTTCGCCGACGAGGCGGAGCACGCGCTGGCGATCTTCAAGCAACTGCGGATCGCCGATCTACCGGGCAAGCCGACCTTCGGGGAGGCATCGGAGGAATGGGTATTCGACTTCGTGCGGGCCATCTTCGGTGGCTACGACTCGGAGACAGGAAAGCAGCTGATCCGCGAGTACGGCCTGCTGATCAGCAAGAAGAACACCAAGTCCACAATTGCGGCCGGCATCATGCTGACCGCGACGATTCTGTGCTGGCGCGAGGACGAGGAGCATCTAATCCTGGCCCCTACCAAGGAGGTTGCGGACAACAGCTTCAACCCGGCCGCGGGCATGATCCGGGCCGACGAAGAGCTGCAGGCCATGTTCCATGTCCAAGAGCACCTGCGCACGATCACCCACAGGGTGAGCCGCAACACGCTCAAGGTGGTGGCGGCGGATACCGACACGGTGTCGGGCAAGAAGGCCGGTCGCGTCCTTGTGGACGAGTTGTGGCTGTTCGGCAAGAAGGCCAAGGCGCAGTCGATGTTCCTGGAAGCGTTGGGCGGCCAGGTGTCGCGCGACGAGGGCTGGGTGATCTTCCTGACGACCCAATCGGACGAGCCGCCGGCCGGCGTGTTCAAGGAGAAGTTGCAGTACTGGCGCGACGTGCGCGACGGCGTGGTGGTGGACCCGGCGACGCTGGGAATCCTCTACGAGTTCCCGGCGGTCATGGTCGAGTCGAAGGCGTACCTGCTGCCGGAGAACTACTACATCACCAACCCGAACATCGGGTTCTCGGTCAACGCCGACTGGATAGAGGCGCAGCTTCGCAGGCTCACCAACTCCCGCGACGGGAAGCTGCAGGAGTTTCTTGCCAAGCACCTGAATGTCGAAATCGGGATGTCCCTGCGGTCGGACCGTTGGGCCGGCGCGGACTACTGGCAGGTGCAGGCGCGCCAAGGGCTGTCCCTGCTGGAGCTGATCGAACGCTGCGAAGTGGTCACGGTTGGTATCGACGGCGGCGGGTTGGATGACCTGCTCGGCCTGGCCGTGGTTGGTCGTGATGCGGACACGCGCGAATGGCTGGTATGGACCCGGGCGTGGGCGCACCCGTCTGTGCTGGAGCGGCGGAAGGAGATCGCGCCGCGGCTGCGCGACTTCGCTGCCGATGGCGACTTGGTGCTGGTCGAGAAGATTGGCGACGACGTGCGGGAGCTTGCTGAACTGGTTGCACGGCTGGAAGACGCGTGCCTGCTTGCGAAGGTCGGCGCTGACCCTGCAGGGCTCGGCGCGATCCTGGACGCGCTGGAGGAGGCTGGCGTCCCACAGGACAAGATCGTGGCAGTTTCGCAGGGTTGGCGGCTGGGTGGTGCGATCAAGACCACGGAGCGGAAGCTGGCAGAAGGCGTCCTCATCCACGGTGGCCAACCACTGATGGCTTGGTGCGTCGGCAATGCCAAGGTCGAGCCGCGCGGCAATGCGATCCTGATCACCAAGCAGATCAGCGGGACTGCCAAGATCGACCCATTGATGGCGGTTTTCGACGCCATTGCTCTTATGGAGCTGAACCCCGAAGCGGGGAACGGCGTCATCTCTCAAGGCTTCGTGGTGATCGACTGATGTTCGGACTATTCAACAAGGCCGTCGCCGATGCGCGCGACCGAATCGAGCCGACGATCCAGCCGCCTATCGGCAACATCGTAGAGGGGGATACGGTTTCATCCTCCAGTCTTCGGATGTTCGAGATATTCGGTAATCCGACCACGGCTGCTGGCGCTGTGGTCAGCCCTGCCAGTTCGATGCGGGTGTCGGCCGTGTTCGGCTGCGTGACCCTGATTGCGGGCGCCATCGCGCAGCTGCCGCTACCGGTGTTCAAGCGCACCGGCGAGGCACGCGTCCGCGCCGACCACGACTACTGGTGGCTGCTCAACGAGCAGTTCTCCGCGGCATGGCCGGCGGGTGCTGCTTGGGAGTTCCTGGTCGCACAGATGCTGCTCCGGGGCGATGGTATTGCCTACATCACGCGCAACCGCGCAGGAATCGCAACCGGGTTCATCCCGTGGCCGCGGGATCGAGTGATGATCCTGGAGCAGCCGAAGTCGAGCCCGCGCGAGCCGCGCCGGCTGCAGTACACGTTCCACGATGACGATGGTTACTTCACCGTCGATCAGGACGACGTGCTGCACTTCCCGGGCTTCGGCTTCAACGGCACGCATGGGATGTCGGTCATCCAGTGGGGTGCGCGCAACGGCATCGGCATCGCTATCCAAGGCGATGAGCATGCCGGGAAGTTCTTCAGTGAAGGCGGAAAGCCGGAGGTAGCCATCAAGGCGCCCGGCAAGATGACGCCGGCGCAGCAAGATGACTTCCGCGATGCGTGGGTGAAGAAGTATGGAGGGATGCAGGGCAACCGCCGGGTTCCCCTGATGCTGACCCAGGGACTGGAAGTACAAGAGCTAACGATGTCGGCGGTCGACCAGCAGTTGCTGGAATCCCGGCAGTGGCAGGTGATCGACATCGCGCGTGCATTCGGCGTGCCGCCGCACATGATCGGCGAGACCAGCAAAGCGACGAGTTGGGGAACCGGCATCGAGCAGATGGGCATCGGCTTCGTGAAGCACACCCTTGGCCCGCACCTGCGCCGGATCAAGGACGAGTTGAACCGAAAGCTATTTCGGACCGTTCGCTACTTCACGGAGCACAACGTCGATAGCTTGCTGGCCGGCGACTCCAAGGCCCAGGCGGAGTACTTCGGCAAGGCGCTCGGCGGCCCCGGCGCCCAAGGCTGGATGACCGTCAACGAGGTGCGCCGCCTCAAGAACCTGCCGCCGATTCCGGGCGGCGACGTGCTGTACCGACCGAAAGACCCGGCTCCGGCCAAGCCGCCGAAGCCCGACGACCAAGAAGGAAACCCCGATGACGATTCCGAAGCTGCTGCAGCTGGCGAAGAATAACGCCGGAAAGTCCAAGCCCGTCCGCGCCGAGTCGGACGGCAAGGAGGCCACCATCTACCTGCACGGCGTCATCGGTGGATGGTGGGGTGACATTGACGAAACGATGTTTGCCCAGGCCTTGGCCGGCATCGACGCCGACGTGATCCACCTGCGCATCGACTCGCCGGGCGGTGACGTGTTCGCTGCGCGCTCAATGATGACCGCCATCTCTCAGCACCGGGCGACGGTCATTGCCCATGTCGACGGGCTGGCGGCCTCCGCCGCGACCGGGATCTGCATGGCCTGCGACGAGGTGGAGATCACCCAGGGCGCCGGCTTCATGATCCACAACGCTTGGACCATCGCCATCGGCAACAAGGCGGACATAACCAAGACCGCCGACCTGCTGGGGAAGATCGACACCGGCCTGGCCGGCGACTACACCCGGCGTACGGGAAAGGACGAGACCCAGATCGTCCAGTGGATGGACGAGGAAACGTGGTTCACCGCCGATGAGGCGAAGGAGCACGGCTTCGCTGACCGCGTGGTCGAGGTCGTGAACAAGAAGAAGGCCGGCAACCAGTGGGACTTGTCGGCCTACAGCAACACGCCGGCTGCGCTCCTGCAGCCAAAGAACACCGCGGACGATGGCGAGGCCATCATCGCGCACCAAAGTGCCCTGTCGCGCCGTCTGGCGCTTCTGGAGCGCGCCCCAGCGTAAGCGGCTCCCGCTTGCCAAGCCCACGACCGCCGCGAGGCGGTTTTTTATTGCCTAGAGGAACGAACCCATGCCTTTCAACATTCAGGCCGAGCGGGAGCGCCGCACCGCGCTGGCGAAGGAAACCCGCAACCTGCTGGACACCAGCACCGGTAATGGCAACACCTGGACCACGGAGGACCAGAAGAAGTACGACGACAACGTGGCCGAGATCGAGCGCATCGACGCGGCCATTGAGCGCCACCAGAAGGTCATGGACCTGACCGCGGACAACGCCATGCACGAGCGCGGCGCCCGCGAGCATGATGACGACAACAAGGGCGCTGGCAAGAATCCGTCCAACGAAATGTGCCTGTTCGACCGCTGGGCGCGCGGCGGTGACAACGCGCTGACTGCTGAGGACTGGAAGCAGGTCAATGCGGCCATGTCCGGCAATCCGGCGGTCAACCCTGAGCAGGGCGGCTACACCGTCCCCACCACCCTGTCCCAGCAGATTCTGGACGCGCTCAAGGCATACGGTGGCATGCGCCAGGTGGCCGACGTGTTCAGCACTGCCGGCGGCGAGCCGATGCAGTATCCGACCAGCGACGGCACCTCGGAAGAAGGCGAGATCGTTGCCGAAAATACCTCCGCCACCGATGCGGATGTCTCCTTCGGCACCAAGGGGCTGCAGGTCTACAAGTACAGCTCCAAGGTGGTCACCGTGCCGTGGGAGTTGCTGCAGGACAGCACCTCGGATATCGCCGGCTTCATCGAGCGTCGCCTGCAGTCGCGCCTGGGCCGCATCACCAACCGGCACTACACCGTTGGCAGCGGCATCGGTCAGCCGATGGGCGCCATCACGGCCGCCACGGTCGGCAAGATCGGAGCGGTGTCGGCGCTGCCGATCATCACCTACGACGACCTGGTGGATTTGGAACACAGCGTGGACCCGGCCTACCGTGCCGCGGCGAAGTGGATGTTCCACGACGACATGCTCAAGCTGGTGCGCAAGGTCAAGGACGATCAGGGCCGCCCGATTTTCGTCCCCGGCTACGAGCAGGGCAACCCGGGCGGTGCGCCGGATCGCCTGCTGAACCGCGACATCCAGATCAACCAGCATGTGGCCTCGCCGGCGGCCGGCGCCAAGTCCATCGCGTTCGGCGATTTCAGCTACTACAAGATCCGCGACGTGATGGCGCTGACGATGTTCCGCTTCAACGACTCGGCCTATGTGAAGAAGGGTCAGGTCGGCTTCCTGGCGTGGATGCGTACCGGCGGCAACCTGGTCGATGTTGGCGGCGCGGTGAAGACCTTCCAGCACGGTGCCGCGGCGTAACCGTCCTGGCCTATCAACCAAGCGGCGCCCCGTTGCCGGGGCGCCGACATGGAGCACGACATGGCAAAGAACAGCAGCAAGACCCCACCGGCCGCCGCAGGCGAGACGCAGCCCGAATCGCCCGCGCCGGCCGCTCCACTGCCTGCCGGCGATGATGCGCCGTCGCCCGCCGAAAGCGGCGCCGACGATTCCGACCCGCAGCCGCCCGCTCCCGCAGAGTCGGGCGAAACCGTCCCGGCCCTGGTGCTGAGCGACAACCACCTGGGCAAGGTCGGACAGGTGGTGCAGGTTCCGGCAGCGCATGCGGAACAGCTGCGTCTCGGCGGCCTGATCGACCCGCACCCCAACGCCATCACCTACAAGGGGTGAACCATGCTGCACCTGCTGATCGCCGCGACCGACGAGCCCGTCGATGTCGAGGAAGCCAAGCGACGCCTCCGATTCGATGGCGATGCGCTGGACGCTGACATCAGGCGGATGATCAGCGCCGGACGCGAAGCCGTCGAGCAGCAGACCGGCTACGCGCTGGCGGAGGCCTCCTACAGCTGGTCGCCGGTGGGCACGGGCGCAGAGCTACCCATCCAGCCCGCGATTGTCACGAGCGAGGAGGGCGTGCGCCCCATCTTGATCACTACCAAGCCAGGGCCGGCGCCGGAGTCTCTACGCTCGGCAGTGATCTTCATGGTCGGGGAAATGCTGCGAAATCCCGAGCTCACTGTCGAGCAGGTCGCAGAGAACCCGGTATTTCAGCAGCTGGTATTCCCGTGGCGCAGGGTGCTGCCGTGAGGGCCGGCGAGCTGAACCGCCGCATCCGCATTGAGCGGCTTGCGGACGGTCGGGACGACTGGGGCCAGCCGGTAAAGAGCTGGGAGCGGGTGGACGATGTATGGGCCGGGATCGCCAATGAAACCGGCCTTGGTGCCATCCGCTCCAGCCTGCAGGGCGGCGTGCCGGCCGCCATCGCCCGCTACAGCTTCAAGGTGCGCTTCGAGGTAATCGGCCGGCTGGGCGTCAATCCGGGCATGCGCATCGTCTATGACGGGCTGGTATTCGACATCAAGGGCGTGACGCGCGATCTGAAAGACCGGGACGCTGCGTTCATCGTTACAGAGCAGGGCGGGAACAGCGGATGAGCATCAAGGCGAACATCGATTTCCGCGATGCGATCAACGGGTTGGAACTGCTCGGCAAGGTCCGCCATCAACTGGCGCGGTCGATGGCGGTGGCCGGCGGCAAGGTGCTGCGGGACGAGGCCAAGAGCCGTGCGCCAGTCGGTGAGGACAGCAAGAACCCTGGCACTCTGCGGGATGCAATCTATCTGGCCTACAGGGATGGGGAATCCACCGAGGCGGTGGAGGTCTACTCGGTCAGTTGGAACGCCAAGAAGGCGCCCCACGGGCACCTGGTTGAGTTCGGACACTGGCAGACGCACGCACGCTACAAGGGCAAGGATGGCGAGTGGTACACCGGCGCGCCGCTCGCTGCACCGAAGTGGGTTCCGGCCTACCCGTTCCTGCGGCCGGCGCTCGATGCCGCCCTGCCGCGCGCCAAGGCGGCCATGCTCGAACGTGGCCGGGAGCGTCTGCCGGAACTGCTGGCCGGGCAGGGAGGGGGCGATGAGCTATGAGCCGCAGTTGACCGCGCTTCTGGCGCCGCTTCTCGGTGGCCGGTTCGACCCAGACGTGCCGCCCGACAACCCGCAATACCCGTGCGCCGTCTATCAGCAGGTGGGTGGCCAGGCGCTGTGGTTCAGCGAGGGCGCCATGCCGGGCCACAAGCACGCGCGAGTGCAGATCACGCTATGGGCGGAAACACGCGCGCAGGCCAACACACTGATGCGTCAAATCGAGGACCGCATCTGTACCGGTATGCCGCTGTCCACGCCCTACGGCGCCGCGGTGTCCGGTTACGAGGACGCCATCAAGAAGTACAGCGCCCGACAGGATTTCGGCGTCTGGTACCCCGACCCCTGACCGCTCCACCCAGCACCACCCCCAACCACCCGGCCTCGCGCCGGGTTTTTATTGACCCAAGCGAGGTAACAACGAATGGCACTCAAGTTCCCCAAGGGCACCCAGTTCGGGTTCGCCAATGTCCTTTCCGCCGTCATCGCCGCCACGGCCATCTCCAAGGCCGACCCCGCGGTGGCAACCGTCACCACCGGCACCGTCGATAAGGATGACGTCCTGCTGATCGAGGTGCCGGGCTGGCCGATCATCAACAACCGCGTGTCGCAGGCGGGCACTGTCACCGAGGGCGCCAGCGATTCGGTGATCCTGCTGGGTATCGATACCAGCTCGACTGCGCTTTTCCCGGGCGACAGCGGCGAGGCGAAGCTCTACAAGGCTGACGATTTCGTGGACTTCACCCAGCAGGGCGAGCCGTCCATGTCCGGTGGTGAGCAGCAGTTCTGGACCGGCCAGTTCCTGGAAGACCCGACCGGCCAGCAGATCAACGTGCCGACCTACAAGAATGCCCGCGTGCTGACCATCCCCCTGTACTACGATCCGAAGCTGCCCTGGTACAAGGCTGCCAAGGAAGTGGACGCCATCGGCAAGCCGGTCATCCTGCGCGCCAAGCTGCCGGGCGGTGACGTGCAGTACCGCTATGGCTACCTGTCCTTCAACGGCGATCCGTCGATCGCGAACAACGCCCCGAACTCCAATACGGCCACGTTCACGCAGCTGGCCGAATCCACGCTGGTGGAGGCCGCCTGATGTTCAAGGTGAAAGCCCCCGAGAAGTTCGACGCGACGCTGACCGTCATCGGCCACGGGCGGGAACAGAAGCTCAAGCTCGTGTATCGCCACATGGACAAGGACGCCTATGGCGAGCTGATGGAGAAGGTGACGGCCGGCGAGATGACGCCGACGCAGGCGATCTTGCAGATGGTGTCCAGTTGGGAGGCCGATGCGGAGCTGGACACTGCCGGCGTGGACTACGCCCTGCAGCAGCAGATCGGCTTGGACGCCGTGATCATCCACGGCTATGCGCAGGCCATCCAGGTGGCGCGCAAGGGAAACTGATCGAGGCGGTGGGGGCGTTGTACTGGAGCGCCCCCACCGAGGCCGAGCTTGCGGAAACCGGCCTGAAAGCGAAGCACTTCACGCCCCCGTCTGTTGACCTGTGGCCCGAGTGCACGCTTCCCATCGAGATTTTCTCCCGGGTTTCCTCCCAGTGGCGCGTCGGCGCCGGGGGCTCGGTTGGACTGGACTACAACGTGGTGTTCTACGAGCTGGACCGCGAGGGGCTGGAGGGCGACAAGCGGGACGAGGTGATGGCCGGCATCCGGGTCATCGAAGCGGCAGCCCTGGCGCACTTCGCGGAGGCCAGCAGGTAACGATGCTGCTACGATCCGCCCGTCAACAGATGGGGAAGGATCAATGGCGCGGCTCGGTTTACTGAGGGGATGGTGTGGAGCAAGTGTTGCTTTATGCGTACTGCTGGCCGCGTGCAGGCCGGCTCACGAGCAAACTGTTGCTACCCCGGCACCAAAGAAGCCCGTAGAGGGTATCGTCGGCGTTAATCTGTTCTCTCCACTCGACTATCCCAAGTGCGGTATCACCGCTGCCGGTGAATCTCCCGTGCCTTGTTGGCGGACTCGTTTATCGGCAAGTAAAGAAGCTTCAATTTCAGATGGTGAATACCTGCTTCAACTTGCTACTACGTCCGTGCCGGAATATACGAAGCCTGAGATAGAGGTGACGGTATGGAATGGCGTCGTGCACTCAATTTCGTTGGAAACTTCAATGGGGTTGAATAGAGCTGTAGACCTGCTGTCAGAGAAATACGGACCTGTTAGCCTTCGTGAGCGGTCGGACAACGGCTCGCCGATTGTCAGATGGACCCGTGATAAGGCAGAAGCACTAGTTTTCGCTAACACGCCTTCTTACGGTGAGCACTGGGTGCTTGTTCAATCAAGAGAACTCACGGCGCATAAGAATGAAGAGCGAAGAGCGCGATCCGCTGACGGATTCTGATCCAACTTGATAGGAAGCGCGACGCTACGATGTCGCCAATGCAAAAGCCCACCAATCGGTGGGCTTTTTTGTTGCCGGAGAGAAATTCATGAACGATACCGCCATTGGCACTGCGCGCATCGATGTAACCGTCGACACGTCGCAGTTCGACTCCGCAGTGTCCGCCGCAAAGCGTGCTGTTTCGGACATGTCCACGTCTGCGCAGCAGCAGTACCAGCAACTCTCGGCCGTGGAGAAGCGCCGTGTCGATTCGCTGGTGCGTCAGGCCGACACGCTGAACATGACCAAGGCGCAGCAAGTCGCCTACAACGCCTCGCTTCGCTCCAGTGGTCCGATCCTGGACGAGATCGTGAAGAAGCTCGCCACGGGGGAGGCTGCGGCGAAGAAGGCCGGCAAAGAGCTGAACCAGTACGGCATCAGTGCGGCACAGCAGGCGGCCGCCATGCGAGGCGTACCCGCGCAGATCACCGACATTTTTGTTTCGCTCCAGGGCGGGCAGCGTCCGATGACGGTCCTGCTCCAGCAGGGCGGCCAGTTGAAGGACATGTTCGGCGGAATTACCCCTGCTGTGCGGGCGCTTACCGGGCAGCTACTGGCGATGATAAACCCGGCAACTATTGCTGCCGGCGCGTTGGCGGCTGTCGGGTATGCGTGGTCGAACTACAACAAGGAAGAGGCGGAGTTTCGTGCAGCCCTTCTGACTACCGGCGACTACGCGGGGGTAGCGGCGGGGCAGTTCAATGATTTGGTCGCGGAGATTGATGCGCTGAACGGCGTCACGCGCGGCGGCGCTGTCGCTGCGTTGACGCAGGTGGCAGCAAGCGGTCGATTCGCGGGCGAACAGTTCGATATTGTGGTGAGGTCTGCTGCCCGTATGGAGGCCGCCACTGGGCAGGCCATTGACAAGACGATCTCGAAGTTTGAAGAGATCGCAAAGGCCCCCGTCGATGCGCTGCTCAAACTCAACGAGACCGAGCATTTCCTGACGAAAGCTCAGTTTGAGCGCGTTGCTGCTCTGGAGGACGAAGGGCGGAAGCAAGAAGCTGTAGCGGAGGCTGTTCGCATCTACGGCCGGTATTCTGATGATGTTGCAATAAAGGCGGCCGAAAATCAGTCCATCCTGACCACGATGTGGGACCGGGTGAAGGATTCCGCTTCCGGGGCTGTTGGTGAAGTTGGCCGCTATTTTGACCTGCTATCCAAGCTCGCCGCCATCAAGTCTCCCGAATGGCTCTCCAGTGATTCGGACTCTTGGCTTTCCAAGGTCATCTCCGCTGGCAACATGGGTGGCGTAGGTGTACTGGCGCGGGTCAACAATTGGGCGGAGAACTACTGGGGACTCAAGGCACCGGGCTTGGGACCGTCCTTCCAGGGTGTGACCAGCAGTGTGTCTTCCGGTGATGCCCCGGTTGACTCCGAAGCAGAGAAGAAGGCCCGCGCTGAAAGGAAGAAGGCCGAGGAAGAATGGAATCGCTGGGTAGGCCAGAACCTCAGCAAGCGCGAGAAGCAGCAGGCCGAGGAGGCGCGGATCATTGCGACCGCCAAGGCGCTGGGCAAGTCGCAGGAGGAGGTGGACCAGCAGATCGCGGCATCGCGCAAGCGGTTCGCCGAATCGGAGGCCAAGGGCAGTAAGAAGGCTGATCCGACACAGGCACTGGCCGAGCGCATCCGGCAGCAGATCGCGCTGAACACCGAGCAGCTTGCGGCCGAGGCGAAGCTGACCACCAGCCAGCGACTGCGTGTGGCGGTGGAGCAGGAACTGTTGAACCTTGGCGCCAAGGCCACGCCCGAGCGTAAGGAGGCGATCAATCAGCTGCTCAAGCAACTCGATGCGACCGGGGCGCTGGTAGATGCCAAGGAGAAGGAGGTGCGCGCCACCGAGCAGTTGCAGCGGCTACAGGCGCAGATTCGAGTGTCCGAGGAAAACCGGCTTCGTGCCAACACCCTTGACCTGATGAGCTACGGCCGCGGCGGTGACGCAGTTGACCAACTGCGCCGGCAGTTGGACATCCAGCGCGAATATCAAGATGGTTTGAAGCAACTCCGTGATCGCGGAGTCGCGGAGGATTCCAAGTCGTGGCGCCGGCAGGAGAAGGAGCTGCGCGCCAGCCGTGATCGCATGCTTGACGCCGAGCGGGAGTTCCAGCGGCAGCGGCTTGCGATCATCGGTGACTGGCGCATCGGTGCGAACGCCGCGCTGGAGGACTACCTCGCCGAGACGAAAGACATTGCCAGCCAGTCGCGCGAGTTGTTCGCCAGCGCATTCAGCGGTGCCGAGGACGCCATTGTCCAGTTCGTGAAGACGGGCAAGCTGTCGTTCTCCGACCTGGCCGATTCAATCATCGCCGACCTTGCCCGCATCGCGGCGCGGCAGATGATCGTGGGCGTGTTGGGCAATGCCCTTGGCGGACTGTTCGGCGGCACCACTGCCACGGGAAATGCTCTGGTGAGCAGCGGGACGCAAGGAATCAACGCCGAGTTGATGGGGAAGTTGATCCCGAACGCCAAGGGTGGCGCCTACAACTCGCCGAGCCTGTCGGCCTATTCCGGCGGCGTGTACAGCACCCCGCAGCTGTTCGCCTTTGCCAAGGGTGCTGGCGTGTTCGGCGAGGCGGGGCCGGAGGCGATCATGCCGCTGCGGCGTGGCTCTGATGGGCGGCTGGGTGTATCGGCGACTGGTGGTTCTGCCGGGAACGTAGTGATCAACAACTACACGAGCAGCGAGGTGCGGGCCCGAAAGGAAACGAGCGCGATGCCGGACGGTAGTCAGATGGAGCGGTGGGTGATTGACGTTGTTGCTACGGACACGGCTATGGGCGGGAAAACAGCGCAAGCACAGAAGGGCCGGTTTGACATTGCGGAGCGAATCTAATGGCTGATTTTCCAAGATATGTACACATCCTGACGGATGGGTTTTCGGATTCGTTCGACCCGTCGGTAGAGCGGACTGAAATGGAGCGTGGCGTGCCGAAGCAGCGGTTGGCAAATAGCCAGGTGCTGGTGAAGCTTGGCGCTACCCTATTCTTCCGCTCCGCCGCTGACGTGGCGGCATTTGAGACGTGGTACTTCGACACGATCAAGCGCATCGGCTGGTTCCAGATCAAGCACCCAAGGACGGGTGCGACGATCGCCGCGCGATTCGAGAATGGGAGCATCGGTACGCTCGTCCCCCTCGGTCCGGCTTTCTTCATCGCCAGCCGTAACGTCGTCATGGAGTACCTGCGATGACCACCTTCACCGAGCGTCGCCAGCGCATCACGGACACGGCCGGCACGCTGCTGTTCCTTGAAGTGTCGGCGCCGTCATTCACCGAGACCTTGCGCATCGTCAACGACACGCAGAACTGGACCAGCAACGGCATCGAGTACATCGGCGTGCCGTTCGGCTTCAAGCTGCCGGACGACGTAACGGGCCAGACGCCACGTGCGGTGCTGACGCTGGACAACGTGGGCCGGGGCATCACCGAGGATTTGGAACGGCTGCTGCCGGGCGACGTGGTGATGGCGAAGCTGATGTTGAGCGACCGGGCCGACCCCAACGTGATCGAGCGTGAGTACTACTTGCCGATGACGCAGGTGTCGGTGAACGTGCGCACCGCTTCGGCGCAGTGTGGCTACGACGCGGTGGTGCGCCAGCAGGCCGTGCGGCTGCGCTACAACCCGTTCACCGCGCCGGGGGCGTTCTGATGCGCGGGAGAGATTCTATGGTCACAATTATCCAGAGCAGAACTACCAGCCCAGGGATGCAAGCAATTCCAACTTCCCTGCCTTCTCTGCAGACCTCATGGGATAGGAACGCGCCATTCGAAGATTCTGTTCGGATAGTCCATAACCAAACACCCCATTTCCAGCGTACGACGTCCAACGATGACGCTGTAGCAGCGGTTGCGGAAGACGTCCGAAGTGATCTCGGTGCTGATGAGAAGTTGCGCGGAAGGAAAGTACAGGCCGCCGCTGTATGCGGTACTGGCAACAGTTCCGTGGACGCTGTGGGTTTCGCCGTCGTACAGCCTATGGAGAGAGAGGGAGCGGATGCTCTCAGGGGTGGCATGGTTGGAGTCCGCCCCGGTATCAACCAAGGCAATTCCGTTGCCTTGCGCGGCGATGGTGAAGTCCGTTGGGGCGCACAGAGTCACGTCGAACACGGGGATTGCCATTCGCACGTCATGATCGGGTCCGGATGGGTTGCCGAGATGGTCAACAAACCGGATTGGGACGACTTTGGTCGGCATACGGATCTTCCATGTCCGGATGGGGGGGAGGCGTGAATCTAGCTCAGGTTGAGAGATTCGTCGCCATCCCCTACGACGAGCAGACGTTCGACTGCGCCGATCTGGTGGTGCTGGTCCAGCATGCGCTGTTCGGCCGGTCGGTACAGATGCCGGGCCGGCGCCCGCGCGGCGCGGAGGGGCAGGCAGCGCTGGGCGAGTTGTCGAGGGCCTACGCCCGACGAACGGCCGCGCCACAGGACGGCGATCTCGTCCTGATGATCGACCACGGACAGAAACGCCCCGGCCACGCCGGGGTTTTCTTTTTCTTGGCCCATGAGGGCTGGGTACTCCATACCAACGAGCGCAACTGTTGCAGCGTGCTGCACCGGGTGCGCGACTTGCCCGACTACGGGCTGCGAATTGAGGGGGTGTATCGGTGGGCCTGATGGAACAACTTCCGGTCGAGCCGGGCCGGCTGATCGTGACCCCGCATCCAATGCTGCTGGATGGCCAGCGCAACGTGGTGTGGGAGGCGCGCGCGGGCGAGAGTCTGTACGCGATCCTGCAGCGCAACGTGGCGGAGCTGGACGGGCAGCGGTGGGAGGTGTGCATTGGCGGCCGCGCCGTGGATCGGCATCTATGGCACCACGTCTACCCGAAGCAGGGGCAGGTGATCGAGGTCCGCGGCGGCGTCGGGAAGTCGGCGCTGGCGGTGGTTGCCTTGATCGCGCTGACCTACTTCACGTTCGGTGGCGGTGCCATAGCAGGCTGGAGCATCGGGACATCGACGGCGTTCGGCACGTTCGTGGCACAGACGGCCGTGTATATGGCCGGCAGCATGCTGATCAACAAGGTGCTCGGCCCGAAACCGCCGAAGGCCAGCAGCCAGCAGCAGGATTCGGTGTACTCGATCAGCGGCGCGCGCAATCAGCTGCGAGCCTACGAGCCGATCCCGCTGCTGTTCGGCCGTGTGCGGATTACCCCGGACCTGCTGAGCAAGCCGTACACTTGGTACGAAGGGAACGATCAGTTCCTTGGCCTGCTGCTGTGCGCGGGCGTCAACGTCGGGCGCATCGAGGACCTGTACAACGGCGACACCCTGCTGAGCAGCTACGACGGCGTGCAGGTCTATCACGCCGGTTACAGCGAGATGCCGGACGAGGAAATCCCGCTCTACAGCAACGCCGACACCATCGACGGCGGGCAGTTGCTGGATACCAGCAGTGACCCGAAGCACACCCCGAGCGCATGGATCGAGCGCACCAGTTCCGTGGACACGGTACGGCTGATCGTTGCTCTGGAATACCAGCTCTACGACAAGACCAGCAAGGGCAAGGACAAGAACAACACCGAGCGCGTCGAAATCCAGTACCGGCCGGCGGGCGAGACGAGCTGGCAGGTATTCGGCAGCTACACCCTCAACAGCAGCAAGACCAAGGCATACCGCGTCGGCTACGCCAAGGACGTCGAGCGCGGGCAATACGACGTGCGCGTTCGCACGGCTGGCTTGAACACCAACGGCAGTGGCGCCCAGGCGGCTTTCACGTGGACCACGCTGACCAGCGTGCAGGTCGATGAAGCCGACTACACCGGGTTGGCGCGCAGCGGTGTGCGGATCAAGGCTACCGGCCAGCTCAACGGCACTCCGGACGAAATCCGCGGCGTGGCATTCGCTGCACCGATCCCTGAGTGGGATGGCAGCGCGTGGGTGACGAAGGAAAGCAGCAACCCCGGCGCGCAGTGCGTGGCCTACGCCCGCGGCATCCGTGCCGGCACCCGGCTGCTCGCCGGCATGGCGCTGGACGATGCGCAGATCGATCTGGAGTCGTGGAAGGCGTTCTCGCTGCACTGCGCCGCCAACGGCTACACCTACAACTACTACATCAAGGACGCGCGCAGCCACCTTGACGTGCTGTCCAGCATCGCCCGCGCCGGGTTCGGCGAGATCACGTGGGCGGGCGGCCGGCTGGGCGTCGTGTGGGCGGCGCAGGAACAGCCGTTGTCGGGCGTGGTCAACATGGCCACGATCAAAAAGGGGCAGTTCCAAGTGGACTACACCCTGGTCAACGCGGCAGACGGCATCGAGTATTCGTACTTCGATGCCGAGACGTGGGAGACCAAGACCTTGCGTGTGCCGGCGCCGGGCGTGGAAACAATGCTCAACCCGGCGCAGGTCACGGGCGAGGGAGTTAGCACCGAGCAACACGCCGCCCGGTTGGCGCGCTGGCATCTTGCGCAGTCCCTGTATCAGTACAAGGACATCAGCTACAGCACCGACATTGAGCACCTGAGCTATCAGCGGCTGTCGCTGCTGGCGCTCCAGCACGATATGACGCAGTGGGGCTATGGCGGGCGCGTGCAGGCGGCAGTGAATGCCGCTGGCGTGGTCACGCTGACGCTCGATGAACCCGTGCCGGCGCCAACTACCGGCAATGCCTACATCGGCGTGCGCATCCCCGGCGAGCGGGTATATCGCGTGCTGCGCGTGCAGTCCTTCTCGGGCGAAAGCCGCACGGTGACGCTGGCGGAGCCGTGGCCGAGCGATGCCGCGCTGCCGGGCGCTGTCGCCGACAACCCGGCGCACGACACGCTATGGATCTACGACTTCAAGCAGACTCCGGGCTATCGGGTGCGCGTGACCAGCATCGAGCCGGAAAGCGATTTGAAGGGTGCGGCGGTGCGCGTGGTGCCGGAAGGGCCGGAGTTCTGGGACTACGTGCTCAACGGCCACTATGTGCCGGCGCCGAACCAGTCGCTGCTGCAAACCCGCCCGGTGGCCAGCAACCTGCGCGTGACCGAGCAGCAGGTTGTCCAGGGCAACACCACGTTCACCGAGCTGACCGCCACGTTCGACGTGACCGGCCCGGTCGGCACCACGATTGTCCGCGCTGGCATTGCCGGCGGCGAGCTGCAGGACGTGGCACAGACCGTCACCCGCACCGCGACGTGGCGCATCAACGAGCCGGGCAGCTACACCATCGTGGTGCGGCCGTTCTCGCCCGATGGCGAGGCTGGCATCGCCGTGCAGGCGGTCTATTCCACTGCGGGGGCGGGCGTGCCACCGGTGCTTGTCGATATTTTCAGCGTCGAAGAGCAGAGCGGTGGTGTGCGCCTCTATTCGTGGGGCTGGCTATCCGAGACGATTCAGTCGCCAGACTTTGCCGGCGTCGAGATTCGTTACATCGCAGGCAGCATCGCATCGCCAGATTGGGAGTCGATGACACCGCTGGGGGAGTCGGGCTACTACACCGCGCCGTTCGAGAGCGTGCTACCGGAGGCTGGCGAGTGGACCATCGCTTGCCGCTCGCGCAACACCGGCGGCCAGTTGTCGGAGGACATGCGCACGATCTCGCGCACCTTCGGGCCGAATCTTGGCGAAGTGATCGCCGGGCTTGACCCGGAGAACGTCACCGAGCAGCTGATCGAGTTGCAGCTTGCAATCGAGGCCGAGCGCGTAGCGCGATTTCAGGGTGATGCGCAGGAGGCGCAGGACCGCGCCAACCAGATCGCCGCCGAGGCGCAGGAGCGGCAGACCGAGATCAGCGCGGAACGGGCGGCACGCGAGGCGGCAGTGGCCGCAGAGCGTGCCCGTATCGATGCCATCGACGACGACGAAGTCATATCGCCCGTGGAGAAGCCGCAGCTGCGCATCGACTTCGCCGCGCTGCTGGATGAGCGCGCCGGCATCAATGCCGAGGCCGACTTGTCCGAAGTGGTCGACGAGAAAGCTGCTTACAACGAGGCGTTGGACCGCCTCATTACCTACATGAACACCCTGACCACCCCCACCCGCTGGGATGACACCAGCGGATATACCAACCTGACCTGAGGAATCCAATGAGCGCATCCACTGCTTTTGCCAATGACCTGCTGACCGCCGTATTCACTGACGGCGATTTCGGCGGCACCTACATCGCGCTGCACACGGCCGACACCGGTGCGGCTGGCACGCAATCCACGAACGAGACGGCCTATACCGGCTACGCGCGCGTGCAGGTGGCGCCGCCGGACTGGACCGTGACCGGCGCCGACTTCCAGAACGCGGCCGCAATCGAGTTCCCAGAAGTAACCGGCGCTGCGGGTGACGTGCTCACGCACTTCACCATCGGCAACGGCGCGTCTGGCGCCGGCAAGGTGCTGCTGCGCGGCAAGCTCGCCAACGCGGTTACCGTGGCGGTCGGCCAAGAGCTGCGATTCAAGGCCGGCGATCTGACCGGTGCCGTGTCCACCGCTGCGCCGGTTTGAGGTGACACATGGCTGACGAGACTGCATACAGCATCGGCAGCATGGACGAGGCATCGGCGCTGGCCGATGCTGACATGCTTGAGATCGAGCGCCCGGACGGAGACCCGCCGACGACGCCGAACAGCTGGCTGCGAATCACTGCGGCGAAGATCGCGGCCTACGCACTCGGCAAGATCGTGCAGGGCAGTGGTATGCGGCTGTCGCTCGCTGGCGGTCAGCTCACGCTCGAAAGCGGCGGTGCGGCGTCGGTCGAGATTACCGGCTCCGCGGCCACGCTCGGGCTGTCGAACATGAACCGCTTCAACCGCTGCAACAACGCGACCGCGCAGACGATCACGATCCCTGCACAAGCGGACGTCGAGTGGCCTGACGACATTCAACTGGAAGGCGCGCAGTGGGGCGCGGGCGCAGTGACGTTCGTAGCCGCATCTGGCGTCGATCTGCGCAAGCGATCCAACCGCACGGCGACCACGGACGGGCAGTACGCACCGTGGGGGTTGAAGCGCACCGGCCTCAACGAGTGGCTGCTGTTCGGTGACCTGGGGAGTGCGTGATGTTCAACATCGGCATCATCTCGGGACGCGCGCAGAAGCTGGTAAACCTATACGACTTTGAACACCCGGTTGCTTCCGGAGACACGAATTTCTCCCTCCTCCGGAACGGGAGCGCGTCTTACTACAACGCAGGTAGCAATCCACTCGTGCCAAACATGTGGTGGATTGGCCCAGCGAACTCGGTTGTCGGCGACTCATACCAGGCGCGCTGGACTCTACAGGCGGGTACTGCCCCGAGCGGTCCAACGCAGAACGTTTGGACCAATATTGGCGGCGGGTTCACCATCGTATGGCTTAGCGGCATTCGTAGCCGAATTCAACTTGAGATCCGCGACACCGCAACGCAAACCACCCGCGCGTCCTGCCGGATCTGGCGCGGCCCTTATGCCCCGTGAGGAGTACCGATGGCAATCATCATCGAAGAGAAAACCAACGTAACGATCCGCCGCGAGGTTTATGCGGCGGACATCCGCATTCGTGCAAATCCGGTGGACCAAGCTGCCGGCTCGGTATCGCTGGAACTACAGACGCTGGAGTATCACGACGACGAGTTCGTCCGAATGGACCCTGCTGGCGTTGTCGGTGAGCTGGTGGGCGACTTCGCCGCGCGCAGCTTCGACGTGGGCGGCAAAGAGATCACCGGACTCGAAGTCGTGCAGCTGATCAAGCAGTACGTCGCCGACTTGCACGCGGAGAGGGAGGCGCCCGCCGAATGACCGTGTTCCGCATCCTGCCGAACGGCGCGCGCCGTCGTCTGCCGGGCGGCAGCGTGCGGGCGCTGGGCGCCAACGGCTCGCGCTACTTCGACGTAGCCGGCTCCACGTCGCTCGGTGTCGATACCGGCGGCGCGGCGCTGCCGGTGGTGCCTATGGTCGGCCAGACCTGGCTCTCGTTCGCCCTGGCCGGCTCGCTGACGCAGGCCGGGACCGTGGGCCGCACGGTGTTGTCCATCGGCATTGCGGGCGCACTCTCCGGCAACGTCAACCTGCGCGGCGCGGCGCTGTTGGGGATTGATCTGCTGGGCGTGCTGACGCCGGCCCAGCGCCTGCGCGGCAGCACCGGCATGCAATTCACCGCGGCGGGCTGCTTGCTGCCCAGCGTGCCGATGCGCGGTGCCGCTGGCATCGGGGTCGATGTCATCGGCCAGCTCGCAGTCGCGGCGGTATTGCGCGGGCGCCTCGATCTCGGCATCCGCGTTTCTGGCCTGCTGACGGCCAAGGCCGGACAGAAATGGCGCGACCTGTGGACTGATGTCTACGACAAGCGGCAGACGCTGCTCAACGCCATCGACGCCAATAACCGCAACCTGGCGAAGGAGGCGGGGGTGCTTGCCTCGGCAAACGCCACCGCCATCGTGCAGACGAATACCCGGGTAGAGGCGGTGGAGGGCACGGTGACGGCCGAGGCCCAGCGGGTAACTCTGCTCACTGGCCGGGTAGACAACGTCGAAGGCACGCAGACCGCGCAAGGCACTGCGATCAGCAACCTGCAGACGACCCAGACCAGCCAAGGCAACACGCTCACGTCGCACAGCCAGCAACTGGTGAGCGTGCAGTCGTCCATCACCACGCTCGACGGCCAAGTGATCGCCAACGCCAATGCGACAACTGCGCTGGATTCGCGGGTGTCCGTCAACGAGGCCGGCGTGGCGCAGGCCAAGGCATCGTGGGGCGTGTACCTGACCGCCGGCAACGTCATCAGTGGCGTGCAGTCGATCAACAACGGCGTCATCGCCGAGTTCAACGTGATGGCCCATGTGTTCCGGCTGCTTTCGCCGGCTGGCGCCGACGGCATGGAAATCCAGGACGGGTACATCCGGATCTGGAAGGGGAACAGCCAGACCATCATCGGCAACAACTTCGGCGTCGCCGGGCAGAAGCTGATGCGCTGGTTTGGCCCCAACATCGGCGCGGCGAACTGCACGAAAGCCAATGCGATGATCTGGGAGGATAGCGACGGCAACGCTTACTTCGGCGGGCAGGTGCTGCAGGGCGTGTTGCGGTTTTTCAATAGCACCACGAGTACCAGCAGCTCGGCAAGCGTGGCCACCGGGCAGAACAACTCGAACGGCAAGCCGAAAGCGGTTTCCGCCCGCATGACCTTCGATGCGTTTCAAAGCTACCCGAATCTCACCGGCCAGATCACCCCCGGGTCCGGCGTTACGAGCGCGGTGGTGGTGATCGAACGTCAATATTCTGGAGGCAGTTGGACCGAGCTTGGCCGACGCACGCTGATCGGACAGAGCGACTACGAGCGCTCCGATGCATCGTTCATCTCCTGGACCCTGGACGGCTCCCTGACCGTGACTGATGCGGATGGCAGCACGGCGGCGCGCAGCTACCGTGCCCGTGTCTTGTCGCGAAGCCAGAAGCCCTACTCGGTGACGAATCCGGGCACCACGCCTGCGGTTGTGCTCGCGCAGTATCTGTCGATCGAGAGCATGGAGTAGGGCTTCCCCTACCCGCCGCCCCGGCCTTGACCGACTGCCGGCGCTCGCCAACTGGAGCAGCATGGACATGCCAGCAACGGCGGCGCCGGCTACCAGCCGAGGCCATCCACCCGCCGGGCTGCGTCAGGGATGGCGCAGCTGCTGGCCGATCTCAGTCCGTGCGACATGCGCGGGCGATGATCCTCCCCGGCGCAACTCCCCAAGAGCGCCGCGCCGGCCGCCGCTCCCTCGGCGGTGACGCCCGAAAGGCTCGTCGTGATCGGCTACCTTTGCCCTCCAGATCACGACTTCCCCCATGCGCATTCCTGTCTTCCGTACACCCCGTTCTCTCTCGCTGGTCGCCTCCGATCTGCTGCTACATGGGATCGTTGTCGCTGATGCGATGCGGCCCCATTCGTCGGTTCTGGCCGGCGAGCTACGGCAGGAGTTGGGGATTGACCCCGACGACGAGCAGCATGATTTCCTGCTGCACCTGTCCTGCGCCGTGGAGCCGGTGGGAGAGCATGGATGGGTGGACTATTTCGTCTACAGCCGCGCTTTCCCGCGCGACCCGATGAAGGCGAAGGAGCTGGTCTGCGCTGCGGTTCGCCAGTGGGGCGATGTCGGCAAGCCAGACTACTTCGTCGCCAAGCTGAACCCGTAGTTCTGACGCATTTCGAAGGAACCCCGCCTAGGTGGGGTCGTCGTTTCAGGGCTTGGACTTCTTGGGCTTGGCGGGGGCGGCGGGATGGTAGCACCGGGGGGTAGGGGGTGGCAGAATCCTGATCTCAAGGATTGATACAGGGGGGAGAGATCATGGCGGCGCGCCAGAGCTGGACGTACATGCTGCGAATTCCGGGCGGAAGCCCGGATCGCTTACGAATGGATCGGCTTGGGGAGTACCTCAAGCTGTTCGCTGACCTTCTTGGGGTCGAGAACAAGCCGGTATTCAAGGGCATCAAGAACGCCAGTATTGGGCTCAAGGCCCAAGTCCCGCAAAGGAAGCGGGAAGCGTCATGGAGGCGTATTCAGGAAGCCAAATACAAGCCGGACAGTCGCGCTGCCACACCCATGCGGAAGTTGGAGGCGATGCTCGGCGAAGATTCATTCAGTTCAGCAGAGCTGAAGGATCATGCTGACAACGTAGTAGTGCTTTTCAGGGCAAAGCAGGCCCCACTTATGCAACGCATAACCATCCGACAACAAGGTGAGATTGACGGTGTTGTCACCGGCCTTGTTGGCGCGGATGACACCATGCATCTCCATTTACGAGACGTCCACTCGCGCGACATCAAGTTGATTGTTCGCGACGAGGAGATGGCTCGTGGGCTGCTTGCACAGTTCCGAAAAGGTGTCGTGCGCGTGCATGTGCATGGACACTGGACGCAAACGGAAGATGGCTGGGTCCCAGAGAACAACAAGTGCACGGTCGATGGCTTCACGGTTCTGGATGGGGAGCCGCTTGAGTCGATCATGACAAAGATCGCAATAATTCCAGGGAATGGCTGGCGCGAGTTGGATGATCCCTATGCTTACTGGGCAGATATCAGGGGGATCAATTGATCATGGATGACTTGCCAAAGGTGGTTGCTCTCGATGCAAACGCGCTGATCTGCCTGTGCGGAAAAGAGTGCGACGATAGGCTGAAGCTTGAACATCTTTTCTCGGTGCTCGACAAACAGAAAGGCATCGTGATTCTGCCGACTCCGTCAGTCTCGGAGTTCTTGATAGGAGCCGATCAAGCCGCTCACGATATGATGGAGGTCTTGCAAAACAAGGCATCCGTACGCATTTGCCCGTTTGATCTCGCTGGTGCCTACGAGTGCGCGCAGATGAATGCCGCAGCGATTGGTCGTAGCGGAGGCAATAAGCGCGACGGGATAGACCCGGATAGGGCGTGGCAGCAGGTGAAGTTTGATCGCCAGATCGTTGCCATTGCAAAGTCCAATGGTGCCCGGTTGATCATCTCCAACGACAGTGGCGTTCGAGCCTGCTCACAGCGCGTCGGGATCAAGACGTTGAGGATGGATGAGCTACCGTTCCCTGATCATGCAAGGCAGGCGAAGATACCACTTGAAGTTGAGCAGCCTGACGAAGAAGACTGAAGATCAGAACCCCGCCTAGGCGGGGTTCTTCGTTTCAGGGCTTGGGCTTCTTCGGCCGCCCGTTGCCGCCTTCCTTGGGATACAGGGGGCGCCTCTCGTGCCGCTTCACGATCCGGCGCAGCTCGTCCCGGCAGGCCCGCAGGGTGTCGGCAGACGCAGCCATGCCGTCGATGTGCCGGTCCTTCGCCTCGCGGTCCCAGTCCTCGATCGGCTCGTGCAGGTCATTCAGCAAGTCGTTCATGGCGTCTCGGCTGGTGCGATGAAGTGGGGTCACGATGCACCCCATGAAGAACATCGGCAAGGCTCGCTGAGCGGCCCGCAAAGCCCAGGAACTGGAGCAGCAGGCGGCGAAGCTGGAGGCTGATCGCGATGGCGACTGGCGGGCGTGGCGGAAGCGCCAGGAGGCCGGCATGCGGCTCAGGCTGGAAGCGTCCCGGTTCCAGTCGATGATCGCGAATGATCAGCGGTGCTGAAGATTTTCCGGGCGCAGATTCGTATAGCGCTTTAGCGTGGACCAGCTTTCATGCAGGGTAAATAGTGCAACTTCGTGGATGCTATAACCGGCCTCAAACAAACGACTGGTGGCTTCGTGGCGCAGGTCGTGGAAGTGGAGATCCTGTATCCCGAGGACAATGCACGCCTTGGTGAAGCTAGCGCCTATTGATTTGGGGTTGAATGGGAAAATGAGAGGGTTGTCAGTGTCGTCATCGAGTTGATGGCGTGGCTGGCGCAGGATGATTTCCAGAGCCGCAGGCGTCAGCTTGAAGGTCTTGTGGTTGCCGAGCTTCCGGGTGGGGTGCTTCGCATCGCGCAGCCGACAGGTGGCTGTGGCCACGTCTAGATCATCCCAGCGCAGGCGAGTGATCTCTTCTTGGCGTCGTGCGCTGTGGATGGCGAACCAAATGATGTCCTGCATAGGGATTTCGGCACGCGCATCGCGGCGGCTGAACTTCGCATCGAGCATCTGTAGCTCGGAAGCGGTGGGGCGCCGATCACGTTGCTTGGGTTTCCCGATGAGTCGTTGCTGCCGCAAATACTCCGCGGCATCGTCCAACTCCTGCAGTGGTACCGGTACGCGCAGCGCGACCCGGGCGGAACGGAACACTTGTCTCAGCCAGATGAGGTCGTTACTGGCTGTGGCTGGGCCGGCGCCTTCTTTGCGGCGCCCCTGGGTGTAGGCGATGAAGTCGGCATGCGTGAGGCGGTCCACGCGCTTGTCCGCCAACGCCCCATCGCCAATGCGGGCCAGATCGGCGCTCTTCGAGCGCCCCCACGGGTTGTCCTCGGCCATCTGGCTGGAGTACCAGGTGATCATCTGCGCGACGGTCATGCGGGTGCCTACTGTCTCCCCGCGCGCTCGCTGGCCGGCCAGCTCTGCTTCACGGCGGGTCAGCCATTCTTTAGCAAGGGCCTTGGATGGGAAGGTTTCCGACTCCCGATGCACGATCTTGCCCTCGGCCTTGAGCCGGATGGTCGCCGTGTAAGATGTCGCGCCGTTGGCTCGGCGTCTGGCAAGGATTGATCCCATAGTGCTACAAGCCGCTTTTGGTAGCACCGAATGTAGCACTGCCATTGCGGCAATGCCCGGAAACCCGCAGAAATACTAGAGCAATGCCACAGCCTGGAAAGCCCGCCATAGAAGCATCAAAGCCCCGTGAGCCTTACGTCTTGAAGGGTTTGAGGCTTTCGGTGGCGCCGATGATGGATTGGACCGACTCGCATTGTCGGGTGTTCCACCGCATCCTCGCGCCCGGCGCGCGGTTGTATACCGAGATGGTGCACGCCAATGCGGTGATCCACGGCGACCGTCGGCGCCTGCTCGGCTTCGATGCCAGCGAGCATCCGTTGGCGCTGCAGCTGGGCGGCAGCGAGCCGGCCCTGCTGGCGCAGGCCGCGCGCATCGCCGCCGACTGGGGCTACGACGAGGTCAACCTCAACTGCGGTTGCCCGTCCGACCGGGTGCAGGCCGGGCGCTTCGGCGCCTGCCTGATGCGCGAGCCGGAACTGGTGGGCGAGTGCGTGGCGGCGATGGTCGCGGCGGTGGACATCCCGGTCACGGTGAAATGCCGCTTGGGCGTGGACGAGGACAACGACTACGATGCCTTCGCCGCCTTCGTCGACCGGCAGGTACGGGCCGGCGCGGCGATGATCGTCGTGCATGCGCGCAATGCGTGGCTGAAGGGGCTGTCGCCGAAGGAAAACCGTGAGATCCCGCCGCTGCGCTACGACTGGGCGCACCGCCTCAAGTGCGAGCGCCCGGCGTTGCCGGTGGTGCTCAACGGCGGCCTCGCCACGGTGGAGGCGGCGCAGGCGCAGATGGTGCACGTCGACGGGGTGATGCTCGGCCGCGCCGCCTACCACGACCCCTACGTGCTGCATGCGCTGGAAGCGGCGCAGACCGGTGCGCCGCTGCGCAGCCGCGAGGACCTGCTGGAGCAATTGCGCCCGTATGTGGAAGCGCAACTGCAGCGCGGGCTGGCGCTCAAGCACATCACCCGCCACCTGCTCGGGCTGTACCACGGGCAGCCGGGCGGGCGCGGTTTCCGCAAGGTGCTCAGCGAAGGGGCGCACCGCCCCGGTGCCGACTGGTCACTGCTCGAACAGGCGGTGCAGGTCACCCGGGAACAGGCCGAACGCGTCGCGGCAAGCTGAATGGGGGCCGACGAGAGACGGCCAAGACGATGTTTCGCGGGCAGGGTTCATATCGGATTCACCCCTAAAAATCAAGAATTTGCGACAGTTTGGCAGGGCTCGAACGGTTCCCCGTGGACTCCTGCTTTCACGTATTTTGAACGTTCCGTCGCAGTCCGATAGGATCACCCCATGCTCCCGCTTCCGCGTCATCTCCCGCTCGTAGTCGCCGCCGTGGCGCTGGCCGTCGTGGCCGCCACGCCGGTGTCCGCACAGGAAGCGCGCAAGGAACCGGCGGACCTCGGCATGCGCATGGCCGCGCCGCGCATGCAGGTACAGAACAGCGAGCGGCCGCAGCCGCGTTCCTCGTTGTCCGATTCGGTGCGCCGCGTGCAGCGCGAAACCGGCGGCCGCATCCTCGGCGCCGAGCGGGTGCCCTACGACGGGCGCGACATCAACCGCGTGAAGTACATGGACGACCGCGGCCGGGTCCGCTACATGGACGACGAGGCCCCCGCCGCGCGCATGCGTGGCCCGGGCGGCCCGGCGCAGGGCCGCCAGCGGTCACCACGCGCCGATAACTCCTGAACTGGCATAGTCCGCCGTACCGCAATCCGCACAATGCCCGGCACCGAGCCGGCCAAAGCAATCAGGGAGAGTTCATGCGTATCCTTCTGGTCGAAGACGAAGCCCCGCTGCGCGAGACCCTGGCAGCCCGGCTCAAGCGCGAAGGCTTTGCCGTCGATGCGGCGCAGGACGGCGAGGAAGGCCTGTACATGGGCCGCGAGGTGCCGTTCGACGTCGGCATCATCGACCTCGGCCTGCCGAAGATGTCGGGCATGGAGCTGATCAAGGCGCTGCGCGACGAGGGCAAGAAGTTCCCGGTGCTGATCCTGACCGCGCGTTCGAGCTGGCAGGACAAGGTCGAGGGCCTCAAGCAGGGCGCCGACGACTACTTGGTCAAGCCGTTCCACGTTGAGGAGCTGCTGGCCCGCGTCAACGCACTGCTGCGCCGCGCCGCCGGCTGGAGCAAGCCGACGCTGGAATGCGGCCCGGTGGCGCTGGACCTGGCCGCGCAGACGGTCAGTGTCGGCGGCAGCAACGTCGACCTGACCAGCTACGAGTACAAGGTGCTCGAATACCTGATGATGCACGCCGGCGAGCTGGTGTCGAAGGCCGACCTGACCGAGCACATCTACCAGCAGGATTTCGACCGCGACTCGAACGTGCTGGAAGTGTTCATCGGCCGCCTGCGCAAGAAGCTGGACCCGGACGGCGAGCTCAAGCCGATCGAGACCGTGCGCGGCCGCGGCTACCGCTTCGCGATCCCGCGCAACCACGAAGGCTGATCCACCGCACCGCGCGCCTGCAATGGTCTTTGGCCGTCTCTGGTTCTTCCGGCGCTGGCGGCCGCGTTCGCTGCAGGCGCGCCAGCTGCTGTCCGCGTCGGTCGGCCTGGTCGCCTTCCTGGCATTGGCCGGCTACGCGCTGGACGCCTCGTTCGGCCAGGCCGCGCGCGACAACCTCAGCGAGCGCCTGAAGAACTACGCCACCGCCTATGCCGGCGGCATCGACTTCACCCGCGACCGCTCGCTGTACATCCGCGAGCAGCCGCCGGACCCGCGCTTCGACGTGCCCGGCAGCGGCCTGTACCTGCAGGTGGTGATGCCGGGTGGCCACGGCAACTCGCTGTCCGCCGAGGGGCCGATCCTGCCCGAGGTCGGCACGCGCATGCTGCGGCCGCGGCAGGAGACCTTCGAGGGCCCGCTGCCGATCACCCAGATCGACGGCAGCCCCGGCGAGGTTTACCGCTACGGTATCGGGCTGGTGTGGGGCGGCGATGGCGGGCCGGAGGCCGAGTTCCCGTACACCATCTACGTGCTGGAGGATTCGCGCGCGCTGGGCAAGCAGCTGCGCGTGTTCCGCAATGCGGTGTGGTTCTGGCTGGGCGTCACCGGCCTGATCCTGCTGCTGCTGCAGACGCTGGTGCTGCAATGGAGCCTGCGCCCGCTCAAGCACGTCATCAACGAGCTGACCCGGGTGCAGCGCGGCGAGCGCGAGCGCATGAGCGAGATGCACCCGCGCGAGCTGGAGCCGCTGACCGACAGCATCAACGCCTTCATCGAGAGCGAGCGCGAGAACCTGGAGCGCCAGCGCAATACCCTGGCCGACCTGGCGCACAGCCTGAAGACGCCGATCGCGGTGCTGCGCACGCAGCTCGACGGCGGCGCCGACGAAGCCGCGCTGCGCGAGGAACTGGACGTGCAGCTGCAGCGCATGAACAACCTGGTGTCCTACCAGTTGGCGCGCGCCGCCTCGTCCGGGCACAAGCTGTTCTCCGCGCCGGTGCCGATCGAGGCCAGCGCCGAGGAAATCGTGCGCGGGCTGGAAAAGGTCTATGCCGCCAAGGGCGTGCTGTGCGAGTTCGAGCTGGAGCCGGGCGTCAAGTTCTACGGCGAGGCCGGCGACCTGCAGGAGCTGCTCGGCAACCTGCTGGAGAACGCCTTTAAGTGGGCCAGGCGCCGGGTGCTGCTGACCGCGCGGCCGATCCCGTGTGCACCGGGGCGCCGCGCCGGGCTGGAACTGGCGGTCGATGACGATGGCCCCGGCATCGCCGAGGACAACATCGCCAAGGTGCTGCAGCGTGGCGTGCGCGGCGACGAGCGCGTGCAGGGCCACGGCATCGGCCTGTCGATCGTGCAGGACCTGATCCGCGACTACCGCGGCGAACTGCAGGTCAAGCGCTCGACGGAACTGGGCGGCGCGCGCTTTGAAGTGAAGCTGCCGTCGGGATTGTGAGGGCGCCAAGCGACGTGAGTCGCGACCGGGCTTTCCCGTTGGAGTCAGGTCGCGACTCACGTCGCTTACAAAAATGCTCAGGGTCGCGGAGCGGGTGCGCCGGCGAACGGCGACGGCCCGTAGAAGCGCCGCAGGTGCGTGGCCACCGCCGGCATTTCCCGTTCCAGTAGCCGTGGCGCGGAGAAGTGGTATTCGCTGGCCACCGCGAAGAATTCCTCCGGCGCCTCGGCGGCATAGGGATCGATGGCGGTGTCACGGCCGGCATCCACCCGCGCGCAGAAGGCATCGAAGCACTGCTGGAAATCGCGCGCCCATTGCCGCTGCCAGTCGCGCGGCAGCGGTGGGGTGCCGTCCATCGCGCCATCGAGCACGTCGATCTTGTGCGCCATCTCGTGCACCGCCACGCAGAAACCGGCCTGCGGGTCGGCGATGTCGGCCTGCACGTCGGCCCACGACAGCAGCAACGGGCCGCTGTCCCAGGCCTCGCCGATCAACTCGTCGTCCCATTCGTGCAGCACGCCGGCGGCATCGGTGTGGCTGCGGCGCACGCGGAAGGCATCCGGGTACACCACCAGCTCCGACCAGCCATGCAGGCCTTCGCGGCCGAACTCGAGTAGCGGCAGGCAGCACAGCGCGGCCAGCAGCAGGCGCTGGGCGTCGTCCAGCTCCAGCCCCGCGACCGGGGTGATGGTCTTGCGCTGCAGGAACAGCAGCACCAGCCCGCGCAGCCGCGCGATGCGCGCGTCGTCCAGCGGCCGCAGCCACGGGCAATCCCGGCAGACCTGCTGCCAGAGCGCGTCGTCGAGTTGGGCGGGCGTGCGCCGCCAGCGGCGCAGGAACGACTGGATCAGCGGAACATCCCCGGCAGCAGCCGGTGCCACTTCGGCGCGCGCAGGCGCGGGATCACCTCTTCGTCGCTGCCGCCACCGGCCTGTTGCGGCGGCGTGGGCGGCACGGCGTGCTTGGCCGGCGGCGGAGTGTTGGCCAGGTTCACCGAGGCGGCCGGGGCCGCCACCCGCTCCACCTCGCCGGGCGCGTAGCTGCAACCGCCGGATGCCGGGCTGTCGAATGCGTCCGCGGCATGCGCGGCTGCGGCCAGGGGGGCCAGCAGCAGGATCAGGCAATGGGCGGTACGGCGCATCGTCATTGTCCGGGAGCGGTCGAGCTACCGATTCTAGCCTGCTTTCCACGCCGGGCCGGTAGGGGCCGCGGGTGGCTTCCCGCATAATCTGCCGCTCTGCCGGGAGGAAAGGTTGCCGTGGACGACCGCGAGCTGTTGGCCAAACTGGGGGCGGGCGCCCTGTCCGGCGACGCGCTGGCGCGCGAGCTGGGCCAGACCCGGGCCGCGATATGGAAGCGGATACAGGGCCTGCGCGCGGCCGGGGTGGCGATAGAGGGCCGCGCCGGCGACGGCTACCGGCTATTGCAGCCGCTGGAACTGCTGGACCGCGAGCGCATCCTGGCGCAGCTGGACCCGGCCGTGGCCGCTGCGATGGCGGGGCTGGAAATCGGCTGGACGCTGGGCTCGACCAACAGTGAATTGCTGCGGCGCAGCGCACCTTTGCGCGGCACCGAGGTGCTGCTGGCCGAACGCCAGACCGGCGGCCGAGGTCGCCGCGGCCGGCAATGGGCCTCGCCGCTGGCCGCGAACATCTACCTGTCGCTGTCGCGTGCGTTTGCCGGTGGCCTGTCGCGCATGGGCGGGCTGAGCCTGGCCGCGGGCGTGGCGGTCGGCGAGGCGCTGCAGGCGCTGGGCATCGCCGGGGTCGGCCTGAAATGGCCCAACGACCTGCTGGTCGATGGCCGCAAGCTGGGTGGGCTGCTGGTGGAGGGCGGCGGCGAATTCGCCGGGCCGGCGCGGGCGGTGGTCGGGCTGGGCCTGAACGTGCGCATGCCGGCGGCGGTGGTGCCGGCCATCGACCAGCCGTGGACCGACCTGGATACGCTGGCCGGCGCGCCGGTATCGCGCAACACGGTCGTGGCCACCCTGCTGTCGCACCTGCTGCCGGCGCTGGACCAGTTCGAGCGGCAGGGGCTGGCGCCGTTCCTGCCGCGCTACGCCGCGCTGGACGTGCTGGCCGGCCGCCACGTGCGGGTGGAAGAGGGCGGCGTCCTCCACGAAGGCATTGCCCGTGGCCTGGCCGAGGACGGCGCGCTGCGGGTACGCATCGGGGGCGCCGAGCGCCATTTCCATGCCGGCGAAGTCAGCGTGAGGGCGCAATGAACGACTGGTTGTTCGACCTGGGCAATTCCCGTTTCAAGTTCGCGCCGTTGGCCGGGGAGGCCGCCGGCGACGTGCAGGCCTGGGCGCATGGCGCCGAGGCGATGACCACCGCGGCGCTGGAAGCGCTGCCGCAGGGCGATACCGCCTGGGTGGCCAGCGTCGCCGCGCCGGCGCTGACCGTGACGGTGATGGCGCTGCTGCGCGAACGCTTCGCGCAGGTGCGCGTGGCCCGCACCCTGCCCGAATGCGCCGGGGTGAAGATCGCCTATGCGCGCCCGGAGAAATTCGGCGTCGACCGCTTCCTCGCCCTGCTGGCCGCCGCACGCATGCGCCGGCCGGTGTTGGTGGTCGGCGTCGGCACCGCACTGACCATCGACCTGATGGATGCCGGTGGCCTGCACCGTGGCGGCCGCATCGGCGCTTCGCCCACCACCATGCGTGAGGCGCTGCATGCGCGTGCGGTGCAGTTGCCGGCCAGCGGCGGCGACTATGCGGAGTTCGCCAACGACACCGCCGATGCATTGGCGTCGGGCTGCGACGGCGCGGCGGTGGCGCTGGTCGAGCGCAGCCTGCGCCTCGGCGCCGCCGAGCTGGGGGTCGAGCCGGTGCTGTGGGTGCATGGCGGCGGTGCCGCACCGCTGCTGCCCTTGCTGCCGGGCGCCGAACACCGGCCTGCGCTGGTGCTGGACGGACTGGCGCGCTGGGCGCTGCACCAAAGCGCCGCGGGAGGCTAGGATCGCTACATGCTGAATCGCTTCCTGATCGTCGTGCTGGCCATTCTCAACGTCGGCGTTGCCCTGTGGTGGATGGCGCCGCGCGCGCCCGAACCGCCGCTACCCGAGCCAGCCGAAACCGGCGTGGCAAGGCTGGAACTGGTGGTGCCGGAGGCGCTGCCGGCGACCGCCGCAGTAGCCGCGGCTCCCGCGGCGGAGGCTGCCGATCCACCAGCCGCCGCGGATTCCGCCGCCGAGCGTTGCCTCAGCCTCGGCCCGTTCGCCGACAAGGCACGGGCACAGGCGGCGGTGGCGACGCTGGGCGCGGACCTGCTGCGCTCGCACCTGCGCGAAGTGCCGCCCCGGGCAGCCAGCAGCTACCGGGTCATCCTGCCGCCGGCGGCCACCCGCGAGGAAGCGCAGGCCACGGCCAAGCGCATCGCCGACGCCGGCTTCGGCGACTACTTCGTCATGGGCCAGGGCGAGGAAGCCAACGCCATCGCGCTGGGCCAGTACCGCAGCCGCGAAGGCGCCGAGCGCCGCCAGGCCACGCTGGTCGAGGCCGGTTTCCCGGCGCAGCTGCTCGCCAGCGGCGGCGAGGAAGCGTCCAGCTGGTGGCTGGATGCCGCCCACGCCGGCACGGTGCCGGCCGCGGCCCTGCAACGCCGCAGCGGCGCGCAGCGGCAACAAGTGCTGGATTGCGCACGGCTGCGCTAGCTAGAATGCCCGCCGGCCTCCGGCCCGCGGATACCGTCCTGCCCGTCGCGCAGGCATCGCCTCCATGCCGCTTTAGCTCAGTCGGTAGAGCAACTGTCTTGTAAACAGTAGGTCATCCGTTCGATTCGGATAAGCGGCACCATTCCCCGCGTTTTCCCGCCCCCGCTGCTGCGTCGCCGCGGGTGGCGGGCGTGGCCATTGGCTAGACTGCTTTCATTTGCAACGGAGGAATCATGGTCAGTTCTCGTCCTGTTTCATTGATCGGCGTACCCACCGACGTCGGTGCCGGCCACCGCGGCGCGCGGCTGGGGCCGGAGGCGCTGCGCATCGCCGGGCTGCCCGAGGCGCTGGCCGCGCGCGGCGTGGACGTGCGCGATGTCGGCAACCTGCAGGGGCCGCGCAACCCGTGGACCGCGCCGGTGGACGGTTACCGGCACCTCGACGAGGTGGTGGCGTGGAACCGCGCGCTGATGGACGCCACCTACGCCGAACTGCGCGATGGGCGCCTGCCGATCATGCTCGGTGGCGACCACTGCCTCGGCATGGGCTCGGTCACCGCGGTGGCGCGCTGGTGCCGCGAGCAGGGCAAGGACCTGCGCGTGCTGTGGCTGGACGCGCACTCGGACTTCAACACCTCCGAGGTCACCCCATCCGGCAACATCCACGGCATGCCGGTGGCCTGCCTGTGCGGGCTGGGGCCGGATGCGCTGACCCGGCTGGGCGGCACTTCCCCGGCGATCTCGCCGCAGCAGGTGCGGCAGATCGGCATCCGCTCGGTGGACCAGGACGAGAAGCGCCTGATCAAGCAGCACCAGGTGGACGTGTACGACATGCGCTACATCGACGAGGCCGGCATGAAGCGCACGATGGAAGCGGCGCTGGCCGGCATCGACGGCAACACCCACCTGCACGTCAGCTTCGACGTGGATTTCCTCGATCCGTCCATCGCCCCCGGCGTGGGCACCACGGTGCCGGGCGGGGTGAACTACCGCGAGGCGCAGCTGGTGATGGAGATGATCGCCGACACCGGGCTGATGGGCTCGCTGGACATCGTCGAACTGAACCCGCTGCTCGACCGCCGCAACCGCACCGCCAAGCTGGCGGTGGACCTGGTCGAAAGCCTGTTCGGCAAGTCCACCCTGATGCGCGATTGATGCCGGCTGCACATCGCTGAACAGCGGCCGGTCGCGTTCACGTGCGCTGCACGGCGCAGCCGCCAGATTCGCCTCACGCGGAAGCGGTGGCCGGGGAGCTTCGCGGCCCGCCGCGACCGCCAATCACTGAACGAGGAGAAGGTGGATGAAGCGAGTGCTGATACTGGCCGTGTTGGGGTTGTTCCCGCTGGTGCTCGCCGGCTGCAACACCGTCGCCGGCGCCGGCAAGGACATGCAGAAGGCAGGCGAGAAGGTCGAGGACAAGGCCCAGGATTGCAAGGACGGCAGGTGCTGAACCCGTGCATTGAACCCGTGACGAGGAGAAACCCGATGAAGCGTTTGCTCGTGCTGGTGCTGTTGTCGATGTACGCGATGGCGATGCTGGCCGGCTGCAACACCATTGCCGGTGCCGGCAAGGATGTGCAGAAGGCGGGCGAGAAGGTGGAGGACGCGGCCACCGGCCACTGATCCACCGCGCATCAAGGCAAGCGGAAGGGCCGGCGATCGCCGGCCCTTTTCGTTGCCGGTCCCGGCCGCGGGGTCACGGCGCGTTCAAGAACGTCAGCGCCGGCAAACGAACCGTGGACCGGGCGCCAACAACGGCCTTGGCAAGGTGGTTGCGCGGCAAGAGCGCCGCTCCCCCTTCGCAAGGAGAACCTGCATGAACAAAGACATCATTTCCGGCAAGTGGAGCCAGATCAAGGGCAAGGCGCAGGCCAAGTGGGGCGACCTGACCGACGACGACTTCCAGGTGGCCGAGGGCAACGCCGAATACCTGGCCGGGCGCCTGCAGGAACGCTATGGCTGGGCCAAGGACCGCGCCGAAACCGAGATCCGCGATTTCGAGAAGGCGCTGCGCAAGGACTACCCGGACTACCACTGACCGGGTACGGGTGGATGGACGGGACGGGCGGGCCGCGGCATGCGGCCCGCTCGCTTTCCATCGGCGACGGCGGGCGGGCGGTTACACTGGGCGCGTTCATCCGCCTGCATTCCCGTGTTCATGACCACCCGCGTTCTCACCGGCATCACTCCTTCCGGCACTCCCCACCTGGGCAACTACGTCGGTGCGATCCGCCCGGCGATCGCCGCCAGCCGCACCCAGGGCATCGAGAGCTTCTTCTTCCTGGCCGACCTGCACAGCCTGATCAAGGCGCAGGACCCGGTGCGCACCCAGCGCTCGACGCTGGAGATCGCCGCCAGCTGGCTGGCCTGCGGGCTGGACCCGGACAAGGTGTGGTTCTACCGGCAGAGCGACATTCCCGAGACCACCGAGCTGACCTGGTACCTCACCGTGGTCGCCGGCAAGGGCATCCTCAACCGCGCCCACGCCTACAAGGCGGCGGTGGACAAGAACCGCGAGGAGGGCGTCGACGACGATGCCGGCATCAGCGCGGGCCTGTTCATGTACCCGGTGCTGATGGCGGCCGACATCCTGATCTTCAACGCCAACAAGGTGCCGGTGGGCCGCGACCAGATCCAGCACATCGAGATGGCGCGCGACTTCGCCCAGCGCTTCAACCACATCTACGGCAAGGACCATTTCGCGCTGCCGGAAGCGGCCATCGACGAACAGGTGGCGACGCTGGCGGGCCTGGACGGCCGCAAGATGAGCAAGAGCTACAACAACACCATCCCGCTGTTCGCCCCGCGCGAGGAACTGAGGAAGCTGGTGTTCTCGATCCTCACCGATTCGCGCGCGCCCGGTGAACCGAAGGACACCGAGGGCTCGGCGCTGTTCCAGATGTACCAGGCCTTCGCCACGCCGGAGCAGAGCGCCGCCTTCGCCAAGGCCTTCGCCGACGGCATCGGCTGGGGCGAGGCCAAGCAGCAGCTGTTCGAGCGCATCGACGCCGAGCTGTCGCCGCTGCGCGAGCGCTACAACGCGCTGATGGCCGAGCCGGAGCGGATCGAGGCCCTGCTGCGCCGGCGCGGGCAGGAACTGCGCGAGCGCTTCGCCATCCCGCTGCTGAAGGAACTGCGTTACGCGGTGGGCCTGCGCGACCTGGCCGCGGCCGGCGACACCCCGCGCGCCACGGCTGCCACCAAGGCCGCGCTGCCGCAGTTCAAGCAGTACCGCGAGGCGGACGGCCGCTTCCATTTCAAGCTGCTCGATGGCGAAGGCCGGCTGCTGATCCAGAGCGAAGGCTTCGATTCGCCGCGCGACGCCGGCCAGATGGTCGCCGCGCTGAAGCAGGCCGAGCATGGCGAGGCCCTGCAAAGCGAGTCGTTCAAGCTGGAAGCGGAAGTGGAGCAGGTGCTTGCCGCCCTGCGCGCGCTACGCGAGTAATCTTGGTAGGAGCGCACCTTGGTGCGCGATGAGGCTTTCCCCGTAGAGCCCCTCGCGCACCAAGGTGCGCTCCTACGGAATACCTGCAAGGAGTTGCGATGGCCTGGTTGTCGTTGTTGCTGTTCCTGCCTTGGTTCTGCGTGATGAGCGCGCTGTACTGGTGGTTCCCGCGCCAGCCGCGTCATCGCCTGCGCACCCTGTTCGACGGCGCGGCGCTGGCCTTGGCGCTGCTGCTCAGCATCGTCGGCATGCACTGGGGCTATGCCACCGGCGCGACCGAGGCCGACGCGGACAGCATGTGGAAGCAGATCCTCGCCGTGCTCTATGCCTACGGCGGCTTTCTCGCGGTGATGGCGCTGGCCCTGCTGCTGCGTCCGCGCGTGCTGCGCCGCCCGTAGGAGCGACGTGAGTCGGACCAGGCTTCGCCGGGAAAGCTTCATCGCGACTCGCGTCGCTCCTACGAAAGCCGTATTGCCGCACATCGATGCGGATGACAGCATCGGGCGGCGCATGACCGGAGCCACCGCATGACCGCCAGCCACGGCATCCACACCATAGACACCGCGTTCCAGCGCGACCATTTCGACGCGGCCTACTTGCTGGTCGAGGACGGGCGCGGCGCGTTCGTCGACTGCGGCACCAGCCATGCCGTGCCGCGGCTGTTGGACGCGGCCGGGCAGGCCGGGCTCGGCGCGGATGCCATCGACTGGCTGATCCTCACCCACGTCCACCTCGACCACGCCGGCGGCGCTGGCGCGCTGCTACAACGACTGCCGAACGCGCGGCTGCTGGTGCATCCGCGCGGCGCGCCGCACATGATCGATCCGGCGCGCCTGATCGCCGGCGCCACCGCGGTCTATGGCGAGGCGGAAATGGCGCGCAGCTACGGCCACATCGCGCCGGTGCCGGCCGAGCGCGTGGTGGTGGCCGGGGACGGCCACCGGCTGTCACTGGCCGGGCGCGAACTGCTGTGCATCGACACGCCCGGCCATGCGCGCCACCACCTGTGCGTGTGGGACGCGGCCAGCCAAAGCTGGTTCACCGGCGACACCTTCGGCCTGTCCTACCGCGAACTGGACAGTGCGCAGGGGGCCTTCATCGTTCCCACCAGCTCGCCGGTGCAGTTCGATCCGGAGGCGATGCATGCCTCCATCGGGCGCTTGCTGGCGCAGGGGCCGGAAGCGATGTACCTGACCCACTACGGCCGCATGCAGGACGTGGCGCGGCTGGGCGCCGACCTGCACGTGCAGATCGACGCGATGACCGCCATCGCCCGCGCCTGCGCCGGCCGCGCCGACCGCCATCGCGCGCTGGTGGCCGCGTTGGGCGAGCTGTATCTGGAGCGTGCGCGCATGCATGGTTGCCGGCTGGACGATGCCGGCGTGCTGCGCGTGCTGGCGCTGGACATCGAGCTCAACGCGCAGGGTCTGGCGTGCTGGTTGGACCGCGTGAACCCGTAGGTACCGGGCTGGCCCGGTACGGGGCTTTGCCGGGAGAGCTTCATGCGGGGCAAGCCCCGCATCTACGGGTAAAATTCCGCGTCTTCCATCGTTGCCGGTGCCCGCCGTGAACCCCATGCGCATGCTGCTGTTGTCGTCCTGCCTGTTCGTCGGCGGCATCGCCAGTGCGGCCAACGACCTGCCCGGTGGCGGCATCGACCCGGACGCGCTGTCGCGGCACGTGCGGGTGCTGGCCTCGGACGAATTCGAGGGCCGCGCGCCGGCGACGGAGGGCGAACGGCGCACCGTCGAATATTTGATCGAGCAATTCCGCAAGGCCGGTGTGCAGCCGGGCGGTGAAGATGGCGGTTGGGTGCAGGAGGTGCCGCTGGTGCGCGCGCAGGTGCAGGGCACGCCGGAGGCCAGCCTGCAGCTCGGTGACGAGCGCGTGCGACTGGTCAACGGCGAGGACGTGACTCTGCAGAGCCTGCGCCCGCAGGACGAGGTGGACGTGGCGGATGCACCGCTGGTGTTCGTCGGTTACGGCATCGACGCGCCGGAGCGGCACTGGGACGACTACAAGGGCGTGGACCTGCACGGCAAGATCGCCGTGGTGCTGGTCAACGACGCCGACTTCGAGAGCGCGGCACCGGGTGCGTTCGATGGCCGTGCGGTGACCTACTACGGCCGCTGGACCTACAAGTTCGAAGAGGCCGCGCGGCGTGGCGCCGAGGGCGTGCTGATCGTCCATGAAACCGCGCCGGCCGCGTATCCGTGGGCGACGGTGAAGGCGTCGGGCACCTCGCCGCTGTTCGACATCCAGCGCAGCGAGGCCGAGGCGCGGGCAATGCACACGCCGCTGCGCGGCTGGATGCAGCGCGCGCTAGCCGAGCGCATCTTCGCCGCGGCCGGACTGGATTTCGAGACGGAAAAACGCAAGGCCATGCGCGCCGATTTCCGCCCGCTGGCGCTGGGCGATGCCACGCTGTCGGCCAGCTTCTGGGTCATGCGCGAGCCGGTGGTCACCCGCAACGTGGTGGCGAAGCTGGAAGGCGCGGACTACCCGGACGAGTCGGTGGTTTTTTCCGCGCACTGGGATGCGTTCGGCATCGGCCAGCCCGATGCCAACGGCGATGCGGTGCGCCACGGCGCCATCGACAATGCCACCGGCGTGGCATCGGTGCTGGAACTGGCGCGGGTGTTCGCCGCCGGTCCGCGCCCACGGCGCACGCTGTACTTCATCGCGCTGACCGCCGAGGAAAAGGGCCTGCTGGGCGCCAGCTACTACGCCGAACACCCGCTGGCGCCGCTGGAGAAAACCGCGGCGGTGTTGAACATCGAGATGTTCAGCCCGGACGGCGAAACCGCCGACATCGCCACCTGGGGCAACGGCCGCGTCTCGCTGGAAGCGGACATCGACCAGGTGGCACGCGCGCGGGGCCGCCGCTGGTCGCCCGATCCGAACCTGGAGGCCGGCTTCTTCTACCGCGCCGACCATTTCGCCTTCGCCCGCAAGGGCGTGCCGGCGATCACCGTCGGTGCCGGGCTGGACAAGTTGGAGGGCGGCGTCGCCGCCGGCCGCGCGCTGCGCGATGCCTATTTCGCCAACTGCTACCACCAGCCCTGCGACGCGTGGACGCCGCAGTGGGACGCACGCGGGCTGGCCGCCGACACGCTGCTGGTCTACGACCTCGGCCTGGAACTGGCCAACGGCCGGGATTGGCCGCAGTGGAACGAAGGTGCCGAGTTCGGTGGCGCGCGCAAGGCCAGCGATGCCGCGCGGCGCCCGTAGGATTTGCCGCTGCTGCTGCAACCGGGTGTTGCGACGGTGGTAACGCCGCCGGCCGCGATGCTCGCCTAGAATTGCCGCGTTCTCCTCCGGTCTCCCCCATGTCCGTTCCCGTTCCCGTGCAGGCTGCCCCGCGTGGCGGCCTCGTCGCCGTCGCCCTGCTGCTGGTCTACGTGGTCTGGGGTTCGACCTACCTCGGCATCCGCCTGGCGCTGGAAGGCGGCATGCCGCCGTTGTCGGTGATCTCCGGCACCCGCTTCGTCATCGCCGGCGGCGTGCTCTACGGCCTGTTGCGCTGGCGCGGGGTGGCCGCACCGACGCGGGCGCAGTGGCGCACCGTGGCGGTGATGGGGCTGTGCCTGCTGTTCCTCGGCAACGGCATGGTGGTGCTGGCCGAGCGCGACGTCTCCTCCGGGTTGGCGGCGGTGGCGGTGGCCTCGGTGCCGCTGTGGATGGCGCTGTTCTCGGCGCTGCGCGGCGGCAAGGTCGCCGGCGGCGAGTGGCTGGGCATCGCGGTCGGCCTGGCCGGCGTGGTCTGGCTCAATGCCGGCAGCAGCCTGACCGCGACGCCGACCGGGCTGGTGCTGCTGCTGGTCGCGCCGCTGGGCTGGGCCTTCGGCTCGATCTGGTCGCGCGGGCGCGACCTGCCGTCGCCGTTCATGACCGCCGCCGGGCAGATGCTGTGCGGCGGCGTGATCCTCGTCGCCGCCGGCCTGCTGCGCGGCGAGCACATGGCCGCGGCGCCGACGCTGCAGGGCGTGCTGGCGGTGGGCTACCTGAGCGTGTTCGGCTCCATTGTCGCCTTCACCGCCTACGTGTGGCTGCTGCACAACGTGCGCCCGGTGCTGGCCAGCAGCTACGCCTACGTCAACCCGGTGATCGCGGTGGCGCTGGGCGCGCTGGTCGCGCACGAGCGCTTCGGCGCGGCCGACATCGGCGCGATGGCGGTGATCCTGGCCGGCGTCGTGGTCATCACCCTGGCCCGGATGCGCCGCGCATGAACCCCGCCGAACACCGCAACGGCCTGCTGGCCGCCACCCTGGCCTTCGTCATCTGGGGCCTGTTCCCGCTGTACTGGCACCTGCTGATCGAGGTGCCGTCGTTCCAGATCATCGCCCACCGCATCGTCTGGAGCGCGGTGCTGCTGGTCGGCGGGCTGGCGCTGACGCGCGGCTGGGGCTGGCTGCGCGAGGTATGGGCCACGCCGCGGCGGTTCTGGCTGCTGGGGCTGGCGAGCCTGCTGATCGGTGCCAACTGGAGCCTGTACATCTGGGCGGTGAACGCCGGCCACGTGGTCGAGACCAGCCTGGGCTATTTCATCAACCCGCTGCTGAGCGTGGTGCTGGGCGTGGTGGTGCTGCGCGAGCGGCTGGGCCGGCTGCAATGGCTGGCGGTGGCGCTGGCGGCGCTGGGCGTGGCGTGGCTGACGTGGCAGAGCGGGCGCGCGCCGTGGATCGCGATCGGCCTGTCGATCACCTTCGGCCTGTACGGGCTGCTGCGCAAGCTGGTGGTGGTCGAGGCGGTGACCGGGCTGGGCGTGGAAAGCCTGTTCATGGTGTGGCCGGCGCTGGCCTACGTGGTGTGGGCCGAAAGCGGCCACGGCGGCGGCTTCATCTCCGGCTGGGGCGTGGGCAACGACGTGCTGCTGATGCTGGCCGGCGTGGTCAGCGCGGTGCCGTTGATCGCCTTCGCCTACGGCGTGCGCCGCATCCCGCTGTCGGTGGTGGGGCTGCTGCAGTACATCGGCCCGACGCTGCAGTTCCTGGCCGGCGTGCTGATCCTGCGCGAGCCGTTCGCGGCCTCGCAGCTGGTCGGCTTCGGCCTGATCTGGGCCGGGCTGGTGGTGTTCGCGATTGCCGGCGTGCGCGCGGCGGCGAGGGCGCGCCGGCGAGCGTGAGGTGGGTGGTCGCGGGGGTGCCGTAGGAACGACGTGAGTCGCGACGGGGCTTCAACGGGAAAGCCCGTCGCGACTCACGTCGCTCCTACAGTTGATGCTCCGTCCAGCGGTGTCGTGGGAATCGGGCATTGCGTGCCGTCGCTGCTGGCCTGCGCGAACCAGTCTTCGACCACGCCGGACAGGCGGTCCAGCCGCAGCGGCAGGGTCAGGTGGTCCTCGCCTTGCAGTTCCAGGTAGCGTGCATGCGGTGCGGCGGCGGCCAGCGCGCGGCCCTGCGCGACCGGGATGTGCGCGTCGTCGCGGCCGTGCAGCAGCAACACGCAGGCCGGCACCTGCGCCAGCGCCCGGCCTACGTCCACGCGGTCCAGGTCGATGCCGAGCCTGCGGTCGGCGGCGGCGATGGCCGCGTCCAGCCCGCTGCCGCCGTATTGCCAGCGCGCCAGCGGCAGCGCGAGGTAGTCGCTGATGCGCTCGGGCGGGCGCGACAGCATGTGCGGCACCATCGTGCGGATGGCGTGGCCGGCGTTGTCGAAGGATTCCATCGCCACCACGCTGCGCAGCCGCGGGCCGAGTTCGCGCGCGGCGAAGATGGCGGTGGCCGCGCCGTAGGACACGCCGAGCAGGTGCACCGGCCCGTCGATCTCGCCTTCGGCATCGAGCGCATGCAGCGCGGCGGCCACGTCTTGGCCCTCGCGCGTGCCGTAGCCGGAGGGCGCCTGCCCGGAGCGGCCGTGGTTGCGCAGGTCCAGGGCGATGGTGCGGTAGCCGTGCTGCGCCAGCTCCAGCGCCCACGGCAGCAGCGAGCCGCCATCCATCATCCAGCCGTGCAGCAGGATCACCGTGCCGCGCGGCGCCGGGGGGCGGGTTGCAGGCACCGAAGCGTCCAGCGAGAACTCGGGGAAGCGTTCGCCCATGCCGAGGTAACGGTATTGCAGGCGGTAGTCGCCGGGATCGAGTGCGACCCAGTGCAAGGCCACCCCACCGCTGCCGGGCACCGCGCCCTGGCGGTGCGGCAGGCGCGCCAGCAAGGCGTCGATGCGGGCGGTCGGCACCATCGGCGAGGTGCCGCCGGGGGCGGCCAGCCGTGCGCTGAGCGAGAGCGGAGGCGTCGGCGAGGACAGGGCGAAGCCGGCCAGCATCACGCAGGCGCCGGCCAGCGCCAGCGAGCGGAGCATGGCGGGAATCCGGAAAGGGAAGGGCCGCCACGGTAGCCATCGGTGATGGCGGCTGCTACCGCAACAACATGACAAGCGGATGACCGTTGCCTGCCGTTCGGTTTCGGCGCGACGGCGGCAGGGGCGGTGCGGGAACGCTGCCGGGCGCCTGTCGCCGCCCGGCAGCGCCCGTGCAGTGCCTCAGGTTTCGCGCAACGCGGTGGTGATCGGCAGCCGCGCCGCGCGCAGCGCCGGGAACAGGCCGCCGACCAGGCCGATGCCCAGCGCCCACTTCAGCCCGCTCCACAGCAGCTCCGGCGAGACGTGGAACTTGAACACCACCGCGCTGAAGTTGCTGCCGATGGTGGACACGCTGTAGCCGTTGAACACCAGCCACGCCACCGCGCAGCCGAGCAGGCCGCCGAGCAGCGCCAGCAGCATCGTCTCCAGCATCACCGCGGTGACCACCGGCAGGCCGCGGAAGCCGATCGCGCGCATGGTCGCGATCTCCCGCGCGCGCGTGGCCACCGCCGCGTACATGGTGTTGAGCGCGCCGAACACCGCGCCGATGGCCATGATCGTGCCGATCACCTTGCCGAGGATGCTGATCAGCGTGTTCAGCCCGCCGCCCTGCTTGCGGTAGTAGTCGCGGGTGGTTTCCACGTCCAGCTTCAGCCGCGGGTCGGCGGCCACCGCGGCCTTGAACCGCTCGAAGCCGGGCGCGCCCTCGGTGCGCACGCTGATCGACTGGTAGGCGCCGCGCTGGTAGGTGGTGGCCAGCGTCTGCGCGTCGGTCCACAGCTCCGAATCGTGCGCGTCGCCGGAGGCGAACACGCCCACCACCGCCCAGGTCTGGTTGCCGAGGGTGAGCGTCTTCCCCACCTCCATGTCGCGGAACTGGGTGCGGGCGCCTTCGCCGACCACGATCTCGCGCAGGCCGGGCTTGAACGCGCGGCCCTGCGTGATCCTGACCTTGTCGTGCACCATCCAGGCCATGTCGCCGACGCCGCGGAACTGCGCGTTGACGTCGGTGCCGTCGGACCGGGACACCAGGTTGACCACCTGCGACAGCTCCGGCGACAGCAGCGCGCGGCCCTGCGGGTCGTGCGCCACGCCGGGCAGGGTGCCCAGCAGCGGCACCTGGTCGCGGGTGATGACCGAGTTGGTCTCGGCCTGCGAGCCGCCGCGCAGCACGATGGCGGTGGTGTCATCGCCGGTGCTGTCGAGCGTGGCCTGGAAGCCCTCGCCCATCGCCAGCATCGCCACCAGCACGCCGACCACGCCGGCGATGCCGACCACGATCACCGACGAGGCGCCCCAGCGCTGCGGCAGGCTGGCGATGCCGATGCGGGTGGCAGCCAGCGCCAGCCGGCCGCCGCGGGTGAAGGCCAGCCACAGCGCAACGATGATGGCCACCGCCAGTACGCCGACCCACGGCAGCGCGATCCATGCCCCCAGGCCGATGGCGAGCAGGAGGACCACCAATGCGTTCGAGAAGAATTTCTTCATGGTCGTGTCCTCAGCGTCCGGCCAGTGCATCGACGATCTTCAGGCGCTTGGCGCGCAGCGCCGGCAGCACGCCCACCACCAGGCCGATCAGCACGATCAGGCCCGCACCCATCAACCAGGTCTGCAACGGCACGTGCGGCGGCAGCATGCCCATCGTCTTCGGCGCCATCGCCGGCAGCGCCAGCGCCGCCAGGCCGAGGCCAAGCGCGCCGCCCAGCCCCACCAGCAGCACCGATTCGACCATCACCAGCATCAGCACGGTGCCGTCGCCGAAGCCCAGCGTCTTGAGCGTGGCCAGCTCGGGGATGCGCTCGCGCACCGCCTGCGCCATCGTGTTGCCGGTAAGCAGCAGCAGGGTGAAGAACACCGCGCCCATGATCGAGGTGACGATCATGCCGATGTCGGCGAACTGCTTGATGAAGGCCTGCTGGAACGCCGACTCGGTCTGGCTCTTGGTCTCGTGGTCGGAGTTGGCCGAGATGGCGTCGATCGCCTGCGCCACGCGCGAGGCGTGGTCGGGGTTGTCCAGCGTCACCGTGTACCAGCTGACCTGGTTCTTGATGTAGTCGTTGGATTCGTCGAAGTACTTCCAGTTCATCATCAACTGACGCTCGTCGTTGCTGGCGGTGGCGCTGTTCTTCGAGCGGAAGATGCCGACCAGCTGCAGCGGCCAGTCGTTGCTGCCGCCGCGCGGGAAGATGGTGGCCTGCAGCGGGATGGTGTCGCCGATCTTCCAGCCGAACTGGGTGGCCAGCGACTGGCCGACGATGGCGCCGGTGCGGGTGTTGCGGAACGCCTCCAGCTGTTCCTTCGGCAGCTCGAACTCGCTGTAGACGTCGAAGTAGTTCGGCGCCACCGAGAAGTTGGGGAAGAAGTTCTTCGGGTCCTGGTAGATGCCGCCGAACCACATGCCGTAGGTGACGTCGCGTACGCCCTGCACCTGGCGGATCTGCGGTTCCAGGCGGATCGGCAGCGACTGGGTGATGGACAGGCGCGAGGCGACCACCAGCCGGTTGGCGCCGGCCACGCTGGCGCCGCCGCTGTTGAAGGCCACGCGCACCGAGTCGAGCATGCCGAACAGCAGGAACGCGGTGACCACCGACAGCAGGGTGAACAGGGTGCGCGTGCGGCTGCGGAACAGCTGCGCCCATATCAGCGAGAAATATTTCATGGCGCACCTCCCTGTACGCCACCCTGCGGGCGGCTTCGCCGTGCAAAACACCGGTCGTGTTGTTTTTTCATGGCGCGCTCCTTCAGTGCACCGGGGCGTCGGCCAGCTCGCCCTTGTCCAGATGCACGGTGTGGGTGGCGTACTCGGCGGCCTTGGGGTCGTGGGTGACCATGATGATGGTCTTGCCGTGTTCGCGGTTGAGCAGCTGCAGCAGGCCCAGCACGTCCTCGGCCGACTGGCGGTCGAGGTCGCCGGTGGGTTCGTCGCAGATCAGGAAGGTGGGGTCGGAGACGATGGCGCGGGCGATGGCCACGCGCTGCTGCTGGCCGCCGGACAGCTCGTTGGGCCGGTGGTCGCGGCGCTCGGCCAGGCCCACCAGCGACAGCGCGATCTGCGCGCGGCGCTTGCGGTCGCCGGCCGACAGGCGGGTCAGCAGCAGCGGCAGCTCGACGTTCTTCTGCGCGGTGAGCATCGGCATCAGGTTGTAGAACTGGAACACGAAGCCGACGTGGTGGCTGCGCCAGGTGGAGAGCTGGCCGGCGCCGAGCTGGTCGATGCGCTGGCCCTCGATGGAGATCTCGCCGCCGCTGGGGGTATCCAGCCCGCCGATCAGGTTGAGCAGGGTGGTCTTGCCGGAGCCGGACGGGCCCATCAGCGCGACGAAGTCGCCGCGTTCGATGTCGAGGTCGATGCCGTGCAGTACCTGCACTTTCTCGGGGCCGCGCTGGTAGGTCTTGGTGATGTTGCGGAGGGTGACGAGGGCGGTCATGGATGTTCCTCTGCGATGGATGGGGTGATGAAAGCGCAGCACGTGGAGTCGCGCGGTATTCCTGCTTTCCCCCTCCCCTGCGCATAGGAGGTTGGGGAGGGGGCTTTGGCTGTTGCTTCTGCAATTGCTGTTGCTGTTGCCTTTTGCTTTTGACTTCCCTGCCGTAGAGCGAGCCGAGCACCGCAGCGGGACAGGGGGCGAAGAGGCGCACGTGTCTGAGCGAAGCGAGTTGTGCGCCGTCCCCCTGTCCCGCGAGGAGCGCAGGGGACCGATGCGGCGCAGCCGCATCGGCTCGCGTCCGGCCGTGCTTTCTTTGGGCCACGTTTCTTTGCACGAGCAAAGAAAGGTGGCTCGCTCCTGCGAAGCAGGAGTGAAAGCTCTGCTTTCAGGCTTCTGTTTCCTGCTGCTACCTTTCCTCCTTCGGGAAAACAAGGCAGTGGCAAGGGCAGAGGCTTTCGCTCCCCTGTCGGGGAGCGAGCTACTTTTCTTTGCTCGTGCAAAGAAAAGGTAGCCAAAAGAAGCGCTTTTCAACAGCCGAATGGCTGGTCAAGCACGCCCTGCCTCCGCGCCCAACGCGCTACGCGCGTCGGGTCCACTCCGCCGCCGGGATTTTTCGACACGACGTCCCTGTCGTGTCGAAAAACGACGTGCATCCGTGCACGTCGCCCCTTTCGGGGTCTTGTCCGTCGGCTCCGTCGCTACGGAAGGGAACCCGGTAAAGCAAAATCACAAGCAACAGCAAAATCCGGTTGGTGCGGCGATTCGATTTTTGAAGCCCCTCTCCCTTCGGGAGAGGGGTTGGGGTGAGGGGTGATGGAGTCCCGATGGTTCAGACATCATGGACTCCGCTCGCCCCTCATCCGCCCTTCGGGCACCTTCTCCCGCAGGGAGAAGGGAAGAAGGGCAACGTCATCTGCTCGCATCACCCGCCAGCGCCACCTTGTCGCCATCCTTCAGCGTCGCAGGCGGATCTACCACCACCGTCTGTCCCGCCGACAGTCCCGACAACACCTGCCGGTCCTTGCCCATCTCGATCCCGGTCTTCAGCGCCTGCGCATGCACCGTGTCGTCGCCGCCGACCACGAAGGCCACCGATTCCTGCCCGCGCTGCACGATCGCCGCCGCCGGCACGCGCACGCCCTCGGGCTTCTTCTCGCTGCCGTCGACCGGCTTTTCGAGGAAGCTCACGCGCACGCCCATCTCCGGCACGATGCGCGCATCCTTCGTCTTCAGTGCCACCCGCACCTTCACCGTGGCCTTGCCGCGGTCGGCGGTGGGGATGATGGCGATCACCTCGGCCGGGATCTTCCAGTCCGGGTAGGCGTTGAGCACCGCCTCCACCGGCATCTTCGGCTGCACGCGGCCGATGTAGGCCTCGCCCACCTCGACCTCGATCTCCAGCGAATCCATGTCCACGATGGTGCCGATGCCGGTGCGGGTGAAGCCGCCGCCGGCCGACAACGGCGAGACGATCTCGCCCGGCTGCGCTGCCTTGGCGGTGACCACGCCGGAGAACGGCGCGCGCACCACGTTGTTGTCCACGCCGAGGTCGGCGATGGCCAGCGCGTCCTGCGCCACCTTGGCGTTGTGGCGCGCGGTGGCCAACTGCGCGCGCAGGCTGTCGCGCTGGGCCACGGACTGGTCGTACTGCGAGCGCGACACCAGTTGCCGGCCCACCAGCTGCTGCAGGCGTTGCGCATCGGCTTCGGCCTGGCGCAGCTGCGCCTGCAGGCCATCGACCTGGCTGCGCGCGGCGTCGAGCTGGGCGGCGTTGAGCGCGCGCTGGGCGTTGGCGTCGATCGGGTCGAGCGTGGCCATCACCTGGCCCTCCTCCACGCGCATGCCTTCCTCGATCATCACCTCGCGCACCTTGCCGGTGATCTTGGCCGACACCGTGGCCATGCGCCGCGCCACCACGTAGCCGCTGGCGTCGAGCACCGAGGCGCTGGCGCTGTCCTGGCCGATGGCGACCACCGGTGCGGTCCGCACTTCGATCGGTTTGCCGCGGCCGAAGGCGATGCCGGCCACGACCGCCAGCACCAGTACCAGCAGCAGGCCCAGCACCCACCACAGCCAGCGGCGCGGTGCGGCCGGGCCGGGCGCGGCCGGCGCCGTGCGGTCTATACGCAATTCTTTGAGCAGTTCGGCGGAGTTGTTCATCGGCAACAGGACGGAGGTGGCGGAAAGATGTGACGGAAGGTAACCGAATCCGCGCATCGCCTGAATCGAGCCGTGCCACGGAGCGGCGTCGGCCCGGATGAAACCTCAGGTGACAAAGCCGATGCCCTTTGCGGCAAGGGAAGCGCAAACGACCAGTGCCGCCACCAGCGCCAGCTCAAGGTGAACGATCCTGCGGATGCGATCAATGGTCGTCCGATCAACGTGCTTGTCGCCGTGTCTGGCGCGAAAAAAGTGGATTGTCGGGTAGATGGATGCGATTGCGATTGCCACAAAAAGTCCCAGCTTGATGAGGAAGGGCAGGGAGTGCGAGTAATAGGCCCAGCCCTTCTCGAAGTTGATGGCCCGGTACAGGCCGACCGCGACCAGCAGCCCGGCGCTCAGCCCGTAAAGGGCGTCGATTTTCGCCAGGGCCGGGAATGGAACGCGCTCGGGCGGTGCCTTGAGAAGCGCGAGTTCAACCGCGAGACAGGCAACAAGCATGAAAGCAAGCAGGAAGTGCAGGGCGGCTGTCGCAGCGGTCATGGAACCATCCTGTTTCATTCGACGCGGCGGGACAGCCGACGGGGACGGATTCTAGGCGGCGGCCCATCGCCATGCAGGTGACGGGTGTCACCCGCTTTGCTTGACCGCATGCACTGCCGGCAGGGGACGCGCGAGCCTACCTTGGCGCCGTTTCCCGGATGACAGGTGATGCGGATGAACGAGGTGGTAGCCAGCCTGCATGGCGTGCACAAGCGTTATGGCGCGCAGCATGCATTGACCGGCGTGGACATGGAGCTGTATGCAGGGCAGGTGCTGGCGCTGCTCGGCCCGAACGGTGCCGGCAAGACCACCACCATCGGCCTGCTGCTGGGGCTGTTGCGCGCCGACGCCGGGCAGGTGCGCCTGTTCGGGCGCGACCCGCAGCAGGTGGCCGCGCGGCGCGGCATCGGCGTGATGCTGCAGGACGCGGCGCTGCCACCGACCTTGAAGGCGGGCGAACTGCTGCGGCTGGCCGCCAGCTATTACCCGGCACCGCGGCCGCTGGCCGAAAGCGCGGCGCTGGCCGGCATCGACGACCTGCTCGACCGCCCCTACGGAAAATTGTCCGGCGGACAGCAGCGGCGCGTGCAGTTCGCCATCGCCATATGCGGGCGGCCACGGCTGCTGTTCCTCGACGAGCCCACCGTCGGCCTCGACCTGCCGGCGCGGCAGCGGCTGTGGGCGGCGATCCGCACGCTGGCCGGCGAAGGCGCGGCGGTGGTGCTGACCACGCACTACCTGGAAGAGGCCGGGCACCTGGCCGACCGCGTCTGCGTGCTGCTGCGCGGGCGCATCGTCAGCGACGGCAGCGTCGATGCGCTGCGCGCGCGGGTCGCCACGCGCAGCATCCGCTGCGTTTCCACGCTGGATGCGGAAACCGTCGCCGCCTGGCCCGGCGTGCGCCAGGCGCGGCGCGAAGGCATGCAGCTGCATGTGTCCTGCGACCAGGTGGAAGCGGTGGTGCGGCGCCTGCTAGACGCCGACCCGGCGCTGTCGGCGCTGGAAGTGCAGGCCGCCGGCCTGGACGAAGCGTTCCGCGACCTGACCGGCGACGGCACCCCTTCCCCGGACCTGCGCGAGGCCGCCTGATGGACACCCTGCATCCCCCCGTTCCAGCCGCCATGCCGCGCGCCCGCGTGCTGGCCGCCTACCTGCAGGAAACCCGCGCCGAGTGCCTGCGCTACCTGCGCAGCCCGTCGTTCGTGCTGCCCACGCTGCTGTTCCCGGCGGTGTTCTTCCTGATGTTCGGCGTGGTGCTGGGCGCCCGCAATTCGCCGGAGGCGCCGCGCTTCCTGCTGGCCTCCTACGCCACCTTCGGGGTGATGGCGCCGGGCCTGTTCGGCTTCGGCATGTCGCTGGCGCTGGAGCGCGACAACGGCCTGCTCACCCTCAAGCGCGCCCTGCCGATGCCGCCGGCCGCCTACCTGGCCGGCAAGACGGCGATGGCGACGTTGATGGCCGCCTTGATCACCGTGCTGCTGCAGGCCCTGGCGATCAACCTTGCGCACGTGCAGCTGCAGGTGCCGCAGATGCTGCATCTGGCACTGGTGTGCATTGCCGGCAGCATGCCGTTCTGCGCGCTGGGCCTGCTGCTGGGCACGCTGGTAAAAGGACATGGCGCGCCGGCGCTGGTCAACCTGCTGTACCTGCCGATGGCGTTCCTGTCCGGGCTGTGGTTCCCGTTGTCGATGCTGCCGGCAGCGGTGCGCGGGCTGGCGCCGCTGTGGCCCAGCTACCACCTCAATGCGCTGGCGCAGGCGGCGGTCGGGTTCGACGACGGCCGGGCGGGGCTGCACGTGCTGTGGCTGGCGGCGTTCACCGCGGTGGTCTTCGCCATCGCCGCGTGGCGCCTGCGCCGGCATGGCTGATGGCATCATGCCGGCACACGCAACCGGAACCCGCCCGTGAGCCACCGTCACCTTCCTTCGTGGCTGAAGCCCGCCCCCGATTCGGTGGTGGCCGACAACCTCAAGCTCGGCAAGTGGCCGTGGCTGGATGCGGTGCACCTGTTGTGGAGCGTGTGGGTGTTCGTCACCCCGGTGTTCAGTGGTGGCTTCACCCTGCGCTGGACGCTGATCACGCTGTGGTCGTACCCGCTGTTCCTGCTGCTTTATGCGTTGACCCTGCTGGCGTCGCGGCGCACCGCGCCGCTGTTCGCGCTGGGAATGATCGTGCTGACGTTCGCGCTGCTGCCGGTCTATCCCTCCGGCATCAGCTATTTCATCTTCGGCTGCGTGATGCTGCGTACCGGCTGCTCGCGCAGCACCACGCGTTACCTGCTGGAGCTGGTGGCACTCAATATCGTGTTCATGGCGCAGGCAATGTGGATCGGCTATCCGTGGCAGAGCATTGCCTCGGTGCCGGTGCTCTCCATCATCATCGGCCTGATCGTCAACGTCGAGCGCGCCAGCAGCGAGAAGGACGCCGCGCTGCGCCTGTCGCACGAGGAGGTGCGGCGGCTGGCCGCCACCGCCGAGCGCGAGCGCATCGGCCGCGACCTGCACGACCTGCTCGGCCACACCCTGTCGCTGATCACCCTGAAGCTGGAGCTGTCGCGCAAGCTGCTCGAGCGCGACCCGGCGCGCTCGCAGGGCGAACTGGCCGAGGCCGAGCAGATCGCCCGCGACGCGCTGGCGCAGGTGCGCAGCGCGGTCACCGGCTTCCGCGCCGCCGACATGGCCGCCGAACTGGCCTCGGCGCACCTGCTGCTGGAATCCTCGCGCGTGCACCTGCGCCACGCGCCGCCGCCGCCGATGCCGGGCTGGATCGAATGCGGGCTGGCGATGGTGCTGCGCGAGGCGGTGACCAACATCGCCCGCCACGCGCAGGCCGGCGAGGCGACGATCGTGCTGCGCATCGAGGGCGATGCGGTGCTGCTGGAAGTGGCCGACGACGGCCGCGGCGGCGTGTCGGCCAATGGCAACGGCCTGGCCGGCATGCGCGAACGGGTGGCGGCGCTGGGCGGTACCCTGCACATCGATTCGCCACGTGGCGCCGGCACGCGCCTGAGCGTGCGGGTACCGCTGGGGCAGGGTGATGCAGCGCCGGCACGACGCGAACGGATTGCCGGCCAGCACGCATCGGCGGAGGCGCGCGCATGATCCGCATCCTGCTCGCCGAGGACCAGGCGATGGTGCGCGGCGCGTTGTCGGCGCTGCTGAACCTGGAAACCGACATCGAGGTGATCGGCACCGCCGCCGACGGCGAAAGCGCATGGCGCGAACTGCAGCGGCTGCAGCCGGACATCCTCGTCACCGACATCGAGATGCCCGGCCTGACCGGGCTGGAACTGGCCCAGCGCGTGCAGCGCCACGGCCTGCCGTCGAAGGTGGTGATCGTCACCACCTTCGCCCGCAGCGGCTTCCTGCGCCGCGCGCTGGACGCGGGCGTGCAGGGCTACCTGCTCAAGGACGCCCCCGCGGAGAAGCTGGCCGAGGCCCTGCGGCAGGTGCACCGCGGCGGCCGCGCCATCGACCCGCAGCTGGCGGTGGAAGCGTGGTCGGAGGCCGACCCGCTCAACGACCGCGAGCGGCAGGTGCTGCGGCTGGCCGGCGAGGGTCGTTCGGCCAACGAGATTGCCGAACAACTGGGTCTGTCGCACGGCACCGTGCGCAACTACCTGTCCGAGTGCATCGGCAAGCTCGGCGTGGCCAACCGCATCGAGGCGCACCGGCTGGCGCGGCAGAAGGGCTGGCTGTAACCCTGCAAGAGCACACCCGGGTGTGCGACGGGGCCGGTGGTTTCCTCACCCCGCGCCGGGGATTGGACAGGTATGAGACGGCAGTCGCAAAATGGCCGCATGCGGCTGCAGACACGCTGTGGGATGCCGCTTGCTTCGTCATGTATGGTTGAACCCATCCATTGCCAGCTTTTTCATGCCACGACTGAAATTAGCCAATCGTCTCGGTTTGCCGGCGGCCGCTCTGGTCTTTGCCGCCGTCGGCGTGGGCGTGTTGCTGGGCGCGCAGCGTTTCATTGCCGACGCCGCACAGGTAAGCCATACCAACGAAGTGATTGCCGGGGTGGGTGCGGTCGAGGCGCGCCTGCGTGACGCCGAAGCCGCGCACCGGGGTTACTTGCTGACCGGCAATGTCGATTTGTTGGCGCAACACCAGGTCAGCCGCGCACAGGTAGAACCGCAGTTGGAGCGCTTGGTACTGCTGGTGCAGGACAACCCGCAGCAGGCTGCACGGGTGAAAGCAATGGCGGCCATGGCCACGCAGCGTCTGGCACAAATGCAGGAGAACCAGCGCCGTTACCAGCGGCAGGGGTTTGCGGCGGCGCAGGCGGCGGCCAACGAGACCAGCATCCTTACCTCCAGTCGCATTGGTGAAAGCGCCCGGCAATTGGTCGAGGAAGAGCGCCGCCTGCTGGCCGAACGCGACCGCAGCAGCCGGCGCAGCGCCAACATCCTGCGCGCGCTGGCCTTGCTCGGCATTCCGCTGGGGCTGGCATTGGTGGCGTATGTGTACTGGATGCTGCTGCACGAAGTCCGCCGCCGTGGTCGTGCCGAGCGCGACGGCCACGAGACCAACCTGCGCCTGCGCCAGACCGTGACGCAGTTGGAGCGCCACAGTGCCGACCTGGCCGAACTGACCCGCTACGGCAGCCTGTTGCAGAACTGCCTGAGCCCGGCCGAAGCCTTGACCTTGGCCGCGCAAACCCTGTCGCGGCTGATGCCGGACACCGGCGGCAGCCTGTACCGGATACGCGCGTCGAACGACTACGCCGAGGCCGTGGCGCATTGGGGCGAGCACGCCGCCAGCAGCGCCGAAATGTTGCCGCCGGAGCAGTGCTGGGCACTGCGCCGTGGCCAGCCGCATGTGTTGCAGCCCTCGGTGCAGGGCCTGCGTTGCGAGCACATCCAGCTACCAGAGGACGGAGCCGCGTTCAGCAGCGCCTGCCTGCCGCTGGTCGCGCAGGGTGTCCAGCTGGGCTTCGTCTATGTTTCCTCGCCGCTTCCTGCGTTCCTGTCGCAGCTGGACATGGTGCAGGCCGTGGCCGAGCAGTTGTCGATGGCCTTGCACAATCTTGCCTTGCAGGATCGCCTGCGCATCCAATCCATCCGCGACCCGCTCACCGGCCTGTTCAACCGCCGCTATCTGGAAGAGTCGCTGGTGCGCGAACTGGCCAGCTGCGAGCGTCGCGGCCTGCCTCTGAGCGTGATGATGCTCGACCTGGACCACTTCAAGGCGTTCAACGACCTGCACGGCCATGCCGGCGGCGATGCCTTGCTGGCCGAGTTCGGCCAGTTGCTGCGCACCCATGCCCGTGCCGAAGACACCGCCTGCCGCTACGGTGGTGAGGAGTTCACCCTGATCCTGCCGGAAGCCGGGCGCGAGGCGGCGCTGGAGTGCGCGGCACGGTTGGGCGAGAAAGTGCGGCACCTGCACGTCCACCACTTGGGCAAGGAGTTGCCGGCGGTGACCGTTTCAGTCGGCATTGCCCTGTACCGCCGTGGCGCGGATGACCCCGAGCATCTGCTGCGGCGTGCCGACGAGGCGTTGTACCGCGCCAAGCGCGAAGGCCGTGATCGTGCGGTGTGTGCCGATTGAGGTCTGCTGCGACGTGATGCCCATGCCAAGCCCCGTCTGTGCGGGGCTTTTTCATGAGGCACATCCATGTGCCTCACCCTTCGGGCGGCGGTGCCGTGAAAAACGGCTGTCCTGCCGTTTTTTCATGAGGCACCACCTCCATGTGCCTCACCCTTCGGACGGTGTTGCCGTGAAGACGGTGGTCCTGCCGTCTTTCATGTGAGGCTCTGGCGCCGCACCTACGGCGCAGTGTTTTTCCGGCGTTTGCGGCTGGGTTTGGCAGGCTTTGGCGGCGGCATCAGCTCGGCGGTGCGCAGGACGAGTTCGCGCAGCGCATCGCTGTCGTCCAGCAATTCATCGGCCACCGGGTAGTCCTTCGCGCCGGGGTAGGGCGGTCGCTGCGGCAGCAGCGGAGCCAGTTCGACGGCGGCAGCGGAGGGCTTGATGAACAAGCTGTTGTCGCAGGCGAAGGCCACCACCTTGTCGTCGATGTAAAGCGCGTACTCGCCGAACATCTTGCGCTGGGTGAATCGTGCGCCGGGCGCGAGCTGCTCGGCGACGTAGTCCACGAAATCGCGCTGGGTGGCCATTGCCGGCTCAACCGCCGTAGCGGTTTTTCAGCATTGCCCACGCCGAGCGCAGCGCCAGTGCTTCGCCACCGGCGGGGCGGCCCGGGCGGTCGCTGTCGTTCCACGCATACACGTCCAGGTGCGCCCACTTCTGGCCTTCGTCGACGAAGCGCTCCAGGTACAGCGCGGCGGTGACGCTGCCGGCCATGCGCGAGCCGGCGTTGGCCAGGTCGGCGATGCCGCTGTGCAGGTAGCGCAGGTACGGCCGCCACAGCGGCATGCGCCACACCGGGTCACGGGTGGCGTCGCCGGCGTCCAGCCACTGCCGGGCCAGCGTGTCGTCGTTGGCGAACAGGGCCGGCAGGTCCGGGCCCAGGGCGATGCGCGCCGCGCCGGTGAGGGTGGCGAAGTCGAGCAGGGTGTCCGGCTTGTCCTCGCAGGCGTAGGCCAGCGCGTCGCACAGGATCAGGCGGCCCTCGGCATCGGTGTTGTCGATCTCCACGGTGATGCCCTTGCGGGTGGTGATGACCTCGCCGGGGCGGAAGGCTTCCGGGCCGATGGAATTTTCCACCGCCGGTACCACCAGTGTCAGCCGCACCGGCAGCTGCCGCGCCATCACCAGCCCGGCCAGCGCCAGCGCATGCGCGGCGCCGCCCATGTCCTTCTTCATGTTGCGCATGCCGTCGGCCGACTTGACGTCCAGCCCGCCGGTATCGAAGCACACGCCCTTGCCGACCAGCGCCAGGTGCGGTGCGTCGGGCTGGCCCCAGCGCAGCACGATCAGCCGCGGCGCGCGGTGCGAGGCGCGGCCGACGGCGTGGATGGTGGGGAAGTTCTGCTCCAGCAGTTCGTCGCCGACGATGGCCTCCAGCTCGGCGCCGTGCGCCTGCGCCAGTTCGCGCGCGGCGTCCTCCAGCTGCTGCGGGCCCATGTCCTCGGTGGGCGTGTTGACCCAGTCGCGCACGCGCAGGCAGGCGGCGAGCACGTCGCGCACCTCTGCCGCCGGGGTGGCGACCAGCTGCGCCGGCAGCCGCGCCGGCTTGCGGTAACGGCTGAAGCGGTAGCTGCCCAGGCCCCAGCCCAGTTGCAGGTTGGCGACGTCGGCGTCGGCCAGTTCGCTGGCCAGTTGCCAGCGGCTGCCGGCCGGCAGCGCGAACGGTGCATGCGCATAGGCATAGGCGTCGGCGCGGTCGCCCACGCCCAGCACGGCGCCGGCGACGCCGTCGTCGCCCGGCAGCAGCACCGCGGTGCCCGCCGCCGCGGTGAACTGCTGGTGCTGCAGCCACGCCTGCACGCCGGCCGGTTGCCGTGCGTTCCATGCGGCGAAGCCGTCGCGGTCGAGCACGTGCAGCGGCAGCGCGTGGGTGGAGTCGGTGGTGAAGCCGTTGAGGATGGTCATGTCGTTTCTCGTGGTGCAGCCGGGCGGGGATCAGTGCGGGTGCACGGTGGCGTTGGCGTCGAGCCAGTCGGCCAGCCCGGTGAGGGTGTCGAACTGCAGGTCCGGTTGCAGCCCGGTGTGGGTCCAGGGGTGGGATTCGCGGTTGATCCAGCAGCCGCGCAGGCCGGCGCGGATTGCCCCGGCCACGTCCATCTCGGCATGGTCGCCCACGTGCATCACCTGCGCATGGGCCACGCCCAGCCGCGCGCAGGCGGCGTGGAAGATGCCGGGATCGGGCTTGGCGGCGCCGTGTTCGCGCGCGCCCAGCTGGAAGGCGAACAGTTCGCCGATGCCGATGCGGGCCAGGTCGGCGTTGCCGTTGCTGAGCGCGGCCACCGGCACCCGCGCGGCGATGCGGCGCAGCGCGGCCAGGGCGTCGGGGTAGAACTCCACCTGGTTGCGCGCGGCGTAGAACGCATCGAACGCCGGCTCCAGCAGGTCCAGGCTGGCGCCGCTGCGCTCCAGCGCCTCGCGCAGGGACAGGCGGCGCAGTTCGCTCAGGTCGTGGTGCAGCTGCGGGTTGTCGGCCCAGGTGCGCACGCGCAGCTCGCGCATGGCCTCCACCGGGTACATCGCGGCGGTGGCCGGGCTGTGCGCGCGCAGCCAGTCGTGCAGCACCTGGTCGAGGCGGGCGCCGATGGGCGCGAACGGCCAGAGCGTGTCGTCCAGATCGAGGGTGATGGCTAGGACTGGGAAGTTCACCCGGCCATTTTACGGCAGCGGCGCCGGCGAAACCTTGCCTATTCCAGCAATCGCGCCCAGCCCTGCATGCCGTCCAGCCGCGCCAGCACCAGTTTCGCGCAGACCAGCAGCGGCACCGCCAGCAGCAGCCCGACGATGCCCCACAGCCAGCCGAACAACATCAGCGCCAGCACCAGCATCAATGGCGAGATCGCCATGCGCCGGCCCAGCACGATCGGCGTGACCAGCTGCCCTTCCAGCGTGTGCAGTGCCAGGTAGGCCAGCGCCGGCAGCGCCACCGCCAGCGGTTCGCGGAACTGGGTCATGCCCACCAGCAGCATCAGCATGATCCCGACCAGGGGGCCGACGTAGGGCGCGAAGTTCAGCAGCATCGCCACCGTGCCCCACAGCAGGGCCTCGGGCACGGCGATGCCCAGCAGCACCAGCACGCCGGCCAGCGCCAGCCCGACCAGCGCGTTGATGATGGTGATGGCCAGCACGTAGCGCGATATCTCGCGTTCCATCGCGCGCAGGATGTCGGTGGTGAAGCGCTTCTGCTGGCGGTTGGGCAGCAGCGCGATCACCTGCCGTTGCAGGTTCTCGCCGTAGATCATGAAGAACAGCGTCAGCAGCACCACCGCCAGAGCCGAGGCGGCCAGCCGCGGGGTGCGCACCAGCGCCTTGTAGGGGTCGTCGAGCTGGGTGCGGATCACCTCCACCTTGCGGTTGCCTTCGCCGCCGGCGGCGCGGGCGAAGCTCTCGGCGGCCTGGTTGGCCTGCTGCATCGGCTTGACGAAGGCCTGCACCTGGCGCGACACCTGCCGCATCTGCTGCGGTGCCTGCTGCACCCATTCGGTGGCCGGGCCGGCCAGCTGCACCGCCAGCGCGCCGGTTGCGGCCAGCCCGCCCAGCACCACCAGCAGCGCGGCGAGGAAGCGCGGCAGGCGCAGCTTCTGCAGCAGGCGGATGATCGGGTTGCCGACCAGCGCGAAGAACATCGCCAGCAGCACCGGCAGGACCACGTCCTGCGCGGCCCACAGGGTGTAGCCCACTGCCAGCGTGGCCAGCACCAGCAGGGCCGTGGACGCGCGCGGGCGCGGTGCCGGCGCGGCCGGTTCGGGAGCGGGTGGAGGCGGAGGCAGATCGGACGGCAGTGCGGGCATGGCGGCACTCCGGAACGGAAAGGATGCGGCCGGCGGCCGCGCGGATCAGGATTCTGACAGTTCGGTGGCGGCCGCGGCCGCCTGCGGCGGATCGCCGGAAACCGGCTCCGGCGCGGCTGACGGTGCCGGGCCTTCGTCGTCCGCGGCGGCATCCCCGGCGGCCAGCCCCGCCGCGGCCGCCAGCCCGGCTTCGTGCAGGGCGGTGATCGACGCCTGCGCCGAGGCCACCAGCCCCGACACCGAGCCGATCATCTGCAACCAGCGCGCGCCGCTGAAGGCACCGCCGGGTTCCAGCTTGCCGGCCAGGAAACCACCGGCGAGTCCGGCGATGACGATGCGCCCGGGCGTCCAGCTGCGGCGCCAGCTCGCATCGAGCGTGTTCCAGTGCCCGGTGGTGTCGTCCATGCGCACCTGCACCACCGCCTCGGCGCGGCGCACGCGGCGCTGCAGGGCATCGAAATTCATGGCGTGCCGTCCCCCGGGAGCTTCACGTCGGCATCGGGATCGTCCTCGGCCGGCTCGTCGAACAGCCCCAGCCGCGACAGCTGCCGCCGCGTGGCGTGCATGCCGGTGTGGTGGAAGAAGTACGACACCCGCCAGATCGCCCAGCCGGTGACGGCCAGGCTGGCCAGCGAGGTGAGCAGCAGCGACACGAACCACGACAGCCCGACGTAGTGCAGGAAGGCGATCATCGTCGCGGCCAGCAGCAACCATGCCGAGGCGCCGAACACGATCGCCACCCCGCTCCACGCCAGCGCGCGGCCGAAGGCGCTGCGGGCCATGGCGAAATCGGCCGAGGCCAGCCGCCGCAGCGAGCGCAGCGTCTGCCGCGCCGACTGCAGCGTCTCGCGGCCGGCGTCGCCGACCTGGCGGATGCTCTCTTCCAGGCCGGGCGCGGGGGCCGGCGCCGGCTCGGTTTCCGGTGGCGGGGCGTTGTCGCTCACGCCCGGGTCAGTCGTTGCTGCGGGCGAGCTTGGCGATGATCCAGCCGGCGGCGAAGGCCACGCCGAACGAGGCCAGCGGGCGCTCGCGGATCAGGTCGGCGGCGCTGTCGACCAGGTCCTTGCCCTTGTCCATCAGCGCGTCCATCTGCTCCTTCGCCGCGGCGCCGGAAAGCTCGGCGGCGGCCAGCCCGGCCAGCGCACTGTCGGACAGCTCGGCCTTCATCTGCGCCTTGCCCAGGCGCAGTTCGTCGCCGGCGGCGCCGGCGGCGCCCTTGACCGCCGAACCGGCGGCGTTGGCGGCGGACTTCAGGTGCCCGCCGGCCTCGCCCAGGTGTTCCTTCATGTTCTCGGTGTTGGTGGGGCTCATCTTGGTCTCCTGAGTTCCGGCAAGGGCGCCGTGTGGGTGACAGCAATAGCAGCAAACGGGTGCAGGATTCGTTACGACCGGGCGCCCGTCAGCGCATCGGCAGCTGGCCCTGGGTGTTGCCGCGCAGGATGCGCAGCACCAGCTGCGGCGGGCGCGGGCTGAAGCTGGCGCGCCAGCTGGCCAGGTCGACGAACTCGCCGCTGGTCGCGGCCAGCACGATGTCGCCGCCGGCCAGGCCCGACTGCGCGGCGCGGCTGCCGCGCGCCACTTCGCTGACCTGCACGCCGCTCAGCCCGGACTGGCGCGCCGATTCGGGCAGGTCGACGAAGGTGGCGCCGGCCAGGCGCGGGTCGAGCGTGTCGCCGGCGATCGCGCGCGGCTGTTCCTTGAGCGTGGCCTCCAACTGCAGCGGCTTGCCGTCGCGGCGCACCTCCAGCTCGACGGTGCGGCCCACCGGCTGCAGGCCCTCGTAGTTGTGCAGCGCCTGCGCGCTGTCCACGCGCTGGCCGTTGATCGCGGTGATGACGTCGCCGGCCTTGAGCCCGGCCGCGGCCGCGCCGGAGCCGGCCAGCACGCGGGTGACCAGCGCGCCGCGCACTTCGTCCAGGCCCAGCCCGCGCGCGATCTGCGCGCTCAGGTTCTGGGTCTCGATGCCCAGCGTGCCGCGCACCACCACGCCGGTGGTGATCAGCTGCTCGACCACGTCGCGGGCGAGGTTGGAGGGAATGGCCAGGCCCAGGCCGATGTTGCCGGCCATGCTGCCCTGCGGGTTGAAGCTGGCGGTGTTGATGCCGACCAGCTGGCCGCTGAGGTTGACCAGCGCGCCGCCGGAGTTGCCGGGGTTGATCGAGGCGTCGGTCTGGATGAAGTTCTGGTAGCCCAGCCCGCGGATGCCGCTGCGGCCCACCGCCGAGACGATGCCGCTGGTCACCGTCTGGCTGAAGCCGAACGGGTTGCCGATGGCGACCACGAAATCGCCCACCCGCAGCTGGTCGCTGTCGCCCAGCGGCAGCGCGGTGAGCTTGTCGGCGGGGATGCGGATCAGCGCGATGTCGGTGTCGCGGTCCGAGCCGAGGAACTCGGCCTTCACCGTACGCCCGTCGGCCAGCGTCACCTGCACGTCGTCGGCGTCCTCGATGACGTGGTGGTTGGTCAGCACGTAACCCTTGGCCGCGTCGATGATCACGCCCGAGCCCAGTGATTCGTTGATCCGTTCCTGCGGCACCTGCGGGAACAGGCGGCGGAAGAACGGGTCGTCGAAGAACGGGTTGCGCACCCGCACCACCTGCTTGGTGTTGACGCTGACCACCGCCGGCATCGCCCGCTCCAGCATCGGCGCCAGCGAGGCCACCGGCTGCCCGGCCACGCTGGCCGGCAATGCGCTGGTGGCCGGCAGCAGGGCGGCGCTGGCGGCTTCGGCGCGGTTGTCCAGGTGGGCGTTGATGGCGGTGGCGGTGAAGCCGCCGAAGGCGGCGGCCAGGGCCAGGGTGAGCAGGGTCGGGAACGGTCGCATGAGTCCGGTGGTTCCAATGCGTGGCGCGGGGGCGCCGGGGTGGGTTGCTGAACGCGAGTGTGGCCGCAGCCGGCTAAATCGACAATGAAACCGGTCGCGCCGGCGCAAACGCAGGGCGGCCAAGCCCTGCGCCGATTGCAAGGGGCGCAGGGCAGATTTTTCGTTTGACATCACTTGGGCCGTGGGTAAGCTTGGCCCGGTCATCAGCCACAAGATGTTGGGTTGGTGTGAAGAATGCCCCCAAGTGGTAGGGTTCCGGCCGGAAGCGTTGGCCAGCTCGTGCAAGCGCTGCGGTGGCAGCTCGCACGCTGCGGATCGCCGCGCGGTTTCGCGCCATCGCCGTTCCGCAGGACCCTGCCGCGCCGGGCCACGGCAACCGCACCGCAAGGTGCACAAGGAGAGTTCCCATCATCATGAGTACGGTGCGTCTGGAAGTGGTCGGCAATCACACCCGTTCGGATCTGGTACCGATGCAGCCTGCCTCGCAGGACATCTGGGACAAGAAGTACCGCCTCAAGACCAAGGCCGGCGAAGCGCTGGATGCCGACATCGATGGCACCTACCAGCGCGTGGCCCGTGCCCTGGCCGACGCCGAGGGCAGCGACGACAAGCGCGCCTACTGGTACGAGCGCTTCGTCTGGGCGCTGCGCCGCGGCGCGATCCCGGCCGGCCGCATCACCTCCAACGCCGGCGCGCAGGAACACAAGCCGGCCACCAGCACCATCAACTGCACCGTGTCGGGCACCATCACCGACTCGATGGACGGCATCCTGGAGAAGGTGCACGAGGCGGGCCTGACCCTGAAGGCCGGCTGCGGCATCGGCTACGAGTTCTCGACGCTGCGCCCGCGCGGCGCATTCGTCGCCGGCGCCGGCGCCTACACCTCTGGGCCGATGTCGTTCATGGATATCTACGACAAGATGTGCTTCACCGTGTCCTCGGCCGGTGGCCGCCGCGGCGCGCAGATGGGCACCTTCGACGTGTCGCACCCGGACGTGAAGGACTTCATCCGCGCCAAGCGCGAGGACGGCCGCCTGCGCCAGTTCAACCTGTCGCTGCTGATCACCGATGGCTTCATGGAGGCGGTGGACAGCGACGCCGACTGGCCGCTGGTGTTCCCGATCAACGTCAAGGAACAGGCCGAGCTGGACCCGGCCAGCGGCGAGGAAGTGGTCTGGCGCGAATGGCCGACCCACGAGAACTACATCGTCCGCGACGACGGCCTGGTGGCCTGCCGGGTGTACGGGCACATCCGCGCCCGCCACCTGTGGGACATGATCATGGTCTCGACCTACGACTACGCCGAGCCGGGCTTCATCCTGATCGACCGCGTCAACGAGATGAACAACAACTGGTGGTGCGAGAACATCCGTGCCACCAACCCCTGCGGCGAGCAGCCGCTGCCGCCGTACGGGGCCTGCCTGTTGGGTTCGGTGAACCTGACCAAGTTCGTGCGCGACCCGTTCACCGACAAGGCCAGCTTCGACTGGGACGAGTACAAGGAAGTGGTGCGCGTGTTCACCCGCATGCTCGACAACGTGGTCGAGGTCAACGGCCTGCCGCTGGAGCAGCAGCGCAACGAGATCATGCGCAAGCGCCGCCACGGCATGGGCTTCCTCGGCCTGGGCAGCACCCTGACCATGCTGCGCATGAAGTACGGCTCGGCCGAATCGTGCGAGTTCACCGAGGCCATCGCCCGCGACATGGCCATCGCCGGCTGGGAAACCGGGCTGGAGCTGGCGCGCGAGAAGGGTCCGGCGCCGATCATGGAGGAGACCTTCGAGGTCACCGCCGCGATGCTGCGCCAGCGCCCGGAAATGCGCGCCGACGGCTGGAAGGTGGGCCAGAAGATCCAGGGCAAGGTGCTGCATGCGCGCTACAGCCGCTACATGCAGCGCATCGCCACGGTGGCGCCGGAACTGGTGGACGAACTGGTCGAGACCGGCTCGCGCTTCACCCACCACAGCTCGATCGCGCCGACCGGCACCATCAGCCTGTCGCTGGCCAACAACGCCTCCAACGGCATCGAGCCCAGCTTCGCCCACCATTACAGCCGCAACGTGATCCGCGAGGGCAAGAAGAGCAAGGAGAAGGTGGACGTGTTCTCCTTCGAGCTGCTGGCCTACCGCGAGCTGGTGAACCCGAAGGCGATGCCGTTCGCGGAAGAACCCGGCGCGCAGCTGCCGGACTACTTCATCGCCGCCGACGACATCTCGCCGAAGGAGCACGTGGACGTGCAGGCCGCCGCGCAGAAGTGGGTGGACAGCTCTATCTCCAAGACCGCCAACGTACCGACCGACTACCCGTACGAGGACTTCAAGGACATCTACCGCTACGCCCACCAGCAGGGCCTGAAGGGCTGCACCACGTTCCGCTTCAACCCGGCCGCCTTCCAGGGCGTGCTGGTCAAGGAGCAGGACCTGGAGAACACCACCTACCGCTTCGAGCTGGAGGACGGCAACGTCGTCGAGGTCAAGGGCAACGAGCAGATCGAGTACGACGGCGAGATGCACACCGCCGCCAACCTGTTCGATGCGCTTAAAGAGGGGTATTACGGCAAGTTCTGAGGAAGGCTCACGGCAAGTTTTGATGAAGGTTCCCGGCACCCCCTAAAGCACCTTCCCCATCGCTCCGCCGGCAAGGCGGGCGATGGGCGCCGTGGCGCCACCACGGCGCGTTCATGCTCCGCGTTCCACGCTTGATCCGCTTCGCAACAGCATCGCCAACGTCACGAACCGATGCCCCCGGAGGGCTTTATGAGCAATGGTAATGGTGTGGCGGCGACCGTCTCCCAGGTTGCCGAGAACGTGAAGGAAACCGCCGTCGACCTGGGCGAGTCGCTCGCCGCCGGCGCCAGCCAGGCCGTCGCGGCGGTCAGGACCGGTGCGAAGAAGGCCGGCGCCAGCGCGAAAAAACAGGCCGGCAAGGTGAAGAAGGCGGTGAAGAAGGCCGAGAAGGTCGTCGCGAAAAAGGCTGCCACCGCCAGGAAGGCGGTCAAGAAGCAGGTGTCCTCGGTGCGCCAGAAGCTGGAGGCGGCCAAGGCCAGCGCCAAGGCCGAAGCCGCCGGTCTGAAGAAGAAGGGCGCCGGCAAGCGCGCCGCCGCGAAGAAGGCCGTGGCCGGTGCCGAAAAGAAGGCCGCCAGGAAGGTGGCCTCGGCGAAGAAGACGGTGAAGGCCGCCGAAAAGAAAGTCGCCAAGGCCGTTGCCAAGAAGGCCACCGCGGCGAAGAAAACGGTGAAGAAGGCCGCGAAGAAGGTCACCAAGAAAGCCGCCGTTGCTAGGAAGGCGGTGAAGAAGGTCGAGAAAAAAGTGGCGAAGAAGGCCACCGCGGCGAAGAAGACCGCCACCCGGAAGGCCGCCACCACGAAGAAAGCGGTGAAGAAAGCCGTCCGCAAGTAACAACACGCCGCATCGCGTCCCCCGCCCGGCAGGGCGGGGACGCTGCAACCCGCATCGCAACGCATGACCAGGACACGCAACATGGCCGTCAAGATCGACAAGAAAATCAAGGGTTATTCCGTCATCACCGCGGACGGGAAGGGCAAGGAAGCGGCGGCCAAGGCCCCGGTCGTGGCGGCCGCCCCGGATGCCGCGGCGGAAAGCAACATCGTGCACATGCACGAGCGCATCGAGCGCCCGGACGTGCTGGTCGGCAGCACCTACAAGATCAAGTCGCCGCTGGTGGAGCACGCCTTCTACGTGACCATCAACGACATCGTGCTCAACGCCGGCACCGAGCACGAGCTGCGCCGCCCGTTCGAGATCTTCATCAACTCCAAGTCGATGGAGCACTTCCAGTGGATCGTGGCGCTGACCCGCATCATGTCCGCGGTGTTCCGCAAGGGTGGCGACGTCACCTTCATCGTCGACGAGATGAAGGCCGTGTTCGACCCCAAGGGCGGCTACTTCAAGGCCGGCGGCGTCTACATGCCGTCGCTGGTGGCCGAACTGGGCTCCATCGTCGAGGACCACATGAAGTCCATCGGCCTGCTGCACGACCCGGAGATGAGCGCCCACCAGCGCGCGCTGATCGCCGAGAAGCGCAAGCAGTTCGAGGACCGTTCAAAAAAAAACGGTGACGCCGTAGCTGCCGCCCCCGCCAAGCGCGAGGAGGACGTGGAGGTCACCGGCGAAGGCACCAGCTTCCCGCCCAGCGCCAGCATGTGCCACAAGTGCAGCACCAAGGCGCTGGTGATCCTGGATGGGTGCCAGACCTGCTTGAATTGCGGGTACAGCAAGTGCGGGTGATGGGCTGACTGCCTGTCTGTGAAAGCGCGGGGCCAGGTGCTTGAACAGCCCTGGCCCATTTCCGTTGCGGAGAGTTTCGTCCTTCCGGGCGCGTCGTGATGGTTGGCGCTGCTGCGGACGGTGGAAGCGGGAAGGGCCCAGATGTCCTTCGCCAGGATACCCAGCTCAGGGCAGCACGTAGAGTGTCTGCGCGGGATAGTCGGCCACCATGCGCAGGCGTGAAAACGCCGAGCCGCCGATGGCACCCTCGACCGGGGCGTCGGTCATCGACGACATGTATTCGGTGAAGCTCCTGTCCGGGCGCATGGCAAACCATGCCGGTCCCGCATCCGCGCCGGCAATACGTACGTTCGGCACCTGGATCATCGGCATGGCGCCATCGCCTTTCAGCGCCACCGGCCAATCCGGGTGCGCATCGCGCCACTTGCGGTATTGGCGGGCGGTGATGAAGCTGCCCGCCACGCGGGCGCCTTCCCTCCTGCCCAGCGCTCTTGCGCCATCCGGACCCAGCCGCAGTTCGGCACCGGTGTCGAACAACAGGTCGAGCTGCTCGCCATCGATCTCGACCTGGACGCGTGGCCAGTACATGTCGTGGTTCGGCAGCATGGTCAGTGGCGTGCTGCGGGCGTTGGCGGGCGCCTGCCAACCTTCTAGGATGCTGAGCGATCTGGAGGGATAGTCGAATTCCCATACCCGTCCGGCGAACCAGCGACTGCCAAGAAATCCCTCGTCTAGCATGGGACCTTCGCCAAAGCCTTCCTCCGGCACAACCGCCAGCCGGCCCTCCAGGAACCTGTCGTGTTCGGCGGCGGGAAGGTCGGCGTCGCCGGCGAACGTGGGCCACTGCACGGTCCTGATCGGGGGGTGCCCTTGTTCCACTACGTCGGCACCGGCAGCCAGGCCCAGCCGCAGGGCGGCGTCTTCGCGGATCATGTTCAAGCCGCCGCCACTGTCGGTGTAAAAAAGCACGGTGGTGCCATCGGCGGACCGGGGTGCGACGAAGATGCGCTGGTGCTCGAATCGGGTCGGTAGCCGCGTGCGCGCAGGCGCTTCCCGCGATTCGCCGCTCCGGGCCGCGACGACGACGCTGGTGGGAGCAATGGTGAGAAGCATGGCGGCGGCGACAGTGGTACAGCGTGACGGCAGCTTCATGCGAAGGCACATCCTCTGTCTTTGTTGGATGCCCGATCGTGGCAAACCCCGATGCACCCGTCCACGGACGAAGGTCATGGGAAGTGGCGCGGATCAGGCCGGTGCCAGCGGTCCTTGCAACGGGCGGTCACAAGAGGGTGTCGAGCCGCATGCCGGTCCGCCGGGGCCACGTGCTGCATGGAAGACGGGGATTGGAATCGATTTTTCGCACGGTTCCCTTCCCGGGGATTCCCGTGCGACGAAAGAGGGAATGACTTTGGACCTGCTTGATCCGTTTGCCGCGTCGATGGAGGCTGTCAGGCAATCGAGGTGATGCAATGCAGGTGAGGTTGCCATGACGACGAATGGATCCGGATGGCGCGTGCTGGCTGCCTTTTTGTTGGCGCTGCCGCTGGCAGCGGAAGCGCAGGACACGTGCCCTGACCGTTCCGGCTATGCCCCGGCGCGCGAAATCATTGCCGACCTCGGGCATATCGTCTCGCCCGACGGCGTGCAGGAGGCGTACGCAGCGAAGGTCGGCGGCATCGAGCAGTGGGTGAACGTGCGCGGACAGGACCGCGGCAACCCGCTGCTGCTGTTCGTCCACGGCGGGCCGGCCTCGCCGGTGATTCCCACGCTGTGGCAGTTCCAGCGGCCGCTGGAGGAATACTTCACCGTGGTCAATTACGACCAGCGCGGCGCCGGGAAGACGCTGCTGCTCAACCCGCAGGCGGAAGTGGCCGGCACGCTGCACATCCAGCGCTACGTGGACGATGCCATCGAGCTGGCCGACCAGCTGCGCCAGCGTTACCACAAGCGCAAGCTGGTGCTGGTCGGCCACAGCTGGGGCACGGTGGTGGCGATGCAGGCGGCGTTGCAGCGACCGGACCTGTTCCACGCCTACGTCGGCATCGGCCAGGTGATCGACGTGCGCACCAACGAGCAGGTCAGTTTCGATTACGGCCTGCGCACCGCGCGCGAGCACGGCAACGCCGAGGCGGTGCGCGAGATGGAATCCATCGCGCCGTATCCCGGCGACCGGCCGATCACCCGCGAGCGCATCGTCATCGCCCGCAAGTGGCCGCAGCACTACGGCGGGCTCAGCGCCTACCGCAGCGAGTCCAACTATTTCTTCCGCGGGCCGCGGCTGTCGCCGGACTACGACGACGCCGCGCGCTGCGCGATCGACGCCGGCAGCGTGTTCACGCTGGGGCGGTTGCTGGACGAGTTCCTGCAGGTGGACTACAGCGGCGTGAAGGAATTTCCCGTGCCGGTGGTGATGTTCATGGGCCGCCACGACTACACCACGCCCTCGGCGCCGACCGCCGCCTGGCTGGCGCAGGTGCGCGCGCCGTACAAGCAGGGCGTCTGGTTCGAGCACTCCGCGCACATGATGCCGTGGGAGGAACCGGGCAAGACCCTGGTCAGCCTGCTGGAGCATGTGCGGCCGCTGGCCGTGGAGGGGGAGGCGGGCGACAGGTGATCGCGGCGGTGCGACTTGCCGCGGCCGGTCTGGATTATGATCGGCGTGGTTTCGACAACGAGGGAAGTCGCATGGCACCGCCAAGACACTATGGATGGATGTTGGGAATGGCCACGGCAGTGGTGTTGGCGGCATGCAGCGCCCCGAGCGAACCACCGGCAACCGCGGCACCGCCGGCCGCTCCGGAAACGCCTGCGGAGGTTGCCGAACCGGTGCCGGAGACGGCGGTGGTGCATGCGCCGGCCACCGTGCCGCGTGCCTGCATGATCGCCGGCGAATTCCACCTGCTCGGGCAGGTCATCCGCTCGCGCGATTGCATGCAGCTGGCCGGCGGTTCCACCGAGGCGGAGCTGCAACGCGCATGCGAGGGACTGGCGCAGGTGTCGGCGCAGATGGGCGGCAAGGCCGGCGAGATCACCTACATGCAGGGTTGCCCGTCGCCGTCGCAGGGCAGTTGCAGGGGGATTTTCGGCAAGAGCTTCGATGGCTACTACTACGAGCGCTCGGCCGACGACCTGGCCGATCTGCCGGCCAGCTGCGCACAGGGTGGCGGTACCTGGGTGGCGGATTGAAGCCTTGCCGGTGGCGCGGCTTGCATGCCGGCCGCCGGCACCTCAGATTGGCGGCATCGTCGCCGCCCGTGGGGCACCTGCATGCGTGGTCTTGATTTCAGTTCGTGGCAGGCCGTGCTCACCACCCTGCTGGGGTTGGCGATCGTCACCCTGATCGGCGTGGGTATCCGCCTGGTGGTGATGCAGACCCTGCAGCAGCGGCGCGAGCGCGAGAACCGGCAGATCAACGAGCGCCTGCGCACGCTGATCGCCGCCTACAAGACGCTGGGCGGTTCGTTCACCGGCGACCTCGGCGTGAACCCGAAGCACCTGCGCGAGCTGCGCGCGCAGGGCGAGGCGCAGGACGATGCCGGCTCGGAGCGGGCGCGGCGCATCCGCGACGCGGTGGGGGTGGCGTTGTCGGACATCCTGCTGCTCGGTACCGACGAACAGGTGCAGCTGGCGGCGCAGGCGGCCGCCGAGCTGGCGCAGGGGCGCCCGGTGCATACCGACGCGCTGGTGGTGTCGCTGCGCGATTTCATCCGCCACGCGCTGGACCTGGCGCCGATTCCGCGCGATCTGCCGATCCCGCCGCAGGGGCCGACGCGACCGGCGTCGGGGGCGGCCGGCAAGGGCCGCAAGGACGAGGCCGGCGGGGGCGGCGGGGGCGGCAAGGGCGGCGGAGGGGGCGGTGGCATGGGCGCGATGGGAGGCATGGGCGCTGGCATGGCGCTGGGCACCCGCGGCGACGAGGACGGCCACGGCGCCTGAAGCCACTGACCCATCTCGCGGCATTTGGCCATCGCGTGGTCAAGGAGGATCAAGCGGGGGCGATCCGGCTCTTGCGGAACGGCCCCGGCCGGCTTCGGTACGTATCGCCAGCAGAGGATCACCTTCGATGAAGCGTTGCAAGTGATCCACCAGCGCGCGCACCCGCGCCGGCAGGTAGCGCTGCTGCGACCAGACGGCAAACACTGGGCGACGGCGTGGCGTCCAGCCTTCGAGCACGCTGGTCAGCCTGCCGTGGGCGATGGCGTCGCGGGTGAGCGTGGTCGGGCACAGCAATACGCCGAGACCGTCCTCGGCGGCGCTTACTGCCAGGCGCATCTCGTCGGCTCGCAGGCGCGGCACGGGGTGCAGGGTGGTTGCCTCGTTGCTGGCCGGATCACGCAATGACCAGTCCTGCAACGGCGTGGCGACGATCGTGTCGTGTCCGGCCAGTTCGTTTGCATGCGCCGGTATGCCGCGTCGGGCGAGGTAGGTGGGCGAAGCCACTAGATGCACGCCGATTTCGCCGAGCCGCTTGTGGGTCAGCAGCGAATCGGCCTGTTCACCGACACGGATGGCGAGGTCCGCGCCGCTGCCGATCAGGTCCTGCGTGGTATTGCTCAGCTGGAACTCCAAGCTTACCTCGGAGTATGCGCGCAGAAAGCCGGTCCATGCCGGCGTCAACGGTCCGCTGGCCAGGTTCACGGGCGCCAGCACGCGGATATGGCCGGCGACCCGGCGCAGATTGGCATCCAGTGATTGAGTGGCTTGGCTGAGCGCATGAACCAGGGGCCGGCATTGCTCGTAGTACTGCTGGCCCTCGGCCGTCGGTTGCAGACGCCGCGCACTGCGGTGCAGCAGACGGCAACCGAGATCGTGCTCCAGTGCCTGCAGGCGCCGGGTCACGGTGGCGGCAGGCAGGCCGAGGTGGTCGGCGGCGGCGGCAAGGCTGCCAGCTTCGACTATGGTGACGAACAGGGCGAGTGCATCAAACATGGTTGATTGGTAATTGCGCTTTTCGCAATTTCAAATTGATGAATTTAGTCTATTTCTGATTAGTGGCGATATCTAGACTTCGTGGCGCCCCAACCCAATACGGAGTTTCTCCATGTCCAACCAACGTCTTCGCTTCGTTTTCGCCGCCTTGATGTCGTTGTGGATGTCGCTGTTGATGACCGCCTTCGTGGTCTGGCTTAACCTCGGGTTCGACGCTGCCTATCTGCGGCATTGGCGGCATGCCTTTCTCGCCGCCTGGCCGGCGGCGTTCACCATCGTGTTGCTGTTCGGGCCGACGGTGCAGCGACTCAGCCAGCGGCTCGCTTCGTGGTTGCCGGCCCCGGTGCAGCGGGGCTGATGCGTGTCATGGCTTGCTTCGCTTGGAGGGTTTTCCTGCGATGTCCTGCATGTCCCACGGCGCGTTCTGCCAGCGCGCCAGGATGAATTCCATGAACATCGTCAGCCGCCGCGGCAGAGGCTCCCGGCGTGCCCTCACCAGGCTGATGTTCGAGGGTATGGCCTCCCACCCGGGCAAAACCCGCACCAGTGTTCCTGCATGCAAGGCGTCGTGGATGTCCCAGGTTTCGCGCAGCGAAATGCCAAGTCCGGCAAGGCACCAAGCTCGCAGGGCATCGCCATTGTCGCTCTGCAGCGAACCGCGAATCTGGACGCTGGCCTTGTGCCGGCCGTTGTGCAGCACCCAGGTGTCGTGCAGTAGGCCCGGGTAGGTGAACACCAGGCATTCGTATCGCGCGAGGTCATCCGGCGCGTTCGGTGTGCCATGCGCGTGCAGATAATCCGGGGAGGCCACCAGCACGCGGCGGTTTGGCGCCAACCGCCGTGCGACCAGCCGCGAGTCTGCCAATTCGCCGATGCGGATGGCCAGGTCCAGGTTGCCGCCGTGCAGGTCCTGTACCTGATCGGACAGGCGCAACTCGAAGTCGACCTGTGGATGCAGTTGGCGAAAATCCCGGATGGCCGCGGTCACGTACTTGTGGCCGAATGGCGCGGGTGCGGTCAGGCGAATGACGCCTCGAAGACCCTGGTGGCCATCACGGGCCAGTTCTTCCATCTCATCCAGCGCAACCAACGCCGCACGTGCCCGTTCGGCCAGCATGCGCCCCTCGTCGGTAAGGCGCAGATTACGGGTGTTGCGCTCGAACAGAATCACGCCAAGTGCCTGCTCGATGCGGGCGATCTGCTTGCTCACGGTCTTGGGCGACAGATGCAGCATGCGTGCCGCCGCGGAAAAGCTGCCGGCGGCAATCACCTGCACGAACACGTTCAGATCATCGAGATTGCGCAATTTCATTCGGGATGAATTGGAGAAAGTGTTTTTCCATTTTGATCAATTCATTCCCTGCATCAAGCCTTGCAGAATGACGTCTCCCGATGCGGCCCATGATGCCGCCGATCCCGAGGAACCCTCCATGCCACGACGTATTCTTTTCATTCTCACCAGCCACGACCGCAAGGGCCCGGCAGGTAGCGATACTGCGCCCAGCGGCTTCTATCTTTCCGAGGTCAGCCATCCGTATCAGGTGCTGGTCGATGCCGGCTACGTGATTGACTTCGCCAGCCCGCGAGGTGGCAGGACGCACGTGGACGGGTTGGATCTGGTTGATCCGGTCAATGCCGCCTTTCGCCAAAGTTCGGCATGGCCGCTTGCGACCGAGAGCACGCTGGCCCCGGCGCAGGTCGATCCGGATGCCTATGCCGCGATCTTCTATGCCGGTGGTCACGCCACAATGTGGGATCTTCCGGAGAGCACCGAACTGGCCGCCATCGCCGCGCGCATCTACGAGAATGGTGGCGTGGTGGCAGCGGTATGCCACGGCCCGGCCGGCCTGGTCAATGTGAAGCTGTCCGACGGCCGCTATCTGGTGGAGGGAAGGAATGTCGCCGCCTTCACCAACGCGGAGGAGCGCGCGGTGGGCCTGTACGACAGCGTGCCGTTCCTGCTTGCCGATATGCTCGAGGTGCGTGGCGCACGCCATTTGCCGGTGGACGATTTCCAGCCCCACGTTGTCGTCAGCGAACGCCTGGTCACGGGGCAGAATCCGGCCTCGTCGGCTGGCGTGGCCCGGGCCATGATGCGTATGCTGGATACGGCAAGCGCGGCTCGTGACGGTATGGCAGCCAGCGGAAAGGTGCCCGATGGAAGCGTGCTTGCCCACGTATCGAAGGCTGGAGAAGCCGGAGCCCACCGGGCCTTGCCGAAATGATGCAGGCTTGTCTGCCTTGAAATCCGGCCCTTCCAGCAAGCCAGTCTGAGAGCAGGGCTTGTTCCTGCATCCTGATCGGCAGCCACTGGTGGCTGCCGACCACCACGAACCCAATCGCAGGAATCCCATGACGCCTCGAACCTTCTCCCTGCCTCGTCGACGTTTCAACACCGCCATGTTGCTGCTTCCATTGGGGGCGGGTCTCACGAGCATGGCGGGGGCCGCGGCGAAGGCGTTGTCCGCTTCTTCCACACCAGGGTTGAATGGGGAAGATGTACCCACGACCTGGGACCTGACCGATCTGTTCTCCACCGATTCCGCATGGAACGAGGAAGCCGAGGCACTGAAGGAACTCATCCCTTCACTGGCATCGGGTCACGCTGGCTTGGACAATGCCGCCACATTGCTCGCGACGTTGAACCGGCATGACGCCATCACGTTGCGGATCATGCGGCTGCAGGTCTATGCGGTACTCAAGTCGAGCGAGGATATCCGCGTCGCAGACGATGCGCAGCGCGCAAGCCATTCCTATGCACTGGCTGCACAGCTGAAAGAGGGCATGGCATGGCGGGATCGGGCCATCCTTGATCTCGGCAGGCAGCGGGTGCTGGCGATGATCGCCGAAGACGGCGGGCTGGAAGTTTACCGTTATCCACTGATGTCGATTTTCCGACGGGCCTCCCATATGCTCGATGCAAAGGGCGAAGCGATGCTGGCTTCCGCACAGGCGGTTCTCGCGGCGCCACAGCGAACGCGCCAGACGCTGCTTTCGTCCGACATCGAATTTCCGGAAATCGAGCTCCCCAAGGGTAAGTTGAGACTCGATCTCGAGGGCTACGGCACGGCCATGAACACGGCCGCGCGTGCCGATCGCGCCCGTGCCTACGACCTGTTCGCCACCACGCTGCATCGTTACGAGCGTACGCTCGGTGACATCCTCGGTGCCAAAGTCAGTGGCAATGCCTTCCTTTCAAAGGCACGCGGATACCCGAGTTCGCTTGCCGCCAGCCTGGACGCCACGAACACCCCGCGTACCGTTTACGACACGCTGCTGCACGAGGTCAAGGCGCGCATACCGCTGCATCATCGCTATCTGGAGGTCAAGCGCCAGCTGCTCGGTGTCGATCGCCTAGCACTCTGGGACATGAATGCGCCGGCGACATCGCTGGATCGCGAATGGTCGCTTGCGCAGGCACGCGATACCACCTTGCGCGCGATAGCCCCGCTCGGGCCGGAGTATGCCGGGGAGTTCGCGGCCAACACCCTGAAGCGCTGGGCCGATACCCTGCCACGCAAGGGCAAGCGGGAAGGCGGCTTCGTCGTGGGCCAAGCCTATGCGCATCCTTACGTATTGCTCAACTATCGCGGCAACTTCGACAGCCTTTCGACCTACGCGCACGAATGGGGGCATGCCATGCACAGCTGGCTCGCCCGGGCACAGCCACATCCATTGTTTGATTTTCCGACGTTCATCGCCGAGGTCCCGTCCAAACTCAACGAGTTGCTCCTGCTGGAACATCTCTCCGCCAATGCCGATACCCGGCAGGAGAAGCTGTTCTATCTCGACCGTCTCTGCGAGCAGTACCGTGGCACGCTCTTCATCCAGTCACTGTTCGCCGATTTCGAGCTGGCGATCAACACTGCCGCGGACGAAGGCGCACCACCCTCCGGACCGCAGATGAGCGAGATTTACGGAAAGTTGCTGGCGGAATACTACGGTCCGGAAATCCAGATGCATCGCTATAGCAACGTGATGTGGGCGAGGGTGCTGCATTTCTTCCTGGATTTCTACGTATTCCAGTACGCCACCTGCCTGACTGCGGCCACTGCCATGCTTGACGCCATACATCGGGATGGCGAGCCCGCTCGCCAGCGTTATCTCGGCATGCTGCGTGCGGGCAATTCGGATGATGCATACAAGCTCATTGCCGGGGCCGGTATCGACCTGGCCACGCCGGAGCCCTACCGGCGCGCGCTGGATCGGTTCGAGCGTGCCGTGGTGGAGCTTGAATCGTTGGCATGACGGCAAAGTGGGGCGCCGGCATGGCGCTGGGCACCCGCGGCGACGAGGACGGTCACGGCGGCTGAATCCGGGGCCGCGGCCATTCATCGTGGCCGCAGTCACATCCACGGGCGCATGCGATTGCGCCGCCGCGGGGCTTGGCGCAATCTCCGGGTTCCTTTTCCCGCGGTGATTGCCATGCAAGACAACATCATCCAGATCATGCCCGCCCCCGGCTGGGTTGCCGTGTTCGACGAGGGCGGCGAGGAAGCCGCGCAGGCGGTGGTGTGCTTCGCGCTGGTGGAGAGTGCGATGAAGCGCGAGGTGCGGGCGATGGTCGCCGAGGGCGCGCAGATCGGTTTCGCCGATGCGCTGCCCAATTTCGTGCGCGTGGAGGAGCTGGACGCGTTCGAGGAGGACGACGAGGACGAAGAGCAGGACGAGGAAGAGGAAGAAGACGAGGAGTGATCCCCGCTTCCTTTCCTGTTCCCGGTTCCCCGGCAGGCCGCAGCGCCGGCCTGCCGCGCTGATGCAGCGGCCTGCGGGCGTGGAGCAACGCATGTTCGATGAAGCCTTCGCCTGCAAGCGCTGGGCGATGCGGCGCACTCTGGAGGCGGTACGCGCGGTGGATGCGCAGGCGTTTCCCGCCGGCGTCGCGTTCATGCGGCAACAGTTGAACCACATCGCGATCGTGGAAGAGCTGTTCCGCTCGCGCCTGCTCGGCGAGCCCGCGCCGCATGCGGCTACCAATACCGCCGAGGTGCCGGCACTCGAGGAGCTGGCCGCGCGCCTTGAGGCCTCGGACCGGTGGTATGCCGGCCATCTGGCCGGGCTGGCCCCGGCGCAATGGGATGAAGCGCTGCGGTTCCGCTTCGCCGATGGCCGTGATGGCCGCATGACGCGGCGGGAAATCCTGTTCCACGTCCTCAACCATTCCAGCTACCACCGCGGCGCCATCGGCCACGCGCTGGACCAGGCGCAGGTGCCGCATCCGGCCGATACCTACAGCGTGTTCCTCCATGAAACGCAGCCCGGGCGGCGCGACGGGCGGCTGCCGGACTGAAGCAGCGCCGGATGCGGGCGTGCGGGCGAAGCGGTAAGGTACGCGCCCGCATGCCGCCGTACCGGTGGCACGAAATACCCGCAATGTTGACCGACCCATTCGACAGGGAACACCTCTGGCACCCCTACAGCGCGCTCGACGGCCCGGTGCCGGTGCTGAAGGTGACGCGTGCCGAGGGCGTGCTGCTGGAACTGGCCGACGGCACCCGGCTGATCGACGGCATGGCCTCGTGGTGGTGTGCCATCCACGGTTACAACCATCCGGCATTGAACCAGGCCGCCATCGACCAGCTTGGGCGCATGGCGCACGTGATGTTCGGCGGGCTCACCCACGAGCCGGCCATCGCCCTGGGCAAGCAGTTGCTGGCCATCGTGCCGCAGCCGCTGGACGCGATCTTCTATGCCGACTCCGGCTCGGTGGCGGTGGAGGTGGCGCTGAAGATGGCCATCCAGTACCAGCATGCGCGCGGCCTGCCGGGCAAGTGCAACATCGCCACCACGCGCTCGGGCTACCACGGCGACACCTGGAACGCGATGTCGGTATGCGACCCGGTCACCGGCATGCACGGCCTGTTCGGTGCCGCGCTGCCGACGCGGCGCTTCGTGCCGGCGCCGGCCACGCCGTTCGGCGGGCAGTGGGACGCGGCCGACATCGTGCCGCTCGAACGATTGTTCGCCGAGCATGCCGGTGAACTGGCGGCCTTCATCATCGAACCGGTGGTGCAGGGTGCCGGCGGCATGCGCTTCTACCACCCGCAGTACCTGCGCGAACTGGCGCGGCTGTGCCGCGAGCACGAGGTGCTGCTGGTCTGCGACGAGATCGCCACCGGCTTCGGCCGCAGCGGGCGGCTGTTCGCCTGCGAGCATGCCGGCATCACCCCGGACATCCTGTGCATCGGCAAGGCGCTGACCGGCGGCTACATGACGCTGGCCGCGACGATCACCCGCCGCGAGATCGCCGAGGTGATCGCCAGCGGCGAGCCGGGCGTGTTCATGCACGGCCCCACCTTCATGGCCAACCCGCTGGCCTGCGCGGTGGCGCTGGCGTCCACCCGGTTGCTGCTGGCGGGGGACTGGCAGGGCAACGTGCAGCGCATCGAGCGCGGTCTGCGCGAGCGGCTGGCGCCGGCGCGCGCGTTGCCGCAGGTGCGCGACGTGCGCGTGCTCGGCGCGATCGGCGTGATCGAACTGACCGCGCCGCTGCGGCTGGAGCGCATCCAGCGGCGCATGCTGGAACAGGGCATCTGGATCCGCCCGTTCGGGCGGCTGGTCTACGTGATGCCGCCCTACGTGATCGACGACGGACAACTGCAACGCCTGTGCGACGGCATGGTCGCGCTGGTGGCGGGCCTGCACGCGGAGGACATGCGGCAATGAAGGGACAGGTGGTTTTCGTCAGCGGCATCGACACCGAGATCGGCAAGACCGTGGTGACCGGCTGGCTGGCGCGGCAATGGCGCGAGGCAGGCGTGGACGTCATCACCCAGAAGCTGGTGCAGACCGGCTGCGTCGGCGCGTCGGACGACATCCTGCTGCACCGGCGGATCATGGGCTGCGGCCTGTTCGACGAGGACCGCGACGGCCACACCATGCCGGCGCTGTACGCCTACCCGGCCTCGCCGCACCTGGCCGCGCGGCTGGAGGGGCGCAGCCTCGACCTGGAGGCCATCGACCGCGCCACCGCCCACCTGTGCGAGCGTTACGAGACGGTGTTGGTGGAAGGCGCAGGCGGGCTGATGGTGCCGCTGACCGAACAGCTGCTGACCATCGACTATGTGGCCCGGCGTGGCTGGCCGCTGCTGCTGGTCACCTCCGGCCGGCTGGGCAGCATCAACCACACGCTGCTGTCGCTGGAGGCCATCGCCGCGCGCGGCATCGCGCTGCACGGCATCGCCTGGAACGGCCGCGACGACGGCAACGACGAGGTGATCGCCGCCGAGAGCCGCGGCTTTATCCGCGACTGGATGCAGGCGCGCTTCCCGCAGGCGCGTTGGTACGACGTGCCGGTGCTGGCGCTGGAATAGGGGCTTGAAAAGCCGGCCATGCGCCCTCACGTCGGATGGATCGAACAAAGACGAAAGAGGGGGCTCATGGAAGCCGTCACGACTGGAATGGTCCAGTGCATGAAGTGCAACACGGTGTACCAGCCGGCGATCAAGGTACTGGAGAGCGTCTGCCCGATGTGCCTGTCGATCAAGACCGCGCCGGTGCCGGCCGAACCATCGGACAAGGCACCGGCCGCGCTGCACTGAACCGCACCGACAACGTTGGAACATGCAGGCCAGGTCGTCGACCTGGCCTTTTCATTGGTTCTTCACCGCGATTGCGGGGAAGAGCAGGCCTGCAGGCCATGGATACCCCGCTCCTCGTAGGTGCCGGGCTTGCCCGGCACGGGGCCTTGCCGGTAGAGCCTCAATGCGGGGCGAGCCCCGCATCTACGTGGATGCGCCTGCGCCGCCCGGGGCGTGGCAGGCATGCGGCCATGCGCGGTGCCTGATCCCTGGGCTTGGGTGAAACCTTTTCATTACGCGCTCGCGATGCGGCTCACTCGCCCTGGTACTGCTTTTCCTCGACCAGCGCCGAGCCGGCGACGCGGTTGATCTCGTTCTTCACCGCCACGCGCTCGCCATTGGTGCCGTAGACGCCGCGGGCGAGGGCGATGAAGCCGTCGCCGAAGTCCTGCGCGGTTTCCTTCGCGCGCAGCTGGTCCTGGATGTCCCACATGCGCTCGTTGATCGCCCTGAGCCGCTGCTTGAGCGCGGCCAACTCCGGGCGCGTGGCCTGCTGCTGCAGCCACAGCGGCCACAGGCCGTCCAGCTCGGTGCGCACGTTGCCGAGCTTGGCGGTGTCGGCGATGCGCTCGGCCTTGATTTCGAGGATGGTGATCTTGTCGATCAGCTCGCCGATCGATACCGGGGTGAGGATGGTCTGCTGCACGTCGCGCTTGCCGAAATGATGACGGGCGCCATGATAGCGCCCGCCGCGACGGCCCCGGCGACGCGGAAAGTTGCCGGTGATCCGGTGCTGGCGATGGCCGGCCGGCGCCACGCACAATGCCGGCTTCCGCCACGAGGAGCCGACGATGCCGATATGCCGCACCCTGCGCCTGTTGCTTGCCCTGTCGTCGTGCATGGGCCTTGCCGGTGCCGCCATCGCCGCCGATGTCTCGCGGCTGCAGGGCGCATGGCGTTTGCAGGCCGGTGAGTTCATCGACGGCGACGGCGCCGTGGTCGATTACGCCAGCCGCAAACTGGCCGGCACCAAGGTGCTGGCCGACGGCCATTTCGCCTTCACCACCACCAGCGACGGCGCCTTCTGGGCGGGCGGCTCGGGTACCTACGACGGCGATGCGGCGCGCTACGTGGAGACGCCGCTGATGGCGTCCTACCCGCTGGAAAACGGTGGCAGCTATGAATTCCGCTACACGCTGGAAGGCGATACGTGGACGCTGGAGCGCTGGCAGGACGGGCGCCGCGTCGAGCGCGAAGTCTGGCAGCGCATGCCGTAGGTCGGGTTGTTGCCTTGCCGGCCGGCGGGTAGATGCGGGGCTTGCCCCGCATTCACGATCCACCGTAGGTGCCAGGCTTGCCCGGCACGGGGCTTCACCGGGAAGGCTTCATGCGGGGCAAGCCCCGCATCTACGGGGTTTGCTGCGCCGGGAAACCGGCTTCGTCCAGTGCCCGGGTGAAACGCTCGGCCGGCTGCGCCGACGTGATGCGGACGTGCTTGGCGGGCAGGTCGATCTCGACCGTGGCGTCGGCGTCCACGTCCTTGATCGTCGCGGTGACGCTGCGCGCGCAGCCGCCGCAGGTCATGTTCTCGATGTGCAGTTGCATGGGGGTTCTCCGGAAAGGAAGGCGACAGTCTGGAGCCTGCCACGGTGGCAAGGTCAACAGGTGCCGCGGCCCGCGGGATTTCAGCGCCGCGTGGCGAACACCCCGTCAAGGACCAACTGCGTCGCGAAGCCGGCCTTCTGCAACCGCGCGGCGACCTCGCGCGGCACGTCGCGGCCGCTGGTCAGTCGGTTCGGCGTGCCGGTGTAGTGGAACAGGCGCCCGCCCTTGCGCAGCACCCGCGCCAGCTGGTTGTAGAACGCCTGCGAATACAGTTCGCCGGCGATGCCGAAGCGCGGCGGGTCATGCAGCAGGGCGTCCACCGAGGCATCGGCGATGCCCTCGATTTCGCGGCTGACATCGCCTTGCCGCAGTTGCAGGCGGCCGCCATTCTCCGCCGCATCGGGGTCCGGTGACCACGGGTTGAGCGTACGCAGCCACAGCACTTCGCTGCTCTTCTCGAACGACTGGATCGAGGCCGCACCGGCCTCCAGGCAGCACGCGGCGAAATAGCCCAGCCCGCCGCAGGTATCCAGCACCCGCTTGCCGCGCGGCTCGACCAGCGCCACCTTGCGCCGCGCATCCTCGAACGGCGACAGCTGTGCGCTGGGCAGCATCTTGATGCCGTCGATCTCGAACGTCGGCGCGCCCCAGTCGGTGGGCACCAGCTTGTACAGGCCGCTGCCGAAGCGCGAGGCCACGGCGAACGCCTCGCCGTCCCAGTAGTGGATGGTCCGGTCCCTGAGCTTTTCCGGCCACGGGAACGCCTGCCCGCGCCAGCGCCAGCCATCGCCGCCGACGTCCACCGGCTCCTCGCTGCGCCCGAGGTCGAACGATGCCTGCGCATGGCCGGCGCCTTTCTTCAGCGCGGCCCGCAGCGTGTCGAGGACGGGGCGGGTGAGCAACGGCCCGGCGTAATGGGGCATGTGCGGAGGCGGCGTGGTTGAAGGGGGCGCCATGCTACCGCAGCAGGTCGGGCGCGCCGGCAAGCTTGCGCCTGCCTGAATGCCGGATGGCGTTGCCGCGTCCGCTGGAACTTGCCCTGCCTGCAGCGGTCTGTCGCTGGTTGCAGATGTGCCGTGGCAGGGCCGGTGAACGCCTTGCGGAGCGCCTCGTACCGGAGTTGCATGCGTCCTGCCCGTTTGCCCGAACCGTTGTGGAACCATGCCGTCGCCGCGCTGGCGGCCGTGGCCGTGCTGTCCCTGCTCGCACGCCTGCTGTGGCAGTTGCCGGAAGCCCGCGGCACGCGGCAGGAGGCGCGCATCCAGTTGCGCTGGTTGCCGCCGTCATCGGCGCAGGCGTTGCCGATGACGGCGACGAACCCGGTCATGGCCGCCGGAGCCACCGCCATGCCGATGCCGTCGGCGCCCGAGCAGGTCATCGCCCCGCCACCGGATGCGACAACGCCCGACGCCGCGTCGCCGGCATGGTCGCGGAATCTGTATGGTGACAACGGCCGGGTCATGCTGGCGCCGGACACGGTCGGGGAAACCGCGCAGAAAAGCGCTGCCGAGCGCGTGTTCGAGCACCGCGACGAACTGGCTACCGGCGTCGGCGAGCGCGCCACCGCCGGGCTGTTTTCCAGGCGCCCGGCGGGCACGCCGCAATCGCTCGCGCAGCGCGTTATCTTCGGCGAGGACATCCAGCCGGCGCAGGCGCGACGCCCGCCGGAGGTGGCCTTCAACCCCGCCCTGCACGAACGCCCCGCCGACCTGGGCAGCGCCGCGACCGGCGATGCCTGGAGGGCCGCCCCGATCCGGCACGAGCCCATCCCCGGCCTGGACGGCACGGCCAGCCGCCGCATCCGTGCAGCCATCGGCGAGCTGGAGCGGCGTTACCCGCGCTGCGCCGCCGGCGACCGCCAGCGCTGGCTGGCGCCGGTGCTGCAGCACCTGGACGCGCTGCAACGGCTGGAATACCGCTACAACCACGGCGCCGACCCGGTGGAAGCCGAGCACAGCCTGCCCGCCGCGGCCGACAGCGCACATGACCTGGCCCGGCGCGGGCTGTGGGAAGCCGAGCGGCAGATGCGGGCCTGCGGTTGAACCGGTACGGTCGCCGGCCGTCTTCCCTGGCCGGCAATAGCGACTCGATCTGACCGCTGCGGACGCCCGGCAAGGCCCCACGCGCCATCGCGGAGGCCGCATGCCGATGGCAGGTGGACAATGCCGGCGACATTGCCGGACAACTTTCGCAACTTCATGTTCCGGAAGGATTTTCAGGCGCAGCGCATGCCTAGAATCGGGCTTTCCCCGTGTATGGAGTTGCGATGAAGTCGATCACCCTGCTGTCGTGCGCACTGGCGCTCGCCGCCGCCTTCGGCTGCCAGGCCCGGCCGGAAAGCGCCGCCGCCACGCAGGCCGGCATCGCCCCCGGCCACGCCCACCCGCTGCCGAAGCATGCCCTGATCGGCTACCTGCACAACTTCGACAACGGCCTGGGGCTGCTGCCGGTGGGCGAGGTGGACGACGGCTGGGACGTGATCGTGCTGGCCTTCGCCGACGACATGGGCGAAGGCCGGGTCGCCTTCAATCCGGACCCGGCACTGGACCGGGAGCGGCTGATCGCCGACATCGCCGCCAAGCGTGCGCAGGGCAGGATCGTGGCGCTGTCCTTCGGCGGCGAGCTGGGCACGGTGACGCTGCGCACCCGGCGCGACGAGGACAACTTCGTGGCGACCACCGCGCAGGCCATCGATGGCTTCGGCCTGGACGGCATCGACATCGACCTGGAGAAGATCGCCGGCGTCGAGCATGGTGCGCCGGTGGTCCCGCACCTGATCTCCGCGGTCAAGCGCCTGCACGCGATGTACCCGAACCTGTATGTGTCGATGGCGCCCGAGCACCCCTACGTGCAGGGCGGGCTGGTGTCGATGGACGGCATCTGGGGCGCCTACCTGCCGCTGATCGACGGCCTGCGCGAGGAACTGGACCTGCTGCACGTGCAGCTCTACAACAACGGTGGCCTGCCCACGCCGTACCGCGCGGAAAAATACCCGGCCGGCAGCGTGGACATGATGGTGGGCTCGGCGACGATGCTGATCGAGGGCTTCGAGCTGGCCGGCGGCAACGGCCGTTTCCAAGGCCTGCGCCCGGAGCAGGTGGCATTGGCGCTGCCGTCGGGCCTGCGCGCGGCCGGCAGCGGCCATGCCGCGCCGGCCGATATCAACCGCGCCTTCGACTGCCTGACCAGGGCGGTCGGTTGCGACGGAGTGAAGCCGGCCCGGCCGTACCCGGATTTCCGCGGGGTGATGACCTGGTCGATCAACAGCGACGTCGCCGACGGCCGCGCCTTCTCCGCCCCGGTGGGCGAACACCTGCGCGCGGCGCGCTGAACGCGAGGGTTCCGCCCGCGCCGGCCAGCGGCCATGATGCCGGCTCGTTGAACGGATGGGTGGAATGGCACGCAAGCATTGGGCGATGGCCGTGGCGGGGCTGACCGCGGCGGTATTGACGGGCAGTTTCCTGTGGCGGCCGAAGGCGCCGTTGCCGCCCGCGCCGGCGGCAACGCCGCTGGGCTGGCGCGCGCAGGTCGAACTGCTGGGCGGCGATGGCGTCGCCGGCGATGCCGTCGGCCCCGGCCCGCGCAGCCGCTTCAGCGATCCCTGGGGCGTGGCGCTGGATGCCGGCGGCACGCTCTACGTCGCCGATGCCGGCGACAACAACCGCATCCTGCGGCGCTGGCTGGATGGTGATTTCCGCCTGCTGGCCGGCGGCCGCGAAGGCTTCGCCGATGGCCTCGGCGGCGCGGCGGCGTTCAACACGCCGTCCGGCATCGCGCTGGACCGCCACGGCAACCTGTACGTGGCCGACACCGGCAACCACGCCATCCGCAAGGTCACCCCGCGCGGCGAGGTGACCACGCTGGCCGGCGGCGGCGTGCCCGGTTTCGCCGATGGCAACGGCCGCGATGCGCGCTTCAACGGGCCGATGGGCGTGGCCGTGGACGATGCCGGCCGCGTCTATGTCGCCGATACCTGGAACGACCGCATCCGCGCGATCGAGCCCGACGGCCGGGTGTGGACGCTGGCCGGCGGCGACCGCCCCGGCTGGGCGGACGGACAGGGCGATCAGGCGCGCTTCGACACGCCCACCGACCTCAAGCTCGCCGCTGACGGCACGCTGTGGGTAGCGGACATGAACAACGACGCGCTGCGCACGCTCACGCCGGCGGGCGCGGTGACGACGCGGATCGGCGGCCCTTGGAGCGCGCGCGCGTTGCGCGGGCCGATGACGCTGGCCCTCACCCATGACGGTGTCGCCTACGTGGGCGAGCGCGGCACCGGCCGCGTGCTGCAGGTGTCGCCCGCCGGCCACGTGGTGGCGGTGGCCGGCGACACCCAGCGCTTCGCGCGCGCGGCGGGCGTCGCGCTGGCGCCGGACGGCAGCCTGCTGCTGGCCGACGCCGATGCCTACCGCATCCACCACCTGCGGCCGTTGCCGATGGGCGCGGAGGAAGGCGGGGCGGCGGTGGGCCCGTCGATCGACAACCCGCTGCCGCGCAACGAAGGCCGCTGGCCGCTGGCGCCGCAACGCGGCTGGCATGAAGTGGTCGGCACGCTGGGCGAGGTGCGCGGCACTTTCAGCGGCGAGAGCCGGCACCACCTGCACAGCGGTTTCGACGTGCGCGGCGACGTCGGCCAGACCGTGCTCGCCATCGCCGCGGCCAAGGTCGGCAGCCCGGCGGCGACGTGGAACCTGGGCGGGCAGGCCGAAGGCCTGTCGCTGGACATGCTGGACTACATCCACATGAAGGTCGGCCGCGATCCGGCCAACCGGCCGCTCGATCCGGCGCGCTTCCAACTGGTGTACGACGAGGCCGGGCAGCTGGAGCGCGTAAGCGTGCGCCGCGGCACCCGCTTCAACCCCGGCGATGCGCTGGGCAGCATCAACAACCAGGCCCACGTGCACCTGGCGATGGGGCCATCGGGCTACGAACGCAACGCCGTGCGGCTGGGTTTCGCCAACTACGCCGATCATTTCGTCCCGCGCATCGACGACATCGCCCTGCTGGACGCCGGCGGCCAACGCCTGCGCGAACACCGCGATGGCCGCCTCATGGTGCCGCGCGACGGCGGCGGCCTGCAGCTCGTGGTCGAAGCGTGGGACCAGGTGGACGGCAACCTGCCGCGCCGCCGCCTCGGCCTGTACGCGCTGGGTTACCAGATCCTCGATGCCGCCGGGCGCCCGCTGCCCGGTTACGAACAGCCGCGCATGAACATCGAGTTCAACCGCATGCCCCCGCAACGCGAAGCGGTGAAGCTCGCTTATGCCGAGGACAGCGGCATCACCGTGCACGGCAGCCGCCGCACCCGCTTCCGCTACGTGCTGACCAACACCGTGCGCGACGGCCGGCTGGCGGCCGGGTCGCTGGATGTGTCGGAGTTGCCGGCGGGTGACTACGTCATTCGCATCACCGCGAAGGACCACAGCGGCAACGCGGCCACGGAGCGGCGGGAGCTCGGGATCACGTTGCTTTGACCGAAGTGGCGAAGCCGGCGCTCATGCGCCCACGCGCACCCGCTCGGCCTGCAGGTCCTCCACTGCCCGCACCTCGATGCTGCCGTAGGCCGACCACGGGAACTGGCGGGCGATGCGGGTGGCTTCGTCGGCATCGGCCGCCTCGATCAGGTTGAAGCCGGCCAGGATCTCGCGGGTCTCGGCGAACGGGCCATCGGTGATGCGGGCCTGCCCGCCGCGGGTGCGCAGGGTGCGGGCAGTGGCAGGGGGCTGCAGCTTCTGCGATTGCAGCAGGACCCCTTGCGCCTGCAATGCCTCGGCATGGTGCAGGCAGTCGCGCATCAGCGCGTCGTAGTCCGCCGGCGGCAGCTCCTGCAGCAGTTCCGGGTCGATGTTGATCAGCAGCATGAATTTCATGGCGGGCGCCGGCAGAAGGGAGCGGCCATGATGGCGCGGGTATCGCCTCTGCGAAACCTGAACCCGTTCAGAAAATTCCCGGTCGGTCTTGTCAATTCCGGTGGCGTCGGTTCGTCGTATCGGATGTGAAGCGGGTCGTCCGGCCCGCAACCGAGGAAAGCAGGGCGATGAAAGTGATGGTGATCGTCAAGGCATCGGCCGGCAGCGAGGCCGGGGTGATGCCCACGCAGGAAGAACTGGCGGCGATGGGCGCCTACAACGAGCGCCTGGTGGAAGCCGGGATCATGCTGGCCGGCGAGGGCCTGCACCCGAGCCGGCGCGGCGTGCGGGTGCATTTCGACGGAGCGCGGCACAGCGTCATCGACGGGCCGTTCGCCGAGACGAAGGAACTCATCGCCGGCTTCTGGCTGTGGCAGGTGCGTTCGATGGACGAGGCGGTGGAGTGGCTGCAGCGCGCGCCGTTCAACCCGGACGGCACCGAAGCGGTGGAGGTTGAGATCCGGCCGATCTTCGAAGACGACGATTTCGGCGAGGCCTTCACCCCCGAATTGCGCGCGCAGGAGCAACGTCTGCGCGAACGCATCGAACGCAACGACTGATTCGACGACGAGGAGACGCACGATGAAACTGATTCCCTTCCTGGGCTTCGACGGCAACACCCACGAGGCGATGGCGTTCTATGCCAAGGCGCTGGGCGGCAAGGTGGTATCGGAAATGAAATACGGCGACATGCCGCCCAGCCCCGACATGGACGCCGAAGGCTGCGGCGGGTTCATGCCGCGGCCGGAGCAGGTGGCGCATTGCCAGGTCGAGGCCGGCGGCGCGGTGCTGATGGCCGCCGACGGCCCGCAGCGCGACGGCCAGGGCGGCACCACCATCAACATCGAGGTGGACGGCATCGAGGAAGCCGAGCGCGTGTTCGCCGCGCTGGCCGCAGGCGGGCAGGTGCAGATGCCGTTGGCCGAAACGTTCTGGGCGCGGCGCTGGGGCATGCTGGTGGACCGCTACGGCAAGCCGTGGATGGTCAACTGCATGAAGCCGATGGGCGCGGCGGAGGGACAGCCATGACCGCGCCGAAGATGATCTTCGTCAACCTGCCGGTGCGCGACCTGGAAGCCTCCAAGGCCTTCTTCGCCGCGCTCGGCTACGGTTTCAATCCGCAGTTCACCGACCACAACGCGGCCTGCATGGTGGTCAGCGACAGCATCTTCGTGATGCTGCTGGTGGAGCCGTTCTTCAAGGGTTTCACCAACAAGCCGCTGTGCGACGCGCGCAGCCGGACCGAGGTGATCACCTGCCTGTCGGCGGACAGCCGCGCCGAAGTGGACCGGCTGGTCGATGCGGCCCTGGGCGCCGGCGCCAGCGAGCCGATGCCGGCGCGCGACCTCGGCTTCATGTACCAGCGCGGCTTCCAGGACCTGGACGGCCACCTGTGGGAAATCGCCCACATGGATGGCGAGCCGGGCTGAGCCACCACGCAACCACGGGAGAAATGCAATGGCCTACATCGACGGTTACGTATTGCCGGTGCCGCGGGAAAACCTGCCCGCCTACCGGCGCATGGCCCGCCTTGGCGGCAAGGTGTGGAAGGAACATGGCGCGCTGGCCTACGTCGAAGCCATCGGCGACGACGTGAAGCCGGGCAAGTACACCTCGTTCCCGCAGGCGGTGAAGCTGAAGGAAGGCGAGGTGGTGGTGTTCGCCTACGTGCTGTTCCGTTCGCGCGCGCACCGCGACCGCGTCAACGCCAAGGTGATGGCCGACGCGCGGTTGCAGGGCTGGAACGCCGGGAACATGCCGTTCGACGGCAAGCGGATGTTCTGGGGCGGCTTCAAGCCCATCGTCGATCTCTGACTGCCTTGGCTTGCGCGGTTGCCGCGGCGATGCTGTGATCGCCGTCGATGCAGGATGAGGCGCTCCAGCGCAGGCTCGACACGGTGTGGCGGATGGAATCGCCACGCCTGGTCGCGCGCCTGATGCGGATGCTGGGCGACCTGGACAGCGCCGAGGAACTGGCGCAGGACGCGCTGGTCGCCGCGCTGGAGCATTGGCCGCAGCAGGGCATCCCCGACAACCCCGCCGCGTGGCTGATGACAACCGCCCAGCGCCGCGCGATCGACCTGTTGCGCCAGCGTCGCCTGCACGCCGGCAAGCACGAGGCATTGGCGCAGGAACCGGAATGGCAGGGGAGCGTCGTGCGCGACCACGAGCGCGAAGTGGAAGACGACATCGGCGACGACCTGCTGCGCTTGTTGTTCGTCGCCTGCCACCCGGCATTGCCGGCTGACGCGCGGGTGGCGCTGACCCTGCGCCTGTTGTGCGGCCTGAGCACTGCCGAGATCGCACGCGCGTTCCTGTTGCCGGAACCGACCATCGCCCAGCGCATCGTCCGCGCCAAGCGCACCCTTGCCGAGCGCCGGGTGCCGTTCGAGGTGCCGCGGCGCAAGGCATTGCCGCAGCGCCTGCGCTCGGTGCTGGAAGTGGTCTACCTCGTCTTCAACGAAGGCTACGCCGCCAGCCACGGCGAGGACTGGATGCGCCCGGCGCTGTGCGAGGAAGCATTGCGCTTGGGCCGGGTGCTGGCAGGGCTGATGCCCGCATCGGCGCCGGTACTGGGATTGCTGGCATTGATGGAATTGCAGGCCTCGCGGCTGGCCGCGCGCACCGACGCGCAGGGCGCGGCGGTGCTGCTGATGGAGCAGGACCGCGGCCGCTGGGACTGGTTGCAGATCGGCCGCGGGCAGGCGGCGCTGGAAAAAGCGTTGGCGCTCGGCGGTGATGACGATATCTACGTCCTGCAAGCCGCCATCGCCGAATGCCACGCACGGGCGCGCCGCGCCGAGCAGACCGACTGGTCGCGCATCGCGCAGCTGTACGCACGGCTGGCATCGGTCGCGCCCTCGCCGGTGGTTGAACTGAACCGCGTGGTGGCGGTGGCCCGGGCGCAGGGGCCGCACGTGGCATGGCCGCTGTTGCAGGCCCTGCATGGCGACGGTCGCCTGCATGGCTACGCCCCTTTGGAGGCGGTGCGCGGCGACCTGCTCGCACAACTCGGCCGCGATGACGAAGCGCGCGCCGCATTCGAGCGTGCTGCCGCGCTGAGTGGCAATGCCCGCGAACGCGAAGCCCTGCTGGCGCGTGCCGCCGCTGTGTGATCTGGCACTGCCCGCGCCGACGTCCCTCTGGCTACACTCCGGCAACGATCCGACCCTTGGAGATGGATGTGAAACGAGTAGCGATCACCCTGCTGGCGATGTCGGTATCCACCGCGTTGATGGCCGCGCCGCCGAAGTTCGACGGCGCACGCATTTCCGCCGACGTGAAGGAACTGGCCTCCGATGCCTACGAAGGCCGTTCGCCGGCCACCGCCGGCGAAGAGAAGACCATCGCCTACCTGAGCCGCCAGTTCGCCGAAGCCGGCCTGCAACCCGGCGGCGACCTGAAGGACGGCCAGCGCCTGTGGACGCAGGCGGTGCCGCTGCTCAAGGGCGACATCGTCGGCAAGCCGCAGCTGTCGCTGTCGCGCGATGGCAAGGCGCAGGCGTTGACGCAAGGGCAGGAGATCGCGGTGCGCGCGGCAATGAACGGCGCCGGCGCGGTGGCGATCGAGGACGCGCCGCTGGTGTTCGTCGGCTACGGGGTCAAGGCGCCGGAGCGCGATTGGGACGACTTCAAGGGCGTGGACCTGAAGGGCAAGATCGCCGTGGTGCTGGTCAACGACCCGGACTTCGAGAGCGGCGAAGGCGACTTCGACGGCAAGGGCATGACCTACTACGGCCGCTGGACCTACAAGTACGAGGAGGGCGCGCGCCAGGGCGCGGCCGGCGTGCTGATCGTGCACGAGACCGCGCCGGCCTCCTACGGCTGGGCGACGGTGGCCGGCTCCAATACCAACACCATGTTCGACGTGGTGCGCGAGGACCCGGCCGCGGCGCACCCGCCGCTGGAAGGCTGGATCCAGCGCGACCTGGCGGTGGACTTGTTCAAGCGCGCCGGACTGGATTTCGAGGCGCTGAAGAAGCAGGCGCAGTCGCGCGACTTCCAGCCGGTGGAACTGGAGGGCGAAACCTTCTCGGCCGACTACGCGGTCAAGACCGAGGTCATTACCTCGCACAACGTGGTCGCGCGGCTGGAAGGCAGCAGCCATCCGGACGAAACCATCATCTACTCCGCGCACTGGGACCACATCGGCGTCGGCGAGCCGGACGCGCGCGGCGACCGCATCTTCAACGGCGCGTTGGACAATGCCAGCGGCACCGCCTCGCTGCTGGAACTGGCGCGCGGCTTCGCCAAGGCGCCGCGGCCGCAGCGCTCGGTGTTGTTCCTGGCGGTCACCGCCGAGGAAAAGGGCCTGCTCGGCTCGGAGTACTACGCCAGTCACCCGCTGTACCGGCTGGGCACGACCGTGGCGGTGATCAACATGGACGGCATGGCCCCGTTCGGGCCGTCGCGCGATTTCGGCACCTATGGCGCGGCCCGCTTCGAATTGCTGGACCAGCTCAAGGACGTGGCCAAGGGCTGGGACATCCGCTACACGCCCGATCCCAAGCCGGAGGCCGGCCTGTTCTTCCGCTCCGACCATTTCTCCTTCGCCAAGCGCGGCGTGCCGGCGCTGTCGTACTCGGCCGGGGAGGACTGGATCGACGGCGGCATCGCGGCGGGCAAGAAGGCGTCGGACGACTACACCGCCAAGCGCTACCACCAGCAGGGTGACGAATGGCAGCCGGACTGGAGCTTCGCCGGTGCCGCGCGCGACCTGGAGGTGGTCTACACGCTGGGCGAGCAACTGGCGAACTCGCGGGCGTGGCCGAACTGGAGCGCCGACGAACCGTTCCGCGCCACGCGCGACGCCAGCGCCGACGAGCGCAAGTAAGCCCAGATAGGGAGAGGCATCCGTAGGAGCGCACCTTGGTGCGCGATGGGCTTGCTGCAGATCCTTCTGCAACAGCCCGCACATCCCTGTGCGGGGATTCAAATGGGAAAGCCTCATCGCGCACCAAGGTGCGCTCCTACCATCCACGTCCTCGCAGCACGGCTTCATCCCCTGATTTCCCGCCTTCGTCGCATGCCGCTTGTACGTAGCGGCGCAGCGCCTATGCTCGGCGCCACTGTCCAGCCGGGAACGCCATCATGATCGCCAGCCTGTGGTTCTGCCTCCGCATCCTCGTGGCCTGGGTGCTGGCGCTGATCGTGCTCGGCGTCCTCTGGTCGAACCTGTTCGGCGGCCCGGGCGCGATATTCGTGCTGCTGGTGGTCGGCCTGCTGGTGCTGGCGGCGATCAATACCGCCAGCCACCTGCGCCGGGTCAAGCTGGTGGCCGGGCGCCTGGACCACGACAGCCTGTCCAGCCGCCAGCAGCGCCGGATCGAGCTGCCGCTCGATGCCACGCAGGCCTTCGCGCTGGTCGAGTCGGTGGTGGCCGGCTTGCCGCGGGTGATGGACATCGAAAGCTCGCCCGGCAGCCTGCAGGTACGGGCCAGGATCGCGCGCGCCGATTCCTACAACACGCGCCCGCCGTCGCGCTGGAACCCGCTGGCATGGCTGGCGGTCAAGCGCGACCGGGTGTCGGCGACGGTGACGCCGGGCGAGGGTACCAGCAGCGTGGCCCTGCTGTTCGAGCCCGACGCCGGCGCCTGGGTGGACCTGCTGCTGGCCGACGAGGGCAGCAACCGCGAGAACGCCGACGCCATGAGCCGGGCGCTGGGCCAGCGCGTGGCCGAGCAGCGCCGTGACGAGCGCGAATCGGCCGCGCGTACCGAGGCCGAGAAGGAACTGAGCGTGGCGCGCCTGAACCTGCTGCATGCGCAGGTCGAGCCGCACTTCCTCTACAACACGCTGGCCAACGCGCAGGTGCTCACCCGCACCGACCCCGAGCGCGCCGAGCGCATGCTCGGCCACCTGATCCAGTACCTGCGCAGCTCGTTGCCGGGCATCGACCAGTCGCTGTCGACGTTGGGGCAGGAACTGGAGCGGGTGCAGGCCTACCTGGAGATCCTGCGCATCCGCATGGGCGAACGGCTGGCGGTGCAGGTGGACGTGCCCGAGGCGCTGCGTGACGTCGCGCTGCCGTCGATGGCATTGCAGACGCTGGTCGAGAACGCGATCAAGCACGGGCTGGAGCCCAAGTCCGGCGGCGGCACCATCTGGCTGCTGGCGCGCGAGGCGGACGGGCAGGTCCACATCACCGTGGCCGACGATGGCCGTGGCTTCGGCGGCAGCAGCAGCGGTACCGGCATCGGCCTGAAGAACCTGCGCGAACGCCTGCGCCTGACCTGCGGGCCGGAGGCGGCCTTCGCCTTGGTGTCCAATTTTCCCAGTGGCGCGGCCGCGACCCTCACCCTGCCGCACAAGGGCGCGTTGCCGCCGGAGTTGCCCCATGCATCTTGATGCCTTGATCGCCGAGGACGAGCCGCTGCTGCGCCAGGCGCTGGCCGCGCAGTTGCAGCGGCTGTGGCCGGAACTGCGCATCGTCGCCGAATGCGAGGACGGCGCCGCCGCGTTGGAGGCGCTGGAAACCCTGAAGCCGGACCTCGCCTTCCTCGACATCCGCATGCCCGGCGTCACCGGCATCGACGTGGCCCGCGCGCTGGAAACCCTGAGCCCGCGGACCCAGGTGGTGTTCATCACCGCCTACGACCAGTACGCGATCGACGCCTTCGAGCGCGGCGCGGTGGATTACCTGCTCAAGCCGGTGGCCGACGAACGCCTGCTGGCCACGCGCCAGCGCCTGCTCGCGCGCCTGCAGGCTGGCACGCCGGACCGGCAGGTACTGGACCGGCTGCTGGAGCAGCTGGCGCGGCGCCCGGCGGAGAAGACCGTCGCGCCGCCGTTGGCGTGGATCACCGCCAGCAGCGGCCGCCAGACGCGGCTGGTGATGCTGGAGGAGGTGCTGTATTTCCGCGCCGACAGCAAGTACACCGCCGTGGTCACCGCCAGCGAGGAACTGCTGCTGCGCAGCCCGCTGCGCGAGCTGGCCGATGTGCTGGACCCGCAGTGCTTCCGCCAGGTGCACCGTTCGACCATCGTCAACATGAAGGCGGTGGCGGCGGTGGAGCGCGAGGACAGCGGACGCGGCGTGCTGCGGCTGAAGGGCCGCAGCGAGACGCTGGTGGTCAGCCAGGCGTTCATGAGCCTGTTCCGCGGCATGTGAGTCCGCGATATACGCGATCCACGAGGGAGGAGTGCCATGCATTACCTGACCGTCCTGCTCGGCAGCCTGCTGGCGATGCTGGGCTACCACGAGCCGCAGGGGCAGACGTCGATCATCCGCGTCAGCGGCGAGGCGGCCGTGCTCAGCCGCACCACGGTGTCCGCCGGCAAGGCCCGGTTCCAGTGCCTGCAGAGCGAGAGCGGCAACTGCTTCTACCGGCTCTACCGCGAGGAGTGCCGCGACGAGGCCGCCGGCGAGCTGTGCCGGCGGCTGGCGCTGGACGACTTCAGCGTGGGCGTGGGCGGCGTGCGCGAAGTGCAGGGGCTGCCGGCCGGCTTCGGCCAGCAGGTGCGGGCCCGCAATGCGCAACGCCGCGACTGAGCGCGGCGTTGCGGGGCAGGTGCGGAGAACGGTGGCGGTCAGAACGCAGGTTGCAGGCGCAGCCCGTCGTCGCCGATGTGGTTGAGCTTGCCGACCAGTTCCGAGTGCTGCCGCATGCGGCCGAGCTCGCGCATGATGCGGATGTCCTCGTGGCGCAGCTCGCGGCGGGCGGTCACCGCCTGCTTGTAGTCCAGCACCTCCGGGTAGTGCTGCGCCATCTCCAGCGCCTCGGCCACGGTCTCCACGCTGTCGGCGTCGGAGCTGATGCGCGCGCGGCTGTTGAAGGCCTTCATCCAGCGCTCGAAGCCGGCGGTGTGGTCGAACATGTTGGCCATGAACCAGATCACGAACAGGATCGACACCCACGAGCCGAGCACGATGACCACACGGGTGAAGGTGATGTGGTAGTCGTCGCTCCACAGGTAGCTGGTGATCAGCCCCAGCACCAGCAGCGAGGCGGCCTGCCAGAGCACGATGGAGGCGATCAGCCATTGGCATTTGGCCCGGGCCAGCACGCCCACTTCCTCGCGTATCTGCTCGTCGCTCAGGTTCTTCCAGTGTTCGACCTGTTTCTCGAACGGACTGCGGTACAGCTCATTGTCTTGCAGCAACAACCCCAAACCCTTGAACAACGCGATCATGTCGAGCTCCTGCAGGTACTGAATCTGGAACGAGCGGATACGGCGTGAAACGGTCAGGCGCCTTCATTTCTAGCATTTTCGTGCGGCTTGGCAATGGGGCAGGCGCAGGAAATTTCCGGGCAATGCCGGTGACGGTCAGGGTGTTTTGCGGTGCGTCACGACGCAACCAATGGAAATGAAAGATGAAAGACGCAAGTGATGTTGCGAGCGCACACGAGAATGCCGTGAGTGCCCATACAGGTGCCGGTGGTACCCGAGCGGTACATTCGGAAAGCGACCCGGCCGTAGGTGTCGGGCTTGCCCGGCACGGGGCTTCGTCGGGAAAGCTCCATGCGGGGCGAGCCCCGCATCTACGATCCCCGCATCCACGGTGAGTGCGCCGGGAAAGGGGGGGACGTGGCGGCAAACGGAAACGGGCGCCGCGGCGCCCGTTTCCGTGACCGGTGCGGCAGGGCCGCTTACCAGACCTTCACCCGCTGCTCCGGCGCCAGGTACAGCTGCTGGCCCTGCTTGACGTCGAAGGCCGGGTACCACGCATCGAGGTTGCGCACGGTCAGCGCGCGGAACTGGCCCGGTGCGTGCACGTTGGTCAGCAGCGAGTTGCGCAGCGCCTGCTCGCGCGCCTTGCTGCGCCAGGCCTGAGCGAAGCCGAGGAAGAAACGCTGGTCCGGCGTGAAGCCTTCCAGCGCCTGCGCCGGCTTGCCCTGCTGCGACAGCACATAGGCGTCGTGCGCGGTGGCCAGCCCGGCCACGTCGGCGATGTTCTCGCCCAGGGTCAGGCGGCCGTTCACGTGCACGCCGGGGAACGGCGCGTAGCCGCCGAACTGCGCGGCCAGCGCGTCGCCGGCGGCGTTGAACTGCTTCAGGTCGTCGGCCGTCCACCAGTTGTGCAGCTTGCCGGTTTCGTCGAACAGCGCGCCGGCGTTGTCGAAGCCATGGCTGATCTCGTGGCCGATCACCGCGCCGATGGCGCCGTAGTTGACCGCATCGTCGGCGGCGCCGTCGAAGAACGGCGGCTGCAGGATCGCGGCCGGGAACACCAGCCGGTTCTCCAGCGGCACGTTCATCGCGTTGATGGTCTGCGGCAGCATCGCCCATTCGCCGTGGTCCACCGGCTGGCCGAGCTTGGCGAGGTTGCGCCGGTATTCGAACAGCGAAGCACGCTGCGCGTTGCCCAGCGCGTCGTCGCGCTTCACGTCCAGCGCGCTGTAGTCGCGCCACTTGTCCGGGTAGCCCATGCCGACCTTGAGCCCGGCGACCTTGGCCTGGGCGTGCGCCTTGGTCTGCGGCGACATCCATTCCAGCGCGTCGATGCGCCTGGCGAAGGCGGCGATGATGTTCTTCGCCATCTCGTCGGCGCGCGCCTTGGTGGCGGCGTCGAAGTGGCGCTCGACGTAGATCTTGCCGACCGCCTCGCCGATGGCGTCGTTGGTCCGCGCCACCGCGCGCTTCCAGCGCTCGCTCTGCTGCGGGGTGCCGTTCATCGTGGTGCCGTGGAAGGCGAAGTGCGCGTCGGCGAAGGCCTTGGGCAGGTACGGCGCGGCTTCGTCCAGCGCGTGGAAGGCGAGGTAGTCCTTCCACGCGTCCAGCGGTTCGCTGGCGACCAGCCTGGACAGCCCGGCCACGGCCTGCGGCTGCCAGACGATGAAGTCCTGCTGCGCCGAGAGCCCGGCCGCGTCGAGGAACGCGGCCCAGTCCATGCCGGGCGCCTTCGCGCCGAGGTCGGCCTGCTTCCACGCATTGGCGCCCTTCTCGACGTCGTTGGTGTCCTCCTGCGTGGCGTGGGCGCGCGCGATCTTCGTTTCCAATGCAACGATGCGCGCGGCCTTGGCCGCGGCGGCGGCGTCGCCGGACAGTTCCAGCAGCCGCGCCACGTAGCCTTGGTAGGCCTTGCGCAGCTCGGCCATGCGCCCGCCTTCCAGGTAGAAGTCGCGGTCGGGCATGCCCAGCCCGCCCTGCACCAGGTAGGGCGCGTTGCGCTGCGGTTGCAGCAGGTCCACCGACACCCACACGCCGAACAGGTGCGGGGTGTAGAAGTTGGTGGCGTTGAGCAGGTCCACGTCTGCGCGCATGCTGCCGCCCAGCGCGCGGGCCAACGCCTGCCGGTCGCCGATGCCGGTGATGGCCTGCAACTGCGGCTGCAGCGGCGCGATGCCGCGCGCCTCGATGGCGGCCTCGTCCATGTAGGCAGCGTAGTAGTCGCCGACCTTGCGTGCCTCGCCGTCGGCGGCGCTGCCGGCTTCCTCCATGATCGCGCGGGTGTCGGCCAGGGTCTTCTCGGCGATCACGTTGAAGCTGCCGTAGCTGGAACGGTCGGCCGGGATCTCGGTGGCCTTGACCCAGCCACCGTTGGCGTAATCGAAGAAGTCGTCGCCGGCGGCGACGCTGCGGTCCATGCCCGCCGCATCGAAGCCGAAGCTGCCCAGTTGCGGCTTCGATGCCGATGCCTGCGCCTGCGGCGCGGATGCGGCCGGGGCGGGGTTCCTGTCGCAGGCGCTCAGGGCGAGGGCGGCGCCGATTGCCAGCACCAGCAGGGGACGTTGCGGGACCATGTGTGTGACCTGATTCGTGATGAAGGCCCGAGTTTAAGGGCGTTGGCACCGCGCCGCCGATGCCGGCGCCCGCGCATGGATGTGCCGAATGTGGGCTCTCGTTGGCGATGCCGTGCACGCGGGCTTCACGTCGACGGTTTTGTGCTGCATGCTGCGATGGATCCGGGCGTGTATGCGAGGCGGGGTATTCCGGCCTTGCAGGGCGCTGCCTGCTTTTCCGGAGACACGGGTGCCGAAAACGACCAACAGCCGATCACAGATGCGGAGAGCGGCCCGGTGAGCCGGGGCATCGCGCATCCGCTGCGCTCGGTTTCCGTGTTCGGCGCGGTCATCGCGCTGCTGCTGGCGGCCATGTTGGCCGCCATGTTGTGGAGCGACCATGCCAACCGCATGCAGGCCGCGCAACGGCAGAGCATGGCGCTGGCCGCCGGCAGCGACCGCCTGCTGCGGGCCGAGTTGAGCACGATGGAGCGCGCGTTGCGTGGTGCCGCCCGTGATGGTCGCGAGTATTTCCGGCAGACGCCGGAACAGGCGCCCGCGTTGCTGGCGGCAAGCATCCACGGCATGTTGGAACGCAACCCCGACCTGGCCACGATTGCCCTGGTGGACAATGCCGGCAACCCGTTGTCCGGCGGCCGCGGTGACCCGACGTTGCCGCAGTGGATATTGCCGCAGAACCGGGTGATGGACGGTGATCTGTATGTCGGCGGGCTGGAGGCGACCGCCGAAGGTGGCAGGGTGCTGCTGGCCGCAGTGCCGATGCAGCCGGATCAGTGGCTGCTGGCGCGGATACGCCTGGCCGTGTTCCAGCGTGTAGTCAGTGGCCTGGACACGGGGCGGCTCGGGGTGGTTTCGATCGGCAGTCGTGACGGGCACCTGCTGGCGCACAGTCTGGACCCGGCCGCGGTGGAACGCCCGCTGCCGCGCCCGCTGCGGCTGCCGCCGGCCTCGGAGCAGACGTTGGCGCTGGGGGTGGCAGACAGCCCGATGGACGGGGTGCGCCGCATTGTCGCGTTGAGCGTGCCGCGCGACTACCCGTTGTTCCTGTTCGCGGCGTTGTCCTACGACGAGGTGATGGCGCCGTGGCGCACCTACCTGTACGTGGCCATCGGCCTGTTCCTGCTGTACCTGGCCGGCTTCGCCTACCTGTTCCACAGCGTGCGCGGCAATGCACGGCGGCAGGCACGGTTGACCGATGAACTGCGCGCCGGTGCGGCGGAACTGGCGCTGGCGCACAAGGTCGGCAAGGTCGGCACGTGGTCCATCGAAGGCGATGGCGCGTGGGTCCACTGGTCGGACATCACCCGGCAGATGTTCGGGCTGGAGCTGCGCGGCGCCTCGCTGGAGGCGTTCCTGGGGCAGGTCTGCGACGAGGACCGCGAGCTCCTGCGCGAAGAGCTGGCGCGCGCCTGGAACGGCGAGGAAGCGCTGGACATGACCTACCGCTTCGTGCTGCCCGATGGCGGGCTGCGCTGGCTGTCGGTGCGCGGCGAGCGGGTGGACAGCCAGCGCGGGCGGCGCCTGGCCGGCGCGGTGGTCGACGTCAGCGAGCACCTGCGCAACCAGGAGCGCGCGCAGGAGGCCGAGCGCCAGTTCCGGCTGCTGTTCGACCGCAACCCGGCGCCGTTCTGGATCTTCGATGTGGACACCTTGCAGTTCCTGGAGGTGAACCGCGCGGCGATGGAACAGTACGGCTACAGCCGCGAGGAATTCCTGGCCATGACCATCCTCGACATCCGCCCGGAGGAGGAGTGGAGCGAGGTCAAGCAGGCGCGCGACGATGCGCTCGATGGGCACGGGCGCGCGCTGGCGCCGCGGGTGCGCATGCACCGGCGCAAGGACGGCAGCACCTTCGAGGTGGTCGGGCACATGGCGCAGTTGGAATTCGACGGCCGCGCCGCGTGCCTGACGCTGGCCGAGGACGTCAGCCAGCGGCTGGCCTACGAGCGCGACCTGGCCTATCGCGCCAGCCACGACCCGGACACCGGCCTGTTGACGGTGCGCGCGCTGGCCGAGCAGCTGGATGCCGACGGCGGCGGCTACACCATCCTGCACATCCAACTGCGGGGGCTGCGGCTGGTGACCGACACGCTGGGCCGCGAGGCCGGCGAGGACGTGCTGCAGGCGATGGTCGGCCGGCTCGGCGCGCTGGGCGCGCGGCATGGCCTGACCGCGTGGCAGCCGGCGGAGGACTTCGTGGTCGCGGTGACCGCCGGGCACGACCCGCAGGCGGCGCTGGAGGCCCTGTTGGAAGCGGCGTCCGAACCGGTGCGCGGGCGCGATTCGTTCCACCAGTTGGAGCCGCGGATCGGCGTGGCCAGTTGCCCGGACGACGGCGAGCGCGCCGACCAGGTGCTGGGCCGCGCCGCGCAGGCCGCGCATGCCGCGCGCGAGCAGGGCGTGGTGGTGTCGCGCTTCGACTGCCGCATGGCCGCGCGCCACGCCGAGCGGCTGCAGCTGGCCGGGCGCATCCGCCGGGCCATCGACCGCGACGAATTCGAACTGCACTTCCAGCCGATCCGGCATGCCGCCGACGGCACCCCGGCGGTGCTGGAGGCGCTGCTGCGCTGGCCACAGCCGGACGGCGGCTTCATCCCGCCGTCCGACTTCATCCAGCTGTGCGAGGACACCGGCCTGATCATCGTGCTCGGCCGCTGGGTGATCCAGGCCGCGGCGCGGGCGCAGCGCGAGCTGGCCGCGCATGGCTGGGCGGGGTTGCCGATCGCGGTCAACGTGTCGGCGGTGCAGCTGTTCAACAGCGACCTGCTCGGCGAGTTCGTCGCCGCCACCGAGGCCAACGGGCTGGCGCCGGGCGCGCTGCAGATGGAGCTGACCGAGAGCTGCCTGATGCACAACCCGGCGCAGGCGATGCAGGTGCTGAAGAGCCTGAACGCCCGCGGCATCGCGGTGTCGCTGGACGATTTCGGCACCGGTTTTTCCAGCATGTCCTACCTGCAGCACCTGCCGCTGGATTCGCTGAAGATCGACCGCTGCTTCGTCACCGACGTCGAGCGCAACCCGCGCAATGCCGCCATCTGCCGCGCGCTGTTGTCGCTGGGCCACAGCATGGGGCTGGTGGTGATCGCCGAGGGCGTGGAGAACCAGGCGCAGCTGGACTGGCTGGTGGCGCACGGCTGCGACCAGGTGCAGGGCTACCTGCTGGGCCAGCCGATGCCGCTGGCCGAGGTGATCGCGCTGCTGGCGCTGTCGTGCGACGGGGCGTGAGCGGAGACGCCCGCGACCTCCGCCGCCACTCTCCGTAGGTCGGGGCTATGTCCCCGACGCGCCATGCGCAGCGAAGCCGGGGGAGTAGCCCCGTCCCACGGGCAGTGGTTGCAGACCGCCGTCTTCGGCCGTTGGCGGCTGTGGTAGTTTTTTTGCATTCATCCAACCGTCGCTGCCGGCGTCGGCAGCCTGCCGTCGTGGTGGCGACTTCCGTGGAACACGCATGCACACGATTGAAGTCGTTCTGGCGATGCTGGTGGCGGTGGTCGCCAGTGGCTACCTGGTAAGAATCCTCCCCTTTTCCCTGCCGCTGCCGCTGGTGCAGATCGCCCTGGGCGCGCTGATCTCCGGCGTGTTCAAGCGCGGCCACGCGCTGGAGCCGGAGGTGTTCTTCCTGCTGTTCCTGCCGCCGCTGCTGTTCCTGGACGGTTGGCGCATCCCCAAGCAGGGGCTGTTCCGCGACAAGGGCGCGATCGTGGAGCTGGCGTTCGGGCTGGTGGTGTTCACCGTGCTCGGCGCCGGCCTGCTGATCCACTGGCTGATCCCGGTGATGCCGCTGGCGGTGGCGTTCGCGCTGGCAGCGATCATCTCGCCGACCGACCCGGTGGCGGTCGGCGCCATCGCCGCGCGGGTGCCGTTCCCCAAGCGACTGATGCACATCCTGGAAGGCGAGTCGCTGCTCAACGACGCCTCGGGCCTGGTGTGCTTCAGCTTCGCGGTGGCGGCGGTGATGACCGGCAGCTTCTCGCTGGCGCAGGCCTCGCTGACCTTTCTGTGGGTGGCCTTCGCCGGCCTCGCCATCGGCGTGGTGGTGACCCTGGGCGTGTCCACCCTGCAGCGCTGGCTGTGGCGCCGGTTCGGCGAGGAGCCGGGCGCCGCGCTGCTGGTCAACCTGCTGATCCCGTTCGCCGCCTACCTGCTGGCCGAGGAGTTCGAGGCGTCGGGCATCCTCGCCGCGGTCGCCGCCGGCATCAGCATGAGCTACGTCGAGCTCAGCGGCCGGGTCAGCGGCAGCATGCGGGTACAGCGCACGGCGGTGTGGAACACGGTGCAGTTCAGCTTCAACGGCATCATGTTCGTGCTGCTGGGCGAGCAGCTGCCGGGCATCGTGCAGCGTGCGGTGGCGACGATCTCGGTCACCGGCCACCACGAGTGGTGGTGGCTGCTGATCTACGTGACGGCGATCAGCGTGACGCTGGTGCTGCTGCGGCTGGTGTTCGTGTGGCTGTCGCTGCGCTGGAACCTGCTGCGCGCGCGGATGCGCGGCGAACAGCGCGCGCATACGCCGACGCGCGTGGTGCTGGCGATGTCGGTGGCTGGCGTGCGCGGCGCCATCACCCTGGCCGGCGTGCTGACGCTGCCGTTGCTGCTGCCCAGCGGCGAGCCGTTCCCGGCGCGCGACCTGGTGATCTTCCTGGCCGCGGCGGTGATCCTGATATCGCTGCTCGCCGCCAGCGTGCTGCTGCCGCGGCTGCTGAAAGGCCTGGAGCTGCCGAAGGACGACAGCGCCCGGCGCGAGGAGGATCTGGCCCGCAGGCTGTCTTCCAAGGCCGCGCTGGTGGCGGTGGAGAAGGTGCGCCAGCAACTGGTGGAGGGCCAGCCTGCTGCCCGGATGCAGCTCTGCAACGACGCCGCGGCGCGGGTGAGCCTGCTGTACCAGCGCAACCTGGAGAAGGGCCAGGGCCCGGACGAGGACCCGGGCAAGGTGCGGCGCATGGAGCAGGCCTACCGCAGCCTGCGCGCGGCCGGGCTCAACGCCGAGCGCGAGGAGCTGTTCCGGCTGGTCCGGCACGGGCAGCTGTCCGACGAGGTCGCGCGCAGGCTGATCCGCAACCTGGACCTGCTGGAAAGCCGGCAGCGGGATTGAGCGGGGTCCGTGGGCAGCGCCCCTCTTCCTTCGCGGGAGAAGGGCGCCGCGGCCGTGCGCCGGACGCTGCCGGGCGCGGCGTTGCCCGCCTTACTTGTTCAGTTCGAGGAAATACGCTTCCACCGAGCCGTTGATCTTCAGCGTCATCGGGTTGCCGCGGCGGTCGCGGGCCTTGCCGGCCTGCACCCGGATCCAGCCTTCGCTGACCGAATATTCCTCGACGTCGTCGCGCTCGATGCCGTTGAAGCGCACGCCGACGCCGCGCTCGAGCATGGCCGGGTCGTGGAACGGGCTGGTGGGGTTGACCGCCAGGCGGTCGGGAGGGGTATCGCTCATTTTCGGGTTTCGCTGCGGGCCACCGTGGCCGGCTTCGGTGCGCAAGGATACCCGCTGCGCCGGCGCGGCCGCTTCCGCCGGCGCGCGCGCGGCGGCAGAATGCCCGCCATCCCGTGGAAAACCGCCATGCCCGACAACAGCGCCGATTACGAAGATCCCGACGAGCTGCAGCCGACCTTCGACGAGGACGACCACCCGGCACGGGTATGGAACCTGCTGTGGCTGCTCAATCCCGGTGACGAGGAACTGGCGCTGCAGCAGTTCGACGCCTGGCGCGAGGCGCGCGCCGGGGCCGAGCACGAGGCCGGCGACGAGCAGTGGCTGTGGGACCTGAAGGACGCCATCGACTGGCGTTCGGGCTTCTTCGTGGACGGGCAGGACACCGGTTCGCTGGTGGCGGTGATCGACGAGCTGGCCGCGCGCTGGAACCTGCGCGTGGACTGGGGCGGCGACCTGGACGACGAGGATTTCGCCGAGACCATCGACGTACCCGCGCTGCTGGCGACCGCGCATGATCGCCTGCGCGAGCATGGCTACACCCTGTGGACCTGGAACACCGGCGAGGACGCCCATGCCGGCTGGATCGCGCTCCGCCGCGACGACGAGGCGATGCTGGCCCTGTGCTCGCTGCTGGGCGTGGAAGTGCGGCCGGGCAGCGACCCGTTCTGAGCGCCGGCGGATGGCGTAGGTCGGGGCTACGCCCCCGACGGCATGAATCGCGAGGCGTCGCGTTCACCGAGCGCGGCGCGGATTGCCGAAGAGCCTGCGGGGCAAGCCCCGCAGCTACGGGCTGTATTGCGCGCGCGCGTTGGCGATGACCGCGCGCAACAGCTCCCGGTCGGTATGCCGGGAGATGGCGCGCGCGCCCAGGGCGATGGCCTGTTCGCGCAGCGGCGCCGGCACGTCGTAGTGCGCGCCGCTGGGGCGGTTCTGGAAGGCGCGGCGCGGGATCCCGAGCCGCTGCGCCAGCGCGTGCAGCTCGGGCAGGGTGTCGGCCATCAGGTGCGCCCAGCGCTCGCCACGCCAGGGATGCACCGCATCGTCGATGTAGACCGCCACCGCGCGCGGCCCGCGGCTCAGGCCTGCGGCTTGTCGCCGTCGGCGGCTTCGGCCTCGGCTTCGGCCGGATCGTCGGCCGTCGCGACCGCTTCCTCGCCTTCGACGTTCTCGAACTCGGCGACCTGCGCGGCCAGGTAGTCGTCGGCGCTCACGCCCTGCTCGGCGGCCAGCGCGTCCAGCAGCTGCTGCAGCAGCGGCGAATGTTCCAGGTTGACGGTGCGGCCTTCCTTCTCCTGCACGTTGGCCAGGTGCTTGAGCATGGCCAGCATCGGCACCGGGTTGTCGGCGTTGCCCATCGTCTGCCCGCCGATGGACAGCAGCCATTGCCGGCCCTGCAGGCCGATGGCGGCGACCACGTGGCCTTCCTCGTTGGTCAGCACGGCGTGGTTCTGCACCTGCTGCTGCGCGTCCAGGCGCAGGAACGGACGGCGGGCTTGCTGCTTCTTGCGCTGGTCGCGCTTGGCCTTGGAATTGCGGGACATGGGCTGCTCGGTAAGGGAAAACGGCCGCCATTGTAGGCGGCTGTCCGCGGCGATGCCGGAATGCCGCCGCGCCGGCTAGTCGATGCCGGGCGTGGTGGCGTCCGCCGGCGGCGCCGCGGCCTCGGGGATGGCGGCGGCGTCCGGCGCGTCCAGCGGCACCGCGGCGATGTTCGACAGCGCCGCCGCCTCGGCTTCCTTGGTCATCACCACGATGCTGATGCGGCGGTTGATCGGGTTCTGCGGGTCGGTCTTGTCGAACAGGACCGACGAGGCCAGACCGACCACGCGCGCCACCTTGGCCTCGTCCATGCCGCCTTCCAGCAGGGCGCGGCGCGCGGCGTTGGCGCGGTCGGCGCTCAGCTCCCAGTTGCTGTAGCCGCTCTGGGTGGAATAGGCGGTGGTGTCGGTGTGGCCGCTGATGCTGATGTGGTTGGGCACCTGGTTGATGAAGCGCGACAGCTCGCGCAGGATGTCGCGCGTGTACGGCATCAGCTTGGCGCTGCCCACGTCGAACATCGGCCGGTTCTGCTTGTCCACGATCTGGATGCGCAGCCCCTCCGGGGTGATGTCCAGCAGCAGCTGGTCCTTGAACGGCTCCAGCGCCTGGCTCTTGTCGATGGCCTCCTCCAGCTCCTGCTTCAGCGCCTCCAGCCGCTGCTTCTCGCGTTCGCGCTCGTCCACCGGGTTGGGGATGGCCTCGCGCTGGTTCTGGAACGGGTCGTTGCTGTTGCCGCGGGAGATGTCGGTGGCGCCGCCGAGCTTGATCATCGAGGTGCTGGCGCCGCCCGGCCCGGCCATGCCCGGCGCCGCGGTGGTGCTGGTGCCGCTGAGCGGGCTGGGGTTGCGGAAGTATTCGGAAATGCCCGCGCGCTCGGGCTGGGTGGTGGAGGCCAGCAGCCACATCACCAGGAAGAAGGCCATCATCGCGGTGACGAAGTCGGCATAGGCCACCTTCCACGAACCGCCGTGGTGGCCGCCGCCCTGCACCTTCTTCACCCGCCGCACGATCACCGTGGGCTTGGCATCGTTGCTCGCCATGGCTTATTTGACCGACTTCAGGTGCTGCTCGAACTCGCTGAAGCCCGGGCGCAGCGCCGAGGGCACGGTCTTGCGGGCGAACTCCAGCGCGATCTTCGGGTTGTAGCCGCGCAGGCAGGCCAGCAGCGCGGTCTTGACCGACTCGTAGATGCGCGCGTCCTGCTCGGCGCGGGCCTCCACCGCGGCCGCGATCGGGCCGATGAAGCCGTAGCCGAGCAGGATGCCGAGGAAGGTGCCGACCAGCGCGCCGGCCACGTGCGCGCCGACCTCCTTGATGTCCCCGCCGATGGCGCCCATGGTGATGACGATGCCCAGCACCGCGGCGACGATGCCGAAACCGGGCAGGCCGTCGGCGACCTTGGTCAGCACGTGCGCCGGCTCCAGCGCCTCGTGGTGGTGCTTGTCCAGCTCCAGTTCCAGCAGCGGCTCCAGCTCGTGCGGCTCGATGTTGCTGCCGATCATCAGCCGCAGGCAGTCGGTGATGAAATCGATCAGGTGGTGGTCGGCCAGGACCTTGGGGTAGTTGGCGAACAGCGCGCTGCCGGCCGGGTTCTCGACGTGCTCCTCCAGTGACATGAAGCCCTCGCGGCGGGCCTTGTTGAGCAGCTCGTACAGCAGGCTGAGCACGTCCAGGTAGTCGTCGCGCTTGTAGCGTGGCCCCTTGAACACGCCGACCACCGCGCGCAGGGTCTGCCTGACCGTCTTGGCCGGGGTGCCGACCAGGAACGCGCCCAGCGCCGCGCCACCGATGATGACCAGCTCGAACGGCTGCCACAGCGCGCCGAGTTTCCCGTGCGCGCCGACATAGCCGCCGAGCACGCTGAGGACGACGACGAGCAGACCGACGATGATGAGCATGGGGAACCGGAGCGGAAGGGGGGACACCCCATTGTCGGCCGGACCGGGGATTTCTGTAATGCGAAAACGTGAACTCAGTCGGCGCTTGCCGCTTCGGCGCCGCCGCGCCGCAGCGGGTCGGGCCACGGTGCGCCGCGGTCGACGAAGGACAGCGAAACCGAGTTGAGGCAATGCCTTTCGAACGTCGGCGGCGGCCCGTCGGGGAACACGTGGCCTAGGTGGCTGCCGCAGCGGGCGCAGACGATTTCCGTGCGCTCCATCCCGTGGCTGCGGTCGTGGAGGCGGCGGACGTGGGCCGGGTCGAACGGGGCGAAGAAGCTGGGCCAGCCGGTGCCGGAGTCGAACTTGGCGCTGGAGCGGAACAGCGGCAGCCCGCACAGGCGGCAACAGTAGGTGCCCTCGTGCTTGTTGTCGAGGAACACGCCGCAGAATGGCGCCTCGGTGCCGTGGTGCAGCAGCACGCGCCGCTCCTCCTCGCTCAGCGCATCGACCAGCGCGGCGCGCTGGGCATCGCCGGGAGGCGCCAGGTCGTAACCGGGATGGCGGGCCGCGCCCGCGCCGCCGTTCTCGCTGTTGCCCATCTGCCGCTCCACCTTGCTCGATGCCGAACCGGAAGCATACTCTCGGGTTTCCTGCCGGATCGTAGGGAGACGTGAATGAAACGTGCGCATGCGTTGGTGCTGCTGCTGGCCGCGGCGGTGCCGCTGGCGGCGCAGGCCCAGCTCCGGCAGCCGCCATCGCCCACCGAGACCCGGCCGGTGAGCCTGCCGCAGCCGTCGAAGAGCAACGACGACAAGGCGGGCGAGCGCACGCAACGCGACGAACCGCCGACGGTGGGCAAGCCGCAGGCCTCCACGCCCAGGCCGATTACCCGGCCGGCGGCGCAGCGGCCGGTCTACGACGCGCACGGCCAGCGCATGAACGGCATGCGCCAGGCCGGTGCCAACCGGGTGATGGACACCCGCACCGGCCGCTACTACGACACCGTGCCCAGCGGCGACGGGCAGCGCATCGTCAAGCAGGACGACGGCAGCCCCTGAGCGTCATTCGGCGATCGGCAGGCTCAGGGTTTCCTTGACCTCTTCCATCACGATGTAGCTCTTGGACTCGCGCACGTGCGGCAGGCTCAGCAGGGTGCTGCCGAGCAGTTTGCGGTAGGAGGCCATCTCGTTGATGCGGGCCTTGAGCAGGTAGTCGAAGTCGCCCGAAACCAGGTGGCATTCCAGCACGTTGGGCAGCTTCAGCGCGGCGCGGCGGAACTCTTCGAAGATGTCGCCGGACTTGTAGGCCAGCGAGATCTCCACGAACACCAGCAGCCCGGCCTTGACGTACTGCGGGTCCAGCCGCGCGTAGTAGCCGGTGATCACGCCCTCGCGCTCCAGCCGGCGCACGCGCTCGGTGCAGGGCGTGGTGGACAGGCCCACGCGCTCGCCCAGTTCGGTGAAGGAAATGCGGCCCTCGGCCTGCAGGATGCGCAGTATCTTGCGGTCGATCTTGTCCAGTTCGCGGGTGCGGGCGGCCATTCGTTCTCTGCCTCGGGTGGTCGTTGCGGGAAAATACACTGTATTCACCGCTCAATACGGAAAAAACGACTGGATCGGCGTGCCTATACTGCGCCATTCATGGCCCCTGCCTCCGGTTGCGCAGGGAATGATGCGGTCAGGAGAGAGGGTGATGCGGGTTCTGATACTCGGCAGCGGTGTGATCGGCACGACCAGTGCCTGGTACCTGCGGCAGGCGGGCCACGAGGTGACGGTGGTGGACCGGCAGCCCGGCCCGGCGCTGGAGACCAGCTTCGCCAACGCCGGCCAGCTGTCGTTCGGCTACACCTCGCCGTGGGCGGCGCCGGGTGTGCCGCTGAAGGCGATCAAGTGGCTGTTCGAGGAACACGCGCCGCTGGCGATCCGCCCCACCGCCGACCTCGCCCAGTACAGCTGGATGTGGCAGATGCTGCGCAACTGCAGCGCCGGCCGCTACGCGATCAACAAGGCGCGGATGGTGCGGGTGTCCGACTACAGCCGCGACTGCATCAACGAACTGTGCGCGGCCACCGGCATCGATTACGAAGGCCGCCAGCTCGGCACCACCCAGCTGTTCCGCACCCGGCAGCAGCTCGACGGCGCGGCCAAGGACATCGCGGTGCTGGCCGAGTACGGCGTGCCCTACGAGGTGCTGGACCGCGACGGCATCGTCCGCGCCGAGCCGGCGCTGGCGCAGGTGGCCGACAAGCTGGTCGGCGCGCTGCGCCTGCCCGAGGACCAGACCGGCGACTGCCAGCTGTTCACCCGCAAGTTGGCCGCGTTGGCGGAGCAGGCCGGCGTCGAGTTCCGCTACGGGCACGACGTGCAGGCGCTGCAACGCGACGGCGACCGCATCACCGGCGTGCGCATCGACGGCACGCTGGAAACCGCCGACCAATACGTGGTCGCGCTGGGCAGCTACTCGCCGCTGCTGCTGGCGCCGCTGGGCCTGCGCCTGCCGGTGTACCCGCTGAAGGGCTACTCGCTGACCCTGCCGATCACCGACCCGGCCCTGGCACCCACCTCCACCATCCTCGACGAGAGCTACAAGGTGGCGGTGACCCGCTTCGCAGACCGCATCCGCGTCGGTGGCATGGCCGAGGTGGCCGGCTTCGACCTGTCGCTGGACCCGCGCCGCCGCGCCACGCTGGAAAAGGTGGTCAATGACCTGTACCCGCACGGCGGCGACCTGTCGCGCGCCGAGTTCTGGACCGGCCTGCGCCCGGCCACGCCCGATGGCACCCCGGTGATTGGTGCTACGCCGTACCGCAACCTGTTCCTCAACACCGGCCACGGCACGCTGGGCTGGACGATGGCCGCCGGCTCCGGCCGCTACCTGGCCGACCTGATGGGCGGGCGCACGCCGCAGATCAGCAGCGAGGGGTTGGACATCTTCCGCTACGGCAGCGGGGGCCCGCGCTGATGCGCCCCGCACAGGCGCTGATCGACCTGGAGGCGCTGCGCCACAACTACCGGCTGGCGCGGCGGCTGGGCGGCGGCAAGGCGCTGGCGGTGATCAAGGCCGACGCCTACGGCCACGGCGCGGTGGCCTGCGCGCGCGCGCTGGAAGCCGAGGCCGATGGCTTCGGCGTGGCCTGCATCGAGGAGGCGCTGGAACTGCGCCGGGCCGGCATCACCAAGCCGGTGCTGCTGCTGGAAGGCTTCTTCGACGCCGCCGAATTGCCGCTGATCGTCGAGCACGGCCTGTGGACCGCGGTGGCCTCGCAATGGCAGGTGGACGCGCTGGCCGCGTTCCGCACCGAGGCGGTGCTGACCGTCTGGCTGAAGCTGGACAGCGGCATGCACCGGCTGGGCCTTTCGGTCGAAGAGTTCCGCGCCGCGCACGCGCGCCTGTCGGCCTTGCCGCAGGTCGGGCCGATGGTGCTGATGAGCCACTTCGCCCGCGCCGACGAACTGGACAGTGCGCGTACGCAGGAACAGGTAGACACCTTCAACCGCGCCGTCGAAGGCCTGGCCGGCGAAACCAGCCTGTGCAACTCGCCGGCGCTGCTGGGCTGGCCGCAGGTGCGCAGCGACTGGGTGCGGCCGGGGCTGATGCTGTACGGCGCCGACCCGCTGTACCCGCAGCCAAGCCCGCACGCCGCGCAGCTGCGCCCGGTGATGACCCTGCAGTCGCGGGTGATCGCGGTGCGCGAGATCGGCATCGGCGAGCCGCTGGGCTACGGCGCGCGCTTCGTCGCCGAAAAACCCACGCGCGTGGGCGTGGTGGCGATGGGCTATGCCGACGGCTACCCGCAGTTCGCGCCCAACGGCACCCCGGTGCTGATCGACGGCGTGCCGGGACGGTTGATCGGCCGGGTGTCGATGGACATGCTCACCGTGGACCTCAGCGACCACCCGCAGGCCGGGCTGGGCAGCGTGGTGCAGCTGTGGGGCAATGCGCCGACCCTGTCCGAGCTGGCACCGCGCTGCAATACCAGCGCCTACCGGCTGCCGTGCAGCCTCAAGCGCGCCGAGAAGATTTATCTGTAGCAAGAAACGTAGGAGCGCACCAAGGTGCGCTCCTACGGGCTGGTTTACAGCCCGGCGGTGGCGTGGTCCTCGTGCAGCTCGCGGCGCAGCCAGTCGTCGAGCAGGCGCTTCTCGTAGCGCAGCGGGTCGGTGTCGGACAGGCGGGTGCTGCCGTACAGGTAGCCGCTATCCACCAGCTTGCGCTCGCCCTGGTCGAGCACCTGGCCCTGCGCGTCGGTCAGGGTGAACTGCAGGCTGATCCGCGGCGGGTAGATGTCGCGCATGAAGCGCACGTCGTCGAAATTGGGTCCATGCCAAGGCTCGTAGTCGCCGGCGCGCTTGATGTCGGTGAGGGTCACCGCCAGCTGCTGGCCTTCGGGCAGCTGCCCGCTGGCGCGCTTGCGCAGGTGCTCGGCCAGCTTGGTCACCCAGTCGCCGCGCTGGGCTTCCCAGCGGTTGCGGCTGTAGCGCAGTTCGGTGAAACCGGCCGGGTCGTTCCACTGCACCTGCACCGGGCCCTCGGCGGGCAGGGCGCGTGGTGCCTGCGGGTCGGCCACGTTGTTGGCGGGGCGGGCATCGGCGATACCGGCCACGAGCAGGCCGGCCAGCGCCAGCCCGGCAAATGTCGTGCTTTTCATCGCTGTCTCCGTTGGCGGGATACCCCGAGTGTGGGCGCGAACGCGGGGCCGGACAATGGTTTCGGCGGCGGCCGGCGGCGCCGGGTTGCGGATGGTTCATCGTCGGGCCACGCCGCGCCGGCGGGCACGGGACCCCGGGCCGGTAGAATGCGCGTTCGCTTTGACCCGGCACCGGCATGTCCGCTTCGCACGACGCTCCCCTGCAGACCCTTTTCCTTCCCTTCGCCCACGGCACGCTGGACTGGCCGCAGGGGCCGGTGCTGTTCCTGCGTGCCCGCGAAGGCTGGCCGCCGCGCGAGCATGCCGCTACCGGGCAACTGGTCTGCGTGCAGAGCTTCCGCCCGTTCGCGCAGGCGCTGGAGCGCGGCGGCTGGGAGGTGCGCGACGAGGCGGCGCTGGAAACCACGGACGCGCGCTACCCGCTGGTGCTGGTGCTGCCGCCGCGCCAGCGCGACGAGGCCCGCGCGCTGCTGGCGCGGGCGCTGGAACGGGTGGCGCCGGGCGGCGTGCTGGTGGCCTGCCAGTCCAACAACGAGGGCGCGCGCTCCGGCGAAAGCGACCTGCAGCAACTGGCCGGGCTCGGCGGCAAGCTGACCAAGAACCACTGCCGCGTGTTCTGGACCGCGCCGCTGGAGGGCGGCCACGACGAGGCGCTGCGCAAGCGCTGGGCCGCGCTGGATGCGCCGCGCGCCATCCTCGACGGCCGCTTCCACAGCCGCCCCGGCGTGTTCGCCTGGGACCGCATCGACCCGGCCTCGGCGCTGCTGGCCGAACAACTGCCGGCCGACCTGGCCGGGCATGGCGCCGACCTCGGCGCCGGCTGGGGCTACCTGTCGGCCGAGGTGCTGGCGCGTTGCCCGAAGGTGACGGCGCTGGACCTGTACGAGGCCGAATCGCGCGCACTGGAACTGGCCCGCCGCAACCTCGCCGGCAGCACCGCGCAGCTGGATTTCCGCTGGCACGACGTCACCGCCGGCATCGATGGCCGTTACGACTTCATCGTCTCCAACCCGCCGTTCCACACCCCGGCGCGCGAGGACCGGCCCGACATTGGCCAGCGCTTCATCGCCGTGGCCGCGCAGGCGCTGCGCCCCGGCGGGCGGCTGTTCATGGTCGCCAACCGGCACCTGCCCTACGAGCAGATCCTCAACGACAGCTTCGGGCAGGTGCGGGTGGCCGCCGAGCGCGACGGTTTCAAGGTCATCGTCGGCACCCGCGGGGGCCGCGCATGAAGCTGGTCAAGCACATCGCCAACCTCGGCTACGGCAGCCGCAAGCAGGTGCAGCTGATGTTCCGCGAGGGCCGCATCACCGACGCCGATGGCGAGGTGCTGTACGCCGACGACAAGGTGGAACACGACGCCATCCGCATCGACGGCGAGCCGCTGGACCCGCCGCCGGGCCTGACCTTGATGCTGCACAAGCCGGCCGGCTATACCTGCTCGACCAAGGACCACGGCCGGCTGATCTACGACCTGTTCCCGCCGCGCTTCCGCGAGCGTTCGCCGCTGCTGTCGCCGGTGGGGCGGCTGGACCGCGACACCAGCGGCCTGCTGCTGCTGACCGACGACGGCGCGCTGCTGCACCGGATCGTGTCGCCGAAGTCGAAGCTGGACAAGGTGTACGAGACGCAACTGGCGCAGGACCTGCGTGGCGACGAAGCGGCCACCTTCGCCAGCGGAACGCTGATGCTGGAATCGGAGGACAAGCCGCTGCTGCCGGCCGAACTGGAAACGCTCGGTCCGCGTAGCGCGCGGCTGACCCTGCACGAAGGCCGCTACCACCAGGTGCGGCGCATGTTCGCCGCGGTCGGCAACCACGTCGAAGCGCTGCACCGCAGCCGCGTCGGCGGGCTGTCGCTGGGCGACCTGCCGGAAGGGCAATGGCGGGCGTTGTCGGCGGACGATCTCGACGTGCTGTTCGGAGCAGGAGCGTGATGGCGCTGCCGCAGGCGGTGGTCTTCGACATGGACGGGCTGATGCTGGACAGCGAGCGCGCGCTACTCGGCTGCCTCGCGCAGGCCGGCGGCGAAGCCGGCCACGACTTGCCGGAAGATTTCCTGCTGTCGCTGATCGGCTCCAGCGACGCGATGACCCGGCAAGCCATCGCCGGCCGCGTTGGCGCGTCGGCGGTCGATGCGCTGCTGCACGATTCGTATGCGCGCTACGACGACATCGTCGCCACCGGCGTGCCGCACCGGCCTGGCATCATCGACCTGCTCGACACGCTGGCCGCCCACGGCATCCCGCGCGCGGTAGCCACCTCCACCCGCCGCCCGCTGGCGCTGCGCAAGCTCGAAACCGCTGGCCTGCTGCGCTACTTCGAGCACGTGGCGACCAGCAGCGACGTCGCCTACCCCAAGCCGGCGCCGGACATCTACCTGCTGGCCGCGCGCAAGCTGGGCGTGGACCCGGCGCAGTGCCTGGCGCTGGAGGATTCGCCCACCGGCGTGCGCGCCGCGCTGGCCGCCGGCATGCACGTCATCCAGATTCCCGACCTGCTGGTGCCGGACGAAGGCGTACGCGCGCTGGGCCACCGCATTGCCGGCTCGCTGCACGAGGTGCGTGGGTTGTTGCAGCCGCTGTTGACCTTGCCGGCCTGAGGCTGCTTGCAACGTAGGTCGGGGCTACGCCCCCGACGGCTTCGTGTCCCATGCCTAGAGCGTCGGGGGCGTAGCCCCGACCTACGGACTGTCGTAGGAGCGACGTGAGTCGCGACCGGGCTTTCCCGGGAAAACCTGGTCGCGACTCACGTCGCTCCTGCATGGGCGCTACTCCCCGGCCAGCAGCTGGTTCCAGCCTTCAACACCCAGCTCGTCCAGCGTGGCGATGTTGCGCTCGACGATCACGTCCGGGTCGGGGAACGCGGCCACCGCGCGCTCCACGCTGTCCTCCCGCAGCAGGTGCAGCGTGGGATACGGCGCACGGTTGGTGTAGTTGCTCACATCACTCGGCGCGGTGCCGGCGAACTGGTACTGCGGGTGGAAGCTGGCCACCTGCAGGATGCCCTGCAGGTCCAGCGCCTCCACCGCCGCGTCGGCGTTGTCGAGGAAGTCGTTGTAGTCGAGGAACTCGCCCAGCACCTGCGGATGCACGATCAGCGTGGTGTCGATCTGCTCGGCCGGGGTGTCGCGCAGCAGCACCAGCTCCTCGGCCAGTTCCTCCAGCAGCGCCTCGGGCGTGGTGGCGTCGCTCAACACGAAGCGCACCTGTTGCTTGACGTATACCGCCTTGGCGAACGGGCACAGGTTCAGCCCGATCACCGCCTTCTCCAGCCAGCGGCGGGTGTCGGCGATCGGGTCGGTGTCGGTGTCGTTCATGGCGGTGGGCTGGAAACCGGGGCGGCCATTCTAGAGGATGCCGGCCGCTGCGGTGGCGATGGCCGGGAACACCGTAGGAGCGCACTTCAGTGCGCGATATGGCATTTCCGGTAAAGCCCCATCGCGCACTGAAGTGCGCTCCTACGGTTGTTGCGGTGGGCTTCGCGCCGATCCTGCGAACCGGCGGCCGCGACTCAATCGCGGAAGTTGTCGAACTGCAACGGTTGCTCGAACTCGTTCTTCTTCAGCAGCGCGATGGTTTCCTGCAGGTCGTCACGTTTCTTGCCGTTCACCCGCAGTTTGTCGCCGTTGATCTGGGTATCGACCTTGATCTTCGACTCCTTGATCTTCGCCGCGATCTGCTTGGCCAGCTTCTGCTCGATGCCCTGCTTGACCGTCACCTGCTGGCGCGCGCCGCCGAGGTTGGTTTCGACGTCGCCGAATTCCATGCAGCGGAAGTCGATGCCGCGCGCGGCCAGGCGCTGTTTCAGGATGTCGGCCATCTGCTTGAGCTGGAAGTCGCTGGGCGCGGCCAGCTTGATCAGCTTGTCGCCGTCCTGCTCGAACTTCGCGTCCACGCCCTTGAAGTCGAAGCGGGTGGACAGCTCGCGGTTGGCCTGGTCGATGGCATTGGTCAGCTCGTGCTTGTCGACTTCGGAGACGACGTCGAAGGAAGGCATGGCGGAACTCCAAGGATGAAAACGACAGCCATTCTAGGTGATCGGCCCACCGATCATGGTTGCGGCCGCCACTGCGCGTGCAGCAGGTTGGCTACCGCGTAGCAGGCCGGGGCGTCCTTGTTGGACAGCACGATCACCGTCTCGCCGGTGTGCGGGTAGGTGCGCACGTCGGTGCAGATGCCGTCGGCGCTGCCGCCGTGGCCCCAGCGGAAATCGCGTTCGGGCACGCCCTCGCCGTAGCCGGTGGCGAAGAAGCCCAGGCCCATGAACTCGTGCTGCGGCGTGGTCGCCTCCATGAACAGCAGCAGCGGCAGCAGCCGGCCGTCGCGCAGCGCCTCGACGAAGCGCAGCAGGTCGCCTGCCGGCGCCACCTGCCCGCCGGCAGCGAAGCCCCGCGCCGGCAGCGTCGCGCAGTTGCGCACGCGCTTGCCCTCGACCTCGGCGTAGCCGGCGGCCAGGTCCGGTGCCGGGTCGTCGCAGTCGACGAAGCCGGTGCGGATCATCCCGGCCGGCTTCAGCACGTGCTCGCGGACGTAGGACTCGAAATCCTGCCCGGACAGCACTTCGATCATCCGCCCCAGCACCACGTAGCCATAGTTGCCGTATTTCTGCTGCGTGCCGGGCGCGAATTCCGGTGGACGGTCGCCGTGCAGCGCGATGATGTCGGCCGGCGTGCGCAGCCGCGCGCGTTCGGCCGCATGCTCGATGCCGAACAGCTCATCGACGTCGCCGGCGCCGGCGGTGTGGGTGAGCAGCTGGCGCACCGTCACCGTGTCGGCGAAGGCGCGGTTGGGGTAGTCCTTCAACACCTCGCCGACGTGGCTGTCCAAGGTGACGCGGCCGGCGGCGACCTGTTGCAGGATCGCCACGCTGGTGAACATCTTGCCGGCCGAGGCCAGGTTGAGGCGGTCGTCGGCGACCAGTGGCGCTTCGCCGTTCTCGTCGCGCAGGCCGTAGGCCTTCTCGAACACCACCTCGCCCTCGTGCGCGACCAGCACCACGCCGGAGAAGCGGCCAGCGGTCTCCAGCCCGAGGGCGAAGCCATCCAGTTGCGCGAGGTCGGTGGCCGAAGGCGCCTGCGCGGCGGCCGAGGCGCACCCACCAAGCAGGATCAGGCCGCACAGGCTGCGGCGCAGGAGGGTGGGCAGGGGCATGCGTTCGGCTCCGTGGCGGGTGCGACGAGCATAGCGCCACCGTGCCTGCCGCCGGCACGACCTGCGACAATAGGCCATGTCCGTTTCCTCCCCGTCCGCTGCCCGCTCGCCCGTGACCGCGGTGGCCTGGATGCTGGCCGCCGTCGCGTTCTTCTCGCTGATGGATGCCGGCATGAAGCTGCTCTCGGCCAGCTACCCGGTGCTGCAGGTGACCATGCTGCGCGGCGCCGCCTCGCTGCCGTTCGTGTTGGTGTGGGTGCTGGCCAGCGCCGGGCCGCGCTCGCTGGTGCCGGTGCGCTGGGGCCTGCACCTGCTGCGCGGCGTGCTGGGCATGGTGATGATCGGCTGCTTCGTCCACGCGCTGCGCAGCCTGCCGCTGTCCACCGCCTATTCGATCTATTTCGTCGCGCCGTTGCTGGTGGCGGCGCTGTCGGTGCCGCTGCTGGGCGAACGGGTGGGGCCGCGGCGCTGGGTCGCGATCGGCATCGGCCTGGTCGGCGTGCTGGTGGTGCTGCGCCCCGGCACGGATGGCTTGATCTCGCTGCCGGGGCTGATGGTGCTGCTGGCGGCCACCGCCTACGCCATCGCCGCGGTGACGGTGAGCCTGCTCACCCGCACCGACACCCCGCAATCGATGGTGGTGTGGTTCCTGCTGCTGATGGCGGTCGGCGCCGGGCTGCTGGCGTGGCCGCAATGGCAGCCGCTGCAATGGCGGCACGCCGGGCTGATCGCCGGCATGGGCCTGGCCGGGGCGCTGGGGCAGATCGCGCTGACCCGCGCCTTCCAGCTGGGGCAGGCGTCGATGATCGCGCCGCTGGAATACACCGGGCTGGTCTGGGTGATCGGCTGGGACCTGCTGCTGTGGGACGTGCTGCCCGACCGCATGACCTGGATCGGCGCGGCGATCATCATCGCCAGCGGCCTGTACCTGCTGCACCGCGAGCGCGTCCGGCACGCGCGGCGGGCCGGGCAGGTGGACCATCCCTGAGCGGCTGCCCGGCCGCATGGAAGCAAAAGGAATAAGATTCCCCCAGCCCGTGCGGGCGCCGCGGCCGTGGCGCTGCTAGGCTTGCCGCCCGTTCCGTCCGCCGACCCCCGCCCTGGCCGTGATCGAGTTCCAGAACCTGCACAAATCCTATGCCGTGGAAGGCCGCGCGATCACCGCGCTGCATCCGCTCGACCTGTCCATCGGGGCCGGCGAGGTGTTCGGCATCATCGGCCATTCCGGGGCCGGCAAGTCCACCCTGATCCGCCTGATCAACCGGCTGGAGGAGCCCAGCGGCGGCCGCGTGCTGATCGACGGGCAGGACGCCACCGCGCTGGACGCCGACGGCCTGCGCGCGCTGCGCCGGCAGGTCGGCATGATCTTCCAGCACTTCAACCTGCTGTCGGCACGTACCGTGGCCGGCAATGTCGCCTTCCCGCTGGAACTGGCCGGCACGCCGAAGGCGCAGGTCGACGCGCGGGTGGACGAGCTGCTGCATACCGTCGGCCTCGAAGCGCACGCGGCCAAGTACCCGGCGCAGCTGTCCGGCGGGCAGAAGCAGCGCGTCGGCATCGCCCGCGCGCTGGCGACGCGCCCGAAGATCCTGCTGTGCGACGAGGCTACCAGCGCGCTCGACCCGCAGACCACCGCGCAGGTGCTGGCGCTGCTGGGCAGGATCAACCGCGAGCTGGGCCTGACCATCGTGCTGATCACCCACGAGATGGACGTGATCCGCCGCGTCTGCGACCGCGTGGCGGTGCTCGACGCCGGCCACCTGGTCGAGAGCGGGCCGGTGAGCGAGGTGTTCCTGCACCCGCGGCACCCGACCACGCGCCGCTTCGTGTCCGAATCCGAGCACGTGGACGAGGGCGAGCTGCACCGCGATTTCGCCGTGGTGGAGGGGCGCGTGGTGCGCCTGACCTTCCTCGGCGACGGCACCTACGAACCGTTGCTGGGCCGCATCGCGCGGCAGACCGGGGTGGACTACAACATCCTGTCCGGGCGCATCGACCGCATCAAGGACACGCCCTACGGGCAGCTGACCGTCGCCCTGGTCGGCGGCGACCAGAACGCCGCCCAGGCCGGTTTCGTCGACGCCGGCGTGCACGTGGAGGAGCTGCGTCGATGATCCTCGCAACCGCCGGCGGCTTCTTCCGCCACCTCGATGCCGGCAAGTGGGCCGACATCGGCCAGGCCACCCTCGACACCCTGCTGATGCTGGCCGGCTCGCTGCCGCTGACGATGGCGATTGGCCTGCCGCTGGGCGTGTTGCTGTTCCTGACCGGCTCGCCGCAGTTGCGCCGCCGCCCGCTGCTGTACGCGGTGACGGCGCTGGTGGTGAACGTGCTGCGCTCGGTGCCCTTCATCATCCTGATGATCGTGCTGATCCCGGTGACGCTGGCGATGATGGGCACCTCGCTGGGCGTGCGCGGCGCGATCCTGCCGCTGGTGGTCGGCGCCGCGCCGTTCTACGCGCGGCTGGTGGAAACCGCGCTGCGCGAGGTGGACCGCGGCGTCATCGAAGCCAGCCAGGCGATGGGCGCGACCACTTCGCAACTGGTGTTCAAGGTGCTGCTGCCCGAAGCGCGGCCCGGCCTGATCGCCGGCGCCACGGTGACCACCATCGCCCTGATCGGCTTCACCGCGATGGGCGGCGCGATCGGCTCCGGCGGCCTCGGCGACCTGGCCTTCCGCGACGGCTACCAGCGCTCGCATACCGACGTGGCGCTGGTCACGGTGGTATTGCTGCTGATCCTGGTGCAACTGCTGCAGATGCTGGGCGACCGGCTGGTGCGCCACTACACTCGCCGTTGAGCAATGTTTTCGTAGATGCCGGGCTTGCCCGGCATGGGGCCTTCTCGGCAAAACCCCGTGCGGGGCGAGCCCCGCACCTACGCGCATCCCCTCCCGTCGCACTGGAATCCCGATGAAGACTTCCCTGTTCCGTCCGCTGCTCGTTGCCGCCGCCGCACTGGCGCTGTCGGCCTGCGGCAAGCCCGCCGCCGATGAATCGAGGCTGGTGGTCGCCGCCACCGCGGTGCCGCACGCCGAGATATTGGAAGTGGTCAAGCCGCTGCTGGCGAAGGAGGGCGTCACCCTCGACGTGCGCGTGTTCAACGACTACGTGCAGCCCAACGACCAGCTGGTGCAGAAGCAGGTGGACGCCAACTACTTCCAGACCGAGCCCTACCTGGACGCCTACAACCGCGACCGCAAGACCACGCTGGTGACCGTGGCCGGCGTGCATATCGAGCCGTTCGGCGCCTATTCGCACCGGGTCAAGTCGCTGGACGAACTGGCCGACGGCGCCGACGTGGTGATCCCCAACGATCCGAGCAACAACAGCCGCGCGCTGATCCTGCTGGACAAGGCAGGGGTCATCAAGCTCAAGGACCCGTCCAACGCCCTGTCCACCCAGCGCGACATCGTCGAGAACCCGAAGCAGCTCAAGTTCCGCGAGCTGGATTCGGCGATGCTGCCGCGGGTGCTCGATCAGGTCGATCTGGCGCTGATCAATACCAACTATGCGCTCGACGCCGGGCTCAACCCGACCCGGGACGCGCTGGCGATCGAAAGCAGCGATTCGCCCTACGTGAACTTCCTCGTCAGCCGCGCCGACAACAAGGACGACGCGCGCGTGCAGAAGCTGGCCCATGCGCTGACCAGCCCGGAAGTGAAGGCCTTCATCGAGCAGAAGTACAAGGGCGCGGTGCTGCCGGCGTTCTGAGCCGGGCGCCGCTTGTACCCGCGCGCCGGCGGGGGCTAGGCTCCGCCCTTTGTTTCCGTGGAGGGGAATGGATGGGTCCGTTGCGTTTCGCCGGGCGCCGGATGGCGGGCTTTCTCGCCCAGCCGCGCCCGCACCAGACGCGGCCGTCGACCAGCGACCCGGCCCTGCTGGCGCGCACTCTGCAGCGCGGCGACGTGCTGCTGGTGGAGGGCAACAGCCGCTTCGCCACCGCGATCAAGTACCTCACCCAGTCCACCTGGTCGCATGCCGCGCTCTACATCGGCGAGGAACCGCTGGCCGAGGGCGGGCCGCCACGGCCGATGCTGATCGACGCCGACGTGGAGCAGGGCGTGCGGCGCATCGGCCTGAGCGAGTTCGCCCACCAGCACACCCGCATCTGCCGCCCGCAGGGGTTGCCGCCGGAGGCGGTCGACCGGCTGGTCGATTACATGCGCGCGCGCATCGGCCACAGCTACGACCTGAAGAACGTGTTCGACCTGGCGCGCTACCTGATCCGGCAGCCGCCGGTGCCGGCGCACATGCGCCGCCGGTTGATCGCGCTGGGCAGCGGCGAGCCGACCAAGGCGATCTGCTCGACCCTGCTGGCGCAGGCGTTCGAGTCGATCCGCTACCCGATCCTGCCCGAGATAGAAACCGTGCTCGGCCACGTCGGCGGGCGCGAGCAGCGGCAGGAAATCCTGCACATCCGCAACTACAGCCTCTACACCCCGCGCGACTTCGACGTGTCGCCGTTCTTCGACATCGTCAAGCCGCGGCTGCATGCCGGGTTCGACTACCGTGCATTGCAGTGGAGCGAAGAGGGGGCTTGATGCTCTTCCCTTCTCCCTGCGCCAGGCGGCTTGGCAGGACTGCCAAGCTGCACGGCGAAGCCGCCCCGAAGGGCATGACGCAGAGGTGGCATGCAAGCGCCGGAGAGGGTACGGGCGAAGCCTGATGCCGTCAGGTTGCACGCGGCTTTGCCCGTACCCTCTCCCCAACCCCCGCTCCGCGCCCCGGCCCTTGCGCTGACGCAAGGGCGTTCGAGGGGCAGCGAACCGATGGTTCGCAAGCTGCCCCTCTCACCCCGGGGGGAGAGGGGCTTTGTTCTACCGCCGGGTCAGAACATCAGAACCGCGCGCCGATGCCGAAGCCCACGGTCCACGGGTCCAGCTTCAGGTCCTGCCCGGTGCCGGCGCCGGCCATGCGCAGCTCCGGGCGCGCGTGCATGTAGCGCGCGTCGGCGCGGGCGAACCAGGTGGCGTTGATGTTCATGTCCAGGCCGAGCGTGCCGATGGCGCCCTTGGCGGTTTCCACGCCGACGTGGTCGCCGTTGGCGGACAGGCCGTCGATCTTCTCGTTGCTGAAGTTCGACTCGTAGTAGCCGGCGCCGATGAACGGGCGGAAGGTGTTGTCGGCCGCGCCGAAGTGGTACTGCGCGCTCAGCGCCAGCGGCTGCTGCTCGACGGTGCCGACCTTGCCGACGTTGTCGGCGCGCACGCGGTGGTCGAACTTGTCGGCCGCGCCCCACAGCTCGACGGCGATGTTGTCGTTGAAGTAGTAGCTGGCGCTCAGGGTCGGCGCCGGGCCGCCGTCGAACTTGTCCAGGCCGGGCGCCGGGTTGTCCTTGGGCTGCAGCAGGGCCACGCCGCCAACCACGGCGAAATGCTTGCCCGACGCGGTGTCGCCGCTTTCCTGCGCGAATGCGGTGGACGACAGCGCCAGGGCGCCAAGGGTGGCAAGGCTGAGAATCTTGATCGAGCGCATGGGGGGCTCCTTGTTGCTTGATGTCTTTCGGGATTGCGTTGTTGTTGTCGATGCCCTCTGTGCGGGGCGGGGAAAACCGTAGCGGCGGCAAGATGAATCGCCGCCCCTGCATGGTCGCTTTCATGCGATGGCGTTCAGCCGGAAGCGCCGGAACATGCGTCGTTGCGGCAAACGTGGGAAATTCCCGTTCATCGAGTTGTGGTGCGCGTGATGACCGAAACGCTGTTGCAGGGCCTGCCCGCGCAGGTGAATGCGGATTGCCGGGTGCTGGTGCTGGGCTCGATGCCGGGTGCGGCATCGCTGCACGCCGCGCGTTACTACGCGCATCCGCGCAATCGCTTCTGGCCGTTGATGGGTGCGCTGTGCCGGTTCGATCCGCAGCGGGTGGATTACCCGCGGCGGATCGAACTGGTGCAGCGGGCCGGCATCGGCGTGTGGGACGTGATCGGCCAGTGCCGGCGGCGCGGCAGCCTGGATGCGGCCATCGTGCGCGGCAGCGAGGTGCCGAACCCGCTGCCGGCACTGATCGCGGGCTTGCCGCAACTGGCCGCCATCGCCTGCAACGGCGCCACCGCCGCGCAGGCGTTCAAGCGCCACGTGCAACCCGCGCTGCCGGCCGGTGCGGCAGCGCTGCCGGTGTTGGCACTGCCGTCCACCAGTCCGGCCAACGCGGGATGGTCGCTGCCGCGGCTGCTGGGCGAATGGCAGCAGCTGTCGCAATGGTTGCCAATGGAACGAATCGGCGGTTGAGGCCGACGAGCGCCTGTCCCTCCTGGCCGGGCGGGACAAACGCCGAAGCTGCCGCGCATCCAGCGTCCCGCGGGAGCCGGCATGGCCCGGTCCTGTCCATGGACATACGTATGCGAATCCAATGCTGCAGGTTGGCGCTGCGCCACGCGGGGGGCCACAATAGGGGTTTCCCCCTCACTGTTGCTGGAGTTAGTTCATGGCCGAAATCAAGGAAGCACTTGTCCCCGATATCGGTGACTACAGCGACATTCCGGTGATCGAGGTGCTGGTCGCCGTCGGCGACACGGTGGCCAAGGACCAGGGCCTGGTCACGCTGGAGTCGGACAAGGCGACGATGGAAGTGCCGTCGGCGGTAGCCGGCGTGGTCAAGGAACTGAAGGTCAAGATCGGCGACACCTTGTCCGAAGGCAAGGTCGTGGCGCTGATCGAGGTGGCCGAGGAGGCCGCCAAGCCGGCCGCCGCCGCTGCCCCGGCCGCGCCGGCCAAGGTCGAACCCGCCGCCGAGACTGGCGCCAGGGTCGAGCCGGTGGCCGTGGCCCCGGTGCCGGACAAGCTGGCCCAGCGCGAGATCGCGCAGGAGCAGGCGCTGCCGGCCGGCAAGCCGGCCACCCCGCCGGTGCAGTTCAACGCCGAAGGCGTGCTGCCGTCGCAGGTGCCTTACGCCAGCCCGGCGGTGCGCGTGTTCGCCCGCGAGCTGGGCGTGGACCTGTCGCAGTTGACCGGTACCGAAAAGGGCGGCCGCATCACCAAGGGCGACGTGCAGAAGTTCGTTAAGGCCGCGCTGGGTGGTGGCGTCGTCGCCGGCGCCCCGGCCGGTGGCGGCAACGGCCTGAACCTGCTGCCGTGGCCGAAGGTGGATTTCAGCAAGTTCGGCGAAACCGAAACCCAGCCGCTGTCGCGGATCAAGAAGATTTCCGGCGCCAACCTCGCCCGCAACTGGGCGATGATCCCGCACGTCACCCAGTTCGACCAGGCCGACATCACCGAGCTGGAAGCCCTGCGCGTGCAGCTCAACAAGGAGGCGGAGAAGAGCAAGAGCGGCGTCAAGCTGACCATGCTCGCCTTCCTGATCAAGGCCAGCGCCGCGGCGCTGAAGCAGTTCCCCGAGTTCAACGCGTCGCTGGATGCGTCCGGCGAGAACCTCACGTTGAAGAAGTACTTCCACATCGGCTTCGCCGCCGACACCCCGAACGGGCTGGTGGTGCCGGTGCTCCGCGACGTGGACAAGAAGGGCGTGGTGCAGATCGCGCAGGAAACCGGTGAACTGGCGAAGAAGGCGCGTGACGGCAAGCTGGGCCCGGCCGAAATGAGCGGCGGCTGCTTCTCGATCAGCTCGCTGGGCGGCATCGGCGGCACCGCGTTCACGCCGATCGTGAATGCACCGGAAGTGGCGATCCTCGGCGTGTCCAAGTCGTCGATCCAGCCGGTCTGGAACGGCAAGGAGTTCGCACCGAAGCTGCTGCTGCCGCTGTCGCTGAGCTACGACCACCGCGTCATCGATGGCGCGCTGGCCGCGCGCTTCACCACCTATCTGTCGCAGGTGCTGGCCGACATGCGCCGCGTGCTGCTGTAAGCGAGGGAACGAAGAATGGCAACGGTTGAAATCAAGGTTCCCGACATCGGCGACTACAGCAAGGTCCCGGTCATCGAAGTGCTGGTTGCCGCCGGCGACACGGTGGCCAAGGACCAGGGCCTGGTCACGCTGGAGTCGGACAAGGCCACGCTGGAAGTGCCGTCCTCGGCCGCCGGCGTGGTCAAGGAGGTCAAGGTCAAGCTCGGCGACACCCTGTCCGAAGGCGACGTGGTGCTGCTGTTGGAAACCGAAGGCGCCGCCGCTGCGCCGGCCGCGTCCGCGCCGGCCGCCGACAAGGTGGCACCGGGCAGCAAGCCGCCGGTGACGCCGTCGCACCGCGCGCCGGACCCGGCGGTGGCCGCCAAGGCGCTGCCGTCCAGCGGCCGCACCGCCGACATCGAGTGCCGCATGGTGGTGCTGGGCGCCGGTCCCGGTGGCTACACCGCCGCGTTCCGCTCGGCCGACCTGGGCATGGACACGGTGTTGGTCGAGCGCTACGCCAGCCTCGGCGGCGTCTGCCTCAACGTCGGCTGCATCCCGTCGAAGGCGCTGCTGCACGCGGCCGAGATCATCGACCATGCCGCGCACGCCGACGAACTGGGCATCGCCTTCGGCAAGCCGACCATCGCGCTGGACAAGCTGCGCGAGTACAAGGAAAAGGTCGTCGGCCAGCTGACCAAGGGCCTGGCCGGCATGGCCAGGCAGCGCAAGGTGCGCACCGTGCAGGGCGTGGCGAAGTTCGTCTCCGCCAACGAGCTGGAGATCACCGGCGACGACGGCAAGACCCAGCTGCTGCGCTTCGAGCAGTGCATCATCGCCGCCGGCTCGCAGGCGGTGAAGCTGCCGAACTTCCCGTGGAGTGATCCGCGCGTGATGGATTCCACCGACGCGCTGGAACTGGCCGAAGTGCCGGGCAGCCTGCTGGTCGTCGGCGGCGGCATCATCGGTCTGGAAATGGCGACGGTCTATGGCGCCCTCGGCGCGAAAGTCACCGTGGTCGAGTTCATGGACCAGCTGATGCCGGGCGCCGACAAGGACCTGGTCAAGCCGCTGGCCGACCGCCTGAAGAAGCAGGGCATCGACGTCCACCTGAAGACCAAGGCATCGGGCGTCAGCGCCGACAAGAAGGGCATCACGGTGACCTTCGAGGCCGCCGCCGAAGGCGAGAAGCCGGCGCTGGAAAGCGCCACCTTCGACCGCGTGCTGGTTGCAGTAGGCCGCGCGCCGAACGGCAGGAAGATCGACGCCGACAAGGCCGGCGTGGAAGTCACCGACCGCGGCTTCATCCCGGTCGATCGGCAGATGCGCACCAACGTGCCGCACATCTTCGCCATCGGCGACGTCGTCGGTAACCCGATGCTGGCGCACAAGGCCACGCACGAAGGCAAGCTGGCCGCGGAAGTCGCGTTCGGCGAGAAGAAGGAATGGGTGGCGCGGGTGATCCCGTCGGTGGCCTACACCAACCCGGAAATCGCGTGGGTCGGCGTCACCGAAACCGAGGCCAAGGCCAAGGGCCTGAAGGTCGGCGTGGCCAAGTTCCCGTGGGCGGCCAGCGGCCGCGCCATCGGCATCGGTCGCACCGAGGGCTTCACCAAGCTGGTGTTCGACGAGGAAAGCCACCGCGTCATCGGCGGCGCCATCGTGGGCGTGCATGCCGGTGAATTGCTGGCCGAAATCTGCCTGGCCATCGAGATGGGTGCCGAAGCCGAGGACATCGGCCACACCATCCATGCCCACCCGACCCTGAGCGAATCGGTGGCGATGGCCTCGGAAATCTACGACGGCACCATCACCGACCTGTACCTGCCGAAGAAGAAGTGACGCCATCCAGTCTGCAGTCCAGGGCCCCGGCAATGCCGGGGCTTTGTTTTGGTGCGCCGCGGGAACGCCGACGCGGATGCTTTCCGGTGATCGAAGAGGTCGTTTCTGGCGTTGGGGACAGAGCCGGCTCCTGCAGCGCCTGACCGACGAATGCGGCGAGGTGGCCCGGTTTGCGGGCCACCTCGCCCGGACGTCCGCCGTGCGCATCGACGAGGGTGATGGCGACGGACGTGCAGGTGTTCGACACGGCGACGGCATTGAAGTTCCGCATGTTGGGGCGCGGAAAGCAAGGCTGCGGCCCTGTCTGGCCGGGCCTGAAAAAGCCAGCAACTGCGGTGACTTGCATTCGACATGGGGCGGCTTGTGGCGGTTGTCTCGCAAAATGTCCCGCTGCTATACTCTCACGGCTCGACGAGGCGCCATCCGGTGCCGTCCGTTTCCCCTAGTTCCATGAAGCAGGACCTACCACGTGCTGAACTCCGTTGAAGCGGGTCGGCGACTGATGTTGCGCGCCGCGATCTATCCGCTGGCCGCAGTGGCTGTCCTGGCCTTGGCCTTCCTGCTGGTGGGGCCAAGCTACGCCCTCGGCGCGCTCGTGTCGGGCCTGGCGGTGGTGGCAGGGGGGGCGATGGCGATATGGGTAGCGCTCAGTGGCGGCATACAGTCTGCTGATATGGCGCTGACGCGCTTGATGTTGGCGCTTGTATTGAAAGTAGTACTGATTTTGGTTGTGTTAGTGCTGGCATTTGCTTGGTGGGAGCTTCCTCCTTTGGCACTGTTGGCAAGCATTCCGGTAGCGTTAGTAGTCCAACTTCTTACTCTGATTCTGGCCTTGGCCAGGCGTTGATCGAATTCACAAAGGTTCCGGTACTCATGGCGGGCGAGGCTCTAACCCCTACCACCTATATCCAGCATCACCTGCAGAACCTGACCTCCCCGGTCGGTGATGGCGGCGGCTTCTGGACGATCCACGTCGACACCATCGTCACCGCGGTGCTGCTGGGCCTGCTGATGGTGTTCGCCTTCTGGCTGGCCACCCGCAAGGCCACGTCCGGCGTGCCGGGCAAGTGGCAGGCGTTCGTGGAGATCTGCCTGGAGTTCGTCGACCGCCAGGCCAAGGATACCTACCACGGCAAGAGCAAGCTGGTGACGCCGATCGCGATCACCATCTTCTTCTGGATCCTGTTGATGAACACGGTCAAGATGATCCCGGCCGACTTCATCGCCATCCCGCTGGGCTGGGTCGGCATCCACTACTGGAAGCCGGTGCCCACCGCCGACGTCAATGCCACCCTGGGCATGTCGATCAGCGTGCTGTTCCTGATGTTCTTCTTCGCGCTGAAGTCCAAGGGCATCGTCGGTTTCGTCAAGGAATTCCTGACCGCGCCGTTCGGCAAGTGGATGATGCCGTTCAACCTGATCCTCAACATCGTCGAATGGCTGAGCAAGCCGATCTCGCTGGCCATGCGACTGTTCGGCAACATGTTCGGCGGCGAGATCGTGTTCCTGCTGATCTGGGTGCTGGGCGGCGCCGGCTTCTTCGGCGCCCTTGCCGGCGGTACCTTCGGCCTGGGCTGGATGCTGTTCCACCTGCTGGTGATTCCGCTGCAGGCATTCATCTTCATGATGCTGTCGATCGTGTACCTGAGCCTGTCGGAAGACAGCCACTAAGAGTTCCAAAGCTTCAATCCGGTTCCACCCTTCATCCGTTTCATCACCCTTAGCTACCTCGTTCCTGGAGAAAACCATGTACTTCGCCGTCCTGACCAATCTCGCCCAAGTTCAGAGCTCCACCGCCCTTGCCGTTGGCATCATGATCGGCCTGGCCGCGCTGGGCGCCGGTCTGGGTCTGGCCATCATGTCGGGCAAGTTCCTGGAATCGGCCGCGCGCCAGCCGGAGCTGATCCCGGTGCTGCAGGTCCGCATGTTCATCACCGCCGGCCTGATCGACGCCGCGTTCATCATCTCGGTCGCCGTCGGCCTGCTGCTGGCCTTCGCCAACCCGCTGGCCTCGGCCCTGCTGGCCGAAGCCGCCAAGCTGGCGGGCTGATCCGGTTGCAGCGAGATGACCGGGCGCGTGATGCGCCCGGCCACGGATGAAGGTCTGGTTGCGCCGTCCGCAGTGGCGGCGCGACCACCCCGATACAGCGATTGAGCCAACCCATGAATATCAATTTCACCCTCATTGCGCAGGCCCTGGCCTTCGCCGCCCTGATCTGGATCATCGCGACCCTGATCTGGCCGCCGTTGATGAACGCCATCGAGGAGCGCCAGCAGAAGATCGCCGAGGGCCTGGCCGCCGCCGACCGCAGCCAGAAGGACCTCGCCCAGGCCGAAGTGAAGGTCAACGAGGCGCTGAAGGAAGCCCGCGGCAAGGCCAACGAGATCATCGACCAGGCCCATGCCCGCGCCAACCAGATCGTCGAGGCGGCCAAGAACGAGGCCATCGCCGAAGCCAACCGGCAGAAGGAGCTGGCCCAGGCAGAGATCGACGCCGCCGCCAACCGCGCCCGCGAGGACCTGCGCAGGCAGGTGTCGGCGCTGGCCGTGAGCGGTGCCGAGAAGCTGCTCAAGCGCGAGATCGACGCCAACGCCCACAAGGCGCTGCTCGACGAACTGGCCGCGGAGATCTGATCGATGAGCCAGGCCCTCACGCTTGCCCGCCCGTACGCCCGCGCCGCGTTCGCGATTGCGCGCGAGGACGGCAAGTTCGCGCCGTGGTCGGACGCGCTTGCGTTCTCCGCCCGCGTTGCCGCCGATCCGCGCGTGTCGGCCCTGCTGTCGAATCCGGAACTGGCGCGCGGCGACGCGGTCGCGCTGCTGGCCCCGGAAGCGGCCGGCGAGAGCTACGGCCGTTTCCTGGACCTGCTGGCCGAATCGCAGCGCCTGCAGCAACTGCCGGAAATCGCCGGCCTGTTCGAGCAGCTGCGCGCCGATGCCGAGAACGTGGTCAAGGCCACCGTGACCTCGGCCGGTGAGCTGTCGGGCGAGGAGCTGGAAAAGATCAAGGCCGCGCTGCGCAGGCGTTTCGGCCGCGACGTCGAAGTGACGACCGCGGTGGACGTCTCGCTGATCGGCGGCGCCGTGATCGACGCCGGCGACGTGGTGATCGACGGCTCGCTCAAGGGCAAGCTGTCGCGCCTGCAGACCGCGCTCGCCCACTGAATTCATTTAACGTCCGGCCTGACCGCCGGCACTAGGACTTGACCATGGCCAACACGCTCAACCCCTCCGAAATCAGCGAGCTGATCAAGAACCGCATCGAGAAGGTCGCCCTGTCCGCGGAATCGCGCAACGAAGGCACCGTGACCTCGGTGTCCGACGGCATCGTGCGCATCTACGGCCTGGCCGACGTGATGCAAGGCGAAATGATCGAACTGCCGAACAACACCTACGCGTTGGCGCTGAACCTGGAGCGCGACTCGGTCGGCGCCGTGGTGCTGGGCGATTACGAGCACCTGCGCGAAGGCGACGTGGCCAAGACCACCGGCCAGATCCTGTCGGTGCCGGTCGGCCCGGAACTGCTCGGCCGCGTGGTCAACGCGCTGGGCGAGCCGATCGACGGCAAGGGCCCGCTGGGCGCCCAGCTGACTGCGCCGGTGGAGCGCGTGGCCCCGGGCGTGATCTGGCGCAAGTCGGTCGACCAGCCGGTGCAGACCGGCTACAAGTCGGTCGACGCGATGATCCCGATCGGCCGCGGCCAGCGCGAGCTGATCATCGGCGACCGCCAGACCGGCAAGACCGCGATGGCGATCGACGCGGTGATCAACCAGAAGGGCACCGGCATCAAGTGCGTGTACGTCGCCATCGGCCAGAAGGCCTCGACGGTCGCCAACATCGTGCGCAAGCTTGAAGAGAACGGCGCGCTGGCCCACACCATCGTCGTCGCCGCCACCGCGTCCGAGTCGGCCGCGATGCAGTACATCAGCGCCTACTCCGGCTGCACGATGGGCGAGTACTTCATGGACCGCGGCGAAGACGCGCTGATCGTCTATGACGACCTTTCCAAGCAGGCCGTGGCCTACCGCCAGATCTCGCTGCTGCTCAAGCGCCCGCCGGGCCGCGAAGCCTACCCGGGCGACGTGTTCTACCTGCACTCGCGCCTGCTGGAACGCGCCGCACGCGTGTCCGAGGAATACGTCGAGAAGTTCACCGAGGGCAAGGTCACCGGCAAGACCGGCTCGCTGACCGCGCTGCCGATCATCGAAACCCAGGCCGGCGACGTGTCCGCGTTCGTGCCGACCAACGTGATCTCGATCACCGACGGCCAGATCTTCCTGGAAACCGACCTGTTCAACGCCGGCATCCGCCCGGCCGTGAACGCCGGCATCTCGGTGTCGCGCGTCGGTGGTTCGGCGCAGACCAAGATCATCAAGAAGCTGTCCGGCGGCATCCGCATCGCGCTGGCGCAGTACCGCGAGCTGGCGGCGTTCGCGCAGTTCGCCTCGGACCTGGACGAAGCGACCCGCAAGCAGCTGGAGCGCGGCCAGCGCGTCACCGAGCTGATGAAGCAGAAGCAGTACGCGCCGATGTCGATCGCCAACCAGTCGCTGTCGATCTACGCCGTCAACGAGGGCTACCTCGACGACGTGCCGGTGGGCAAGCTGCTGGCGTTCGAAGAGGGCCTGCATGCCCACTTCGCCAACACGCAGGGCGAGCTGATCAACAAGATCAACGCCACCGGCGGCTGGAACGACGAGATCGAGGCGGCCTTCAAGCAGGGCATCGCCGAGTTCAAGACCACCGGCAGCTGGTAAGCCGCATGTAGAGCGGGGCGCTGGCCCCGCTTCACTGTGACAAAAGCGGGGGCATGTCCCCGCGCTACGGGAATAAGAGATGGCAAGCGGACGCGAAATCAAAACCAAGATCAAGAGCGTGCAGAACACCCGCAAGGTGACGCGCGCGCTCGAAATGGTCTCGGCCTCCAAGATCCGCAAGGCGCAGGACCGGATGAAGACCTCGCGTCCGTACGCGCAGGCGATGAAGCAGGTCATCGGCCACCTGGCCCAGGCCAGTACCGACGTGCAGCATCCGTTCCTGGTCGAGCGCAGCGAAGTCAAGCGGGTCGGCTACATCGTCATCTCGTCCGACCGCGGCCTGGCCGGCGGCCTGAACAACAACCTGTTCCGCAAGACCGTCGGCGAAATGCGCGAGTGGCAGGACAAGGGCGCCGGGATCGACGTGGTGACCATCGGCCAGAAGGCCAGCGTGTTCTTCCGCCGCGTCAACGTGGACATGGTCGGCAGCGTCACCCACATCGGCGACGTGCCGAAGCTGGAGACGCTGATCGGCGTGATCAAGGTGATGCTCGATGCCTTCACCGAGGGCAAGGTCGACCGCGTCTACCTGGTCTACAACCACTTCGTCAACACGATGACGCAGAAGGCCACCTTCGACCAGCTGCTGCCGTTGCCGGCCAGCCAGTCGCAAGTGTCCTCGCACGACTGGGACTACCTGTACGAACCCGATGCCGCGACCGTGCTCGAGCACGTGATCACGCGCTACATCGAGTCGCTGGTGTACCAGGCGCTGCTGGAAAACGTCGCTTCCGAGCATGCCGCACGCATGGTGGCGATGAAGGCGGCCAGCGACAACGCCAACAAGCTGATCGGCACCCTGCAACTGGTCTACAACAAGGCCCGCCAGGCGGCGATCACCCAGGAAATCTCCGAAATCGTCGGCGGCGCGGCAGCGGTCTGACGCGCGCAAACAAAGTATTCAATTAGAGGATGCAGCAATGAGTCAGGGCAAGATCGTTCAGATCATCGGCGCGGTCGTCGACGTCGAATTCCCGCGCAGCGACGTGCCGAAGGTGTACGACGCGCTGAAGGTGGAAAACACCGAAATCACGCTGGAAGTGCAGCAGCAGCTGGGTGACGGCGTGGTCCGCACCATCGCGCTGGGCTCCACCGACGGCCTGAAGCGCAACCTGGTGGCCACCAACACCAACCGCGCCATCTCGGTGCCGGTCGGCGCCGGCACCCTGGGCCGCATCATGGACGTGCTGGGCCGCCCGATCGACGAAGCCGGCCCGGTCGCCGCTTCCGATTCGTGGGAAATCCACCGCGCCGCGCCGTCGTACGAAGACCAGTCCTCGTCCACCGAGCTGCTGGAAACCGGCATCAAGGTCATCGACCTGATGTGCCCGTTCGCCAAGGGCGGCAAGGTCGGCCTGTTCGGCGGCGCCGGCGTCGGCAAGACCGTCAACATGATGGAGCTGATCAACAACATCGCCAAGGCGCACAGCGGCCTGTCCGTGTTCGCCGGCGTGGGCGAGCGTACCCGCGAGGGCAACGACTTCTACCACGAGATGAAGGACTCCAACGTCCTTGACAAGGTGGCGATGGTCTACGGCCAGATGAACGAGCCGCCGGGCAACCGCCTGCGCGTCGCCCTGACCGGCCTGACGATGGCCGAATACTTCCGCGACGAGAAGGACGCCAACGGCAAGGGCAAGGACGTGCTGCTGTTCGTCGACAACATCTACCGTTACACGCTGGCCGGTACCGAAGTGTCGGCGCTGCTGGGCCGCATGCCGTCGGCGGTGGGCTACCAGCCGACCCTGGCCGAGGAAATGGGCGTGCTGCAGGAGCGCATCACCTCGACCAAGACCGGTTCGATCACCTCGATCCAGGCCGTGTACGTGCCCGCGGACGACCTGACCGACCCGTCGCCGGCCACCACCTTCGCCCACCTGGACTCGACCGTGACCCTGTCGCGCTCGATCGCCTCGCTGGGCATCTACCCGGCGGTGGACCCGCTGGACTCGACCTCGCGCCAGATGGACCCGCAGGTCATCGGCCACGAGCACTACGACACCGCCCAGCGCGTCCAGCAGACCCTGCAGAAGTACAAGGAGCTGAAGGACATCATCGCGATCCTGGGCATGGACGAACTGTCCGAAGAAGACAAGCAGGCCGTGTCGCGCGCGCGCAAGATCGAGCGCTTCTTCAGCCAGCCGTTCCACGTGGCCGAAGTGTTCACCGGCTCGCCGGGCAAGTACGTGCCGCTGAAGGAAACCATCCGTGGTTTCAAGGGCATCGTCGATGGCGAGTACGACCACCTGCCGGAGCAGGCGTTCTACATGGTCGGCGGCATCGAGGAAGCGGTCGAGAAGGCCAAGAAGATGGCCGAGAAGGCCTGAGGAAGGCTGGAGCGGGAACCGGGATCGGGGAATGAACGTTCCCGGTTCCACGGGCCTGCCGCGGTGGACCCGCATTCCCCGTTCCCCGTTCCCTGTTCCCCGCTTTTGAGAACCAAACCATGAGCACCATCCGTTGCGACATCGTCAGCGCCGAGCAGCAGATCTTCAGTGGCGAGGCCACCCTGGTCGTGGCAACCGGTGAGCTGGGCGAGCTGGGCATCGCGCCCAAGCACGCGCCGCTGATCACCCGCCTGAAGCCGGGCAAGGTCGTGGTCACCACGCCGGTCGGCGAGCAGCTGGATTTCGCCATTTCCGGCGGCATCCTCGAAGTGCAGCCGCAGGTCGTGACCGTGCTGGCCGACACCGCCATCCGCGCCACCGACATCGACGAGGCCGCGGTGCGCAAGGCCAAGGAAGAAGCCGAGCGCGTGCTGGCCCACCGCGGCGAGGCGATGGAGCTGGCCGAGGCGCAGCAGAAGCTGGCCGAGATCACCGCGCAGCTGCAGGCGCTGGAGCGCCTGCGCCGCAACCTCAAGCACTGAGTGCGGGCTTGCGGGAACAGGAAAGCGCCGGACTTGCCCGGCGTTTTTCGTTGGTGCATCAAGAGAAGAAGTATTTGATGGTTTCCTGTAGGAGCGCACCTTGGTGCGCGATGGCTTCACCGGGAAAGCCCCATCGCGCACCAAGGTGCGCTCCTACGGGGTTTGGGCTCAGCGATAGACCACGTGCCGCAGCAGGAAGAAGTTCGCCGCGGCCAGCGCACCCTCGACCACCGGCTTGGCCAGCCAGGCCATCTGCAAACCCAGTGCATGCGCGACCAGCGCCACCAGCCAGGTGCTGATGGCGGTCATCAACAGCCACAGCCCGAGGAAGCGCGCGAACCGGCCCCAGCCGTGGCGCCGTTCGCCGCCGCTGGCGAAGGTATAACGGCCATTGAGCCAGAAGCCGAGCAGCGCGCCGCTGACGCGGCCGAGCAGGTTGCCGGGGATCGCAGGCAGGCCGGCGGCGGTGGCGGCGACGAATACCAGCCAGTCCAGCGACAACTGCAGCAGGCCGATGGCGAGGTACTGGCTGCCTTGCCGGAACAGGCTCATTGGATTCCTGGGCGACGGGACCGACGGCCATGTTACCGGCTGCCGGCGGATTCCCGCGGCGGGGAATGCGTGCTTCACGCAGGCGGGGAGAGGTTCACTAGAATTGCTCCATCGTTTACAGGAAATCCGCCGACATGACCCAGCCGTTGCACGTGATCATCCTCGCCGCCGGCGCCGGCAAGCGCATGCAGTCGGCGCTGCCCAAGGTGCTGCAGCCGGTGGCCGGGCGGCCGATGCTGGCGCACGTGATCGACACCGCGCGACAGTTGCAGCCGGCGGGCATCCACGTGGTGCATGGCCACGGCGGCGAGGCGGTGCGCGCGGCGTTTGCCGACCAGACGGACTTGAACTGGGCCGAACAGGTACAGCAGCTGGGCACCGGCCATGCCTTGCAGCAGGCGATGCCGGCCGTTCCGGACACGGCGCAGGTATTGGTGCTGTATGGCGACGTACCGCTGATCCGCGCCGATACGCTGCGCGCGCTGCTGCATGGCGCGCCGCGGCTGGCGGTGCTGGTGGCCGACCTGGACGACCCGACCGGCTATGGCCGCATCGTGCGCGATGCCGAGGGCAAGGTCGCGGCCATCGTCGAGCAGAAGGATGCCGACGACGAGCAGAAGCGCATCCGCACGGTGAATACCGGCATCGTCACCGCCGAATCCACCGCGTTGCGGCGCTGGTTGTCGGGCCTGTCCAACGCCAACGCGCAGGGCGAGTACTACCTGACCGACGTGTTCGCCGCGGCCACGGCCGAATACACGCCGGCCACGCTGGTGCACGTGGCCGATCCGCAGGAGGCCGAAGGCGCCAACGACCCGTGGCAGCTGGCGCAGCTGGAGCGCGCCTGGCAGCTGCGCGCGGCGCGTGCGCTGTGCGCGCAGGGCGTGCGCCTGCTGGACCCGTCGCGCTTCGACCAGCGCGGCACGGTCAGGGCCGGGGCCGACGTGCAGATCGACGCCAACGTGGTGCTGGAGGGCGAGGTCGAGCTGGGCGACGGCGTCAGCATCGGCGCGTTCGTACGGCTGAAGGACGTCAGGCTCGGTGCCGGCACCGTGGTGCAGCCGCACTGCGACCTGGAAGGCGTGGTCAGCGAGGGCGCGGCGCAGATCGGCCCGTTCGCACGGCTGCGCCCCGGCACGGTGCTGGCCGACGGCGTGCACGTGGGCAACTTCGTGGAAACGAAGAAGACCACGCTGGGCAAGGGCAGCAAGGCCAACCACCTGACCTACCTGGGCGATGCGGTGATCGGCAGCGGCACCAACATCGGCGCCGGCACCATCACCTGCAACTACGACGGCGTGAACAAGTTCCGCACCACCATCGGCGACAAGGTGTTCGTGGGTTCCAACAGCGCGCTGGTGGCGCCGGTGACGCTGGCGGACGGCGCGACCATTGGTGCCGGCTCGGTGATCACCCGCGATGCGCCGGAAGGCAAGCTGACCGTGGCGCGCAGCCGCCAGCAGACCATCGAAGGCTGGAAGCGGCCGGTGAAAAAGTAAAGGCGCGTAGGTCGGGGTTACATCCCCGACGCCCTGCGCATCCGGACATCAAGCGTCGGGGATGTAACCCCGACCTACCCTTGCAGAGTAGCCGCCGGGACCGCTCCGGCTCGGCGTCGAGCTCAGGCGGCCGGCAGCAGGATGGTCACGCACAGGCCGCCGTCGTTGCGGTTCTGCAACGAGATGCGGCCGTCGTGCGCCTCGACGATCTCGCGGGTCAGCGCCAGGCCCAGGCCGGTGCCGTTGCGCTTGGTCGAATAGAACGGCATCAGCGCGTTCTGCAGCACCGCCTCGTTCATGCCGCTGCCGCGGTCCAGCACCTCGATGCGCAGCCAGTGCGGCAACCGCGCCAGCCGCACTTCCACCGCGTCGTCGGCGTCGATGCCGTTGTCGGCGCTGGCCTCGTGCGCGTTCTTCAGCAGGTTCAGCAATGCCTGCGAGAACTGCGCCGGATCGATGCGACTGTGCAGGTCTTCGGCAGGCGGCGCCATGCGGAAGGGAATCTGCTGCTGCAACCCGCCGAGGAACGCGGCCCAGCCTATGGTCTGCAGCTGCGGTTGCGGCAGCTTGGCGAAGCGCGCGTAGCCGCGGATGAAGCCTTCCAGATGGCGCGCGCGCTCCTCGACCGTGGCGAAGATGTCCTCCAGCCGGTCGTTGCGGCCGCGCCGTACCAACTCGGCGCCGGAGTGGGCCAGCGAGGCGATCGGCGCCAGCGAATTGTTCAGTTCGTGGCTGATGACGCGGATGACCTTCTTCCATGTCTGCACTTCCTGCCGGCGCAGTTCGGCGGTCAGCAGGCGCAGCAGCAGCAGTTCGTGCGGGCGGCCGTTGAGATGGAAGCTGCGCCGCGACAGGTGGTAGACCTGTTCGTCGTCCTCGTCGCCACCTTCCTCGCGCACCGCGAACAGGCTGTCGCCGCCGCGGGCGATGGCGTTGCGCAGTTCCACCGGCATGTTCTCCAGCAGCTCGTGCATGCGCTTGCCTTCCAGCTTCCAGCCGCCGTGCAGCAGCTTGCGCGCGGCAAGGTTGGAGAACGCCACGCGCTGCACGCCGTCGCCGCCGTCGGCCAGCAGCAGCATCGCCACCGGCGTGTTCTGCACCATCGTGTCCAGCAACAGCTCGCGCTGCACCAGCGACTGGCGTTGCTCGCGCAGCACGTCGCCCAGCTCGGCGTGGGCCTTCACCAGTTGTGCCAGTTCGTCGTTGCCGCGCCAGTGCACGCCGAAGTTGTATTCGCCGTCGCGGTAGCTGCTGGTGATGCCGGCCAGCGCGCGCAGCAGCGAGCGGATCGGCGCGGTGGCGCGACGCAGCGTCCACCACATCAGCGCCAGCAGCAGCGCCGTCGATACCGTGGCGACCACCCAGCCGCGGTCCATCCAGTACGCCAGCAGCCACGGCATGGCCGCGGCCAGCCCCAGCACCGGCAGCAGGCGCAGGAACAGGCGGAAGGTGAACGAGCGTGTCTTCAACATGGTCGTTTCATTCGCGGGGGATGCCGTGGCGGTCCATGCGCCGGTACAGCGCCTGCCGGCTCAGGCCGAGGTCGGCGGCAGCCTGGGCAATGACGCCGCCGGCGCGTTCCAATGCGGCGACGATGCGCGCGCGGTCCGGTTCGTCGGCCGGCGCGGTGGGGCGCTGCGGTGCACGCGGCAGGTTGAGGTCGGCCGCTTCGATGCGCGGCCCCTGCGCCAGCAGGCTGGCGCGCTGGATCACGTTGCGCAGTTCGCGCACATTGCCCGGCCAGTTATGGCGTTGCAGTGCCTGCGCGGCCTGCGGCGACAGCGGCTTGCCGTCGTCGCCGAGGAAATGGCGGGCCAGCGGCAGGATGTCCTCGCGCCGTTCGCCCAGCGCCGGCAGTGTCAGTTCGACGGTGTTGAGGCGGTAATAGAGGTCCTCGCGGAAGCTGCCGTCGCGGATCATCGCCGGCAGGTCGGCGTTGGTGGCGCTGACCACGCGCACCTTCACCTGGCGCTCGCGGTTGGAGCCCAGGCGCTCGAAACGGCCGGTTTCCAGCACCCGCAGCAGCTTCATCTGCCCGGTCAGCGACAGGTTGCCGATCTCGTCGAGGAACAGGGTGCCGCCATCGGCCGCCTCGAACTTGCCTTCGCGCGCCTTGTTGGCGCCGGTATAGGCGCCGGCCTCGGCGCCGAACAACTCGGCTTCGATCAGTTCGGAAGGGATCGCGCCGCAGTTCAGCGCGACGAACGGGCCGCCGCGCTTGCCGGAGTTGGCCTGGATGATCTCGGCGATCTTCTCCTTGCCCGCACCGTTGGGGCCGGTGATCAGCACCGGCAGCTCCGAGCGCGCCACTTGGCAGGCCAGCGCGATGACCCGTTCGCTGGCCGGGTCGGCGAACACCACCCCGCGCAGGTCGTAGCGCTCGCGCAGGCTGGTCTGTTGGCGCAGCTCGCGTTGGCGACGGCGCGCCAGCTCGCGGCGGGTTTCGGCCAGTTCCAGCAGGTTGTTGACCGTGGTCAGCAGGCGGCCGTCGTCCCACGGCTTGGCCAGGTAGTCGGCGGCGCCGGCCTTGACCAGTTCCACCGCGCTGTCCAGGTGCGTCCACGCGGTGAGCAGGATCACCGGCAGGTCCGGGTGCGCGTCGCGGATCTGCCCGAACAGCGCGCGGCCCTCGTCGCCGGAGGTGGTGTCGGCGGTGAAGTTCATGTCCTGGATCACCAGGTCGAACTCCTGCTCTTCGAGCATCGCCAGCCCCTGCGCGGGCGAGGCGGCGTGGCGGGTGTCGATGTCGTGCAGCGAGAACAGCACGTCCAGCGCGGTGGCCACGGCGCTGTTGTCGTCGATGATCAGGATCTGCGGCATCGGGGCTTGCAAGGGTGGGAGTGGAAAGGGAAGCGCAGACCTTACACGTTGCGGCCCGCGCTGGCAGGGGACATGTGCTTCAGGGGTGTCCGGCCGCCGCGGCCGCGCGATGGCCGTAGCTCAGCACGCGGGTGAGGGTCCATTGGCCGTCGTGCAGGTGCCAGAGCATGGTGAAGTCGGCCAGCCCCTCGCACTTGCCGCTGGCGGTGTCGCAGAAGCGGTGGCTGCCCTGGGCGATGGCGCCGAAATCCTTGATCGGGAACACCTGCAGGCTGCCTTCCACCAGTTCGCGGGTGTAGTGGCCGCAGGCGTGCTTGCGGGTGTTTTCCAGCATCGCCTCGCGGCTCCAGGTGACGCCACCGGTGTCGTGGTAGAACTCGACCGCCGGGTCGAAGTAGCTGGCGTGCTTTTCCAGCTGGGCCGGGTCCTGGCAATGGTTGAAACTGTCGAACACAGCCTGGTCGAGCGCGGCGACGGTGGTGGTCAGGTCGTCGGCCGCCAGTGCGGTGGCAGTGGGCGACAACAGCAACAGGGGCAACAGGCGCAGTGTGGTCTTCATCATGTGTCCTTGCAGGTTTCAGGCGCTGCGCGTGGCGACGGCCGGTGGAATCAAGGCGGCGCGCCGGGCCGGGCCGAGCACCGCGGCCTGGCCCAGCAGCCACAGCGCCACTGCGGTGACCGGCAGGTAGGCCAGCGGCAGGCGTGGCAGTTCGTAGTGGCTCATCAGCAGCATGTTCAGGCCGTAGGCCAGGAACAGCCCCAATGCGATCCCGATGCTGCTGAGCAGGAAGTTCTCCAGCTGGAAGTAACGCAGGATGTGCCTGCGGGTGGCGCCCAGCGCGCGGCGGATACCGATCTGCCGGGTGCGCTGCTGCACCCAGAAACTGGACAGGCCGATGATGCCGAAGGCGGTGACCGCCAGCAGTGCGGAGCACACGGCGAGCAGGAGCCAGATCACCGAGCGGTCACGCCGATGGAAATCGGTGCGCATCTGCTCCAGCGTGCCCTTCTCTTCGATGATCCGGTTGGGATCTTCGCGGTTCAACGCGGCGACGGCGGCCTGGAGCACGCTTTCGCGCTGTTCCGGCGTGGTGCGCAGCGCATAGCCGCCATTGGAGACGCGGATCGGGAAGATCATCGAATCGAAGCGGCTGGCGAAGCTGCCCGCTTCTCCGGGCGCCATCAGGTCGCTGGTCACGCCGACGACGGTCGAAGGGGGCTGCTGTTCCCCCCAGACATAGAGGTTCCTGCCAAGCGCGCTCTGGCCCGGGAACAGCGAGTCGGCCAGGGACCGGCTCAGCATGATGGCGGGGACGGTCTGGCCGACCCGGTTGGGGTCGAACGTGCTGTTCTCCAGATACTCGTCCGGAGTGAACGCACGGCCTTCCACCACCCGCAGCCCGAAGGTCTGCAGGAGTTGTCCGTCGTCCATGTAGAGCGAGGCGTTGGTGGTGGGCCGGGTCTGGTCCGCATCGAGACGGACGTCCGAGCCCCAGACGCTGCCGCCATAGGGAATCTGGTTGACGCTGCTCACCGCTTTCACTCCGGGCAGGGAGGAAAGCGCGCGGATGTCCTGCCTGCGCAGGGCGTCGTGGTTGACGTCGGGCAGCAGGCTGCTGGTGGACAGGTACACCAGTTCGTCATCGGCTATGCCGCTTCCGATCCGCAGTTCGGCGATGCGATTGCTGATGATGAACACCGCGTTGCAGATGATCGCGCAGCTCAGGGCGATTTCCAGCACGACCAGCAGGGCGGCGATCTTGTGCCGCAGCAACATGTTGAGGATGGGCCGGATTTCCATGTTCACCGATGGGAGTGGGGAATGGGGCGGTGGGCGGATGACGCAGGGGTGATGGCAATGCCGGTGGCGATGGGGCTGCTGACCGGGCAGGGGTGTGCTCCCCGTGCTTCATTTCCGTCCGTCTTGCATTTCATCACTGGCTCTTGAGTTGCAGTGCGGGAGGAACCTGCATCGCGCGCCACGCCGGCAGCAGGCCGGCCAGCAGGCTCACCGTCACCGCGAGGGCGAAGGTCATCCACAGCGTGGTGCCATCCATATGCGCCAGCTTCGCGTACTCGTCCGGTTGCTGGCGGATCAGCCACAGGCCGATGGCGGCGAAGCCCAGGCCCAGTCCGCCACCGACCAGTCCGATGACGCCGGCTTCGGTGAGGCATTGCTTGAAGATGTCCAGGCGCGAAGCACCCAGCGAGCGGCGTATGCCGATCTCGCCGCCGCGGCGCAGGAACTTGGCCAGCAGCAGGCTCACCGTATTGATCAGGCACACCAGCAGGAAGCCGAACGCCAGCCACATCTGCAGGCGCACGTCGTCGGGCACGATGCGGTTGTAATCCAGCCAGTCCATCACGTCATGCAGGCGCACATTGTTCGGGCGCTCGAAGCGGCCATTGGTGCGCTGGGTATCCGAATAGTCGGCAAGGTACTTCAGGTAGGCGTCGGCTTTCTGCGGCGAATCCAGTTCCACCCAGTACTGCAGCCAGGCGCAGGGGGCATTGAGGCTGCGGCCCCCTTCCTCGCCCTCTCCGCCGCGGCCCCAGCATTGCATATGGCCTTGTACATCCAGCCGCAGTGCGCGGGCGGTGGAGAATGGCAGCAGCACCTGTTCGTCGCCGCCGTAACGCTGGCTGGTCAGGTCATAGAAGCGCGGTGTCGGTCGCCAGTCGCCGAGCACACCCACCACCCGGAACATGCCCTGCGGCAGGCGGATTTCCCTGCCGACGGCATTCTCGGTGCCGAACAGCCTGTTCGCCAGCCGGCGATCAATGACCGCCACCTGCGCGCGCGCTTCGTCGTCGGCTGCGCTCCATGCAGTGCCGCTGTGCACGGGGACGTCGAACATCGGGAAAAAATCCGCCGATGCGTAGCGCGCCATGACGCGGAAGGGCTGTCCCGCATTGCCCTCCGGTTGCACGGTGACCAATCCGGCCGTCATCACCGCCTGGCGGTCGGCGCGCCGCTGCCGCAGCAGCTCTTCGGCGTCATGGCGGGTCATCTGTTTCAACGGTTCCTTGTCCAGCGTGGCGTCCTTGCCCAAGGTGCGCGGCTCGATGCGCGGGTAGAACAACCGCGCGCTCTTGCCCGGAATCGGATTGCCGGAGAGTACGAAGTAGAGCCCCAGCGTGGTCATCGTCGCGCCGATGCCGACCGCGATGGTCAGCACCATCAAGAGGGTCAATACCCTGTTGCGGCGAAAGCTGCGCAGCGCGAGTTGCAGGTAGTAGCCGAGCATGAACACCTCTTGGTTTCCTTGCCTGAGGACAAGGCGAAGCTTTCGCGCGAGCACATCGCGGGCGTCGCCCGGGTCCTCTCCCCCAATCCTTCCGTATCCCGGCCCATGCCCCGGGGCGAGGGCGTTGGAAGGGCTGCGGGGCCGCGGTCCGCAAGCCGTGCCCCTCCCGCCTTGCGGAAGGAGGAGCCTGTCGTGTTCAGGTGCTGCGCGTTGCTACCGCCGGCGGGATCGCCGCCGCGCGCCGCGCCGGGCCGAACACCGCCACCTGCCCCAGCAGCCACAGCGCCAGCGCGCCGACCGGCAGGTACAGCAGTGGCAGCCGCGGCAGTTCATAGCGGCCCATCAGCCACTGGTTGAGCAGGTAGGCCAGCAGCATGCCGACGACGATGCCGATGCCGGCCAGCAGGAAGTTCTCGGTCTGGAAATAACGCAGGATCTGGCCCTTGGTCGCGCCGAGCGCGCGGCGGATGCCGATCTGCTTGGTACGCTGCTGCACCCAGAAGCTGGCCAGGCCGACGATACCCAGCGCGGTCACCAGCAGCAACAGGGCGCACACGATCAGCAGCAGGCCGACCATGTCGCGGTCGTTGGCGAAGTAGTCGGCGCGGCCCTGTTCGAAGGTCAGCTTGCGCCAGACCAGGCGGTTGGGATCGTTGCGGTCCAGCGCCGCCAGCGCCTGTTCGAGCACCTCTGCGCGGCGCGCCGGCTCGGCCACGCGGATCAGGTAGCGGCCGCCGTTGGCGAAGTTCATGCGGATCGGGAACACCACCGAATAGGTGCGGTTGTTGCTCTGCATGTTCGGCCGCAGCAGGGTATCGACCACGCCGACGATGGTCAGCGGGATGTTGGCCATGTAGACGGTTTTACCGACCGCGCCGCCTTCCGGAAACATCCTGTCGGCGGCCGGCTTGCTGAGGATGATGGCCGAGGACAGGCCGTTGACGTCCTCGACCTTGTTCAGCACGTCGCTGCTCTTGTACTCGTCGGCGTTGAAGTCGCGGCCGGCGATCAGTTTCAGGCCCATCGTCGCCAGCGTGCCTTCGCCGACCATGTACTGGGTGGCGTTGAGCGTGGGCACTTCCTGCTCGGCGCTGAGCGAGAGCGAGGTGTTCCAGCTGCCGTTCTGGAACGGCAACTGGTTGGTGATGGCCACGCGTTCGACGCCGGGGACGGCACGCAGCGAGGCCAGGTCCTCGGCGGTGCGGGCGTCGCCGTCGGTCTGCTGGCCGATGCCGCTCAGGCCGATCTCGATCAGCCGGTCGTCGTCGATGCCGCTGGCGAGGTTGAGGGTTTCCAGGCGCTGGGAAACGATGAACAGCGCGTTGCAGATGATCGCGCAGCTCAGCGCGATCTCCAGCACGATCAGCGCCGCGGCGGTCTTGTGGCGCGACAGGGTGGACAGGATCGGGCGGATTTCCATGTGGGACTCCGGGGTTTTGGCCCCTCTCCCTCCGGGAGAGGGGTTGGGGTGAGGGTTCGGGGAGGATGGGGGAGGTTCGGACTGCATTGACCGCACCGAACCCTCATCCGGCCCTTCGGGCCAACTGCATTCGGCACATCCATGTGCCTCACCCTTCGGGCGGCTTCGCCGTGCAGCTTGGCAATCCTGCCAAGCTGTCTCCCGGAGGGAGAAGGGAAAAGCATTGGTCACTGCGTCTTGAGCTGCACTGCCGGGGCCACCTGCATCGCCCGCCACGCCGGCAGGATGCCGGCCAGCAGGCTGGCGGCGATGGCCAGGGCGAAGGTCAGCAGCAGCATCGAGCCGTCCAGGTGGGCCAGCGAGGCATAGTCGGCCGGGCGCTGGCGCACCGCCCACAGTCCGCCCAGCGCCAGCAGCAGGCCCAGCATGCCGCCGGCCAGGCCAATCGTCCCGGCCTCGACCAGGCATTGCTTGAAGATCTCCGTGCGGCTGGCGCCGAGCGCGCGGCGCACGCCGATCTCGCCGCTGCGGCGCAGGAACTTGGCCAGCAGCAGGCCCACGGTGTTGACCAGGCACACCAGCAGGAAGCCGAACGCCAGCCACATCTGCAGGCGCACATCGCCGGGCACCACGTTGCGGAATTCCAGCAGCTCCATCACGTTGCGCAGGCGGGTGTTGGCCGGGCGCTCGAAGCGGCCGGCGGCGCGCTGCTGGTCGGAATAGTTGTCCAGGTAGGCCTTGAACGCGGGTGCGTCGGCGGCCGAATCCAGCTCCACCCAGTACTGGATCCAGGCGCAGGGCACGTTCAGCGCGGTGGCGTCGTTGACGATCTCGCGGCCGAAGCAGTTCATGTTGCCGTTGCGGTCCAGCTCCAGGTCGCGCGAGGTGGAGAACGGCACGAACACGTCTTCCTGGCGGTCGTAGCGGCCGACGAACAGGTCGTAGAACAGCGGCTGCGGCTTCCAGTCGTCGAGCACGCCGACGACGCGCAGCGCGTGGCCTTCGACCAGCACGTCGCGGCCGACGCTGTTGGCGCCCTTGAACAGCTTGTCGTTGAGGGTGCGGCTGATCACCGCCACCCGCGCGTGGCCGTTGTCCTCGGCGCCGCTCCAGCCCTGGCCGTACAGGAACGGGGTGTCGAACATCGGGAAGAAGTCGCCGGAGGTGTAGCGCATGCCGACGCTGAAGGGCTTGAGCGCATCCACCCGCGGATCGACGATGCCGCCGCCACCGGTCATCATCGCCTGCCGCGGCGCCTTCTTCTGCCGCAGCAGTTCCTCGGCGTCGAAGCGGGTCAGCTGCCCTTCCGGCTCCTCGCCGGGCTTGTAGCCCTCGCGGGTGTAGGCGTCGAGCTGCACGTAGAACAGGCGTTCGCTCTTGTGCGGGATGGGGTCGCCGGAGAGCACCTTGAACACGGTGAGCGTGGTCATCGCGGCGCCGATGCCCAGGGCGATGGCCAGCACCATCAGCGCGGTGAGCACCTTGTTGCGGCGGAAGCTGCGCAGGGCCAGCTTGAAGTAATAGGTGAACATGTTCGGCTCCGGTGGGTCAGGCGCTGCGGGTGGCGACGATGGGCGGGACGGCGGCGGCGCGCAGCGCCGGGCCGATGACGGCGGCCTGGCCCAGCAGCAACAGCGCCAGCGCGCCGAACGGCAGGTAGGGCAGCGGCAGCCGCGCGATCTCGAAGTGGTGCATCAGCACCTGGTTGCCGCCGTAGGCCAGCAGCATGCCGAGCGCGATGCCGGCGCCAGTCAGCAGCAGGTTCTCGGTCTGGAAATAGGCGGTGATCTGGCGGCGAGTGGCACCCAGCGCGCGGCGGATGCCGATCTGCTTGGTGCGCTGCTGCACCCAGAAGCTGGCCAGGCCGACGATGCCCAGCGCGGTGACCAGCAGCATCGCCGCGATCACCGCGACCAGCAGCCACGCCATCGCGCGGTCGCTGCGGAAATAGCGTTCGCGCAGTTCGGACAGGGTGCGGCTTTGCTGCTGGTCGAGCACCGCCTCGGGCACGGCGCGGGCCACTGCCTGGCGCGCGGCCTGCATCACCCGCGGCAGGTCGAGCGGATCGGCGCGCAGCACGTAGCTGCCCGATTGCGCGTCGTCGCGCACCGGCACGATCACCGACCACTGCGCGCCGGCCACGCCCTCCTCGCTGCGGCCCGGGTCGGTGACGGCGAAGTTGTCCACCACGCCGGTCACGCGGAAGTGCGCGCCGCTCCACAGTTCCTTGCCCAGCGGGCTTTCGCCGGGCCACAGGTGTTCGGCCAGCGCGCGGGTGACCCACACAGGGGCGTCGCTCGGCACGAAGTTGTCGATCGGCTGGAAGTCGCTGGCGGCGAAGGGATTGCCCTGCACCGGGTGCAGGCCGAGCGCCTCGATCGCGGCGGCGTCGGCCATGTAGAAGTGCAGCACGCCGGCCCACTGCTTGTCCTCTTGGTCGAGGCTGGCGCCCATGTAGCCGGCGCGCTGGCCGAACGGGGTGCTGTTGGCGGCGCCGGCGGCGCGCACGCCGGGGATGGCGCGCAACGCGCCGAGCACGCGTGCGTTGAGGTCGGCGTTGCTGCAGCCGTCGCAGCCGTTGAGCGTGATCGTGCCGACGGCGCTTTCCTGCACGCCGCTGTCGATGCGCATCAGTTCCAGGCGGCTGGAGATCAGGAAGAAGGCGTTGCACAGCACCGCGCAGGCCAGCGCGATTTCCAGCACGATCAGCGCGGCGGCGACGCGGTGGCGGCCCAGTGCGGAGAGGATTGGCTTGATGTCCATGGGTCGGCTCCGCTTACAGGGTCTTCAGTTGCATCGCCGGGGCGATGCGGCTGGCGCGCGAGGCGGGGAACAGGCCGGCGACGATGCTGGCCGACAGCGCCAGCACGAAGGTGGCGGCGAACATCGGCAGGTCCAGGTGCACCAGGTCGGCGTATTCCACCGGCTGGCTGCGGATGGCGCCCAGCCCGGCCAGGGTCAGCAGCAGGCCAAGCGTGCCGCCGATCAGGCCGATCAGGCCGGCTTCGATCAGGCATTGGGCGAAGATCGAACGCCTGGATGCCCCCAGCGCGCGGCGCACGCCGATCTCGCTGCCGCGGCGCAGGAACTTGGCCAGCAGCAGGCCGACCGTGTTGAACAGGCAGATCAGCAGGAACGCCAGCGCCAGCCAGCTCTGCAGGCGCACGTCGCGCGGCACCACGCGGTTGTAGTCCAGCCATTGCATCAGCGACAGCAGGCGGGCGTTCTCGGGAAAGGCAATACGGCCCAGCGCCTTCTGCTGCGCGGCATAGTCGGTGACGAAGCGGCGGTAGTCGGCGACCTTGGCGGCGCTGCCCAGTTCCACCCACAGCTGCAGCCAGACGCAGTCGGTGTTCTGCAGGTGGCCGGGCACGGCCGGCAGCGAATTGCAGGTGAACTGGGCGAAGTGGCCGTCGTTGATTTCCAGCCCGGTCTGGAACGGCACCATCACGTCTTCGGCCTTGCCGTAGAAGCTGGCGGTGTCGCCCTGCGAGAAATTGCCGCCGGCCAGGGTGTGGAACTGCGGCGACGGCCGCCACGGCCCCAGCACGCCGACGATGCGCACGTCGGCATCGCGGATGCGCAGGGTGCGGCCGACGCTGTCCTTGCCACCGAACAGTTTTTCGTTGAGGTCGGCGGAGATGACCGCGACCCGCGCATGCTTTTCGTCGTCCTCGCCGGTCCACGGGCCGCCGAAGGCGAACGGCACCGCGAACATCGGGAAGAAGTCGGCATGCGTCGAAAGCATCGTCGTCATCAGCGGCGGCTGCCCGGTTTCCGGCGCCTGCAACTTGATCGGGCTGTCGTTCACCAGCGCCTGGCGGTCGCCGCGCCCGGCGCGCCACAAATCCATCGCCGAGGTGTAGTCGAGCATGTCCGGCGGGTTGCGGCGTGCCTTGCTGGTCGAAAGCGCATCGACCTGCGGGTAGAAGAGGTGCTGGCTGCGGCCCGGCAGCGGATCGCCGGACAGCAGGTGCATCACCGTCAGCGTGGTCATCGCCGCACCGATGCCGATGGCGATGGACAACACCATCAGCGCGGTCAGCACCGGCGTGCGCCGCAGGCTGTGCAGGCCGAGTTTGAGGTAGTAGGCGAACATGGAAGGGTTCCGGTTGCGGGGGGACACCCCTCCCCCTTTTGCAAAGCAAAAGGGGGAGGTTGGGAGGGGGCGGCTTTTCGCGGGGAAGCCAAAGCACCCCTCCCCAGCCCTCCCCTGCGCTACGCGCAAGGGAGGGCGCAGGTCAGCCGTGTGCCAGCGCCGGTTCGCGCAGCAGGTCGGTGGCCTGGCCGTCGACGATGTGCACGTTGCGCTGCGCGCGCGCGGCCAGCTCCGGGTCGTGGGTCACCATGACGATGGTGGTGCCCTGGCTGTTGATCTCCTCCAGCAGCTCCATGACGCCGCGCGCCATCTGCGTGTCGAGGTTGCCGGTCGGTTCGTCGGCCAGCAGCAGGCGCGGGCTGCCGGCCAGGGCGCGGGCGATGGCGGCGCGCTGCTGCTGGCCGCCGGACAGTTCGGCCGGGTAGTGCTTCATGCGCGAGCCGAGGCCGACGTCGCTCAACGCCTTCTCGATGCGCTGGCGGCGCTCGGCGGCGGGCATGCCGCGGTAGCGCAGCGGCACGTCGACGTTGTCGAACAGGTTGAGGTCGGGGATCAGGTTGAAGCCCTGGAAGATGAAGCCGATCTTCTGGTTGCGCAGGCGCGAGCGGGCGTCGTCGCCGAGGTGGCTGACGTCCTGGCCGTCGAGCAGGTACTGGCCGCTGGTGAAGGTTTCCAGCAGCCCGGCGATGTTGAGGAAGGTGGTCTTGCCCGAGCCCGACGGGCCGGTGACGGCGACGAACTCGCCTTCGCGCACGTGCAGGTCCAGCGAGCGCAGCGCGTGGGTTTCGACCTGTTCGGTGCGGAAGACCTTGGAGACGGATTGCATCTGGAGCATGGGAGGTTCCTGTGCTGAAAGGTGGAAACGGGGATCAGTTGATGGAAACGCGCTCGGCATCGCCGAACAGATCGGTACCGGAGACGACGACCTTCTCGCCCGGCTGCAGGCCTTCGACGATCTCGACCTCGCCCAGGCTGCTGACGCCGAAGGTCACCGGGCGGCGGCTGGCGGTGCTGCCGTTGACCACCCAGGCGTAGCGGCCGCCGGACTGCTCGACGAACGGGCCGCGCTCGACCTTGACCACGTCCTTGCGGGTGTCGAGCAGGATGCGCGCGCTCATCCGCTGGCTCTGGCGCAGGCCCGGCGGCTGCTGGTCGGAGAAGCGGATGCGCGCCACCACCTCGCCGTTGACCACCTCCGGCGACACCGCCGAGATCTCGCCCGGGAACGGCTGCCTGGAGCCGCTGGTCAGCTGCGCCGGCATGCCGATGGCGAGGTCGCGGGCGAAGCTCTCGGGCACCTTGATCTCGACCTCGAAGCGCGACAGGTCGACCACGCCCAGCACCGGCGCGTTGGCGACGACCTGGGTGTGCTGGGTGGCCTGTACCTGCCCGACCTGGCCGTCGAACGGCGCGCGCAGGGTCAGCGCATCGACCTGGCGCTGCACCTCGTTCACCACCGCCTTCTGGCGTTCGGCCAACAACCGCTTGTTGCGCGCGTCGAGGTCGGCGCCGCGGCTCTGCAGGGTGGCGTCCTGGTGCGCGTGCTGCAGTTCGATCTCGGCCTTCTTCAGTTCGTCCTGGGCCTTGGCCAGATCCACCTGCGGCACCGCGCCGCCGTCGAAGCCGCGCTGGTAGCGGTCCAGGTCGCGCTGGGCGGCGGTGCGCACCAGCTCGGCCTGGTCGGACATCTTCGCGCCGGTGGCGCGGGCCAGGGTGGCGTCGAGCGCGGCGCGCCCGGCCTCGGCCTCCAGCCCGGCCAGGGTGGCCTGTTCCTGCGCCAGCTTGCTGCGCAGTTCGGGGCTGTCGATCACCGCCAGCTCCTGGCCCTGCTTGACCACGTCGCCGGCCACCACCTTCAAGGTCACGGTGCCGGCGGAGATGGCGTACAGCACCGGGCTGTTGGCGGCGATCACGCGGCCGTCGGCGGCGATGTCGCGCACCAGGTCGCCGCGGCCGACGGTGGCGATGCGCAAGCGGTCGCCGTCGAACGAGCGCGAGCCGCCGAGCCAGCCCTTGGTGACGAAGCCGACGCCGGCCAGCACGACGAGCACGGCCACGGCCGGCCACAGCCAGCGGCGCCACTGCGGCCGCTGGTGCTGGGTGATTGTCTGGTCCTGTGCGGAGGTGTCGCGGATCATTGTCGGCATCGCTGGTAGGTTGCGGTTCATCAAGCAGGTCCCGTGCCAACTCGCAAATATTTGAAATCATTGAAATATGTGCGGATCGGGAAAGTGTCCGGGTGTCCGCGGACACCCGCGCGGACAGTGTCCGCGGCGGGCCTGTCCGGCGATGTCCGCTGGATGGCCGAATCGGCTGACTTAGAATGTCCGCTCTTTTCGCAAGCGGGCGGTTTATGTGCGGCATCGTTGGGGCGATCGCTGATCGCGACGTGGTACCGGTACTGATCGAAGGGCTGAAGCGGCTGGAATACCGCGGCTACGACTCCTCCGGCATCGCCGTGCTGGACGGTAGTGCCATCCGCCGCGTGCGCCGCACCGGCCGCGTGGCCGAGATGGAAAGCGCCGCCGCCGCCGAGGGCTTCAGCGCGATGCTGGGCATCGGCCACACCCGCTGGGCCACGCATGGTGGGGTCACCGAATCCAACGCCCACCCGCACCTCAGCCACGGCGTGGCGCTGGTGCACAACGGCATCATCGAGAACCACGAGGAACAGCGCGAGCGGTTGCGCGCGCTGGGCTACGCCTTCGAGTCGCAGACCGACACCGAGGTCATCGCCCACCTGATCCACCACCACCTGCAAGCCGGTATTGATTTGCTGGAAGCCTTGCAGCGTGCGGTGAAGGAACTGACCGGTGCCTACGCGCTGGCGGTCATCAGCCAGGCCGAGCCGCAGCGCATGGTGGTCGCGCGCATGGGCTGCCCGCTGCTGGTGGGGCTGGGCGAGGGCGAGAACTTCGTCGCCTCGGACGTGTCGGCGATCGTCTCGGCCACGCGCCGGGTGGTGTTCCTCGAAGAAGGCGACACCGCCGAGCTGACCCGCGCCGGCGTGCGCGTGTTCGATGCCGGCGACGTGCCGGTGCAGCGCGAGGAGCGGCTGTCCAGCGTGTCGCTGGCCTCGCTGGAACTCGGCCCGTACCGCCACTTCATGCAGAAGGAAATCCACGAGCAGCCGCGCGCGCTGGGCGACACCATCGAGGCCGCCATTGATGCCGGCGGCTTCCCGGCCGAACTGTTCGGCAGGAACGCCGAGGCGGTGCTGGCCGGCGTCACCGGCGTGCAGATCCTGGCCTGCGGCACCAGCTATTACGCCGGCCTGACCGCGCGCTACTGGATCGAGGCCCTCGCCGGGCTGCCGTGCAGTGTGGAGATCGCCAGCGAATACCGCTACCGCGCCGCCTATGCCGACCCGAAGCACCTGATCGTCACCATCTCCCAGTCCGGCGAAACCCTGGACACGATGGAGGCGCTCAAGTACGCCAAGTCGCTCGGCCACGCGCACACGCTGTCGATCTGCAACGTGCCCGAGAGCGCGATCCCGCGCGCCAGCGAGCTGGTCTGCTACACCCGCGCTGGTGCCGAGATCGGCGTGGCCTCGACCAAGGCCTTCACCACCCAGCTGGCCGCACTGTTCCAGCTGGCGGTGGTGCTGGGCAAGCTGCATGGCCGCGTCGATGCCGCGCAGGAAGCCGACTACCTGGAACAGCTGCGGCACCTGCCGGGCAGCGTGCAGCACGCGCTGAACCTGGAACCGCAGATCGTCGCCTGGGCCGAGCGCTTCGCCGGCAAGGCCAACGCGCTGTTCCTCGGCCGCGGCCTGCATTACCCGATCGCGCTGGAAGGCGCGTTGAAGCTGAAGGAAATCTCCTACATCCACGCCGAGGCCTACCCGGCCGGCGAGCTCAAGCACGGCCCGCTGGCGCTGGTGGACGCGGAGATGCCGGTGGTGGTCATCGCCCCCAACGACAGCCTGCTGGAAAAGGTGAAATCCAACATGCAGGAAGTGCGCGCGCGCGGCGGCGAGCTGTTCGTGTTCGCCGACCAGGACAGCAATTTCAGCGCCTCCGAGGGCGTGCACGTGATCCGCACCCCGCGCCACGCCGGCGTGCTCAGCCCGGTGGTGCACACCATCCCGGTGCAGTTGCTGGCCTACCACACCGCGCTGGCGCGTGGCACCGACGTGGACAAGCCGCGCAACCTCGCCAAGTCGGTGACGGTGGAATGATTGCCCGAGCCCTGCGGGAAACGGGTTCTACCCCGAAATCACGGACGGTTGTGAAAGAGCTTGGAACTCCCGATCGCGCCTGGCGACTCTTCGCCGCATCCTCGGGTTATGGAACCGCTCGACGTATTCGAACACATCAGTCTTCGCTGCATCGAGTGTCAGGTACTTCGTGCGGTAGATCCGCTCGCGCTTGAGCACGCCGAAAAACCCTTCGCAGGCCGCGTTGTCGCCGCAGTGTCCCACCGCGCTCATCGAACAGACCAGGCCGTTTCTCGACAGATACCGCTGGTAGTCGCCGCTTCGGAATTGACTGCCGCGATCGGAATGCAGGATCACCGGCTCCGCGCCTTGCCGCTGCCATACCGCCATCTGCACCGCCCGGATCACCATGTGCCGGTCCTGCCTGTGGTGCATCGACCAACCCACCACGCGCTGGTCGAACAAATCCAGCACGATGCATAGATACAGCTTGCCTTGTCCTGTTTTGATCTCAGTGATGTCGGTGACCCATTTGGTCTCCGGCTCCAGTGCGGTGAAGTCCCGCTCCAGCAGGTTGCGCACGCCCGGAGGCGTGAGCGCCGGCCGTCCGCGCTGACCGCGCCGCTTCGGGCGCGGCCAGCCCTGCAAACCCTCGGCCGCCATCAGTCGCGCCACGCGGTTCAAGCTGGCCGACTCGCCCTGATCGACCAGGTCTTCGTGCATGCGACCGGCGCCGAGAGTGCCACGGCTGTCCTCGTGCATCTCGCGGATTCGCGCGGCCAGGCGCTGGTTGTCGCGCTGTCGGGCGCTGGGCAGTCGCTGGCTCCAGTCGTAGTAACCGCTGGCCGACACCTTCAGGCAGCGGCACATCAGTCGAACCGGAAACGCGTCGCGGCAACGTTCGATCACCTGATACCTCAGGATGATCCCTTGGCAAAGAACGTCGCCGCTTCTCGCAAAAAATCCCGTTCCTTCCTCACCCGGGCCAGCTCGCGCTTGAGGCGGGCCAGCTCTTCGTCCCGGGGCGTCCCGCTGCCGCCGAAAGCCACCACCCCCTGGCTCTGGGCTTCCCGCTTCCAGCGGGTCAACAGGGTGTCGCGGATCCCCAACTCCCGAGCCACTTGGGCACAGCTCACACCCGGCTGGCTGGCCTGCTCAATAGCACCGCGCTTGAACTCGGCGCTGAACTTCCTTCACTTCGACATGAACACTCCTCAGGCCTCGATCGGCCTTCTCGTAAGTGTCCGTGAAAACGGGGGTGAACCCTCGATGGCAACTTCGTTTTCCACGGACAGACCTCCAGGATGGTGCAGGTGGATTCCAGCCCGGAGCTACGGGAGCTTGAAGCGCAGTTGCAGGCCTATCTGAAACTGGGATACCAAGCCGCTGAGCGGGTGGGGCGGCGACGCGGAAGCGCGATCGGCTTCGTCATGACGGTCTACCGCAAGCTCGCAGCCTCCTCGATCCGTACCCTGCAGTTGGCCCTGACGCGCCGTCTGTCCAGACTGACCTCAGAGGCGGCATCGGCCCGCTTTCTCGAAGACCTCGGGGATGAGCGGTTCGAGGGTGAGTACGAAGAAGCCCGAGTCGGAATCGACGAGGCACGAGAGGAGTTCTTCTTCGGCGAGACGGAGAAGCTGAAGACCCTGATCGAGGAGTGTCGCGTCGCCTGTGAGGAAGACGACAAGATGGATGCTTTCCTCGACAGCATAATCGCACCCATTACCCGCGACAACAGCGCCGAGCGCGTCCTGGTGTTCACCGAGTACCGCGGTACGCAGGACTACATCGTCGAGCAGCTGGCTGCTCGCTATGGCGCCGACAAGGTGGATGTCATCAACGGCAGCATGGATGTCGAGGAACGCCGCGCTGCCATCGCAAGGTTCGAGGACACGGGGCAGTTTCTGGTCTCCACCGAAGCCGGTGGCGAGGGCCTGAACCTGCACCGACGTTGCCACATCCTTGTCAACTACGACTTGCCGTGGAACCCCATGCGACTTGCTCAGCGGATCGGTCGGTTGTATCGCTACGGGCAGCAGCACCACGTAGTGGCAATTAACCTGCAGGGCATTGAATCCGCCGACGATCAGGTCGTCATCAAGATGTATGACCGACTCCAGCAGGTGGCGGCGGACATGGCCGGCGTCGACCAGAGATCTTCCGAGAACCTGGTCAGCGACATCGTCGGCGAGCTGGCCAGCCTGCTGGACGTGGAGGAGATCCTAGAGCAGGCCGCAACGGCCGGAGTGCGCCGCACCGAAGAGAACATCGAGGAAGCAATGCGGCGGGCCCGGGAAACTGCAGAGCTGCAGCGCGACCTGTTCCAGCATGCGGTCAGCTATGACGCGGACGAGCTGAGAGCGGGCTTCCGAGTCGGTGCGCCGCACTTGAAGGCCTTCGTGTTCGGCATGGTCGTTTTGCTGGGGGGCGCAATCCGGGAGAGTCGCCACTTCCCTGGAGTGGCCTGGCGGATCGAGGTGCCAGCAGATGCCCGGCTCCCAAGGCTTGGGCGCGAGGGCCGGGTCACCTTTACCAGGGAGATGCGGCACCAGGCGGTGGAAACGGAGGTGCTCGATCTCGACCATCCCTTCGTTCAGGACCTGTTGTCCCGTGCGCGGAATTATGACTTCCAGGGCCTGACTGCCGGAGCTTCGCTGTCGGGGGTCGGCCATGTCGTCACCGCCATGCTGCGCTGGCAGGACGAACGTGGCCTGCGGCTGCGGCAGGAGTTCCTGGCGGTGGCTGTGGATGGCGAGGGTCAGCTGCATGCCAACCCGCCAGGGGTGGTGTCCTGGTTCCTTGAGCCGATGGAGACGGACCATTGGAAAGTTGACCGTGAATCGACTCGCGAAGCCCATGACGGTATTGAGCAATTCATCGACAACCAGCTTGCCCGCAGATCCAACGGGAACCTGCATCCGGAGAACCGGGAGTGGCTCGGTGCTGCCTGGTGCCGGGTACCTTCGGTGGGCGAGGTCACCGGAGCGCTATGATGATTACAGGTGCCATCAAGTCTCAGGACAACAGCATCTGGAAAGTGCTCTTGCTGCGGCAGCATCTCGAGCCACATGAAGGTCATCGAAAAAATGACCTGCATCTGCCTCTCCTCTCGAATGGGTGCGTGGGCGCAACTCCTTGAGGCTGCTACAGCCTGTGAGGATAGAACTTTATTTCGGGTGCTAATTGAGTTGCCGATAGCCTTAGGGTAGAACTTTCCATTTTTGCCCTGAGCGGTGTCGGCGGACAGTCAGCTATTTGCGATGGTTTCGGGATACAACTTTATTACCAGTCAACAAACCGCAGGGCGCGGCGGCCGCGGCTATCCCCCGCGCTTGTCCGTCGAGGTGGCCACCAGCGGGTAGCCGCTGAACGGCTTGACCTCGTCCATCAGGAACTGCGAGACGATCTTCTCCACGCCGTAGTCGCCGCCGAGCAGCAGCCGGGCGATGTCCTTCCAGTGGTGCACGTCGTTGACGATCACCCGTAGCAGGTAGTCGTGGGCGCCGGAGATGCGGCTGGCCTCGACCACCTCGGGCATGGCCAGGATGCGGCGGTCGAACTCGGTGAATTCCTCCAGCGCGTGCTGCTTGAAGGTGACCTGCGCCAGCACCACGGTCGCCGAGCGGATGCGGTCCACCGCCACGTGCGCGTGGTAGCCGCGGATCAGCCCCTTGGCCTCCAGCGCGCGCACCCGCGCGAGGCAGGCGCTGGGCGAAAGCGCCACGCGCTCGCCCAGCGCCTGGTTGGTGATGCGCGCGTCCTGCTGCAGCACGTCGAGGATCTTCAGGTCGGTACGGTCCAGCGCCTTGGCGGTCATGGGATTTCCCGGTGCGGCGGCTGCCGCAGGTTGTTCGCTATTTGATGACGGGCGCCGCAGATTCTGCGTATTTCACCTGCGGGATCGGCCATATCCACGGCTTTCTGCGTTGGAACCATAGTGCAATCAATGGTTTGTCGCCAGTTGTCGTGCCGTTGATTCTGCTGGACAGCGATGGCGCTTTTCACTTTCACTCGGTCCCAGCCGCGCATGCCGCCGTGCGGGAATGCCCGCCGGCTCCATCCATCGCCACCAGGGGACCGTGCCAATGCCTTCGCAACTCCACGTCCGCAAGCTCACCCACGCCATCCGCTTCGCCTGTTGCCTCGGCGTGGCCGCCGCCACCACCACCGCCTGGGCGCAGGACGCGACGCCGCCAGCCGCGGGCGCCGACCCGGCCCGGACGCTGGACACCATCACCGTCACCGCCGGCAAGCTGAAGGAATCGGTGCGCGAGATCGCCGGCTCGGCCTCGGCGGTCACCGACCAGCAGTTGCAGGACATCGGCGCGCAGTCGCTGGCCGACTACATCGGCCGCACTCCGGGCGTGGTGTTCAACAACTACCAGCCGGGCGTGTCGCACGTGGTCATGCGCGGCATCGCCACCAGTTCGGGCAACGTGCAGGGCCAGCCGACCACCGGCTACTTCCTCAACGAGGTGCCGCTGACCGAGCCGGGCTGGACCATCGCCATCCCCGACGTCGATGCCTTCGACCTCAACCGCGTGGAAGTGCTGCGCGGCCCGCAGGGCACGCTGTTCGGCTCGGCGTCGATGGGCGGCGCGGTCAACTACGTCGCCAACGTCGCCGACAGCGGCGGTTTCGACGCCGCCGCCGAGGCGACGCTGAGCCAGACGAAGAACGCCGACCTCGGCTTTGCCGCCAAGGCGATGGTGAACCTGCCGATCAAGCAGGACCTGCTCGCCGTGCGCGCGGTGGCGCAGTACCGCGACGACCCCGGCTTCCTCGACAACATCGGCACCGGCCGCAAGGGCGCCAACGACACCACGCTGGACGGCGGCCGCCTGTCGGTGGTGCTGACCCCGTCCGAAGCCACCACCCTGACCTGGCTGAGCCTGCTGCAGGACATCGACAGCGACGACAACGGCTACCGGATCGCCGGGCTGGGCGACCTGCAGCGCGACACCGCGATCCCCGAGTTCACCACTACCAAGGTCGCCGTGCACAGCCTGCGGCTGGACCAGGACCTGGGCTTCGCCGACCTCACCGCGTTGGCCGCTTACCAGAAGAAGCAGCAGGACTGGCGCTTCGACTACACCCCGATCCGCGCCGCCTACAACGCCGACCTCGACCTCGACCTGACCTCGCCGCTGTACATCGAATCCGGCGGCGAGAGCCGCGGCAAGAGCATCGAGCTGCGGCTGTCGTCCAAGCCCGGTGGCCGCGTCGACTGGCTGGTTGGCGGCATGTACTTCGATTCGGACAAGGACCTGTACGAGCAGATCGGCGCCGCCGGCGCGGCCGCGGCGTTCGACCAGTCGGCGCTGTTCGGCCCGGGCAGCGGCGCGGTGATCGCGCCGGACGGGGAGGTCTTCAACGCCTTCGGCACCCACCTCGGCGGTTCGGAGGCGGCGCTGTTCGGCGAGGCCAGCTTCCACTTCAACGAACAATGGAAGGCGACCGTCGGCGGCCGTTTGTTCCGCAACGAGGTGCGCACGACCACCACCCAGGTCGGCTTCTCCACGTATCCGGGCGACCCCATCGTCTCCACCCAGCAGACCAAGGAAAACGGCTTCAATCCCAAGGTCGCGCTGAGCTGGCAGCCGAACGCGGACGTGATGGTCTACGGCCTGGTGTCCGAGGGCTTCCGCTTCGGCGAGCCGAACACCGCCGGCCTGAGCGCCTATCCGGTGCCGTCCGGCTCGAAGAGCGACAGCCTGGTCAACTACGAACTCGGCACCCGCACCAGCTGGGCCGGTGGGCGCCTGCTGCTCGATGCCACGCTGTTCGACGTGGACTGGAAGGACATCCAGCTGCGGTTGCAGACGCCGGACTTCTACAACTACGCCAGCAATGGCGGCAAGGCCTACAGCCGCGGCATCGAGCTGGCCACCACCTGGCGCCCGGTGGATGCCTTCGAGTGGCAGGCCGCGGCGACCTGGCAGCGCGCGCGCCTGGACGAGGACCTGTTCATTCTCTGGTACGGCACCGCGCCCAAGGGCTCGCAACTGCCGGGCTCGGCCGACTGGACGGTGAGCAACCTGCTGAGCTGGCACTTCGACGCGCGCTTCTACCCGGTGCTGTCGCTGTCGCACCAGTATGTCGGCGGCGGCATCAGCGACCTCAACTCCGCGGTGCCGGGCGTCGCGCCGAACCGTCAGGGCAACTACAACCTGTTCGACCTGCGCTACCGGATGACCTTCGGCAGCACCGACGTGACGCTGTTCGGCAGCAACCTCACTGACAAGCGCGGCGTCACCCGCAGCGTGGCCGAGACCAACGGCGTCGGCGAAGGCCTGGTGCGTCCGCGCACCGTCGGCGTGACCGTGCACTGGCGCTACTGAGCCGATGGACGGGAACTTCGCGAAGGCGCGTCCGCTCGGGCGCTGGCAGCTTGCGGCCCGCCGCAAGCCGCTGGAGGCGGTGGTGGCCGACGGCGAGCGCGCCGGCCTGCACCGCCGCCTGGGCGCCGGCAGCCTGCTGGTGCTGGGCGTGGCCAACATCCTCGGCGCCGGCATCTACGTGGTGACCGGCGAGGCCGCGGCCAGCTTCGCCGGGCCGGCGGTGGTGCTGGCCTTCGTGCTGGCGGCGCTGGCCTGCGGCTTCACCGGGCTGTGCTATGCCGAGCTGTCGTCGGTGATCCCGGTGCCCGGCTCGGCGTACTCGTACTGCCAGGTGACGCTGGGCGAGGGCGCGGCGTGGGCGCTGGCGTGGATGATCATTCTGGAATACCTGCTGGCCGCCGCCGCGGTGGCCGCCGGCTTCTCGGGCTACCTCACCAGCCTGCTCGGCGACCTGCACGTGCAGGTGCCGGCGGCGCTGGCGACCTCCACCGTCAGCGCGGTGCAGCAGGGCGGGCATACCCATCTGGATATCAGCGGCGGCGTCAACGTCGTCGCGGCATTGGCGGTGCTGGCCGCGGCGGCGGTGCAGATCGCCGGGGTGGGGCGTTCGGCGCTGGCCAACCTGGTGCTGGTAGTGATCAAGATCGCGGTGCTGCTGGCCTTCGTCGCGGTGGGCACGACGTTCATCGACGCGGCCAACTGGCGGCCGTTCCTGCCGGCCAACGAGGGTGGCTTCGCCTATGGCTGGCCCGGGGTGATGCGCGCGGCGGCGATGCTGTTCTTCGCCTACCTCGGCTTTGAAACCGTATCGATGGCCGCCGCCGAGGCGCGCCGGCCGCGCCGCGACGTGCCGCTGGGCATCCTCGGCTCGCTGGTGGTGTGCACGGTGCTGTACATCGCCGCCGGCGCGGTGCTGACCGGGCTGGTGCCGTTCCGCGAGCTCGGCGTGCCCGACCCGGTGGCGCTGGCGGTGGACCGCATCGGCTGGCCGGGTTTCGCGGTGCTGATCAAGGTCGGTGCGCTGACCGGGCTGGGCTCGGTACTGCTGGCCAACGCCTATGGCGTCTCCCGCGTCGGCATGGCCATTGCCCGCGACGGCCTGCTGCCGGCGTTCTTCACCCGGGTGCATCCGAAGCTGGGCACGCCGTGGCTGGCCAGCGTCGCCTTCGGCGTCGCCAGCGCCCTGCTCGCCGCGCTGTTGCCGATCGGCATCCTCGGCGACCTGATCTGCCTGGGCATCGCCTCGGCCTTCATCGTGGTGTGCATCGCGGTGATGTGGCTGCGCTCGACCCGCCCCGACCTGCGCGGCGGCTTCCGCGTGCCGCTGGGCGGGGTGTGGATCGGCCGGGCCTGGATCGGCGTGGTGCCGGTGCTGGGCATCGTCATGTGCCTGGCGATGATGGCGCCGGTGCTGGGCGACATGTTCAACCAGGTGCGCCGCGGCGACGTGCTGCCGGCCAGCCTGCTGCTGGCCTACCTGCTGGCCGGCGCCGTCCTCTACCTCGGTTACGGCCAGCGCCGCGCGCGCCGGCAAGTGCAGGATCCGCAAGCATGACGTCCAAGGAATTTCCGCTGGCCCAGGCATTGGAGCTGGGCCATCTGGACGCGCACGACCAGCATGCGCTGGTCCGCGATGGCGAACTGTCGCCGGCCGAACTGACCGCCGCGGCCATCGTCCGCGCGCGCCATCTCGACCCCGCGCTGGGCGCGCTCAGCCATACGGATTTCGACGGTGCGCTGGCGCGTGCCGCCGGCGTGGACCGCGCCGCGCCGATGGCCGGGGTGCCGTGGCTGCCCAAGGATTCGCTGCGCTACCCGGGCATGCCCACGCGCGGCGGCTCGCGTTCGCGCAGCAGCATGCCGGCCACCGACGCGCCGCCGTTCGTGCAGCGCTTCGACGCCAGCGGGCTGGTGGCGATCGGCAAGAGCGCGATGCCCGAGTTCGGCCTGATGGGTTCGACCGAACCGCTGCTCGGCCCGGTCACGCGCAACCCATGGGACGTGGCGCATTCGCCGGGCGGTTCCAGCGGCGGCGCCGGCGCGGCGCTGGCCGCCGGCATCGTGCCGCTGGCCCACGGCAGCGACGGCGCCGGCTCGATCCGCATCCCCGCCTCGGCCTGCGGCGTGGTCGGGCTCAAGCCCGGGCGTGGTGCGACGGTGGCGGTGCGCGGGCGGCATGCGATCGAGGACCTGATCGTCGCCGACAGCCTGATGTCGCGCAGCGTGCGCGATACCGCTTGGGCGTTCGCGGCCGCGTACCCGGACGGTGGCCTCGACCCGCAGGCGCTGGCGCGCCCGCCGCGCCGGCTGCGCATCGGCGTGGTGGCCGATGCGTTGCCGGGGCTGGCGCCGGACCCGGCCGTCGCTGCCGTCGTCGAGGACGTCACTCGGCTATGCACCTCGCTCGGCCATCGCGTCGAAGCCGCGGCGTACCCGCTGCCGGGTGGCGAGGTCTGGCGGGCGCTGTACACGCTATGGTCGCGGCTGGGCTTGGACGCGGTGGAACTGGCCACCGCGCAGGGTGGCGAGGACTTCGCTGCGACCGCGCTGGAGCCGTGGACGCACGGGCTCGCGGAGTATCACCGCACCCATTGCGGCGTGGCCGAACTGGAACAGGCTTACGCCAAGCTGGCCGCGCTGCCGCCGGCCTTCAACGCCTTCCACCGGCATTGCGACGTGCTGCTGACGCCGACCCTGCGCACCCCGCCGCCGCCGCTGGGCGAACTGGCGCCGGACCGCGATTTCGACGCCCTGCTGCCGGCCATGTTCCACTGGATGGGCTACACCCCGCTGCAGAACCTCGCCGGTACCCCGGCGATCTCGCTGCCGCTGGGGCAGGCCGGCGCATTGCCGGTCGGCGTGCAGTTCGCCGCCGACCGCGGACAGGAGCCGCTGCTGCTGCAACTGGCCGCCGAACTCGAACAGGCCGCGCCGTGGCGCGACCGCTGGCCCGCGGTTTCCGTGGCCACCGCACTGAAGGAACTGCACTGATGGGACACGCCCGCGACAGCCGTTATGCACCGCGCAGCCAGGACGACGTCCTGCGCCTGCTCGCCACCCAACCCTTCGCTTGGCTGGTGTCGGCCGGGGGCGAGGATGCCGCCTTCACCCCGCTGCCGCTGCGCGCCGAGCTCGATGCCGATGGCGGGCTGGTCGCGCTGCGCGGCCACTTGGCGCGGCGCAACCCGCACGTGGCGCGGCTGCGCCGCGACGGCCGTGCGCAGGCGCTGCTGATCGGGCCGCACGCCTATGTCTCGCCGAGCTGGCTGGACGACCGCACCCAGGCGCCGAGCTGGAACTACGCCGCGGCGATGTTCGAGCTGGAGGTGACGGTGAGCGAGGAGCCGGCCGACATCCGCGCCGAACTCGATGCGCTGGTCAGCCAGATGGAGGCCGGGCGCCCGCGCGCCTGGGCGCTGGACGAGATGGGCGAGCGCTATGCGCGCTTGGCCACCGGCGTCACCGCGCTGCGCGGGGCGGTGCGCGAAGTACGCGCCACCTTCAAGCTCGGCCAGGACGAGGCGCGGCACGATTTCGCCCAACTGCTGGTCGGTTTGCAGACCGGTGGCGAGCTGGCACTGGTGGAGTGGATGCGCGATTTCGCCGGCGACGTCGGGGCATCCGCATGAATCGCAGCCTGCAGGCGCTGGACCCGCAGATCCGCCTGTTCATCGAGGATGTCTGTCGGCAGGGCGCGCAACTGCGCGGCGGCCGCGAGCCGGACTGGCCCGAGCGCCGTGCCATCGCCGCGCAGGCCCGCACCCGCTGGCGCGAGGGTGGGCCGCGGATGCGCGATGTCAGCGACGTGCAACTGGAGTCGCCGCATGGTGCGTTCGGTATGCGCGTGCTGTACCCGCAGAGCATGACCACCGCCGCGCCGTCACCGGCACTGGTCTACCTGCACGGCGGCGGCTGGTGCATGTTCGGGCTGGATACCCACGACCGCCTGCTGCGCGAATACGCCGACGCCGCGCGCCTGCCGGTGCTGGCGATCGACTACGGCCTGGCACCGGAGCACCCGTACCCGGCCGCGCTCGACCAGACGGCCATCGCGCTGGACTGGCTGCAGGCGCACGGCGCCGGCCTCGGCATCGACGCCGGGCAACTGGCGCTGGGCGGCGACTCGGCCGGGGCCAACCTCGCCGTCGCCACCGCGCTGCGCCTGCGCGAGGCCGGGCAACTGGCCCGCATCCGCGCGCTGCTGCTGAACTACGGCGCGTGGACGCCGGCCTTGTCGGAGGCCGCGCGGCAAAACCTGGGGACGTCCGAGGACATGCTCAGCGGCGCGGAAATGGACGAATTCTGGGTCGCCTACCTCGGCCCGGAGGCCGAGCGGGTGGCCGACCCGCTGGCGGCGCCGCTGCACGCGGACCTGCATGGCCTGCCGCCGGCGCTGCTGCTGTGGGGCGACCGCGACGTGCTGGCCGAGCAGAACGCCGCGATGGCGCGGCGGCTGGCCGAGGCCGGCGTGCCTACCCGGACGCAGGTCTATCCCGGCGCGCCGCACAGCTTCATCGAGGCGATGGCCGTCTCCGACAAGGCGCGCGACGCCATCGCCCGCGGCGCCGAATGGCTGCGCCGCCACCTGCCGCTGCCCACCCCGCAAGGACAACCCGCATGATGCCGATGCCGCGCCGGATCCTGACCATCTGCCTGACGTTGCTCGTCTGCCTGCCGGCGCTGGCCGCGGCAGGAACGGCGCCGGAGTTGCCGACGCCGGAGAAGATCATGGCGCTGCGCAGCGTCGGCGATCCGCAGATCGACCGCGACGGGCAGTGGATCGCCTACACCGTGGGCACGCCGCAGGCGCAGGGTCAGCCGCCGCGCAGCCGCATCTGGCGGGTGCCGGCAACCGGCAGGGCGATCGCGCGCGAGTTGCCCGCACCCGCCGCGGCCAGCGAGGAGCATCCGCGCTGGACGGCCGATGGCCGCCATCTGGATTTCATCTCCAACCGCCCATTGCCGGCGGCCGAAGCCGAGGCCGGCCTTGCCGGCACGCAGGTCTGGCGCGTCGATGCGCGGGGCGACGACGCCACGCTGCTGACGCGCGCGCAGGGTGACGTCAGCGCGTTCGAGGTATCGCATGACGGCAGCCGCATCGCCTACCTGTCCATCGACATGCCCGACGCTGCGGCCAGGGCTGCGCGCGAAGCGAAGGACGACGCGGTGCGCGTCGAACATCCCACCCTGTTCTCGCGGCTGTGGTTGCGCGACCTGCGCGATGGCGCCACCCGCGCGCTGACCGCGCCCGGCGTGCAGGTGCACGACCTGGCATGGTCGCCGGACGGCTGCACACTGGCGCTGCGCGTCTCCGATGGCACCACCCTCAACGACTACTGGTACCGCTCGCGGGTGGTATTGGTCGATGCCGGCACGGGTGCGCTTGGACCGGTGCTGGAGCCGCGCGCCTCGGCGCATCCGCTGCAATGGTCGCCGGACGGCCGCCGCCTGCTCTACGGCCGGCTGGGCGAACACGGCATGACCGCCAGCCCCACCGTGCACGACGTCGCCAGCGGGCGCCGCGTGGCGCTGGGCGCGGATTGGAACGGCACCTTGTGGCTGGCGCGCTGGCAGGACGAGAACACGCTGCTCGGCGAAGGCCAGCGCGGCGTGCGCGGTGCCTTCCTGCGCTTGGACGCGGCCAGCGGCGGCTGGAAGGAAATCGCGCGTCCGCAGATTCCGTTCGCGTCCTTCACCACTGCGCGCAACGGCCGCAGCGCCTACCTGGGGTTGCGCGACGACCAGCCGGCCGAGGTCTGGACGCTGGACCGCGGCCGGCTGGCCGCGCGCACCGACACGCACCCGGAAGTGGCCGGCTGGGCGCATGGGCAGGTGCGCGAACTGGAGTGGACTTCCTCGCGCGACGGCCTGCGCATCACCGGCCTGCTGGTGACGCCGCCGGGCTGGAAGCGCGGCACGCCGCTGCCGACGCTGGTGCAGGGCCACGGTGGCCCGGCCTGGGCATGGTGGTCGGGCTGGCTGGGCTCGTGGCACGACTGGGCGCAACTGCTGGCCACGCATGGCTACGCGGTGTTCCTGCCGAACCCGCGCGGCTCGGAGGGTGGCGGCCCGGCCTTCGCCGAGATGGCGCGCAACGACTGGGGCGGCGGCGACTTCCAGGACATCCTCGACGGCGTGGACCTGCTTGAGCGCGAAGGCGTGGCCGATCCGCGGCGGCTGGCGATCGGCGGCTGGAGCTATGGCGGTTACATGGCGGCGTGGGCGGTGACGCAGAGCGACCGCTTCAAGACCGCGATCGTCGGCGCCGGCGTGATCGACATCGGCGCGATGGCGCTGACCACCGACACCCCCGACTACCTGCCAGGCTACTTCGGCGACCCGCTCGCCAACCGCGCCGCCTACGACGCGCATTCGCCGATCCGCCATGCCGACAAGGTCACCGTGCCGGTGCTGATCCTGCACGGCGAGCAGGACAGGCGCGTACCGCTGTCGCAGGGCGAGATGTTCCATCGCGCGCTGAAGTTCAACGGCACCCCGGTGGAAATGGTCACCTACCCGCGCGGCCCGCACTGGTTCTTCGAGAGCGCGCACGGGCGCGACGTGCAGCAGCGCGTGCTGGACTGGCTGGATGCCCAACTCGGCGTGGAGCGGCCGCAGTGACGTCGCCGGCCGAGGTCGCCTTCGTTGGCGGCGGGCACATGGCGCGCTGCCTGGTGCAGGGGCTGCTCGCCGAGGGTCGCGATCCGGCGCGGATCGTGGTGGCCGACCCGGACGCCGACACCCGCCGGGCGCTGTCCGCGGGGCTGCAGGTGCAGGCAACGGCACACAACACCGAAGCCGCGGCCGCGGCGCCGGTCTGGGTGCTGGCGGTGAAGCCGCAGGTGGCCGCGATGGTCTGTGAAGCGCTGGCCCCCGTGGCGGCGCAGGTGCGCCCGCTGGTGATCTCGATCATGGCTGGCATCACCCATGCGCAACTGCGGCAATGGCTCGGTATCGACAGCGTGGTGCGCAGCATGCCGAACCAGCCGGCGGCGATCGGCGCCGGCGTCACCGGACTTTACGCGGCGCCATCGCTGGATGCCGCGCAGCGCGCCAGCGCCGAATCCGTGTTCCGCGGCGCCGGCATGACCGTGTGGTTGCGTGACGAGGCGCAGATGGACACGGTGACGGCCGTCGCCGGCAGCGGCCCGGCCTACTTGTACCTGCTGGCCGAGGCGATGGAACAGGCGGCTCGCGCGCGCGACCTGCCAGCGGAGACCGCCCGGCGACTGGTCGTGCAGACCCTGCTCGGCGCGGCGCGCATGCTGCAGGCGGCCGACGAAGCCCCGGCACGGCTGCGCGAGCGCGTGACCTCGCCGGGCGGCACCACCCAGGCCGCGGTGCAGGTGCTGGAGGAGGGTGGCTGGATGGTTCAGGTCGATCGCGCCATCGACGCAGCGCGCGCGCGCGGGCAGGCGCTGGCGGGGTAGAGGGCCGGCAGCCTCGGGCAGGAACCGCGGCAGCATCCGCGCACGGGCGCGTCATCCCGCGGTCGAGGCCAGTAAGCAATACCGTGCCGTGGAAGGCGAGCCTTGGTGGCGATATGCCACAATCGCCGGAGCACGGCAGGAAGCAGCAGGACCCCCGACATCTTGAGTACGACCACCCCCACGACCACGCCGCCGCTGTTCACGGTCGTGCCCGCCGGCATCTTCGGCCCGCTGGCCTCGGCCAACCGCCAGAACTATTGGTCGCTGCTGTGCCGGCTGTTCGACGAGTTCTTCGGCCCGGATGCGCCGGTGCCGCCCAGCCACGGCTTCCAGCGGCGCGAGATCACCGCCGCGATCGAGCGCTATCTGCTCACCGACGATCCGTGGGAAGACGAGGACGGCCAGGCCCCGGACGCGACACTGAATACACGCGCCAATGCCATCCACGACCGCTTCCGCGCCGCCGGCTGGCTGCGCCAGGAGCGCATCGGCGCACGCGAAATGGTGACCATGCCGCCGATGGTGGCGCAGCTGCTTTCGACGCTGGTGGAGTTCAGCGAACACGGCCCGACCTTCGTGTCGGCCAAGATGCGCTCGGTGGAACTGCAGTTGCAGCAGGTGGCCGAGGGCCGCATGGACGGCGGCATCCTCGACGAGGCCGCCGACCAGGCGCGCCGCCTGCTGGTGTCGCTGGCGTCGATGGGCCTGCAGGTGCGCGACCTGATGCCGGAGCTGAGCAAGGCCGAGACCACCGCGCAGTTCGCGCGGCAGTGGTTCGAGCGCTACGTCGGCCAGTTGTTCATCGGCGACTACGCCGAACTGCACCGCGCCGACCACCCGATGGCGCGGCGCAGTTCGATCCTGGCGATGGTGCAGCAACTGGAAACCGGCGCGCCGCGGCAGACGCTGGTGGCGTGGTACCGCGAACACGTCACCGGCGGCGACGAAGTGCGCGCGCAGCAGCGGCTGTCGCGCAGCCTCGGCCGCCTGCGTGAGCTGGAGCGCATCGACGAATACCTGACCCGGCTCGACGAGGACATCCGCCAAGCCAACCGCCGCGCGCTGGCCTTCCTCGACTACCGCCTGCGCGCGCCGGACAAGCTCGACGTGCTGCTGCGCCGTGCCTGCCGCGGCGTGCTATCGGCACCGGAGGAAGCCTTGCGGCTGCCGGTCGCGCCCGGCCCGCTGATGGACGAAACCCGGCTGCGTCCACCGCACCGCAAGCCTGCGCCGATCCCGCGCAGTGCCAATGCCACCACGCCGCCCACGCCCGAGCAGTTGGCGCGGCTGTCGCTGCTGCGACGGATGAAGCGCGCGCGGTTGGTCAACGCCGAGGACATGGCGCGCTACGTCGGCCGCCATCTGCAACACGGAACGGCGATCGAATCGGCGCAGCTGGACATTGCCAGCATCGAAGACCTGCGCGCCTACCAGACCCTGCTGACCCTGGCGCTGCGCGGCAACCGCATCGGTGGCCTGCGTCGCGAGGACCCGCTGGGCCGGCTGCTGCGCGGCTTCCGCGTCGAGCTGCTCGACGCCGGCGATGGCAACGACAACGATTACCTGCGCGGCCCGCGCTTCCGCATCCAGCGGATAGGCACGATGCCCTCGTAGGAGCGCAGCTTGCTGCGCGACGGGGCTTTACCGGTACAGCCCCATCGCGCAGCAAGCTGCGCTCCTACCGACTCCCCATTCCCTATTCCCGAATCCCGGCCTTCATGAAACGCAGCTGGAACACCCTCAGCCAGATGTCCAACGGCACCTACACGGTGCAGGACTTCGAGCGCGCCGCCTATCGCCTTGCCACCGAGCAGGTGCTGTACGCCGCCGACGCGCGCTCGCGCGTGGCCTACCACCTGGTCGAAGACCACCTCGCCGATTTCACCGCCGCGCTGGAGCCGCTGGGCATCCGCGTGGAGCGCAACGCGCACTACCGCTACGTGGTCGCGCTGCCGGCGCATGGCGAAGGTGCGCCGGTAACGCTGGACGAAACGCTGGCGCTGTTGGTGATGCGCCAACGCTACGACGAAGCGATGCGCCAGAGCCTGATCGAAGACCACGGTGAAGTGGTGATCGAGCTGCCCGAGTTGCAGGAAAGCTGGCAGGCGCTGACCAGCCGCGCGATGCCCGACGTCGGCACGCTGCGCACGCTGGCGCGCACCCTGAAACGCTGGGGCGTGTGCCGGCTGGTGGAGTCGGAAAGCGACGACCCGCAGCCGTTCCACCTGCGGGTGCGCCCAGCCATCGTCGAGATCGTCGGCGAGCAGTGGCTGCAACGGCTGGACCAGCACAACCGCGACGAGGATGGCGAGATGGACGTGGAGGACGACGATGCAGCAGCTTGAATGCGTCCATCTGGTCCAGTTCTTCCTGTTCGAGGCGCAGAGCCTGCGGCTGGACCGCACCAGCGCCATCATCGCGCCTAACGGCGCGGGCAAGAGTGCGCTGCTGGACGCACTGCAGATCGTGCTGCTCGGCGGCGACCGCAGCCGCATCCGCTTCAACGCGCAGGCCGGCGGCAGCCACCGCGCGCGCACCATCCGCGACTACTGCCTCGGCGTGTTCCGCACCGGCGAGGAGGGCCGCAAGCGCCGCACCGCCACCACCTACATCTCGCTGGTGTTCCGCGACACCGAGACTGGCACGCCGCTGACCGCCGGCATCGCGCTGGGTGCATCAAGCGATGAACCCGAGCACCGCGTGCACGGCCTGTACCTGCTGCCGGGCGTGGCGCTGGAACTGGACGAACACGTCGAGCGCATCAACGGCAAGGAACTGCCGCTGGCGTGGAACACCTTCCGCGAGCACATCAGCCGCCGCTGCAAGGAAGTGGGCGAAACCCCGCAACTGCACCCCAACGCCGAGCGCTTCCTGCGCGACCTGCTGCTGCGCCTGCGCGCCGGCCCCTCAAGTAGCCCCGACCTCACCGCCTATCGCAAGGCCTTCCTCAACGCGCTGAACCTGCAGCGCGTCGAGGACGTGGACCTGTTCGTGCGCACGCTGGTGGCCGAGGACCGGCCTACCGACATCGCCCGCTTCCGCGCGCTGCTGGAGAGCTTCCGCCAGATCAAGGAGAAGATCGAGCAGGTCCGGCAACGCATCGACGCCGCCGAAGGCGTGGAGCGTCAGTACGAGAAGATCGCAGGGCAAGCCACCCGCGCCGCGTCCGCGCGCGCCTTGGCCGCCGAATACGCACGCGACATCTACAGCGAACAACTCGATCAGGCCGAAGGCGCGCTCGCCGATGCGGAAAACGTACTGGCCGACACCCGCCGCAACCTCGCAGACACCCGCGTCGAGCGCGACACGCTGCGCGAAGAACAAGCGCGCGCCAACGCCCGCCTGCAAGGCAGCGCCGGCTACGGCGAACAGGCGCAACTGGACGAACTGGCAGGCCGCGACCGCGACCGCCTCGCGCAGTTGAAGAAAGACTTGCTGCGCGAAGTCGGCTTCATCCGCGACCAATACCGCCAACTCGACGCGCTGGCGCTCGACGGCATCGACGCCGAAACACTGGCCGCCACGCGCGCAGATTGGGACGGCTGGCACGCCGAACTGTCGGCGCTCGCCGCCGAAGATGCGTTGCCGTGGACGCCGGAAGACCTGTTCGCGCGTGCGCGCCAAGCCCTGCGTGCCGCCGCACCGCTACGCGAATTGGTGGATCGCTACGCCCGCCAGTTGCACGCCGCCCACGACAAGGCGCGCGATGCGCTGGAAACCGCGCGGCAGAACCAGAAGCGTCTGGCGGCAGGCCAAGCCGAACTGCACCCGGATACGGTGCGGCTGATGAGCTACCTGCGCGACGCCGGCATCGACGCACGCCCGGTCTGCGATCTGGTGCGCGTCACCGACGCGACGTGGCAGCACGCCATCGAAGGCTATCTGCGCAGCAACGTCGAGGCACTGCTGATCCCCGACAAAGACGAGGAGCGGGCGGTCAAGCTGTATCGCGGCCTGTCCGGCGGGCGCTCGGTGTATGGCGTCAAGCTGGCGCTGTCGAGTCAGGCGCGCAACTCGCGTGGTGGCGAAGAACCCGCCGCTGGCAGCGTCGCTGCGTTGCTGGAAGGCGTAAACGACGACGCGCTGGCCTTCCTGCGCCGCCAACTTGGCGAACTGCGCTGCGTTGAAACCGAAGCCGAGTTGGTGCGTAGCCGCCAAGGCCTGACCCGCGACGGCCTGCTCTCGCGCGGCGGCAGCATCGAACGCCTGCGCCTGCCCGCCGCCGGCGATCTGCGCATCGGCGCGTCCGACAACCGCGCACGCCTGCGCGTGCTGCACGAGGAAATCGAAAAAGCCGAGCGCACGGTGCGCGAGATCGAACCGCAACTGCGCCGCGCCGACGATTGCCAGCGCGGCTTGGCGCGCTTGGCCGATGCCGACGCGGTGGCGCAATCGCTGCACGAGCGTGTGCTGGAACACCGGCAGGTGGGCGAGCGCTACCGCAGCGCGCAGGAAAGCCGCCGCGCCTCGCTCGACCCGGATCTGCTGCGCCTGTCCGAACAGGTGCGCGAACTGAACCTGCAACTGGCCGACTGCGAAAAGCGCGCCGATGCGCTGGTCGGGCAGGAAGCGGTGGCCGCCTCCAACCTCGAACGCACGCGTGGCCTGCTCGACGGCCTGCGCCAGCAGGAAGAACTGGTCGCGCGCCGCGCGGTGGAAGCCTTCGCCGACCCGGATGTCGATCCCAACCGGGTCGAACGCCAGCGCGAGGAACTGGACGAGAAATATCCCTCGCTGGAAGAGCGCGCGCGCCGCTGCGAGGAACGCGCCAAGGACAGCGATGCGCAGTTGGCTCGGCTGCTGCCCGAGGCATGGAGTGGGCTGGCGCAGTACGCACGCGACCACGCCATCGAACTCGACTTCGACGCCAGCGCATGGCGGCCCGCGCGCAGCCTGCTGCAACGCGAACTGACCCAACTGCGCGACACCGAGCTGGTGCAGTACGAAGAAGAAGCGCGGCAAGCCTATGCCACCGCGGTGGATACCTTCCGCACCGGCGTGGCCTCGACGCTGTACGACAACTTCACCCGGCTCAAGACCCAGATCAACACGCTCAACCGCACCCTGCGCGCCAGTCCGGCGTTCTCCAACAACGAGCGCTACCAGTTCCATTACGACGTGCTGCCGGAGTTCCGCGAGCTGCACCGCTTCATCCAGCGCGCCGCCGACATCGGCGGCGAGGACACGCTGTTCGAAAGCGCCGGGCAGGTGCCCGAGGCGTTCCGCGCGCTGGTCGAGGACAAGGCAGCCGCGCACGTCGCCAATTCGCCGCTGGACGACTACCGCCGCTTCTTCCGCTTCGAGGTGCAGATCCGGCAGGAAGACCGTGTGATCGGCAGCCTGAGCGAGCGCATGCGCTCCGGCTCCGGCGGCGAGCACCGCGCGCCGCTGTACGTGATCGCCGGCGCCGCGCTGGCCGCGGCCTACGGCAAGAGCGAGGCGCAACCGGGTGGGCTGGGGCTGATTTTGCTCGACGAATTCGGCGACAAGATCGACGCGCAGAACGCGCGCGCCATCACCGGCTACCTGCGCTCGCTGGGCCTGCAACTGGTGCTGGCCGCGCCGGACACCGCGCAGGGCACCCTGTCCGGCGTGCTGGACAGCTACATCGAACTGTTCCGCGACGGCGACCTGTTGCAGGCCGAGCGCATCGAAGTCACCGAAGCGGCGCGCGCGCTGCTGCTGTCCGACCAGTTCGACCTGCACCCGGAACTGCTGGCGGCCGAAACCGAGCGCATCGAACGCGAGCATGCGGCGACGTGAACGGGCCGGCGCAGCCGGAAGACGACACGCCCGCAAGGCGCGTGCTCGAACGCCTGCTGCGCCGTGCGGAGAGGGCAATGCTGGCCGGCGACGCGCAACCGGCCACGCTGCCGATGGACGGCAAGCGCGATGGCGCCGAATACCGCGCATTGCGTGGCGTCGCCGATTTCGATGCTTTCCACGCCCGCATCGCGCTGGCCGAGCGCGCCGGCGCGATCACCGCCACACGCGACCGCCACCGCGACGATGGCGAACACCTGCTGCGCCTGACCGTGCGTGACGTGGCGGCGTTGGCACGTGACCTGCGCATCGAACTGCTGGGCGAACGCGTGGTGCGCGCCGAAGCCCTGCTGGCGCAATGGAGCGCACCGTACCCTTGCAGGAGCGACGTGAGTCGCGACCAGGCCTTCCCGAAAACGCCCGGTCGCGACTCACGGCGCTCCTGCGGAAATTCCGACGAGACGAATGCCCCGCAGCGTTTCTCCGTCATCACCGAAGTGCTGGCCGCTTGGCGCGCCGGCCGCAAGGTGCGCGGCCACGGCCCTGAGGCCGCCACCGACCTCGCCGATGCTGCCCGCGCCACGGATACCCTGCTGGCCGACGCGCGCGGCGAACGCATCCTGCGCAAGGCCAGCATCGCCCTGTTCAATGACAGCAAGCGGCTGGAAGCACTGACCGCGTGGCTCGACCTGCTGGTCACCGGCGAACTCGCGCCCAGCGGGTTGGAGGACGAGCAGGTCTGGTCGGCATTGGGCCTGCGCAGGGAACCGCAACCGCTGCTGCTGGCCGGGCAGGGTACGGTGGAGCTGGACGACGGCAGCCACCACGTCCTGCCGCGGCGCTGGCTGGGTTTCCCGGTGGATGCGGTGCGCGGCATCGCCACCGGAGCGCGTGCGCTGCTGAGCATCGAGAACCTCGCCAGCTTCCACGAGGCCGCCGCTCTGCGCGGCGACGCCCCGGTGCTGCTGCTCTATACCGGTGGCATGCCGTCGCCGACGTGGCGTGCGGCCTATGCGCGCTTGCTGGCCGGGCTGCCGGCCGATGCCGCGCTGTACCACTGGGGCGACATCGACCGTGGTGGCTTCCGCATCGCCGCCAAGCTGGCCGAGACGGCCGCGGCCGCGAACCGGCGCCTGCTGCCGTGGCTGATGTCGCCGGATGCGTTGCCGGCGGAGGTCATCGCCGGCTGCGAACCGCCCTCGCCAGCGGTATCGGGCACGATGTGCGACTGGGCGCGGCGCGCCGGCTGGGACGAGGTGGCCGCGGCCCTGCAACGCACCCCGTTGCTGCTGGAACAGGAACGCCTGCACCCACGCCTGCCGTAGGTGCCGGGCTTGCCCGGCACCGGCTTCCGCGGAGCCGCTCAGCGGTTGGAAATGATCTCCACCCAATACCCGTCCGGGTCCTTGATGAAGGCGATGTGCTTCATCCGCCCGTCCTGCAGGCGCTTCTGGAACGGCACGCCCAGTTCCTCGAAGCGTGTGCAGGCCGCTTCCAGTTCCGGCACCGACACGCAGATGTGGCCGAAGCCGCGCGGCTCGCCATTGCCGTCGTGGTAGACCGGGCCATCCTGCGTCTCGGTGCCGTGGTTGTGGGTCAGTTCCAGCACGCCGGGAATGCCGGCCATCCACAGGCGGCGCTGCGCGTCGTCCTCGGGGACCTGCGTGCCTTCGGGTACGCAGGCCAGGAAGTAGAGGCTGAATTCGGCCTCGGGGAAGTCGCGCTTGTCGATCAGGCGGAAGCCGAGCACGCGCGTGTAGAAATCCAGCGAGGCGGCGATGTCCTTCACCCGCAGCATGGTGTGGTTGAAGACGAAACCGGTGGTTTCGGCCGGCGGCTGCGCGGCCACGCCGGGCTGTTGGCGGAGGGCGTCGAGGTTCATGGAAGTGTTCCTTTCATGGGGGAAGGGAGAGCCATCGGGCCGCATCATTGTAGGGGTGACGCGAGTCGCGACCGGGCTTTTTCGACAATGCCTGGTCGCGGCTCACGTCGCTCCAGGTGCGCCGGTCAATGGTGCGAATACGCCTGCATCGTGCCGTTCTTGCCGAGCAGGTCCACCGTGAACGGCTGGCGGCGGCCGTCCGGCGACTCCATGCCCGGCGAACCGACCGGCATGCCCGGCAGCACGAGGCCGCGCGCGGCGGGCTGCTCGCGCAACAGGCGCAACACGTCCTGTGCCGGCACATGGCCTTCGATCACGTAACCGCCGACCTCGGCGGTATGGCAGGAGGCCTGCGCCAGCGGGATGCCCGATCGTTGCTTCACCGCCACCATGTCGTCGTTGTCGCGGGCAACCACGGTGAAGCCGGCCGCGCGCATGTGTTCGATCCAGCCGTTGCAGCAGCCGCAGTTCGCGTCCTTGTGGACGTGGACCACCGGCAGGGTGCCGGCGGCCCCGGCGGTGGTGTCCTGTGCCCGCGTTGCCGGCGATGGCGCGGCGCCACAGGCGGCGATGGAGAATACGGAGCCGACGGCCAGCAGCAGGGCGGCCAGCTTGCGAAGCGATGCGTTCATGTGAACCTCGGGAATGATGGAAAGGGCGGAAGGACAGCGTCGATGGCGGGAGCGGGTCCTTCGCGCATGTTCAGAACCAGAAGCGGACGCCGGCCACCCAGCGCGAATCGCGCGCGCCTTCGCCCGCGTCGCGGTGCAACGTGGCAGTGCGGCCGAAGCGGCGTTCGTGGACGAAGCCGACATAGGGCGCGAAGCGGCGGGTGATCTCGTAGCGCAGGCGCAGCCCGGCTTCGGCGTGGCCCAGCCCGCTGCCGACGCCGCGACGCGGATCGTCATCGGCGGCGATGCCGGCTTCCAGCGTCGGTTGCAGGACCAACCGGTTGCTCAGCAGCAAGGAGTATTCCGCCTCCACCGCCAGCTCCACCTTGCGTGGGCCGCCGAGCCAGGCGGTGGCCGCGACCTCGAACTTGTACGGCGCCAGTCCCTGCACGCCGATGGCGGCGCGGGTCAGGCCGGGGCCGTCGCCGCCATCATGGCGCAGGCCGGCCACCACGTCCCACCACGGTGAAACCGAATGGCCGTACAGCGCATCCAGCGACCAGCCGGTGAGATGGTCGTCGCCGCGCCGTCCTTCGCCGCGCAGCCACAGGCGGTCGATGTCGCCGCCGAACCAGCCCTTGGCATTCCATGACTGGCCGCTGCCGTGGGCGTTGTTCCACGCTTCCAGGTGGTCGAACAGCACCAGGCTGTTGAAGGTGGATGCATGTTCCATCGAATGCGGCTTCAGCACCGGGAATGCGGCGGCCATGTCGTCGGTGGTCAGGGCGGGAACAGGCTCGCGCGGTGTCTGCGTGGCGGCAGCATGTCGTCCCGCATGATCGTGCGCGTGGTTTGGCATCGCGTGGCCGGCATGTGCATCGCTGGCGTTCGCCGGCATTGCATGGCCGGCATGCGGATCGACAGCGGGAACAGCGGGTGGCAGATGCTCCGCGCGGGATGTGACAGGCCCCGTCATCTCATGGCCCACATGCGCATCGGCCGCATCGGCCTTCGGCGTGGTGCTGCGATGCGCGGCATGCGGGTTGGCGGCCGGCGTCGCGTCATGCGGGTGATGACCTGCGTGCGCAGCCTGCGCGCAGGCATTGCCGGCGGCCAGCGCCAGGGCGATGAACAGCAAGGAGCGTGGCATCGTCTTCATGGCTGCACCCTCACTTCGCGCATCATCCCATTCTCCATGTGGTACAGCAGGTGGCAATGGAACGCCCAGCGCCCGGCCGCGTCGGCGCGCACGCGGTAGCTGCGGCGCGTGCCCGGCGGCATGTCCACGGTGTGCTTGCGCACCTGGAACTGGCCGTCCGCGTTCTCCAGGTCGCTCCACATGCCATGCAGATGGATCGGGTGGCTCATCATCGTGTCGTTGACCAGCACGATGCGCAGGCGCTCGCCGTAGTTCAGCCGCAGCGGCTCGGCGCTGGCGAAAGGAGCGCCATCGAAGTTCCATGCGAACTTCTCCATGTGCCCGGTCAGGTGCAGTTCGATCTCGCGTCCCGGTTCGCGCCCGTCCGGGTCGTCGAACAGCGCGTGCAGGTCGGCATAGGCCAGCACCTTGCGGCCGTTGTCGCGCAGGCCGATGCCGGGGTCGTCCAGCCGTGGCGAGGTGGCCGAGGTCTGCATGTCCACCAGCGGGTTGCGGCGTTCGCCGGCCGGGTGTTTCGGCGCAGTGTCGCCGCCGTGGCCGGCATGGGCGTCATGCCCGCCATGCGTACCGTGCGACATGGGCATGGCATGGCCGCCGCCGTGGTCGTGGGCCATGTCGGCCATCGTCAGCAGCGGGCGCGGGTCCAGCGCCGGCACCGGCGCCTGCAGGCCGTGGCGCACCGCCAGCGTGCCGCAGGCGTGGCCGGTGCGGCCCATGTCCTGCGCGAAGAGGGTGAAGGCATCCTGCCCGCTCGGTTCGACGATCACGTCGAAGGTCTCGGCCACCGCGATGCGGAATTCATCGACCGTCACCGGATGGATGTACTGCCCGTCGGCGGCCACCACGGTCATCTTCAAACCGGGGATGCGCACGTCGAAATAGGTCATCGCCGAGCCGTTGATGAAGCGCAGCAGCACCTTCTCGCCGCTGCGGAACAGCCCGGTCCAGTTGCCGGCCGGCGCAGTGCCGTTCATCAGGTAGGTGTAGGTGTGGGCGTTGATGTCGGAGATGTCGCTGGGCGTCATCCGCATCCGCCCCCACATGCCGCGGTCGGCCAGCGTTTCGCGCAGGCCATCGCGCCGCGCGTCGCGCAGGAAATCACCGACCGTGCGCTGGTAGGTGTTGTCGTGCATCGGCATCTTCTTCATGCGCCGGTGCAGGGCGGCGGGGTCGAGGTCGGTCCAGTCCGAGAGCAGCACCACGTGCTCGCGGTCGTAGCGGTACGGCGGCGGCTCCAGCGGGTCGATCACCAGCGCGCCGTACAGCCCGGCCTGTTCCTGGAACAGCGAATGGGCGTGGTACCAGTAGGTGCCGGACTGGCGCAGCTGGAAGCGGTATTGGAACGTCTCGCCCGGCGCGATGCCATCGAAGCTCAAGCCCGGCACGCCATCCATGTTGGAAGGCAGCAGGATGCCGTGCCAATGGATCGAGGTCATTTCGTCGGTCAGCGTATTGGCCACGCGGATGGTGGCCATCTCGCCCTCGCGCCAGCGCAGGATCGGTGCCGGCAGCGAGCCGTTGACGGTGACGGCGCTACGCGCGCGGCCGGTGAAATCGACGGTGGAACGGCCGATGGACAGGTTCAGGTCATGGCCGTGCAGTTCGCTGGCGGCGGTCGCGCGCATGGGCGTGGCGAACGCATCGAAAGCGCGCCACAGGCCGCTGCCGGCCACCACGCCGCCCACGGCCAGGCCCTGCACGAAGCGCCGCCGCGACAGCAGCGAGCGCGGATCGGAAAGGAAATCGTTTGTCATGGGAACTCCGGTGCCGTCCCGGTGAAGGAACGAGCGCAGATCACGCAGGAGCGCACTTCAGTGCGCGATGAGGCCTTGCCGGGCATGCCCCATCGCGCACTGAAGTGCGCTCCTACGGGGTCACTGGCCGGCAATCACATCGGCTCAGGCGATGGGAGGTCGGTGCAACCGGTCCGGCGTCACGTCATGGCGCAGCAGGCGCAGCGCAGTGGGTTCCGGGGAACAGGGAAGGGCCGCCAGTTGCGTCACCACGGGCGCAGGCAGCAGGTTGCAGTGCTGCATGCAATCGCAATGCGAACCCTCGCCGCACACCTGCTTTGCCGGCTGCCCGTGGCCGCCTCCGTCGGCACAGCAGGCATGGTCCATGTCGTGCTGCGCGCTTGCCTGCGCCGGTGCCGCCATCGCCGTGGCCGTCCATGCCGCCCCGACCGTACCGGCGATCAGGGAAAGGCACAGCAGCAGGGGCAACAGGATGCGCGGCACGTGGGATGGGGCGGGAAGGCAAGGGCCGCACGATACCACCGCAAGCCGCGGGGTGACGTCATCGCCGGCGTGTCCGGGCCGCCCACAGTAGAATCGGCTTCAGTTTCCATGAAGTGGCGATCCATGTCCCAGCGTGCCTGGGTGGCGGCAGCCATCCGCAAGATCGAGGCCGATTTCAACCGTTCGGCCGACACCCACCTGATCCCGCTCGACCTGCCCGGCTTCCCCGGCATCGACGTCTACCTGAAGGACGAATCCAGCCACCCCACCGGCAGCCTCAAGCACCGGCTGGCGCGCTCTCTGTTCCTGTATGCGCTGGCCAACGGCTGGTTGCGCGAGGGCTGCCCGGTGATCGAGGCGTCCAGCGGCTCGACTGCGGTGTCCGAGGCCTACTTCGCGCGGCTGCTGGGGTTGCCGTTCATCGCGGTGATCCCGGCCAGCACCTCGCCGGAGAAGATCGCCGCCATCGAGTTCCACGGTGGCCGCTGCCACCTGGTCGAGCGCGCCTGCGACCTGAACCGCGAATCGGAGCGGCTGGCGCGCGAAACCGGCGGCCACTTCATGGACCAGTTCACCTACGCCGAGCGCGCCACCGACTGGCGCGCCAACAACAACATCGCCGAATCCATTTTCAAGCAGATGGCCGAGGAGCCGCACCCGGTGCCGGAATGGATCGTGTGCAGCCCCGGCACCGGCGGTACCGCCGCCACGCTGGGCCGCTACGTCAGCTACCGCCGCCACGACACCCTGATCCTGTGCGCCGACCCGGAAATCTCGGTGTTCTACGACGGTTATTGCGCGGCCCTGCGGGGAGAGGACTGGCGCGACATGGCCTGCGAAGGCGGCTCGCGCGTGGAAGGCATCGGCCGTCCGCGCGTGGAGCGCAGCTTCATTCCCACCTGCGTCGATGCGATGGTCAAGGTGCCCGACGCGCTCAGCTTGGCGGCGATGCGCCACGTCAGTGCCACCCTCGGTCGCCGCGTCGGCGGCTCCACCGGCACCAACTTCATCGGCGTGCTGCATGCCGCGCAGCTGATGCGCGATGCCGGCCGTGACGGTTCCATCGTCACCATCCTGTGCGACGCCGGCGAACGCTACGCGCACAGTTATTACGACCCGGCGTGGTACCAGCGGCAGGGCATCGACGTGGCCGCTGCCGATGCCGCCATCGCCGCCGCCGTCGCGGGGCAGGGCATGCCGGCGCTGCCTTGTGCGTGGCTGGAGCCGTCGCCATATCAGGCCTGACCCCCGCTTCCGGAACGCCATGAACGCCAATCCCCTGCTCGACTTCTCCGGCCTGCCGCGCTTCGACGCGATCCGCCCCGAACACGTCACCCCGGCCATCGATGTCCTGCTGGCCGAGGCCGAAGCCGCGGTGAAGACCGCCGAAACCGTGGCGCCGGTGGGCTGGGACAATTTCGTAACCCCGTTGGACGACGCCACCGAGCGGCTGTACCGCGCGTGGGGCCAGGTCGCGCACCTGCAAGCGGTGGTCAACACGCCCGAACTGCGCGAGGCCTACAACGCCAACCTGCCGAAGATCAGCCGCTTCGGCAGTGCCGTGGCGCAGAACCCGGCGCTGTACGCGCAATACAAGGCGCTGGCGGCCTCGCCCGAAGCGGCCGGCTTCGACGGGGCCCGTGCCAAAGCGCTGGACAATGCGCTGCGTGACTTCCGCCTTGGCGGCGCCGAGCTGGACGAAGCCGGCAAGGTCCGTTTCGCACAATTG